>NZ_CP046703.1:2400000-3057500 GCF_009873495.1 Nostoc sp. ATCC 53789 | reverse complement strand
GCCCTCTGTCCGGAGCATTGTAGTACGTGTGTAGCCCAAGGCGTAAGGGGCATGCTGACTTGACGTCATCCCCACCTTCCTCCGGTTTGTCACTAAGCAGTCTCTCTAGAGTGCCCAACTTAATGCTGGCAACTAAAAACGAGGGTTGCGCTCGTTGCGGGACTTAACCCAACATCTCACGACACGAGCTGACGACAGCCATGCACCACCTGTGTTCGCGCTCCCGAAGGCACTCTTCCCTTTCAAGAAGATTCGCGACATGTCAAGCCTTGGTAAGGTTCTTCGCGTTGCATCGAATTAAACCACATACTCCACCGCTTGTGCGGGCCCCCGTCAATTCCTTTGAGTTTCACCGTTTTAAGCGTACTCCCCAGGCGGGATACTTAACGCGTTAGCTACGGCACGGCTCGGGTCGATACAAGCCACGCCTAGTATCCATCGTTTACGGCTAGGACTACTGGGGTATCTAATCCCATTCGCTCCCCTAGCTTTCGTCCCTCAGTGTCAGTTACGCCTAGCAGAGCGCCTTCGCCCCTAGGTGTTCTTCCTGATCTCTACGCATTTCACCGCTACACCAGGAATTCCCTCTGCCCCGAACGTACTCTAGCTATGTAGTTTCCACTGCTTTTATCTAGTTGAGCTAGACTCTTTAACAGCAGACTTACATTGCCACCTGCGGACGCTTTACGCCCAATCATTCCGGATAACGCTTGCATCCTCCGTATTACCGCGGCTGCTGGCACGGAGTTAGCCGATGCTTATTCCTCAGGTACCGTCATTGTGTTCTTCCCTGAGAAAAGAGGTTTACGACCCAAGAGCCTTCCTCCCTCACGCGGTATTGCTCCGTCAGGCTTTCGCCCATTGCGGAAAATTCCCCACTGCTGCCTCCCGTAGGAGTCTGGGCCGTGTCTCAGTCCCAGTGTGGCTGATCGTCCTCTCAGACCAGCTACTGATCGTCGCCTTGGGAGTCCATTACACTTCCAACTAGCTAATCAGACGCGAGCTCATCTCTAGGCAGTTAACCTTTCACCTCTCGGCACATCCGGTATTAGCCACCGTTTCCAGTGGTTGTCCCAGACCTAGAGCCAGATTCTCACGCGTTACTCACCCGTCCGCCACTGTGTCCGAAGACACCGTTCGACTTGCATGTGTTAAGCATACCGCCAGCGTTCATCCTGAGCCAGGATCAAACTCTCCGTTTTAATTGGAAAGCTCTATAGCTCTTTTAGCTGCTCTTTTTTAACTTCAGCTTAGTTATCTTTTTATTTTCTTGACGCAACACACTTGCTGTATAATTGCTTTCAAACTATAATATTTTCAAGGTTCGGTATCCCTTTTCGCGAGTCGCTTTAAGCTCTCCGCTTCAGGCACTTATTCAATATAGCGAACACACCTCCTTGTGTCAACTATTTTTCCAAAATTCTTTTGGACTGCTTTTCTATCGCCATCAAAGCCTTAGAGTGTAAGAGTTTTAAGCTATAGTATTCCTGTAAGTTACTAAGGAAGCAATATATTTGTGAGCAGTTCTGGTGTTTTACCGCCTTGGCTGGTTTTAGATCCTCTTTTGCGTGGCTGGTTGTTGGAGGATATTGGCCGGGGCGATCGCACAACAAATACGCTACTAGTAGAAGATGTGACGCTAGGCTCGGCTAAATGGATAGCTAAAGCTTCAGGCATAATTACTGGCTTATCGGTTGCAGCTAGGGTGTTTCAGATTTTGAATGAAAAAGTCAGCTTTGCGGCGGTTGCGGCTGAAGGTACATGGTGTGAGCCGGGACAGGTGGTAGCTGAAATTCATGGTTCGCTGGATGCGCTACTGATGGGGGAACGAGTTGCTCTCAATTTGGCTATGCGATTGAGTGGTATTGCTACGCTCACTAATATATATGTAGAGAAAATTGCTGATTTACCGACTCAGTTGGTGGATACGCGTAAAACTACACCAGGATTGAGACTGTTGGAAAAGTATGCAACTGCTGTGGGTGGAGCGATTAATCACCGTATGGGATTGGATGATGCAGTGATGATTAAGGATAATCACATTGCGGCGGCAGGTGGAATTGAAAAAGCAGTTACCCGTATTCGTTCTCAAATACCTTATCCCTTGACAATAGAGGTAGAGACTGAAAGTTTAGAGCAGGTGAAAGAAGCTTTGAAGCACAACGTCGACATTATTATGTTAGACAATATGCCTGTGGATATGATGTATGAGGCGGTGCAGTTGATTCGCGAGCGGGATAGCCAGGTGAAAATAGAGGCTTCAGGGAATGTGACTTTAGAGACGATTCGCAGTGTGGCAGAGACTGGTGTTGACTATATTTCTAGCAGTGCGCCGATTACTCAGTCGAAGTGGTTGGATTTGAGTATGAGGATTGAACTTTAGATAAGTAAGGTCAATTATTTTACTACAAAGTTTGTATAGTCTTGGTTTATTGAAGGATAAAATTTCACTAAAAACAATCTATCTATACTACTATTTGATATTCTAAATATGGGATATAAACATCAAGCTATATTCTCACTTAATTTCTTAAACTTAATATAATCAAATTTACTCATAATTCTTATGAGGTAATAAAGAGCCCCTAATTTCTCTGGACTTCTAAAGTTTGCGAATCAGTGTTTTGAACCCGGAGACTGTTCGAGTTTTGTATAGGATATTGTTGTGTTGAACCCTATAAAAAGGGGTCTTTGTTGATCAAGTTGTGACGGTCTACACTTCTTCTAAGATACAAGGTTAGGTTTTGTTCCTGATACTGTTGGCAAAATATAACTTTATACTTTAAAGCAGCAAAAAACCTGATTTTTTCGTAGTTCGGTTTGGCTAAGGGAAAACCAATATTTTTAGAGACGACAGGTTTATCGTTGAATTACAATGTTAAGAAATAATTCACCAATAGTATCACGAATGAAATCCAACTTACCCTTAGAATTTTGTAGCTTATGAAGCAAGCCTTTTTTTAACTTCCTCAGCCAAATCTACCAGTAACACTTCTACTTGCTCACCTGTTTTCAAATCTTTCAGGGAAGAATTTTGTGTTGCTGCTTCCTCAGAACCAATAATTACACAAAATTGAATTCCTTGTTTATCGGCTAGCTGAAATTGTTTACCCAAGGGACGCTTATCAAAGTTAGTGATAACATTAATTCCACACTGACGCAGATGTTGCGAAACTTTTAAATAAGTTGGCATTAAATCTTCTTGCATATTCACTACCATAACCTGAGCTGGTGTAGCAGCTAAGGTACTAAGAATACCAGCTTTTAACAATCGACTAATTAAGCGAGTTAAACCAATAGAAATGCCTACACCAGGCATTTTTTCACCTAAGAATATCCCAACTAATTCTTCATATCTCCCACCAGAACAGATGCTACCTAAAGCTTCATGTCCTAATAAGGTTGTTTCGTAAACTGTACCAGTATAGTAATTAAGACCACGAGCAATGGATAAATCAATACAGAAACGATTTTCGGCCACTCCGAGATTACGCACGCCTGTAATTACCGTTTCTAATTCGCTAATCCCCAGGCTTAATTGCTCGGTTTCTGGCAGATTTTGGGTGAGATGCTTAAGTTTATTTAATACTTCATCAACAGAACCATGAATTTTAATAAAATCAATAATTTTTTGAGTCTGTTCTTCTGAAACTTCCTCTTTTTCTAATTCTTGTTTTACTTTATTTTCACCAATTTTTTCTAAATTATCAACAATACCAATACACGATTTAATTTTATCTTCAGTAATTCCTACTGACTTAAAAAAACCTGTAAGAACTTTACGATTATTGATGCGGATCAAAAAATCACCAATATTTATTGCTTCAAATATCTCAGTGATAATTGCAGGCATTTGAGCATCGTAGAGTAAACTGAGTTCACGACGAGCAACTACATCAATATCACACTGCCGGAACTGGCGAAAACGCCCATCTTTTGAACGTTCTCCTCGAAAAACCACATCCATTTGGTAGCGGGCAAAGGGAAAGGTTAACTCATTCAGGTGACGGGCAATATAAGCTGCTAAAGGAACTGTTTGATCAAACTTTAATGCTCTTGCTTCCGAACCAGTTTCGCCCGATTTATCTCTCTCGGCTTGTCGATTTGGTGGCAGAATGGGGTCAATGCCATAAATGATATTATCGCCTTGATTTCCTTTAGCTTGAAGCACTTCTAAACGTTCTATAGCAGGTGTTTCTATGGGTGTAAATCCATAGCTTTCAAAAACTCTACGAATGATATCTAGCAAATATAACTCTAGACGCTTTTCATTAGGCAGAAATTCTGGGAAACCACTAGGAGTAGAAAAGTTTATTTTGTCACCTTTTGCCATGCGTGTACCTTACTAAGTTGAAATTTGAGAGAAAAGCCTAACCATTTGAAGCTGTCGCTACACAAGCAAAGTCCGCCCGCGCGGACTAGAGAATAATGATTGATGATCTCTGAAAACAGAAATTACTATCTTAGCCGTTCTTCTTGAATTAAGGTGCGTTGAAAGATTTTATTATTCTTAAACCAATGCCAAGTACGGGCACGATTATTGCTGTCGGGACTAATATAGATCATTTCGTATAAACTCATTTCTGGGTTAGTTTTATAACTAAACCACAAAATCACAACAGAATCATCAATTTCCCAGGCTTTTCCTTGGATGCGCTCGGTGTCAAACCAGAGTTTATTATCTTTATAGCTTCCTGGAAATTCATGCTTTTCTTCTTTCCCATCAGACCACTTATAGCGATTGATTTGATAGTAGGGATGAGGGCCATTTTCTGGAAATTGACAGCTTAAGTGAGACTCATAACTGTCGAGGATTTTTCCTGTTGTATCAATTAATGTATAAGTTCCTACCCAATCTCCCTCATGACGGGCAAGTACGGGCATTCCTTCTCGAAGATTAGACATTGCAATTCACCTCTCAAAAACTTTGGGTAAGGGATACAACACAAGCGAACTACCTTACACTTACCGCCGGGGTAAGTAAGTGACGGACTCAAACCGCAAGTTCCCTTTGGTTGTAGCAGGACGCAAATCATTAGCCATTTATCGTACTAGTGTTTGAGTCAGACTAGGTTCCACGCCGCAAAGCTTATTATATAATGCTGTATGTAGTACTAACAATTCGATTTAGTACTCTGCTTTTCTAGCTTGTATGGACTAATTTTTGAATTCTACACACAACCAATTGTCCACTAATTATGCAAGTGAAATTTGGAATTGGTACAAAATGAAATGGTGCGTTACGGTTTTAAGCGTAACGCACCATACTTAATATTTGATATTTACCAATTTTCTCTTGCGTATTAGTAAATACCACTTTCTCGATTTAGTTGTTCATCATGCTTGGCAATGACCCAAATTGCATGAATACTGCCGGGTAGCCAGCCTAGAACTGTGAGCAAAATGTTGATAAACAATGTAGGGCCAATTCCAACTGTCAGGAAAACGCCTAAAGGAGGCACTAACAAACCTAGAAGATAACGAACTAATTTCATGATTTTGCTGTATTTTTGTGATTTTCTTTAGTTACATTCTTTGAAGATGCCGATTTAGTAAATCCACCTTCAGATATTTTTTATGGAGTAGAAAAGTGATGAAATTACTATTTCTACCCCTTTTAATATTTATCTAGAAGGTAATTCATTTTGGCTTTTTACATCACCACTGCTGGTTAAAAGGTTTCTTTCAACAAAGTAGTTATTAATGAAAGTGTTAGCAAAGGTTAGAATCACTGGCCCAAGAAGGAAACCAATAATCCCATTTACTGAGAAACCAGGAACTAGTACTGCTGCTAACCAAAAACATAAACCGTTGACGACGAGCGAAAATGCTCCAAATGATAGAAAGTTAAGTGGTAGGGAGAGAGCAGACAGAACTGGTTTAACTGAACCGTTAATTAGCCCAACTACTAAAGCAGCAATCATAGCTGCGGGGAAATTAGCAATATTAACGCCTGGAACAACTAAATCAACAATCAACAGGCTCAAAGCTGTAGCTAGGGCGGTTAATAATGGTGTCAACATTTTTTTGACCTAATCTTTTTTGTTTGTAACTTCTTATCTCATCTTTAACTATGTGACAGACTTTCACCTCTCTTGCAAGATAGAATTTCCTTCTACCATTAGGTCTATTATTGAGAAAACTATAGTGGTTATCATATTGATGCGCCCCTACTGTGATGCCATGTTTTCAAGGGTGCGTTAATTTTTTTGTTTAATGCACCCTACGAATTTAAGATTAATTTAATCAGATTTTCCAGACTCAGGCTTGTAGTAAAGAGCTGACTTATATAAGACTTGTTCTTGATGGGTTTCTAAAGTGCAATTAGACAAGGGGGAAGTTACACAAGTAACAACATAACCAGCCTGTATTTCACTTGGGCGCAGAAATTTTTGCTCGCTTTGATTAACTTCACCGCTAATGAGTTTGGCAATACAAGCAGAACATTCGCCTTGTTTACACCCAGATGGTAGACGGATACCAGCTTCTTCTGCTATATCCAGAATATATTGATCGTCTGGTATTTGAATGGTGCGATCTAACCCAAGTGTAGGATTGATGAATCGAACTTGATAAACTCCCATCTGCTGTTTATAATTATTGTTTAACTGCTTTCATCGACAAACTAATCCGCTTCAGTTTTTCGTTGATTTCTAACACCTGCACTTTAACTACTTGTCCGACTTTGACAACTTTGTTAGGATCGTCGACAAATCTATCAATAAGTTGGGATATATGCACTAAGCCATCTTGATGTACGCCGATATCAACGAAAGCCCCAAAGTTGGCGACATTTGTCACGATTCCTTCTAGTTCCATTCCCACCTTTAAGTCTCTGATTTCCTTAATTCCTTCTTTGAAGGTGGCATACTTAAATTCGGCACGGGGATCTCTACCTGGTTTTTCTAGTTCGCTGAGGATGTCGCGCAGTGTAGGTTCGCCGACGCTATCGGTAACATATTTCTTCAGGTTGGTCTTTTTGAGTTTTTCGGCAATTTGTGTCACCTGATTTAATGGCACATTTAGATCGGATGCGATCGCTTCTACTACAGAATAACTTTCTGGATGCACTGCTGTATTATCTAATGGGTTGTCACCGCCGCAAATCCGTAGAAAACCCGCTGCTTGTTCAAAAGCCTTTGGCCCTAGCTTCGGAACTTTCAAAAGTTGGCGGCGATTTTTAAAGGCTCCATTCTGGTTGCGATAGGTGACAATGTTATTGGCAACTGTTGCTGTAATCCCAGAGACGGAAGTCAGAAGTTCTTTGGAGGCGGTGTTCAAGTCTACGCCGACATAGTTAACGCAGCTTTCTACAGTGTCATCCAATTTCTTTTTCAACAACTTCTGATCGACATCGTGCTGATATTGTCCCACACCAATGGATTTGGGATCGATTTTCACTAGTTCGGCTAAAGGGTCTTGCAAACGGCGGCCGATGCTAATAGCACCGCGCACGGTAATATCTAAATCGGGAAACTCTTCTAGCGCTACAGTACTCGCAGAATATATAGATGCACCAGACTCATTCACCATTACATTAACTGGTTTGCGTTCTATTGTTTGCAATACTTGCGTCACAAATTCTTCTGTCTCGCGGGAAGCTGTACCGTTACCAATGGCGATTAACTCAATTTTGTACTTTTCAATCAGATTTTTGACAGTTTGTGCTGCTTTAGCACGTTGTTCAGCCGCTTGATGAGGAAAAACCGCTTGATATTCCAAAAATTTTCCTGTTTGGTCGAGGACAGCAACTTTACACCCAGTTCTAAATCCAGGGTCTATGGCCAAGGTTGGTTTCATTCCGGCTGGTGCAGACAGTAACAACTCTCGCAGATTAGTTTCAAATGTCTTGATTGACTCTATGTCTGCATAGATTTTTTTCTCAGAAATTACCTCTCCCATTAGAGAGACTTTCATCAAACGGTTGAACGCATCCTTCAACATCGCCTGATAAAAATCACGAATTGGCCGAACTTTGGTTTTAATTTCTTTCGACTCCAGATAGTAAAGTACCGTATCTTCATCGAAAGCGATTTCAAAGCTTAATATTTTTTCGGTTTCACCCCGACACAATGCCAGCATATTATGGGGTGCAATATTTTTTACCCTAATTTGATAGTTACGGTACATCTCAAATTTGGTTGTACCTTCGGGATAATCATCTTTGATGCGGGAGACAAATACCCCTTCTTCTAAAAGATAATCGCGGATATATGACCGTAATTCAGCTTTTTCAGCGACTTCTTCCGCTAAAATATCAGCAGCACCTTTAAGCGCCTCTTCTGCTGTTTTGACTCCCGTGGTTTCAGAAATATACCTAGCTGCTTCTTCCTCCAGTGAAGCCGTTGCAGCATTTTTGACATTTAGCGACTTGATGAATTCCGCCAGTGGTTCGAGTCCTTTTTCTCTAGCGATAGTGGCGCGGGTGCGGCGCTTTGGCCGATAGGGTAAGTATAAATCCTCAAGTTCGGTTTTTTGTAAGCAGGATGAGATTTTGGCTTTGAGTTCATCTGTGAGTTTACCTTGCTGTGCGATCGCACTTAAAATCACCGATTTTCTTTCTTCCAGTTCTGTTAAATAAGTATATCGATCAGCCAGTTCACGTAGTTGCACTTCATTCATTTCATCGGTGCGCTCTTTACGATAACGTGCAATAAAGGGAATTGTTGCACCCTCCGCCAAAAGTTCCAGCGCGTTTTGCACCTGATGAGGTTTGAGGTTTATTTCAGTCGCCAGTAGTTGAGGAATGTTCAGCATTAGGTGTGTAAAATGCAAAAAAATAAAAATGCTACTTCTAAAGGTAATATGCTAGATCCTTATCCTGGCGCAAGGCCAAAGTTTTAAGCTAATTTACCAGATGATTGCTCACAAGAGTAGAAGCCGAAGAGACAAAACCCACCTACGCAAGTAAGTTTTAAACCCTATTAATCCGCGTAGATGTAAGGAGAGTTTGTATAGCATAGCGCAGCTATCCTGAGTCGGGAGAAGGTTAGAACAAGCATCGCCAAAACACTTGTATAAGCATACACTTAAACCTTGCTACGCATAGTGTCTTAATATCCTTACTTTGAAAACTTGTTACACGCAGTATCTACCACAAATGAAGGAGTTATTCGCCAAGCTTTTGGATGCTTCATCTATCGCAATAATTATTCAAATTGGTATAAGATACAATGTTGCGTAATCTTGATTTTCTCTAATATTTATTTCGTTCGACTGTTGTGCCTAAAAGCTTATTGGATGTAAAATTGACCACAATTACCAAAACAATTTGTTTTATAAGCACAATAAATAACTTTTCATTCAGAGGTTTGCTAAGATGCCTTTGTTTTTCTTGATACCACTGTGTACTGCTTTAGCCACGGGCTACATGTTTAAAAAAAGTACTGATGAAATTGCATATCTTGCAGGTGTATTCGCAGCTATTAGCTTGATTTTAAGTCTAGTATTGGCACCTTGGCAGATTCAGTTTGGATTATTAATTGCTGTCTTAATCATTACGAACAGACTTTTGCAGAAAAATGAGTTCAAACAAACTGAAGCTACAGGAAAACAACCTAGAGAAATTAAATAATCTCAACCACGACAAAATATTTTTTTCAACTTTAAACTGCTAAAAATCATAAGTCATCTAACCTAGTAATGTCTTTAAAAACAAAACTTGGTAACTTTTTGATGAAAAGCCCCTCGATATGTGTATAATTTTGACAACTTCTTGAAACTGTACTGTATTTATTATTTCCTAATAATGGTAAATTCCATTTTCTACTTCAGGTAATAAACTCTATAGTTAGGTTAAGTATTGTTGAACTTTTCCATTGGAAAGGCAATGCAAACTTTTAAAAATATATTCATAATCAATCATAGTATCAAATAAAATTTGATCGTAAAATTCAGAAATTGAGTTTTCCATCTTATTAGGTATCATAAGTGACCTACGGTTCTTGTGAGGTGTATAAAATTTAATATCTTCATGGATAATATAAAAAACAATTCAGACTATCGGTTTTCATCTATGATGTGTGCTGTATTTAACTAATACTTTAATGTACTATAATATACACGCTATTGTCTGCACTGTTGTTCAAGGTTAATTCTGTTTTCTCAAACTCTTTGCTTTACACTTCTAGAGTCTGACATGAAATCGCTACTTCTGTAAGTTTATTAGCCAGAAAGTGCTTTATAAATGTACAAATAAAAATTCCTAATATATATAGGAAAATTTCGATTTTATGAAGTTTTTGTTTAAGTATATTTTCGGTAAATGAATTTTTGATGAAGTGTGCCGATAAATTTGCAACACCCTTTTCTCGTGGTATTCTAGTAAGTGATTATATGTAACAATAAATTTTGAGTAAACCTCTAGTTAAAATTACATATAATTAAGAACAATCTAAACAAGCCTAAGACTAAATGTAAAACATCTCAAATCTGCTTAAATTAACGTAAGCTGTGAGTTAATCGCCAAACGCTAGTTTACATTAGCCGTTAGTCTCGTGAAAAACTCCCTTTGGACATTAAGTAAAATCCCCACAGACCTGTAAAGCGCATTACTTGAGACTGATTCATCTCTCTACTTTCCGTAGCCAAGCAGACTTCTATCACTCATTGTGTTCTTGTGTCCAAAAAGACTAAGTATATACACTTAAGCTGAGTACAAGTTTTTATTAGTCGGCTTAGTTACCAGCCGAGGTTACAGATATGTATGTAAGCTTGGAGACTGACAAAGCCCTAACTTGTCGCATATCTGCATCAACTATGACATAGATGTTGCGATCGCACTACAAAGTACTCTGGAAGCATAGCTGGCTGATACGGAAGGCTTCTGCAATTCACAGTTGGGTAAAGCCAAACTGAAAATACAACTATAAGCACTTGACTCCGACAATACCGGATGCTGCAATAATATAGCAACCGTTTTACAAGCTGTATAGTATTCATTTGCTAACTCTTGGGCACAGCTTTTGGTGGTCATTTTAATATCAGTCCCTTCAAAATAGCCTTCTTAATGTTGTTATCTATTTTAGGAAGTGGAAGTCGAATTGCACAGAAAGTATCACCGAAATCAGAAACGTCCAGAACAATAGGCTGTTTACTGGCCGGTTCATACCTACTATCTCGATTGAGGGAAATGTACGATGAAATCTATATTGGAAATTTCAAACGTTAAAATAATTCCCTATATTATCTTGTTTGTCAGTATTTTATTTAGTATTTCTGGGCAATTGCTCATGAAATATACCATGAGTCATACAGATGAGGGACTATTAGATTGGGTATTTCTTCAAAAATTAGCATTAGCTGTTAGTGTTTATTGCTTAGGAATAGTCAATTGGATACTGGCTTTGCGATCGGTAAAATTGAGTATTGCTTATCCACTGACTAGTTTAAATTATGTCGGTATACTTTTCGGTTCATACTACTTTTTTAATGAGGTGATTACACTAACTCGAATTGCAGGAGTAATCACTATTTTTCTAGGTATTCTTTTAGTAGTTATTCCTCTGAAAAAGCCTATATAAATTTCTCTATAGTAAATTCTACAAAACCTATTAGAACATGAACATTATTACCTGGCTACTTTTAATAGTTGTAGTTTTATTCGGAACCACAGCTAACATATCACTAAAATATGGACTTCATATTTCTAGCCCTACTAAGGGAGCTAGCACATCTATTTTAAATCTTTTATTGTCTCGTTATTTTTGGATTTGGTTTATCTGCTATACATTTATGACTGTATTGTGGCTTTATGTATTGCGGACAATTCCTCTAAGTCAAGCATTTCCAGTTTTAGGACTAATGTATGCACTGATCCCAATTGCTTCTCACTATCTTTTAAAAGAGCGAGTTGTATTTAGCCAGTGGTTAGGAATATCTATTATCATAACTGGTGTAGTTCTTGTTGTAAACTGATAGCTAAAGGGCCGAATGTTGAGGTTTTTAATGTTATTAACGGCTTCGGAAAATAAATTTCAAAAACATAGCTACAAAAATATAAATTAAATTTATGAATATAGGTATTATTGGCGGAGGCATAACTGGTCTAGTATTAGCCCAACGTCTTGCACATCAAGGACATATAGTAACTGTCTTCGATAGCAACAAACAGCTTGGTGGGCTCACCACGTATCATGATTATGGGTTGTTTACTTGGGATCGCTTTTATCACGTTATCCTACCTTCTGATACTCATTTAATAAATTTTCTCAGAGATATTGGGCTTGGAGATAAACTGCGTTGGCATAGAAGTTTAACAGGATTTTATGACAATAAAAAATTCTATTCTATCAGTAACACTATAGAATTTCTTCGCTTTCCTCTATTTGGACTTATAGGTAAAATCAGATTAGCCTTTACTCTCCTATATGGTTCACGTCTGAATAACTGGCGGCGCTTAGAGAAGATTTTAGTGGAAGATTGGCTATTAAAACTCGGTGGTAAAAGCACATACGAAAAGCTCTGGAAACCTTTACTTTTATCCAAATTAGGAGAGAACTATAAGAGAATATCAGCAGTTTTTATTTGGGCTTATATCAAACGACTATTTTCAGCGCGTGATTCTTCATTAAATAAAGAACAACTTGGTTACGTTTCAGGCGGTTACAAAACCGTTTTTGACCATATAGAAAAGTTAATTTATGCGGCTGGAGGTCATATTCACACAGGTGTTGCAGTAGAATATATCGCGCCTCATCCAGGCGGTGGAATGTGGGTAGAATTTCAGGGTAAAAAGGAACATTTTGATAAAGTAATTTTTACTGGCCCAGTTAATATTTTGCAACAAGTTGCTGCTGATAAACTGATAAAAGTTTCCGACACTGATGAAACAGTAGAATACCTGGGTGTAATCTGCATGGTATTGATTACTCGCAAAGCTTTAGTTCCTTATTACGTCGTAAATATCGCCGATAGAACTATTCCTTTTACCGGAGTCATCGGTATGAGCAACTTAGTTTCTTTGCAAGAAACAGCAGGATATCACATGACATTTCTACCAAAATATATCCTTTCCACTGACCCGTTGCTAAAACAGCCCGATGATGAATTGCGCCAAGTATTTTTTCAGGGTATACGTTTGATGTTCCCAGAACTCAAATCAGATGACATTGTAGCAGCACATATAAATCGAGCTATTAAAGTGCAGCCACTACAAGTTTTAGATTATTCCAGCCTTGTTCCAAAAGTGAGTACCGAAAACGAAGATTTTTTCGTCGTCAATACCTCACAGTTGGTCAATGATAGCGTCAACAACAACGCAGTTGTGCGACAGGTTGATGAATTTCTCAAGAAATCAACATTGCTGAATTCTTGAAATTTGATTAATTGGATTTTATTTTAAAAATTACAGGAGTCTTTATGAGTCTTTTTGTTCTTTTACCCGCATACAACGAGCAAGAATCAATTCGCCCCTTGTTCAAAAGATTTCAGACATTGCAGCAAATCTCTAATATGGAGATAAAACTGATTCTTGTTGATGATGGTAGTAGTGATGCAACTGCTCAGACTGCTTTAGAAGAATCTCAATTATTGGGGGTATTACTTAATTTAGTCCAACATCCCAAGAATGCTGGTTTAGGTGAAGCAATTAAAACAGGTTTTAGGACTTTTTTAGAAATTTCTCAAGAAGGCGATTTTTTAGCCGCGATGGATTGCGACAACACTCAACCGCCAGAACTCTTAATAAAGATGTATGACACTATGATAGCTGGTAGCTATGATATTGCGATCGCATCTAGATACCGAAAAGGCTCTAAAGTCATAGGTTTATCAAAGTTTAGAGAGATAATGAGTTATGGAGCTAGCTGGCTGTTTAGAATTGCAGCCCGTGTACCCGGTGTAAGAGACTACACTTGTGGTTACAGGCTATATAACCGTAATTTTGTTAGTAAATTAGATATGTATTATGGTGACAATCTATTTACTGAAAGTGGATTTGCTTGCATGATAGATTTACTATTGAAAGCCAAAGTACTCAGACCAAAAATCGCAGAAATTCCAATGGTTTTGAGATATGACCAAAAGCCAACTGCGAGCAAGATGAAAATTTTGAAAACTATTACTCGCACACTGAAGCTCTTGTTTAAGAATCTATTATCTACAGGACAAAGTTCTAACTTAAGTCAGACTTTCAATGAGCAACAAACAGCAAGAATTCCACTGAAAATGGGAAATCGTAAATAAAGCTAAGAGTGATAGTCTGGATTAAATTAAGCCTTTGTAGGAAATAAGATTACATATTTAGTAGGAGTTATTCGTCAGGAAATTTCTTTCTTCTTACTAGAGTTAGAGCATCTCTAGCTCCTGACTCCCCTCATTGAGAAGAGTACTAAGTAAATACATAATATTAGGTGTATCTCATTTTCTGCCATTACCCTCAATGGTGGGAATTTTCAAAATCTCAGCCCGCCTTTGCGGGCTTTTTTATTGACAACCCTTTTGAAGGAGAGTTAGGGAAATCCACACTACTTTTCAAAGAATTGGTCAAGATGGTAGTTGAGTAAATTTGCTAGAGTGAACACACCAGGATTTTTCAGTCAAATCTCTGAATTACGCCAGCAGACGAGGCTACCCATGCTTACAAGTACGCTACTTCTCTCGAATCAACTTCCCACCTTACAATATTCCTCTACACCAGAGCGTTTCGATGAAACCTGGGAAGCCCCCCTGGCTACCCTCCTGGGATTAGGACGCGCCGCAGGCGCTGACTTCATCGAATTATTTTTAGAACGTCGCAACTATATTAGTTGTCTTGCAGAAGAGGATTCCATCACTAGTATTTCACCAAGTCTGTCTACAGGTGCGGGAGTCAGAGTATTTCGTGGCAAAGCCGATTGCTACGTCAGCACTAATGACCTTTCGTTTTCCGGTTTGAAAGCAGCTTTAGAAAAAGGTCTGTCTATCCTGGGATTGCAATTACCTGCTCCTAAAGCTTTCATCCCAGAAATTAACCTGGAACTACTGAGAGATTACGCCACCAAAAGAGGTAAAGATGCATGGCTACCAGTGTGTAGCTCCATCCGCGAAATGGGAGAAGTCCTCCTTGATGGGACTGCTCACCTGAAGCAAAAAGCTAGCCATGTCCAATCGCGCCGTGCTACCTATTTTCGTGATTGGCAAGAAGTCTTAATCGCCGCCAGTGACGGAACTTTTGCCCGTGATATTCGCCTCACCCAGTCGGTAGGATTTAACCTGTTGTGTGCTGATGGTGCTAATCGTACCTCAATTGGCGATCGCGCGGGTAATACTAGCGATGCTAATTTCTTGAGAACTTGGAATTCTCAACAAGCCGCCGAAAAAATAGCAGAATCTGCCGGCAAAATGCTCTATGCCGATTACGTAGAGTCGGGTACTTACCCGATTATTATGGCCAATCACTTTGGCGGCGTAATTTTCCACGAAGCCTGCGGACACCTGCTAGAAACCACTCAAATTGAACGCAATACCACTCCCTTCGCTGACAAAAAAGGCGAAAAAATTGCCCACGAAAGTTTGACAGCCTGGGACGAAGGGCGCTCTGAAAATGCCTTCGGGACAATTGACATGGATGACGAAGGTATGCCTGCTCAAAGAACCTTATTAATTGAAAAAGGCGTTCTCAAAAACTTCTTAGCAGATAGAACAGGTTCTGCACGCACCGGACACCCCAGAACTGGAAGTGGCCGCCGCCAAAATTATACCTTTGCTGCTGCTAGCCGGATGCGTAATACTTATATTGATTCTGGCGAATATAGCACTGATGATTTATTTGCCTCTGTTGATAAAGGTATTTACTGTAAGAAAATGGGTGGTGGTAGTGTTGGTGCTACAGGTCAATTTAACTTTAGTGTTGATGAAGCTTATTTGATTGAAAATGGCAAAATCACTAAACCGCTAAAGGGAGCAATTTTAATTGGTGAAGCCAAGGAAATTATGAATAAAATTTCTATGTGTTCCCAAGATTTGGAAATTGCACCAGGTTTTTGTGGCTCTGTCAGTGGCAGCATTTACACCACAGTCGGACAACCCCACATCAAGGTTGATTCTATTACCGTCGGTGGACGATAAGAATTTTAGATTTTGGATTTCGACTCCGCTCAGTCGAACGGTTTTGGATTTTGGATTGTAATATTCAAAATCCAAAATGCTCAAGCTCCCGGATAATTCCGTAGGTTCAATCTAAAATCTAAAAGAACAAATTCTTTGACTGTTAATTCAGTCAGAATTATTCGAGAGAAATATAAGCAATAACATCCAAAATCTAATCTTAAAAATAGAATCGCTTCCAATCCAAAATCTAAAATCTAAAATTGACTATGCCAAATATCAATGAAATTGCAAACTCTGCCAAGGACAATGCTGAGAAGCTTGGTATTAAAAAATTTGACATTTATGGCTCAACAGTAGATGATACCAGCGTGCAAGTAGACCAAGGTGAGCCAAAACAGGTTAAAGCTTCAAATCGCTCTGGTGTTACTGTTCGTGTCTGGAATGAAGAGAATACAATGGGTGTCACCAGTACCACAGATGTAGATTCCAAAGGACTGGAATTAGCTTTGAAAACTGCTTATGAAGCTAGTTTCTTTGGTGTTAAAGAAAATGTTCCTGATTTTAGTCCCGAAGCTACTGTTCCTATTCCAAATAAAGCTCAAGATAAGACACCCCAAGCACCTGTTGCTGCACTCATAGAAAGATTATTGGTAGCTGAAAAAGAATTACTCGCAGCTCATCCAGCAATTAAAGGTGTGCCTTATAACGGTTTATCACAAAGAGATATTGACAGATTTTATCTAAATAGCGATGGCGCAGTCAGAACTGAATCTCATTCTTTAGCATCAGTTTATCTTTATAGCAAAACTGAAGAAGAAGGAAAAAAACCTCGCAGTGCAGGTGCTTTTAGAATCAACCAAAGTTTAGATAATCTAGACATCAATGGTTGCATCAAAGAAACTGCGGATAAAACTATCAGCCACTTGAATTATGAAAAAATCAAGACTGGTAAATATCGAGTTGTTTTCTCAGCAGAAGCTTTCTTAAGTCTGTTGGGTGCTTTTTCTAACTTGTTCAACGCTCAAAGCATTTTGGACAATCAAAGCCTATCTACTCCTGATGATTTAGGTAAGCAAATTGCTTCTCCTCTACTTTCAGTTTTTGACGATGCACTGCACCCAGCTAACGTAGGAGCAGAAACTTTTGATGGTGAAGGAACTCCAACTCGCCAGATTTCGCTAATTGAAAATGGCGTTTTAACAAGCTTTCTCCACAGTGCAGGTACTGCTAAAAGGTTGAATGCCCAGCCAACAGGTAATGCCAGTATTGGTGCAAAAGTCAGCGTTAGCCCCAATTTTTATCACGTTTTTACAACAGCGACTCCTGAAGAAGAGCTAAGTTTAGATACTGCTGAAAATGTGATTTTTATCGATGATTTACAAGCTCTCCATGCAGGAGTTAAATCTTTGCAAGGTTCCTTTTCTCTGCCGTTTGATGGTTGGCTAGTTAATAAGGGTGTTAGGACAAGTATTGAGTCAGCAACAGTTGCTGGCGATTTCTTGGAACTCTTAAAGTCAATTATTTATGTAGAAAAAGAAGCTGAGTTAACGCCAGGGGGAGTTTGCCCGAAAATCTGGGTTAATGAACTGTCAATTACTGGTGAATAAAACTTAGTAAGTGTAGAGTTAGGAGTTGAATTTAGCTCTTAACTCATCACTTTGAAATAATGGCTTACCATTAATATTCACCACCGACGCTAATGGCAGTATTGAATACATCTGCACCGCTTAAATCAATATTAGCCAAAACAGCGCCATCTACGTCAGTATTATATAAACGGGAATTACTCAAATTCACGTTGGTGAGATTGGCATTATTTAAGATGGTATCACTGACGAATGCTTCTGTGAGATTAGCAGATTTCAAATTAGCACCAGTTAAATCAGCGCCTTCTAAATTAGCACCTTCGAGATTAGCTCCTTTTAAATTTGCATTTCTCAGGTCAACACCTATCAAATGAGCGCCTTTGAGGTTTGCTCCTGCTAAATTACATCCCAAACATTCTCTAGTTTCCAGCAAGCGCCGGACAGGGGCGGAGTTTTCTGCTTTGACGGGAATAGGCGCAGCTAAAGATAGCGTGCTGAGTAAGGCTGCTGCCGTCAAAAAAATTCGTTTCATATTTACCTCCGACACTTCTAGAAGTCATTCAATTTTTAACTTCTACGATACCAGTGTGCCAAGATTACAGAATTCTGTACTCATGCGATCGGAGGAATATATAATTTCTATGAGATTAGATATTCTTGTGTAAATTAGTCCGATAGTATTAAAATTAAAAGTTTTTTAGTAGAGATTACAAGTGCTTGGACACCGCAAGCAACGCCGAAAAATCATTTTTAAACCGCAGAGGCGCAGAGAGCGCAGAGAGAAAAAAGAGATTTTACCAGTCACCTTGAAAGGGCTAGTGGTTCATCGCATTAATTCTGAAGGGTTATAAAAGTTCGTAGTAAGGACTTTAGTCCTTGATTTGAGCGATAAATCGCTCACTACAAACCTATCAAAACTTTTGCGACAGACCACTAGTCCCATTATTGATTTGGGTATCAGCTTCCTAGGCTCGTAATTGAAGACTTGTTTAACTAACTAACTGCGCGGCGGAATTGAAAAACTGACGGCACAACCCCCTAGTAAGCAAAATTGTTGTCAACAAGTTAGCGAGAGCAACCATAAAGATAATTAAAATTTCGTAAGATACAGCATCCAGAGGTTTCACACCAGCTAGTAACTGTCCTGTGGTGATTCCTGGTATTGCTACCATCCCGATGAGAATCATTTGATTGAGAGTGGGGAGCAATCCGGCTCTGATGGCATCTTTGCGATACTGGCTAACTGCTTGCTGGGGCGTTGCACCTAAGCTCAAGTGGGTTTCTATTTCGAGATGGCTGGAATTAATGGTGCTGACAAGACGTTCGCCTGCGATCGCAGCTGCATTGGTAGCATTGCCTAAGACTATTCCTACTAAGGGAATTATATACTGTGGTTCATACCATCTGTCTGGTTGAATAATCAAGAAGTTGGTGTAAAACACTGTCAGGACGGTACTAATTAAAATTGCACCCCACACCAAAGGCAACAAATGAGGAATTTTTTGGCTGATGCGATTTCGTGCGACAATCGCCGTAATTGTCAGCATTATTGCTAATAGCGCCAAAACTGCCCAAGCATTGTCTAAAGCCAAGATGAAATCTAAAATGTATCCCAATACAAGAAGTTGTAAGATGGTTCTCCCAGTAGCAAGGGCTAGGTTTAACTCTAATCCTAATTTTTCCCAGGCAGATAAACCAATGGCGATCGCCATCAATCCCACAGCAATAGCTAAATCCACGAAATCCAGCTTGATCATATCCTGCATGGGTTTTCTATCTCCTAGTATTTTCTTCTCAAAGCAGCTCACACACCTGGAACTTTGATCCGATGTGTTGGATCTTGGTTGATATATATCACCTTCATCAATTCAAAATTAAAAAATGGTACAACCTTAACATGGCAAACTCCTAGTATGTCTACTATCTGTAAATTAAATGTGCGGTAGTCTACTGCGCCACAATTTAAGTAAAAACCCTAATAGATGCGTATCTTAGGCGATAGTCTTTTATTTGCTCCTTTTTGATTAACAATTCAATCAGCAAAAATTGACTCTCGAAGTGCATCCTTTGTATCTCCCGATAAAATGAGAACTCATGATCCAAAGTGTAAATCCCATCCCTGCCTTTGATATCAAGCAGCAATACACCACCATCGAAGCAGAAGTAAGTGCAGCCGTTTTAGAGGTTCTGGCTTCTGGTCGCTATATTGGCGGCCCCCTAGTTGAAAGCTTTGAGCAACAATTTGCTGCTTATAATACTGTTACTCAATGTGTGGCTTGTAATTCTGGTACTGATGCGCTCTACTTAGCGTTACGAGTCTTGGAAATTGGTGCAGGCGATGAAGTGATTACAACGCCTTTCACCTTTATTGCGACATCTGAAGTAATTAGCGCTGTTGGTGCAAAACCTGTTTTCGTTGACATTGACGCTACTACCTTTAATTTGGATGTGGAGCAAGTAGCAGCAGCGATTACACCTAAAACTAAAGCAATTATCCCGGTTCACCTATTTGGACAACCTGTGGATATGACATCATTGATGGCGATCGCTCAATCTCACAATTTGTCAATAATTGAAGATTGCGCTCAGTCTACAGGCGCAATGTGGGCCAATGAAAAAGTAGGAAGTATTGGACATATTGGTTGCTTCAGTTTCTACCCTACCAAAAATCTTGGTGGTTGCGGCGATGGCGGAGCAATAACAACTAATGATCCTGCGATCGCTACTAAACTGCGAATACTCCGGGAGCATGGTAGTAAAGTTAGATATTTACACGAGGAAATTGGTGTAAATAGCCGCTTGGATGCTCTCCAAGCAGCCATATTGCAGATTAAGCTGCGTTATTTAGATACTTGGAACGATCGCCGTCGAGATATCGCCAACTATTACTATCAATTCCTTAGCCAAATTCCGGGAATCGTCCCGCCTCAAGAATTACCTGGGGGTATTGGGGTGTGGAATCAATACACTGTTCGTATCTCAGGTGAAGGGCGAAATGGTTCTAGCGCCAAATATCGAGATTGGGTGCGTAATCAATTGCAAGAACAGGGCGTAAGTTCAATGATTTATTACCCCTACCCTTTACATTTGCAGCCAGTTTATCAAAATCTGGGCTATCAAATTGGCGACTTACCAATAGCAGAGCAAGCTTGCCATGAAGTCATAGCTTTGCCCATGTTCCCAGAATTGACACAGCACCAGCAAGACCAGGTGATTTATGCGTTGAAGGATTGTTTGGGGTGAGGGAAGTGGAGGACAAGGGCAGGGAGAAAGGGAGAAGAGTTTTCCCCTCTGCCCCCTGCACCTCTGCCTCTTTTCAATGCCCAATGCCCCTCCCTATTTCTTACTTCTGAGTTAGCACTCTTGCAGCCGCCAAAGCTTCTACTAAGCCACGCACAGCAGCAATCATTGCTATTTCGCTATTGAGTTGGTTGATGGCGGAACCAACACCAACACCAGCTGCACCAGCTGCGATCGCTAATGGTGCTGTAACGTTAGAAATGCCTGAAGCACACAATACTGGCACTGACACCACACGGGAAATCTCAAAAGCTGCTGCCAAGG
Organism: Nostoc sp. ATCC 53789; assembly: GCF_009873495.1. Lineage (GTDB taxonomy): Bacteria > Cyanobacteriota > Cyanobacteriia > Cyanobacteriales > Nostocaceae > Nostoc > Nostoc muscorum_A. Next base: position 3,036,321 of record NZ_CP046703.1, on the reverse strand, counting down.
TGGGAGCAGCTTTTTCAATTAATCCTAAAGTTCCAGGGTGAACTGGGTTACTGCTAGTACCGCCTTCGGTTTGGATAATATCTGCTCCAGCTTTTACCAGTTCTTCTGCTAACTGCACTTGTTGATCTAGTTCCAAAATGTGGGGAACGGTGACAGATAAGGTGATTTCTGGGAGAAGAGCGCGGGTTTGCTTAGTCAGCGCTAGTACTTCTGGAGCCTCAAAGCGGCGACCTTGAGCATAGAAGGAATCGAAATTCCCGATTTCAATTAAATCAGCACCAGCTGCTACAGCTTGCACAAATTTTTCTGGTTCTACTGCTGATACACAAATTGGTAATTTTGTCAAACTTTTAGCTAACTGTACCAAAGCGCGATCGGCGGCAATATCAACAAAAGTAGCACCGCCAAATTCAGCAGCTTTGACAGTCGCAGCAACGCTAGCAGCGTCGAAGTTATTCAAGCCGCTAATCACTTTCAGAACGCGGCGGTTAGTAAATGCACGTTGGAGTGTAGGATGCATCGTCATGGTTAGGCTTTTGAAGCTATGAAAATTATAAATTAGGTATATTCTACCGTCACTCAGTTGATGAGGAACTAAATCACTATGGCAGTTGCCAAATTTTTATAGTTTTATCCTTTACCGCCACTAACCAAATTTTGCCTATCAAAAGTTTACTCTCCCAATTCACCTAGGTATTAAATGCTGCACAACACTACCATGAAGCATAAAGTTCAGCAGATATCTATGTGAAAATAATTTAGTTCTGTTAAGTAATTCTTTTCAGGAGGAAGATGTGACTGAAGAAATCATGGCAAAATTTGACGAGCAAGAAATACTTGAACTCTGGGATCATAGAGCTAAAGACTGGGATATTCAAGTTGGGGATGATGGTGACAGCAATCGAATTTTGAACTCAGATCCAGTAATATGGAGTTTCGCTGGTAACGTTGCGGGATTGTCTATTCTCGATGCTGGTTGTGGTACAGGGTATCTGGCACGCCAGCTTTATCTGAAAGGGGCCAGTGTAACTGGTGTAGATTTTTCAGCTCAGATGATAGAAATTGCCAAATTCAGAGCTAGCCAAAATAATCTAGATATAGATTTTCATTTGGATTCATGCACTGAACTAAAGTCGCTTCCAGATGAGCAATTTGATATGATCGTCTCAAATTATGTTCTCATGGATTTGCTCGATCTCGAAGGAGCAATAAGGGCATTCAATCGTGTTCTTAAGCCTAGTGGTATTGCAATCCTTGTGTTCTCGCATCCTTGCTTTCCCCAAGGAAACTCAACAACTGTAAATGAGGATGGGATAGTTTCTTATAGTTGGGCCTCTTCATACTTTGAAAGGACACAACACAACGACGAACCTTGGAATCATTTTACAACACCATTTATCTGGTTTCACCGCCCTCTTTCCGATTACTGGAAAGTCTTCAAGGCAGCAGGTTTTTCTGTAGACGAATTTGAAGAACCAAGAATTACCCCAGAGCGATATCATCTTGCAGAAAACGACCGGAAGCTTTTCAATTCCAAAACACGTCCCTATTCGGTAGTTTTTAAACTTCTGAAGGTTAAAGGATTACATAGCAATCCATAACATTTAGTTCTATCCATCTACATCTGTAGGATCTTTTACCACTATCCTAGTCAAACTCTAAAGGCCACAAATCGGCAATTGGTACTTCCCATCCTGGTAGCAAATCGGGAACTGTTAAAATATCCCCATCACGAAGTATTATTGCTTCTTGTCCAGGGTTGTAAACTTCAACAATCCGCTCATCTGGATTGAGTAAAATTCCTACCTTAGTTCCCAAACTCAGAAATTCTTGAATTTTGGCTCTCAAATCCTCTAAATTATCACTAGGGGACTTCACCTCGACAGTCAAATCGGGAGCCAATTGAGCAAAAGACTTGGGACTGCGACGCAAGCGTTCGGCTAAAACAAATGAAGCATCCGGTGCGCGTAAATCTGAATTTGGCAATCTGAAACCAGCGCTAGAAGCTGCTGTTCGTCCTAGTTTACGCGGTCTAACCCAGTTACGTAACTGCGCCACCATTTCGGCTGCGACTTCATCTGATTCATATCCTGATGGACTCATGACAATAATATTACCCTTAACTAGTTCCATACGATAGTCAGGGTGCTGTCGCTGCATTTTTTCAAAGTCTTCAAGCGTTAGGGACATAAAAACCTCTAATTATCACACTCCCTGTATATATATTATGGAGACAACAGACCTCTTCAGGAGCGATCGCTCCATAAATTCCTTAGTTGTTCCCAAACTGTCACTCCAATCTAAATGAGAAAACAGGAATAAGCAGTAAAACTGAATATGATCGCTTACTTTTCAAAACACTCCATTGCTATTTGAACCTTCTCAACTTGCCTTGGTGCTTGCATTTCGTTAAAAAGTGCGATCGCTTGTAAAAAACTTTCTCTACTTTGACTAATTTCACCCATTTTTTTATGAGTTAATGCCAATTGATAATAAGCCTCAGCTAAGTCTGATTTAGCACCAATTTTATCAAGAATTCCTATCGCTTCTGAATGATGGAAAATTGCTTTTGCAAATTCTCCCTGTTCTCGAAAAAGTTCCGCAAGACAACTTATAGCTTTACCCTTAATCTGAGTAAAGTTGTTTTCTTCAGAATGAAATATAGCTCGTTGGCACAACTCAAAGGATTTTTTCAGATTCCCTAAATTTTTATAAGTTAAGCAGAGAGTTACTAAACTATGCCCTATTCCCCACAAAGTTACTCTAGTTGATGTTGAGATGCTAGAAAAGGCAACTTCAGCAAGATTAAAGGCATCTTCTCTGCTACCAAAGCGTGATTTTATCATAGCTAGACAGCATTGAGCATAAGTCATGTAATCATCAAGATTGCTATTTTGTTCAGCAAGTATACAAACAGAATTGAAACAATCTTCGGCCGCTTCTATTTCCCATAATTCAAGTTTGCAAAGCCCTGTATTAAACACAATAGAAATTTCTGTTTGTTTGGCATCTAATGTGCCTAAGACTTTTCCTGATTTCTCATAGCATTCTATTGCTTCTCTAATGCAACCGATTATTCGATATGTATAGCCAAGTATATTGTAAAGTCTAATTAATCTTTCTGGCGATTTTATATCGTCTATTATTCGTTGAATTACAGAAAAATTTTTCTGAAGTAGTCCCAATTGGTAAAACGAGGAACCTAAAGGTAAACCTGTACCCCATTTTTTACCTCTTCCTTGTAAGATTACATCACCAGCTTTCTCAAAATCACTAATTTCTACATAGTGATAATAAGCTTCTAAAGCAGTTAAAGCATCATTTATATTTGTAATAGATACAACTCTTTGTGTCCAACATTCTGCGGCTTTTCGGTTTACTAATTCCCATTCTTCAATGATTAATCTTAATCTACTAATCGCTTCATCACGAATTACAGGATGTAACCAGTATTGTCCTTTTTTCGCCTCTATCAAAGACAAATCTTGTAGAGCTTTAATTACACCTCGACGTTTTTGGGCTGGTACATCCCAAAGCAAACATAAAACTCCCTCGATAGGTAGTGAAGGAATATCTTGATAACGATAGCATCCTAAACGACAAAGGAGACGATAAGCTTCTAAGTCAATTTGTTGGAGACGGGTAAATTGACTGGCGACTAAATCTTTTAATTCTCTTTCTATTAATAAATCTGTAGAGTTCTCCTGCCAATATGAATGGATATCACCAGAAAAATCTGTCAATATTGCTCCTCGGAGAATTTGCATTGCTTTGGCGTTACCTCCATAAGCACTGCACATTTCGCTGAGAATAGTACAATCACAATTGATGTGGCAACTGCTGAAAAATTCTCGCCATGCTTCATCATCTAAACCTTCGAGTGGGTAGAGATAAACCTCTAGACTAGACTCCCGCAAACGCTCACGACTTGTGACTAAAGTAACTGAATGCACATCCGAGTCTGCTAATACTCTCAATAGCTCAACATAAGGGCGACGATATTCTAGGAACTTCCCATTTTTATCGAGAGCAGTTTCTAGATTATCGATAAATACCCCAATTTTAGAAGTTTGTTCTCGGAGTTTGCGCCGTAGTCGTTCTAAGCTGATCCCAAAATCTCCTCCCGGTTCTTCGTTAAAGTATCGCCGTAGCCATTCTTCAACTACACTCTCTACAGGAGTAAGGTTTTGGATTTCTGTGGCCATCCACAGTTCTAGGACAAAATTAAATTTTTGACTTTTAAAATATTTGCGTGCTAATCTTGTTTTGCCAACACCACCTTCACCCTGGATGAGGATAACTTTTTCTCCCCGATTGAATAAGGTGTGGAGTTCGGCTATTTGGCGATCGCGCCCGACAAAGTTAGAATCTAAATCTTGAGGTTTAGTCCCATTCGTCGCTAGATTCGGAATCTGAGAAGCTTTTTGCGACTGTTGGTTTGTTCTAAATCCCTGAACTACGCCTTGAAACGTAGATTTTGAGACTTTCGCTCCTAGCACTTTGGAGAGTAAATGCCAAAGTTCTGCACCAACTGCTTTTAAATGCGCTTCTGTATAACCACGGCTGTTGGCAATATGCTGGTAAGTCCGCTTTTCATCCTCCCACAAATTACGCAAGATAATCCTTTGAGTTTTATCTAGATGTTCTCCTGTCTGGAGAAAAACCAAGTTATCTACAAACTCTAAGGCCTCTTCTACACCCATTTGCTAACTTGATGTATCATTTGTAATTCATTATAACCATACTTTTACTACTTCTTCCTACCCTTTATACTACAAAAAAACTTTTTCCTACTGGGTAGGAAGCTGACTTTATCCGACTGCAAAGCATTATGGACTGTATTACTCTTGTAAGTAATACAGGCGAAGTTAAGTTAAGCGCCAATAATAAGGTGGTTGAGGATAGATTTTACCAGCGCTACTACTGCAACCTTAGTAAATCACAGATGTTATTTGTTACCGTCCTAGATCAATGACTCATGAAAGTGGGGTCTACTAAACAGCAGTGGGTATTAACTAACTAGATTCTGTAGAGCGTATTTACAACTAAGTATGTAAGTCTTTATCCTACAGGAGGTTCAATGATGTTAGACAGAGATTGTCATCATGATTGCAATCAGAATCAGTGCCCTTTTGCCCAAGATACACGTAATCCCAATAGATATGTTTGCCTCAAATGTGGTGTTGAGCGAGAAATAAACAAGTATTCTTCTAGTTTCGGCTCGTTTTTGCTGCTGTTGTTGGGCTTGTTTATTTCGTTCCAACTATTAGTTAATTACGAAAAGCAAAGCAATCCACAAAGGCAACAACAGTCTTTGAATAATTCACCCCATCAGGGAAATATCCACGTGTAAAACTAAATCTTCGTGCTGGGTATGATTTCCCCTTTCTGATTTACAAAATGAGAAACGGGAAATCAAAAAAAATATTCACTGCTAAAAATCAGCTACTTTCGTGAGTAAAATTATGGACACCAATCAGGATACACTTCTCTTTCGCTTTGCTTCTAAGTCTTTGAAATATTTCTTGTTAGTGCTGTTTGGAATTGCGATCGCTTACGTCCTATCCATTGGTTTAGGTATCTTACAAATCATACCTATACTGCTGTACCTGTTACAACAGTTTTTGCTTCCTGTGGGAATTATCCTCTTGTGTTTAATTACAATAGCGGTAATTATTGAATCCCTGCGTTAATAATTGTGGAAGTGGAGAGTCTATCAATTTTGGATTTTAAATTTTAGATTTGTTGTTCAATTCAAAATTCAAAATCTCAAATCGATTGACTCTCAATACTTTTCGGATAAACCCAATAATCTCTCTTTGGTCTGGGGAAAGGTTAAAGGGCAATGGGGAAAGGGGAATTCAAACCCTTTCCCTTTCCCCTTTTCCCCAAAACCCCAAAAGTATTGGATAGACTCCTAACTTCTTCATTTACCGTAGAAAACCCTGGCATTTCGGTATCCTATATTTCGCAGATACTTATTCCATTCCTCAGCTTGGAATCGATCGGCGAAAGGCCCTACTGCTACGTGTGGTCCTCGTGGTTGCGTCCTTTCGAGGACAGCGCCAGATCGTCCTAAATCTTGACTAAATCGGGCTAGATTCTGCCTAATTTGTTCTGCGATCGCAGATAACTGTTCTTGAGTAGTCGGAATAACGACATAATATCTAGAGGCTTGCTTGGGAGGATTTATATTGCTGCGTTCCCCTACGCCTCTATTACCTACATCTATTTCCTGTCCGTTACCAAAGCTGATAATCCGAGCGCTATATATTCCCCGTGACTGTAACTCATTCACCCGTTCTTGGGCGTTAGATACTCTGTTAAAAACACCTGACTGAATAACATTCCTTCCTTGGTACTCGCGAATGTAAGCACTGGGTTCAATCTGGCGGATTGCTTGTAACGTCTGGAAATCACTACTATCTACGTAAACTAAGTAGCGCTCAAAGTTCTGGTTATATTGACTAAACTGTGTAGTTTGGGGGGGCTGAAAGTTCTGATTGGATTGATTATTTTGTAATGGTTGAGGGGCTTGAAAGTTCAGATCGGATTGATTATTTTGTAATGGTTGCGGGGGTTGAAAGTTTAGATCCGATTGATTATCCTCAACTAGTTCTGCTGGTTGTAACTGCGGTGATGGCTGTTGACCAAAGGGAATTGGCGGTGGTGGTAAAGCTTCACCTCCTTGTTGAGCCAGTAGCATACTGTTGTGGATTTCTGCTTGTGCTGGGGCATAGTCAGAAATCAGCACTAACCATCCTCCTACTAACAGCGGGAGAAATCGGATAGTGGGCTTCCAACCCTCAGAACTTCGGCGCAGCATCTGAAAAAGGGTAAATTTACTTGGTATTCCTCTCGACATAGTACTTAGAAAGTAGTCAAAGTATTTTTAAGCAATTTCCATGAGGAACTAATTAGTTCACCGTTGTAGCAACCACTATATAGCGTTAACGTAAAATTAGCTCATCTGCGTGGCAAAAAATACATCTGTAATCATTCTTAGATAGCCATCTGCATTCATTTTTGACCGCCCCAAAACTGGTTCATCTGCTCTGCGAATGAAGGCTAATTAGAGGCTCTTTAGATACATTTGTAGGGGCGCACAGCTAGCTGTGCGCCCCTACAGTGGGATGTTTTGTTTTTTCGCTGAAAGTCCCTTATCCAATCAGAAATTGAGTCAACAGCCCAAATGAATACACTCCCATACGACGAGGAATGAGGAAAATATTAGCGCTGTGCTACTTAACTACAATTTTGTGTCAGTAAGCTTTCAAACAGAAAGTCTGCCAATTTGGTGCCAGACACATAAGCTGCGTCTGCATCCCATTGAAAATGGACACCTAGATAAACACGACTGCGCCCATTCTCTAAAGCTGCGGAAGAGAAACTATTAAATGTCCGTGTGATTCTAATGCCATTATTGCCTCTCGCACTTGGATCTTCAGATGTTGCCGTAAAAGTAACATTGTCGGTGCCAAAGAAGTTCCGCAAAATACTGGCATGGACTGCTCCGAAAGTGGCATGACCAGAGATATAGGCTGGAAATGAAGGAGAAAATCTAGTGCCATCAGCATTGGGTGATAGAGGTCTCCAAGTGGGATCAGCAGTTGTTCCAGGGTTGTTGTCTTCAAATGCTCTTTGAATTGCCGTTTCTGGTCTCCACAAATCCAAATCGGTGTCGTACTTCGCATCCCATGCCAAGATGGCCGCATCGCCTAAACCTAAACCCACCAAAGCAAACAACCGTGCATTTTCGGAAAAGCTCAGACATCTCAATTTAGAGACAATCTGGGTTATGGTATAAAGTTGTCCAGGTGGCTTATATGTTCCATCAAGATCATTTGCCCAGAAAAGAGCAATATCGGTTTGTTCTTGAGTCCGTTCAGTAGAATTAGCAGCACCAAGCCGTTTTACTTCATTTACTTGAGCAGCATATTCAACACTGGCCAGTAGATCCTGTTTACTGCTGAAGCCTGCTGGTTTAGTCGGACGAAACTTCTTGATTAAGGTTGGCGAAAAAGGTTTTACTTTGCCCCAATTTGGGGTAGTTGCAGGGCCAGAACCAGTTGGTCGCCAATCACCAGGCTGATGTCCTGATTTGTAATCGGTCTTGTCATCAAACCCGTCCCCTTCTCGATTTTTGAGGATTGCTTTAGCTGCGGCGATTCCAAGTTCTTTACCATCATCAATACTCTGTTGCGACACACCACTACTTTTAATTTCATGGATGGCTTTCTCTCGTTCTGCGTCAAAAAAGCTCTGGTTTTTATTTTTTGATTTGGGAAAATTGGCATTAGGATAAACAGTGTCGCTACTTAATACAGTAAATGCGGCATAAACTGCTGCTGCTTCTTTAGAAGCTCCTAATTTTACCGGAAGAATTTCTAAATACGGTTTGTAGTCTTGATCAATGGAATTGACAGCATCGTATATGGCAGCATGTAATATAGCACCAGTACGGGAGATTGGCCCAGGTGCGCCACCGTTCAGACGAATTGTTTGTAAATATACATTGTTCCAATTAATAACTTGATCTGTCATAAATATTCCTTTGCTTAATCTTGCCTTTACCCTGGTTGCGGATCTAATTTTCAAGACAGAAGTAAAGTAATACCCCTTCTCTAAGAGACGCTACGCGAACGCATAATTCTTAATTCGTAATTACTATTGCGTAGGGGTTTTAGATATTTGAGAAGAGTGGCTTATTTACGCCAACCTCTACTAGGCAATAACTATCCAGTTTAGTAAGGCTTAAAAGTTTACTTTATAAGCTTTCTCAGCTTATAATCTTCCCTAAACTCTGCGTAGCTTGACGCTTCCCCGTTGGCATCCGGGTAATGCTCAATTATTCGCCAACACCACCCAATCAAATAGCTTACCTTTTGCTTTTTGCACTAGACTCTACCAGGGTTTGTATTCCGAATATAGAAGTATTTCTGAATGCTTAATAGTACCCTCTGGGGTACTATTTCCAATGCGTGCATAAACTGCTTTCACTTTTACTACGATCGCCTCTATTTGCTTCCTTTAAAACCGAAGTGCTTTGGTAGCAAGGCTTTGGAAGAGTGTGTGCTACAATTGGACAACCACGCAGCTATCGTGTCGTGCTTTGTATGAAAAAAGTCGTCGTTGGTCTTTCTGGTGGCGTTGACAGTTCCACCGCCGCAGCTATCCTGCACCATCAGGGCTATGAAGTGATTGGTTTGACTCTTTGGCTAATGAAAGGCAAAGGTCAATGTTGCTCTGAAGGTATGATCGACGCGGCTGATCTCTGTGAACAACTGGGCGTTCCCCATCAAATTGTAGATATTCGGGATCTCTTTCAAACCCATATTGTCGATTACCTAGTGACTGGTTACAGTGCTGGGATCACACCTTTACCTTGCTCTCAATGCAATAAAACGGTGAAGTTTGGGCCAATGGTGCAGTATGCTCGTGAAGAATTGGGGTGCGATCGCATCGCCACTGGTCATTATGCCCGAATTAGTTATGACGAAGCAACTGGACGTTACCAGTTATTAAGAGCTATTGACCGCAACAAAGACCAATCATACTTCCTCTATGATTTGTCTCAAGATTTACTTGCAGCAACTATATTTCCTCTCGGCGAACTAGAAAAAACTGATACGCGCCGCATTGCGACTGAATACGGATTGAAAACTGCTGATAAGCCCGAAAGTCAAGACTTGTGCTTAGTGGAAAGTAATGGTTCCATGCGGGCATTTTTGGATAAATATTTAGCTCCCAAAAGTGGCGATATTGTCGATACCACAGGCAAAATTTTGGGACAACATGATGGTGTGCATCACTACACCATTGGCCAGCGCAAAGGTTTGGGGATTGCTGCTGCTGAACCGTTGTATGTGATTGAATTAGATGCGGAAAATAATAAAGTAGTAGTAGGCGATCGCACTAGGGTTACTCAGCCAGAATGCACAGTTGGACGGGTAAACTGGGTTTCCATTGCAGAACCATCTACCCCAATTCATGCCGAAGTGCAAATTCGCTATCGTTCAACGCCTACACCAGTGACAGTGATTCCGTTGGAAAACTCCCGTGTGCGTTTGGTGTTTGATGAACCCCAAATCAGCATCACCCCCGGACAAGCGGCGGTGTGGTACGACGGCGAGAAAGTTTTAGGTGGCGGAATAATTGAACAGTTTAGTTGAATCTTACCCCGGTTTCGGTAGAAGTCAAAACTGCCCCTCCTGTGAACTTCAGATAGGCAAAAGCTGCCCTGAGTTTTGGAGGGGTATTTTTGTCTTTAAATTGGATAATAATGCCAGAAAAAGAGCTACTCCTCAAAACTCTGATTCAGTAGCAGAGTCGGATGACATTGAATTTTTTTAACTAGTTTAAGTTGCTGCTGCCACAGCTCTCTAACTTTAGTCTTATTTCCAATAACATTATATTGAAACCGTATTCAGTCAGATCGCGGGTATTTTCCCAAAATTTTTTCATGCTTATACTTTCAAGAATTTTTACTGAAGGTTGAAGCATTTATTTTTTCATTTACCCTACAACAAGCATTGATTGAATAAGTTAAATGAGCAAGAATTGACCAAGATAAATATTGTTCAATTGTTAGGACGCTCCATAGAACATCTGCTTAATATATATTTACAAAACTGTTTCTTATCTGTCTTATATGTCCTTGTCTTTTATGCTTTGAAGAGTGAATATATTTTTAATCGTTTTATCAATTGACGAGTATCGAAAGCTTAAATTAGCTGATAACGGTTGTGAAAAATCCTAAAGTCACACCCGTACTACGGGCTACAAAAGTTTTTTCCTCAATAAGGAAATGTTCGGTCTGTAAATTACATTCAACTTCAATGGAGAATTAAAATGGAAAATCAAAAAAGATATGTCAAGTTATCTGTGGGCCACGAGCTTTTAGGAGTTAAATACGAATACAAACACTTTTTAACATCGACCTGTACAGAATCGTACAGCAAGTATCTGTGCTTATCTACTGATGATGCCTATGTTGCCTATTTTACGATGGAGATTTTCGATACTGATCGATGTTCCTTCAAGTTTTATGATGGCCCCTATAAAGACCGATGGATACACTACGACGGTGGCTATCTCTACGTTACATCCAAGTACGATTATTTAGGTGGTAATTTCAGTAATAACGGATCTACCGTAAAATTATGGACTAATCAGAATGGAACTAAATATTGGTTCAAAAAAGGGAACAAGTACAAAAATGATGCTTGCGACAATTTTTTCTATGTCGTGACAACGACTAATGAGAGTGAAGCACTCACTTTTAATATTACAGACATTCCTTCTAGTCTCCTCGAACCCCGCGATCGCCCTATCCCAAATCCTTTCAAAAAAGCTTATTTTTTCAAAGGAGACCAGTATATCCAGTTTGATATTGCTAATGATCGAGCCGATGAGGGTTATCCAAAACCGATTAAAGGCAATTGGCCGGGATTAGATGCCTTCGCTGACGGGTTCGATGCTGCCGTCCATTGGGACAATGAGAAGATTTATGTGTTCAAAGGCTCTGAGTATATTAGCTACGATGCGCCTACCGCTCAAATTGATAGTGGTTATCCAAAACCGATTAAAGGCAATTGGGCTGGAATGGATGACTTCACTAACGAGATTGATGCTGCCGTCAATCTCGGTAAGGGCCAAGTTTATTTCTTCAAAGGCCATTATTATACTCGCTATGATATTGCTGCCGAGCGAGGCGCAAGTGCTAGTTATGATATTTCGTCATATTGGCCTGGAGTTTTTTATGACAATATCAATGCCGCCCTGAATCTAGGTAATGGTAAAGTTTATTTATTCAAAGGATCTGAGTTTATTCGCTATGATATTGCTGCCGACAAAGCCGATGAGGGTTATCCAAAACCGATTAAAGGCAATTGGACTGGACTAGATGCCTTTGCCGATGGAATCGATGGTGCGACTGCGTTTTAGCCAACGATTTTAGCCAGAAGCTCAAAATCTTCAAAAACATCGATTTTCGGCGTTCCTGAATCGGAATATGAATTTACATTTTTTGAGAAAACTAAACAACGATTCTTTACCCCCACCTTTATATTTAAAGCGGGGGTTATTTATACATCAGAAGGGTTCATAACTTTTCCCTGCGATCTTCAGCAAGATTTTGACAATATCCGAAATTAAGTCCTTTGATTTTTCGTGTTCGGGTAGAGGAACCATAATTTCTAACGTAGACTTGCTGTAAGCAACTCGTCGCGATCGCTTTTCCCCCAGTTCTTGCAAGATAGACTCAAATTCCTTCCAGCTTACATTTTGAATAGACACTGTACTACCAGGTGCTAGCCGCATTTGGCTAACAGGTTTAACAACGGGAGATACAGCATTCATAAGCATTTTCCTTATAAAGGAACTATTCTGAAACTTAAGGCTGGATTAGCTTTAGCGTAACTTAATCAGATCGCTTAGAGGCTAGTTGCAACAATTTTCCTCCATTCTTTAAACTCTTTTTTTTCTCAGTACCAGCATTTTGATAAGTTAGTACATAATCTGAAACAATAACAGTTAATACAAAGAGGGGATTACGTTGAGTCACAATCCAGATGCCATAGCCCCCCACGGTGGACAGTTGGTTAACCGTATCGCCACACCAGAACAAAGAGCAGAGTTTCTCTCAAAAGCTGACTTTTTGCCGCGAGTGCAACTTGACGATCGCGCCGTTTCGGATGTAGAAATGATTGCGATCGGTGCTTTTAGTCCACTCACGGGTTTTATGAACCAAGAAGACTACGATCGCACTGTTACAGAAATGCGACTAGCTAATGGTCTTGTGTGGTCAATCCCGATTACACTATCAGTCAGCGAAGAAGTAGCTTCCCCATTGCAAGAAGGTGGCTTAATCCGTCTGGATAACTCCAGAGGTGAATTTATTGCAGTTTTGCAACTCACGCAAAAATATAATTACGACAAAACCCGCGAAGCCATTAATGTCTACCGCACTGATGATGTCAAACATCCAGGCGTGCAGGTACTCTATAACCAAGGTACTGTACATCTGGCGGGTGATATTTGGCTGTTGCAGCGCGAACCTCATCCCCAGTTTCCCACTTACCAAATAGATCCAGCTGCCTCACGACAACTATTTAAAGATAAGGGTTGGAAAACAATCGTTGGTTTCCAAACTCGCAACCCCATCCACCGCGCCCACGAATATATTCAAAAGTGCGCTTTAGAAATTGTTGACGGTCTATTTTTGCACCCATTAGTCGGGGCGACAAAAGAAGACGATATTGCCGCCGATGTGCGGATGCGCTGCTATGAAATTTTGCTGGAACATTACTACCCCTTAGACCGGGTAACTTTGGCAATTAATCCAGCCGCAATGCGTTATGCCGGGCCTCGTGAAGCAATATTCCATGCTTTAGTCCGCAAAAACTACGGCTGTACTCACTTTATCGTCGGACGGGATCATGCTGGTGTTGGTGACTATTACGGTACTTACGATGCACAGTATATCTTTGATGAATTTGCCCCAGGCGAATTGGGCATTGTGCCGATGAAATTTGAACACGCTTTCTACTGTACGCGCACTAAGCAGATGGCAACATCTAAAACCAGTCCCAGCAAGCCAGAAGAACGTATTCACCTATCAGGGACAAAAGTCCGAGAAATGCTGCGGCGTGGTGAATTACCTCCACCAGAATTTTCTCGTCCAGAGGTGGCGGCTGAGTTGGCGCGGGCAATGCGGATAGAAGTACCTGTTTAGGGAATTGGGAATTGGGAATTGGGCATTGGTAAATAATTAATAGTTATTCTTCCCCTGCTTCCCCTGCTCCCTCATCTCCCCAAACTTTTGTAACTTTACAATACAGAGTTCAGCCCTGTAAGCTGCTAGCTAATGGGCTTAGGGCTGATAGCTAATTATGAAACGCCGCACGTTTTTACATAAAATTGGCTCAATACTCGCGGTATTGGGGGTAACGGAAGCTGAGTGGTTGACTTTAGGAAATCGCTATTATCAGGCTTTGGCACAACCCAACTCGCGCAAGTTGGCATTGTTAATAGGTATTAACCAATACTCCAAAATCTCAAACCTCAGTGGTTGTCTGACAGATGTAGAACTGCAAAGAGAACTTTTGATTAACCGCTTTGGTTTTCAAGGGTCAGATATTCTAACCTTAACTGAGGAACAAGCCAGCAGGGAATTCATTGAGGCGGCTTTTTCGGATCATCTGGGCAAACAAGCTAAACCTGGTGATATAACTTTTTTCCACTTTAGCGGTTATGGCACTCGTGTCAAATTGGAAACATCGCCAGATACAATGCAAAATGCTCTGGTGACAGCTAATGTAGCTCTTGACTTACAAGATGAAAAAATAGTCAATCATATATTAGAAGAAACTCTACTGCTATTATTGCGATCGCTCTCCACAGACAAAGTAACAGCAGTATTGGATACTAGCTATGATGCTCCTAACACAGTAATAGGATTAAAAACTCGCGCCCTTCAGGAGTCGGTAGGACAGCTAGCAACTGAAGAACTCGACTTTCTCAAACAACTTAAAACTCAGAAGTTATCCAATACTCCGATTGTTTTAGCAGCTACCTCAGAACCAAAGCAGCCAGCAAGAGAAGGTCTTTTTTCTGGTTTTAGTGCTGGGTTATTCACCTACGCCTTGACGCAGTATTTGTGGGAATTCACGCCAGCCACCAAAATTCAAGTCGCCCTTTCCCACGTGGAAAATTCTCTATATAAATCAGGTAGTAAACAGCAACCAACGTTATTGAGTAGTCAGAAAAATCCAGATATAACGTCTCTAATGCCAGACAATATCATTGGTGCAGAAGGTGCGGTGAGTGATATTGAAGAAGACGGTAAAACCGTACATCTGTGGTTAGCAGGATTACCCCCACAAGTGCTGCTATACTACGGAGTGAATTCTAGATTTACACTACAGACAAAAGAGCAATTAGTATTGCGATCGCGCACTGGGTTAACAGCAAAAGCGCAAATTTCCAAAATTGAAGGTGCAAATCCCCTACAAATTGGGCAACTCGTCCAAGAAGCAGTCCGGGTATTACCCCGAAATATCAATTTAACAATAGCTTTTGATACTGGATTAGAAAGAATTGAGCGGGTAGACGCTACAAGTGCCTTTGCGGGATTTTCCCATATATCTACCGTAGTCCTAGGTGAAAAACCAGCTGATTATGTATTTGCCAAGCTACAGGAAACTCCCAGTCGTTATGGTCTATTTTCTCTTGGGGGCGAGCCAATTCCCAATACCACGGGGGAAGTAGGAGAAGCAATAAAATTAACAGTGCAAAGGTTAGCGCCAAAATTATCAACCTTGCTAGCAGCCAAGTTATGGCGACTTACAGAAAATGGAGGTTCTTCTCGCTTGGCTCTCAAGGCAACCTTAGAAATAATTAATAATATATCGCCTCGCGTCATCATGCAGCGCGAAACAGTGCGAACCTTCAAAAGTGAAACTTCGATTAAAAAATCAGTACAGACGCGATTAATCGCGTCTCTCCCCACTCCCATTGTGCCTATCGGTAGTCGAATGCAATATCGAGTGGAAAACCAGAGCGATCACCCAGTATATTTAATCTTACTGGGATTAAACAATAATCATACAGCAGTTGCCTTCTACTCTTGGGAAACTCCCCAAGAACCAAATACTACCGACATCAAGCCTATCGTCCAAGAAGTCGTCATCGCCCCTGGTGAAAGCCTCACCCTACCCCAAACTAATGCTGCTTCCCAATGGGTGATTTCAGGGCCAGCTTCTGAGTGCGAACAACAACTTATTTTTAGTCCTGTCCCCTTTAGGGAAACTCTAGCCGCCTTGAGTACTGCTAAGTATTCCACAGTCGAACAACGGACGATTGGCCCATTGTTGAATCCCTTAGACGTTGCACAAGCCTTGCTGCAAGACTTGCATAACGCCAGCACCCTCAAAACTGAGATGAACAGCACAGCAACCGACTCATATATCTGGGATGTGAATAATTGGGCAAGTCTTAGCTTTAGTTTTCAAGTTGTGTGACTTGGAAAATTTTTTATCGAAACAGAATTGATTCTGAATTCTAACTGAAAAAGCGGATAATAGCACAGCGTAAAGCCTTCTCTACGATGTATAGCAACTCTTATGAGGGTCTTGATTCTGGCTCTTGTTAGCAAAGTGGGGCGTAGCCCATTCTGACTTCTCAATTCTTTTTCAAACCAGCATCAGCTAAAAGTTCTTATGACTTTAGTTATACTCCTATTGATTACGCTGAGTCTTAAAACTGAGTGTTTCACTCATAAAATATCTCAACTGAATTCAGTCGCCAGCAGGATGAGACTCAGCACAATATTTTTTACACTAAATGTTATAAACAACCTGGAAACAACATAGTATGCCTCTTCATAAACTTGAACATTTTGATCCAAACTATCGAGAAACTTTTGGTGGAGACGACGTTAAATCACTGATTCTTTATACTGAGGGAGGAGACAGAGTTGGCTCAGTAACTGATGTTTTAGTTGATGATGATGGTCGTTTTCGATATTTAGTTATTGACACAAGCGGAGATTTTTCTGGTAAAAAAATCTTATTACCAATTGGTCTTTCCCGGATTGATTATCCTGCCAAACGTGTCTATGTTGATGGGTTAAGCAGACAACAAGTAGAAGGTTTAGTTGAGTACAAAGAAGATACAATCTTTGATCACGATTACGAAGAAAAAGTACGTAGTGGATTTCGTTCTCCAACTAGCGGTGTAACTTACGATCGCAATACATATAATTACCAGACAGAACCAGCTTTATACGGACTGAATGAGCAATCTCATCAAACTTTCAAACTCTATGAAGAACGGTTGATTGCAAATAAACAGCGCATCAAAACCGGGGAAGTAACGGTTGGTAAACACATTGAAACAGATACTGCAAGTGTTACAGTACCTATCCAAAAAGAACGAGTTGTAATTGAGCGAGTTGTGCCAACAGAAGCAGGAAACGTTGTAGATACCAATGAACTTAAGTTTCAAGAAGGTGAAGTTGCACGCATAGAAGTGTACGAAGAAACGCCTGATATACGTAAAGAAGCCTTTGTGCGTGAAGAAGTCCGAGTCAAGAAAGTCGTAGAAAGGGATATAGTGGAAGCACAAGACACCATTCGTCGAGAAGAGTTAGATGTTGATACTGCGGGTAATTTACATGTGAATGAACATGGCAGTACTACACATGAAGCTATTTAAGGGGATTGGATTTTTTAAAAGTTGTAGAGACGGGGGATGTTAGCGTAGCGAAGCATTTCCGATAACGTCTCGTAGAGAAGCCCAGGTCAATTTACCATCTCTACAGTATTTTAATTACAACCAAAATTCCTAATTTCTTAAATTTGTTTGGTGAAAATTCGCGGTGTTTATATCCCCGACTTCTTTAAAAAGTTGGGGATATAAATTTTAAATTATCATTTATTTAGGACTGCTTTTATCTGCCATCAAGAAAAATAACTATAACTTTTGGTTATTTAACTATTGAAATAATTCATTCGACAGAAGGATGTAAAGAAGTAAAGAAATTTTTATCATAATTGCTATGAATTGAAAAGAAAAATATTGAGGTTAAATAATAATGGTACTTTACAAATTAGAAGATTTTGAGCCTAACTATCGTGATGCATTTGAAGGCCACGATATTAGCGGACTTGGGGTTTATACACAAGGAACTGATGAAAAAATTGGCACTGTCAGCGATGTTTTAGTTGACGAAGAAGGTCATTTTCGCTATCTAGTTGTTGACTTAGGCTTCTGGATTTTTGGTAAAAAAGTATTACTACCAATTGGTCGTGCCCGTATCGACTATAACGTTGATCGTGTCTACACAATTGGCTTGACTAGAGAGCAAGCAGAAGATTTACCTGAGTTTAATGAACGTCAAGCGCTTGATTACGATTACGAAGAACGGGTGCGTGGCGTATATCGTCAACCAGCAAATTCCACCAATACTTTAGATGCATCAGCACCTGTAGAAGCATCAATACCTGTAGATACAACCTATCAACCAGCGACGACTACGCCAATTTATAATCGTGATAGCTACAATTACGAACATGAGCCTTCTTTATTTGGGTTAAATGAGCAAGATCATCAAACTCTGAGATTGTATGAAGAACGGCTGATTGCCAGTAAACATCGTCAAAAAACTGGAGAAGTATCCATTGGCAAGCGTGTTGAAACTGATACTGCACGGGTTGCAGTGCCAGTAGAAAGAGAGCGAGTTGTGATTGAACGTGTAACTCCAGCAGATGCAGGTACTGCCGTTTCTGGACGCGAAGCAAATTTCCGTGAAGGCGAAGTTGCTCGTCTAGAAATTCACGAAGAAACTCCTGATGTTCGTAAAGAAGCATTTTTGCGTGAAGAAGTCAGAGTTAGAAAGGTGGTAGATCAAGACACAGTTGAAACGCAAGAAACTGTGCGTCGTGAAGAGCTAGATGTGAATTCTGGTAATCTTCCCATCGAAGAACGCTAACCAAATATAGTCATTAGTTAATCGCTAATGGCTAATAATTAATTCGACACAGTACAGGTAAAGCTGTTAAATTAGCTTTACCTGTGCTTCCAATAGCTTAAAATGAGCAATACATTTAATTTAGCTAAGTAAAAAGCAGTTCATAAACTTTGCATATTATGAATAGCCAACCGATGACAAAAAACATTGGACAGGCAAATGGTAATTCTGGCACTAACACCTCAATAGCAGATTTGAAAAAGAGGGTGAAGAATTTTGCTGTGTTCGATAACCAAGGTCAGCTAGTAGGAGTAGTTCATGATTTAATTGTGGATACTAATAGGCGGTTAAACCTAGTTATATCAAACCAGGTCAATCAACAAACTCTAGAATATGGCGAGCAGTTAGTCGATAAACATCCTTATTTTTTTCGATTGCAGAGCCAGAGAATAAAAAAAATTGACAAGCCGACTAAATCTGTTTTCATAGACTTCAACAAATCAGAAATCGAATATATGCCTGAATATTCAGAAGCAGAAAAAATCGGCGATGTCTACGAGGGGCTACGCCTAGACAACCCAACTGAGCAATTGGTTAACAATCAAACTCAAAATAGCGCAGTTGAGCCAGTGGATTTAGAGGAGGTCAGCGAAGAACAAATTATTCGTCTACTAGAAGAACGACTAGTTGTCGAAAGCAGTAAGCGAAAAGTTGGTGAGGTGATTGTTCGCAAAGTCATCGAAACCCAGATGATCCAAGTTCCTGTCCGGCGTGAAAAGCTGATTGTGGAACAAATTAGCCCAGAACACAAACAACTCGCAGAAATTGATTTAGGTCAAGAAGAAATTGCTAATGTTGACTTGACCACAGTAGAAAGACTCGAAGGTACATATTTTGAAAGCGGTTTAACAATAAGCGGTGAATTTAACTCGCCGAAAACTGCTAGTTTATTGTTGAATGCGATCGCACTAGAACAAAATCACGGCTGCAATCGAGTGCGTGTTACCATTGCTGTTGAAGATGAGTCACACAAGAATAAATACCAGGAGTGGTTTGATCGCTGTTCGAAAGATCAATCACCCAAGCTGTAAAAATAAGTTTCTAGCAGATAAATTAGTAGGATGGGCATTGCTCATCCTATTTTTTTGCTGATTTAATCACTTCACCTCAGAGAATGTCAAAATACTAAGCAGTTGCCGTTCTATTGGCTACTTGCAATGAAATTTCGACTGAAGAGACTTTCACGGAAGAAACAACAGCGTCTGATTTTACCTATTCAGATTCAAGTTCGAGACGGAAAATTTGAGATTATGGGTATGGGTGTATGGCATTCTTACTGGCGCGATCCCTACCATTTGCTGTTAACGATTCCCTGGGCTGGCTTTCTACTGCTGATTTGTACTTTCTATATAACTATCAATACTCTATTTGCCCTAGCTTACTTGATAGGAGGAGATTGTATTGCCAACGCCCGACCAGGCTCTTTTTTAGATGTCTTTTTCTTTAGCGTGCAAACCCTGGCATCTATCGGCTATGGGGCGATGTATCCCAAAACAACTTACGCCAACATTATTGTCACCATTGAAGCAATGATTGGTTTGGTGGGAATTGCTGTAATGACGGGGCTAGCCTTTGCTCGATTTTCCCGACCTACAGCTAGGGTGCTTTTTAGTCGTGTTGCTGTAATTACACCTCATAATGCAATGCCAACTCTCATATTTCGCACCGCTAATCAACGTCGCAATATGATTCTAGAGGCGCAGATGCGAGTCTACTTAATGCGCGACGAAATAACTCTAGAAGGGCAATTTATGCGTCGGTTCTACGATCTCAAACTGTTAAGGAACCAAACACCTAGTTTCACCTTAAGCTGGTCAGTGATGCATGTCATTGATGAGTTTAGTCCTCTATATGGCATGACACCAGAATCCTTAATCCAAACAAATACTATTTTGATTGTCTCTTTGAGTGGCATTGATGAAACAGTTGCACAGGTAGTCCATGCCCGTCATACTTATGCTGCTAATGAAATTTTGTGGAATAATCAATTTGCCGATATCTTCTACCACGCACCTGATGGACATCGCTACATTGATTACAACCGCTTTCACGATGTTTCATCTTTAGATGAAATGCTTTAAATGCCTGAAACTTACTCGGAAGTCTGATTCTCTGAGGATTGTAAGGCTTTAACGACGACCCGACCATTTTCAACTACAGTGCAATTTTTAACCATACTTTTGCTGTGGTTAACTGGTACATCCTGACACTGGTTCTGGTGGGAGATATTTTGCTCCTGTTGTTGGTTGAGGACGACAACACAACAGGCGGAGGGGGAAAAGGACATATAAAGTATTTTGATCTCTATATCTATTATCGCGCTACTGATGATGTTTGGCTGAAAAATTTGCTACCCATCTGCTTTGATTAAACCAATTAAATATGGCTCCAACAAAAAAGCGCCCTCCAGTGATGGGGGGCGCTTTTTATTTAGCTAATCTTCAGAATTAACCGTTGATAGCAGGAGCAGTCATTGCTACAGGAGTAATTTCACCAGCAGCTAAGTCTAGGGGGAAGTTGTGAGCGTTACGCTCGTGCATTACTTCCATACCCAAGTTAGCGCGGTTGATTACGTCTGCCCAGGTGCTGATAACGCGACCTTGAGAGTCAATGATTGATTGGTTGAAGTTGAAACCGTTCAGGTTGAACGCCATCGTGCTGATACCTAAAGCGGTGAACCAGATACCGACGACGGGCCAAGCTGCTAAGAAGAAGTGCAGTGAACGGCTGTTGTTGAAGGAAGCGTATTGAAAGATCAAACGACCGAAGTAACCGTGGGCTGCAACGATGTTGTAGGTTTCTTCTTCTTGACCGAATTTGTAACCGTAGTTAAGAGACTCGGTTTCGGTGGTTTCACGCACCAAGGAAGAAGTTACTAGAGAACCGTGCATTGCAGAGAACAAGGAACCGCCGAATACACCAGCCACACCTAACATGTGGAAGGGGTGCATCAAGATGTTGTGTTCTGCTTGGAACACAATCATGAAGTTGAAGGTTCCAGAGATACCCAAAGGCATACCATCTGAGAAAGAACCTTGACCGATTGGGTAGATCAAGAATACTGCGGTAGCAGAAGCCAAAGGTGCGCTGTAAGCTACGCAGATCCAAGGACGCATACCTAAGCGGTAAGAAAGTTCCCACTGACGACCCAGGTAGCAAGCGCAACCGATCAAGAAGTGGAAAACTACCAATTGGTAAGGACCACCGTTGTACAACCACTCATCTAAGGAAGCAGCTTCCCAGATTGGGTAGAAGTGCAAGCCGATAGCGTTTGAAGAAGGAACAACTGCACCAGAGATGATGTTGTTTCCGTAGATCAAAGAACCTGCGACTGGTTCACGGATACCATCAATGTCTACTGGAGGTGCTGCGATGAATGCAATTACAAAGCAAGCAGTAGCTGCTAGTAGGGTTGGGATCATCAGTACACCAAACCAACCAACATATATACGGTTGTCAGTGCTGGTAATCCACTCGCAAAAGCGATCCCAAACGTTAGCGCCAGAGCGCCGTTGTAAGGTTGTGGTCATTGTTTTATAAGTGCTATTTTTTGTTAAAAATGGAACAAGCAGATTTTGTTTTGCCTGTTGAATTACAGTCTACATGAAATTACTTGGACGCGATCTTTGGCTTAATATTCTGTAATAGAATTCTTTAACAAGATCGTCGAAATGTAAAGTTTTTCTACTATAAATAATAGTGATAAAAGTAAGCGATTAAAGCTTTCTAAGCTATTGCAAAATTAAACCGATCGCCTAGTTTATTCTCTTTACATTCCGTTACAAATAGCCAGGATAAATTGTAACGAAATAATAAGTTGTAAATTGTCTTATGTTGCAGTTCATTGTTTCTAGAAACTTAAAAATCAAAGTAGATATAGGGCAAACTGCCTTCAGGAGCTAATAACCAAACAGCGTAGAAACATAGAGGGACAAAGACAAGCTTAATGGGCCAGTTAAACTCTAACTTCAGCATTCGGTTAAAGGCATAGACTAAAGCCATCAGAGCAGCCAAAGTTAGCAGCACCCAAGTGAGTTGGTATTGGCTAATATTTAAAGCATCTACATAGACCTTTTGAGCAAACTGGGCATCAGCAGGATAACGCCAAAGGTGTCGAATTACTAAAGAAGAGTCTGCGATATTCGGTAGACGGAACCAAATCCAAGAGGTAAAAACCATCAGTTGGGTCAAAAACCAAGCAACGAAGATACCTAGAGGATTTTGCCAGAATTGCTCCAGATTTTCAAAGCGATCGCTCATAGCATCTGTAAGTCGATGAACCACCAAGGCTAACCCGTGGAATATGCCCCAAACTACATAACCTAAAGCAGCCCCGTGCCAGATGCCAGCGATTAGCATCACAGTAAATAAATTCCAGCAGGTGCGGACTAAACCGCGACGCGAACCACCCAAAGGAAAGTAGACATAGTTACGTAGCCAATCTCCGAGAGTGATATGCCAGCGCCGCCAAAATTCTCCAATACTGGTGCTGAAGTAGGGAAAGTCAAAATTTTCAGGTAGAACCAAGCCGAAAAGTAAAGCACTTCCACGGGCAATATCTACGTAACCGTTGAAATCTAGATATAACTGCAAACCGTAGGCGAATGTTGCTAACCAGAGATCGGTACTACCGGCCCGTTGTAAGTTACCAAAACATAAATCGACAAAAATTCCTAGGTGGTCTGCAAAAATACCTTTTTTGACTGCACCTCTAGCAATTAACCACAGCGCCTCTGCTACTCTATCGGCACTGGGAAAGTCTAGCGTATTGAATTGATTTGCTAAGTTGTGGTAGCGCGTAATCGGGCCGGAAATCAGTTTGGCGAAGAATAATTTATAGGTTGCAAATTTAAGAAACTGATCGGTAGCAGGCGCACCACGATAGACATCTATTAAATAGGCAATACACTCAAAGGTGAAAAATGAAATTCCCAAAGGTGCAATCAATTTAAAAGAGCTATCTGGTGAGTTTGTTTGGATATTGAAAACAAACTTAAATAGAGGGGTTAGATACTTAAAAGCTAATAATAGTAAAACATTTAAAGCTATACCCAGCCACAAAACTTTTAGACGACGGCGATTCCAGTCACCTTGGGCAAATTGCCACTCTTCATTAGAAATTTGCCAGTCAAGAGAATGTTTTCCTGGTGATGTATTTTTTCCAATCTCTAGCCCCAAACGGAAATTGATAAACGTCAATGCTAATAGCAATGGTATGTATTGGATATGCAAAGATGCGTAGAAAACCAAACTAGCAATTAGCAGCGTCCATAATCGTAATTTCTGTTGTGCTAAAGACCAGTAAATTCCTAAAACACTCAACAAGAAAAGACCATAAAAAATTGATATAAAGTTCATTTTTTAGTCATTTGTTATTTGTCATTTGTCATTGGGCATGGGGCATTGGGCATTAATTATTCTCTTTGTCCCCTTGTCCCCCTTGCCTCCTCTGCTCCCCACTTACCTACTTCACTGGCCAGGGAATCATCGGATCATTAGCCAGCTTTTTGGAGACTTCGTATGCTCCAAAGCGGTTGAGGTGGCTGGGATCAGAGAAGTAGTCATGTGCTTTGGGCCACTTTTGGCTCAGATCCCGATATATAAAATTGGGATTAGTAGCTAGACGCAACATATATTGCTGAAATTGTTGCTCATATTGTCTACGCACTGGATCTAAATAATCTGCCGTGAGAGGCATATTGACAAACACTAAGGAAATTTTCTGAGACTGGGTAAACTGAAGCACTTCTTGAAGAGCAGCATCTTGCTGTCCTTCTACTTGGAAAAATTTATAGTCGTTGTCGTAATTTCCGGGAACTCTAGAATGTTTTTGATAGTATCTAGCAGGATTGAAGCGAATAGACAAAGGTAGAAAGCCATCAAAATCAACTGCTTGCTGAGAAATACTCTCATCTGAAGTTCCATCTGTTAGCTGTTTTTGTGATGCAACTGTCTGATTACTACCAAATATAAGCAATTGTTTTTGCAATAAGCCTTTAATTTGGTCGCGGTTTTGATAGCTAGCAGAAAGAGATGCTAGACCCTGATTTAACGAATCATTGACAGCTTGATATGTGCTAATCTCCTGTTTTTCTTCTTTTACCTTCTCTTCTGGCGAACTTTCCTGATTTTCGGGCGATTCGCTGCTATTTGCGATTTTTGGTTTCTTTTGTAATGCTTGCTTATAACCAGCTGATGCAGCGATGGATTTAAAGGTAATGTCCTCGCGTCCACCATTGAAAGCACGGGCCCCATCCGCCCAGAGAATTATTTTAGGCAGTTCTGATGGTTCCAGTACGTGACGAAGCACAAAGTCTACAACTTGTGCAGTAGCACCGTTGATCCCAAAGTTAAACACGTCAATATTGGGATAGCCCTGAGTCGCTAAAGCTTTAGAAAGTTCTGCTGGATCTACTCCTCTGAGGGCGCGGGAGGAGCCAATAATCAACACATCGGGCGGTGTACCAGTTCTCGCTAAACGCTGTTTATACAGTGCTAGCTGCTCATCTAACTGCCTGACATTGAAACTTGGCATTTGCGATCGCGCTGCTAAAAGAATAGCTGTTGCGGTTGCTTTTTCTTTCAATGGTGCGGCTGCCAAATTTTTGGTCGAAGTATCATCACTTTGAGTAAACTCAGAAGCATTAAATACAGAACTCTGATTTGCAGGAGATTTTGTTTTAGAACTGCTGCTAAAAAATACCGTTTTCTCACTCTGAGTTTTTTCAGATGTTAAAGATGCCTTTTGTCCAGATGATGAAGGTAAAACACTGGCAACTTTTGGCAAACTCGGTTTAGTCTGTGCAGTAATTCGACCCAATACCCAATCAGTTTGGAGAGTGAGTAATAATCCCAATGTCCCCCAAACTAGAGCAATCTTAAGTCCTTGATCGTCAGGATTTTCTTCTGCTAACTGGTGGCTTTCTGTAAATAGCTGGCTTTTTAACAGGAACTTTTTCGCGGTTGCACTCGCCGTTGCTATCCAATCTCGCGCTACTTCTGTTACAAAACTTTGAACTTCTTCTGTTGTTAAGTCTGGGCGCAAAATTGGTTCACTAGTCTCAGAGGGTATCAAATCATCGACGTATTTAGAAGTGGCAGCGAATTCTGGTGTTGCTTCTGGTACTAAACGTTGGCGATGTTCAAGATCAACGCCATAGTGCCAAAAAGGTTCTTTATTCCCAGCCCGGCGACCGTATATACGTATCCCCATAATACCGGGAATTTTCAAATGGCGGATAAACTGCGTAATTTTACTTGCTACTTGCTGACGACCTGGACAAACAGGTGCATCACACATAATGTGCAGTAAATCATTTTTGTTCAGTAAGAGGACACGAATTCCACCTGTCAATAAACGCCAATCCAAGTCAGGATTTAGTAAACGCTCTAGTAAAAATGTGATGGCTGGTTCATCGCCAGTATTAGCCAAATCTAGCGGTGATGTGGCAAAGGCGGGATAGGTTGTGGCGGGTAAAGCTAGCCAATCAATCCAAGTGGGTTGCTTGTCGCCTGCTTTTTGCCCGTAGATGGTGGCGGCGAGAATGCCTTGAGGTGCGATCGCTTCTAACTGGGGTACGATTGCCTCTAAGCACACCGCTTTGTCTGGGATTGGCGCAGTTCCTAAAGGATCAAAAGCTGGCGTACAAAAGATGTGTAGAGTTGATTCCTTCAGAGAAGCTTGGACAGCAACTTTTAATCCTGACAATACCTCAGTTAATAGCCGAGCGATCGCTTGGATATCACCCCAACGCGCCCATTCTTTCAGCATTACCTCTGATGGGGTCAAATCGACACGCAGCAACCAATCAGGGGCAGTTTCGCCGCTCACCTGAGAAACAATTACGGCATCTTGGTAGCCAGAAAGCTTGAGATAACGCAACTTCTCTGCTATTGGTTCTGCAAGCAATGAGGCATCAGGGCTATAGCTCGACTGGCAAAATATCCACAGGCGGTTTTCTTCCGGCTGAGAGTTCTTTGGCTGATATGGCTTAATCTTTGCCTGTACCGATACACCTAACGTACTCAGAGTTTCGCTGAGATATCTAGCGATCGCCTCTGGGTTCCCTTGGCGTGCCAAACTTTCGTTAGAGACAATTAGCGCCCCACCCGACTGTTTTGATTTTTCCGCATCTGCTAGCAAGGCTTGCTCCACTTGCTCAAGATGCTTATCTATTTGATTTAAGTAAACCCGATGGCACCATTTGGGGCGCTGTTCCCCTTTTCTTCGGCCATAGACAAATACTTGATATATTGAGGTTTGTTCGCTGCTTGTGAGAATATCTAAGTTTGTTTGCTGTAATGCTTGCAGCAAATCAGACAAAGTACGCCAACGCTGCGGACATTCAGTACCTTCACAAAGAATATGAAGGTCATTTCCCCGTAACCGGACTTTCACCCCGAAAGTGTTAATCCCTGTGGCTTGGCTCACCCATTGCACTAAGGATTGCTGGCGATCTGGTAATACTGTTTTCATGGGAAGTTAACTTTACAGGAAGCGATGGTTGGGGGATAGTGCCTGCACTTGTAAACTAGAACCATAGGTCTATCACACTCTGACGTTTTTTTTTAACAATTTTGTTACCTTCGTAGCTTACAAAATCGGCCAAGATAGTCTTGTACAGGTTGTAAGTCTGACTAATATTGAGTTTTGCGTTTATTTTACTAATAGGGAGTCATAAATCAGAAGTTAGGAGAAACGCGATTAATCGCGTTTGTACAAGAGAGACACGATTTCGCGTCTGTACAGAAGCCAGGAGTCAGAATAATTCTATATGACTGGCTAATGACTTGTCCTTTAAAGCTAGACTTGCGTTTCATGGCGCTAACGCCCCTAATAGGTGAAATAACCAACAAGCTTATCTCATTTCAACTCCATCCCTCGATTGTTGGATTCATCCTAATTCCTAAGTAAGTTGGCGGAAAAAAACCAAGTATATTACGAAACGTAAATAGGTTTAAAGCCCTTACCAATGACAAATGACTCCTAGATCAATTCCCATAACCAAAAATTAGCAATGCCTCCTGCCAACCAAGAACCCTCAACTAACCCGCCATCCCATATCGATTTATTTACCATTCCCCAATCGTTCCTTTTACAAATAGGTACAGCGTCTATATTACTGCTGCTCATTACCGGAAAAACCACCGTAAGGGCACTAGAAAGCATAGGGGAAGCCAGTGAAGAATTGTTTCGAGGCGATCGCCTACCCATTCTCGACTTCCCAGAGGAGCGCGAAACTAATCAAACTTAGAAAATATACACCAAATAATTATTTGCTCAGGAATAACCCGATGAGCATTCAGTAGAAAACCTAGAAGCGTAAACAGTTATTAGCTTTACAAGATAGAGAATATGGGTTCCCTTTTATACTCTTCGTCTCAAACTGCGGATATATACCCGGTGTCGGAATTATTTTTGCGTCATCGTCTCCAGGTAGTGGAAGAATTGTGGGAGTCTGTTCTCCGGCAAGAATGCGGTCAAAACATGGTAGACTTGTTGCGGCAGTTGCGCGATTTGTGTTCGCCAGAAGGACAGGCAACAAATGACCAAGCATCCTCAGCCGTCAAATTAATTGAACAACTAAATATCAACGAAGCAATCCGCGCGGCTCGTGCTTTCGCTCTGTATTTTCAGCTGATTAACATCATAGAGCAGGAATACGAGCAAAGGCAGCAATTGGGCCGCTATGAGGCAGAAACAGAGCCTACAGATGCAGAAAGAGCATCTAATGTCAATTACTCGTCCAATCAAAGAGAAGATGATGCGCCTGTTAGCAAGGGAATAGCAGCAGAATTGCTGGCAAAGAACTATCTAGAAAAAGCACAAGTCAAACCAAAAGGGACTTTCGCTGCTTTGTTTCCCTATTTATTCAAACTGAATGTACCACCCCAACAAATTCAACGTCTCATTGCTCATCTGGATGTGCGCTTAGTTTTCACAGCACACCCGACGGAAATTGTTCGTCATACCATCCGAGATAAGCAGCGACAGGTGGTACAACTCTTGCAAAAACTGGATACCTTAGAAAACCATGCTGGTGGTACAGGTGGCGGATATGCTTGGGAAGCAGCAGATGTCCGCGAACAATTGCTCGAGGAAATTCGCCTCTGGTGGCGCACGGACGAACTTCACCAGTTCAAACCCACTGTGCTAGATGAAGTAGATTATGCCCTACACTACTTCCAAGAAGTTTTATTTGATGGCATTCCTCAACTTTATAAACGTTTCAAACATACACTATCCAATACCTTTCCTTGGCTAGAACCACCAAGTAAAAACTTTTGTTCTTTTGGCTCTTGGGTCGGCTCAGATAGGGATGGGAACCCATCAGTTACACCAGAAATCACCTGGCAAACAGCTTGCTATCAGCGCAAAATGGTGCTGGGGAGATATATTCAGTCAGTGAAAAATCTGATTGAATTGTTGAGTGTGTCGATGCACTGGAGTGATGTCTTACCAGATTTGCTGGAATCTCTAGAGTTAGATCAGTCCCAGTTGAGTGAGGTATATGATGCACTGGCGCTGCGTTATCGGCAAGAACCCTATCGGCTGAAACTCGCTTATGTACTGAAACGGCTAGAAAATACTCGCGATCGCAATCTAGCTTTGTACAATCGGGAAACGCCAAAAAATCAAGATAGTCCCCTGTATCGTTCGGGAGACGATTTTTTAGCTGAACTGCGGATGATTCAGCGTAACTTGACAGAAACAGGTTTAAGCTGTCGAGATTTAGAAAATCTCATCTGTCAGGTAGAAATTTTTGGTTTTAACTTGACACAGCTAGATATCCGTCAAGAATCATCCCGCCACGCTGATGCGCTGGATGAGATCCTACAATACCTGCAAATATTACCTCAACCTTACAACGAACTATCTGAGGAGCAAAAAGTAGCTTGGCTCACAGGAGAACTGCAAACCCGCCGGCCATTAATTCCAGCAGAATTGCCATTTTCTGAAAAAACCAACGATGTAATTGAAACTTTTCGCGTCGTGCGATCGCTCCAACAAGAATTTGGTCTAAATATCTGCCAAACTTACATTATCAGCATGTGCCGCGACGTGAGCGACGTGCTAGAAGTACTACTGTTAGCCAAAGAAGCCAGACTTTTTGACCCCGCCATAGCCGTGGGAACCATTCAAGTTGTCCCCTTATTTGAAACAGTAGAAGACTTACAACGCTCCAGAAGCGTTATGCGGAAACTGTTTGAACTCCCGTTATATCGCGCTTTGCTAGCCGGCGGCTACGAACAGGCAAAAGCAGAAGAAACCGATGAAAATTCATCCTCCCTTGCCCCCCCCCTCACCCCTAACTTGCAAGAAGTGATGCTGGGGTATTCTGACAGCAACAAAGACTCTGGTTTTTTAAGCAGCAATTGGGAAATTCATAAAGCCCAAAAATCACTGCAACAAATAGCAGAAGGCTACGATATAAATTTGCGGATTTTCCACGGACGCGGCGGTTCTGTAGGGCGGGGAGGTGGCCCTGCTTACGAGGCAATTTTGGCTCAACCGGGTCATAGTATCAATGGGCGAATCAAGATTACCGAACAAGGAGAAGTTTTGGCTTCCAAATACTCCTTGTTGGACTTGGCTTTGTACCACATGGAAACCATCACCACTGCTGTGATTCAAGCTAGCCTGCTGCGGACAGGGTTTGATGATATTGAACCCTGGAATGAGATTATGGAAGAATTAGCAGCGCGATCGCGGCAACATTATCGGGCTTTAATCTACGAACAACCTGATTTTGTTGACTTTTTCCATC
Source organism: Nostoc sp. ATCC 53789 (assembly GCF_009873495.1). GTDB lineage: Bacteria > Cyanobacteriota > Cyanobacteriia > Cyanobacteriales > Nostocaceae > Nostoc > Nostoc muscorum_A. Next base: position 3,006,021 of record NZ_CP046703.1, on the reverse strand, counting down.
AAGTAACCCCCATTGAAGAAATTAGCCAGCTACAAATTAGTTCTCGTCCAGCCCGTCGCCCATCTGGTAAGAAAGATTTAAGCAGTCTAAGAGCTATTCCTTGGGTATTTAGCTGGACGCAAACCCGCTTTTTGCTTCCTTCCTGGTACGGTGTTGGCACAGCGTTACAAGAGTTTTTGAACGCAGAACCAGAAGAACACTTGAAATTAATGCGCTACTTTTACGTTAAGTGGCCCTTTTTCAAGATGGTGATTTCTAAAGCCGAGATGACTTTGGCAAAAGTAGATATGCAAATGGCACATCACTACGTTCAGGAATTGTCAAAACCAGAAGATAAACTTCGTTTTGCCAAGGTTTTTGACCAAATTGCCAGCGAGTTCTATCTCACAAGAGATTTGGTGTTAAAAATCACCGATCACAATCAACTGTTAGATGGCGATCCTGTCCTGCAACGATCTGTGCAGTTACGCAATGGCACAATTGTCCCCTTGGGATTTATCCAAGTTTCCCTGCTCAAGCGCCTACGCCAGTCTATGAATACTAATGCCACTTCTGGAGTCATCCATTCTCGTTACAGCAAAGGCGAGTTACTGCGAGGTGCATTGTTAACTATTAATGGAATTGCAGCCGGGATGAGAAATACGGGTTGATTGCGAATGGGGAATGGGGAATTGGGGATGAGGAGGCAGGGGAAGCAGGGGGACAAGGGGACAAGAGGTGAGAACTTGAAACAAGTCTTTCCCCTTGTCCCCAATTCTCCTTGTCCCCAAGTCCTCTTGCCCATGCCCAATGACAAATGACAAATGACAAATGACAAATGACAAAAAATAGAATTTTCATTTGCACTTTTTTGGCGCTATCATCAGGTTTTTTTGGTGCTTACACTAGTGGGCAAATCACCATAATGCTGCATAGGCAAAAGTGTCAAAACCAATCTTGGGGTTTCCAGGTGATGTGCAACGCTTGGATGACACCAGGAGCAATATGGCAAGGTAGCACAACAGGATTATGGACAGGAACGATTTTAGGGGCGTTTGTTGGGGGTTTGGTGACGCGACAAGCTCGTGATTAATCTGTTAGGCGTGAGTTAGACGAACCTCTCCCTGCCTTGAACTAAAGTTCAAGTCTTCCCTCTCCGAATCGGAGAGGGAAGGTTTTGCCTAGTAAAACCAGGGAGCAATACTTTTTGGATAAACTCAACAATCTCTCTTTTGATCTGGGGAAAGGTTACTGGGGTTGGGTAAAGGTAAATTCAAACCCTTTTCCCCTTCCCCTTTCCCCCTTAACCGAAAAGTATTGAACCAGGGAGAGGTTTTTTGATTCAGACAATTGCAATTAACACTCAGCAGGAGAAAGGTGTCAGCAAGGCTGGTAAAATCTACCCATAGCAAAGAAGAGCAAATCAAATCACTATGCCTACCGAAACTAACCCAGGGAATCAAACTACCACGGGTGCTGATGCTATTGATGAAGCGATCGCACAGGGAATTGATTTTGATGGTTCTCCCATTCCGCCTGCCAAATTAGAACTTTATGGTAAAGTCATGGCGCTAGAAGGCAATAGACAGCGCAGTGGCGTATCTAATACTATGCGATCGCGCATTGTGCGAATTGGTGCAAAGCACATTCCCCAAGCAGAACTCGACCAATTACTTGTAGATGCTGGTTTCGCACCTCTAAAAGAAAAAGAAATTGCCTTTTTTTATAGCGGTAAATAAATATAGCAGCGCAGCACAGTCAGGGACTATATAATTCACGGCTACACAAACAAGTAAAATAGCCGTGAAATTACTGTAAATAAACGAACTATTAACCCATCCATAACCTATCCGTCATCGACAATCCGGTAATCTAAATTTCTCACCGAAAGGGCGTGGGCAAGGAGCTAATTCTCCAAAATGCGCTCACGATCCCAAAGAATAATCAAGGATAGAGATGATGACAAAGGTTGGGTACTCAGTGTTTCAACGCGTCACCACTGCGCGTTTGCTACGTAAAATATGCTTAGTGGCGCTGACTGTGCCGTTCCTGACAAGTTCTGCAATCGGTTTGGCGACTGCCAACGAGAGGAAGTACGAGTACGAGGACGAAAACGAGACATACGCCATCGGACTTTGGGGCGATATGCCCTACTCGGATCTCCAAGCGACAACGGGAGTCCCGAACCTAATCGCTGATATGAACGCGCAAAACCTGGCCTTTACTGTCCACGACGGCGACCTGAAGGCGGGCAACTCTACGCCCGGCTCGGTAACACCGACCACGTGCAGTAATGAACTCTACACTCAGGCGCTCGGCTACTTCAACTCCCTGAAGGCACCAGCAGCCTTTACCCCAGGTGACAATGATTGGACTGATTGCGATCGCCCCTCAAATGGTGGATTCAATTCACGCGAACGCCTCGACTACCAGCGTCAGGTATTCTTCAGCACGAAGTTTTCCCTTGGGCAGCGTCGGTTAGTCCAAGAGGTGCAGACAACACCACTGTGTCTTGGTGCAACCGGTGCAGTACCGTGTGTGGAGAATCGGCGCTGGACGGTCGGTAAGGTTACTTATGCGACACTCAATATCCAGGGTTCATGCAACAACCTGTGTGACACTGCGCCTGACCCGCAAGAGTATGCTGCGCGAAACACAGCTAATATTGCATGGATGAGAGAAACTTTTCAAGTGGCAAAGACACGCAATTCGGCTGCGGTCATGTTTATCTCCCAAGGCAATCCAGGGTGGGATCTGACCGACGGAACCAGAGCGCCTTTGCGCGATCCGAAGACGCTCGTGCAAACCGATGGACAGCCTGATGGTTTCAAAGACTTTTTATTAGCGTTCCGCGATGAGGCGATCGCTTTCCGTAAACCGATTGCCTACGTGGATGGTGACTCGCACTACTACCGTATTGACAAGCCATTTCTAGATGCTCAAGGCAGACGCATCGAGAACTTTACTCGTGTCGAGACATTTGGCGACAATGCGGCGAACGGCAACAACGATGTGAATTGGGTCAAAGTGACCGTAAATCCCCGTAGTCGAGAAGTGTTTTCGTATCAGCCACAGATTGTTCCCGGTAATCGAGTAGCGGTTCCGTCCCCTTAACACCACGCAGTTTCTAATTGTTGGGAAATGCAAATATAAAAGCCCAAAACTGCAATTTTGAGTTTTCACGGCATAACCCAAACCTTGATTTTCCGGTATGGGCAATTTATGAATTGCCTATACTGCGTGTAGTTTTGCGTAAGCCCTATCCATACCTCACACATCCCAAATTGCCATCGATATTTTGGCTTCTTCAATATTTTCCTAATATGTCAAAAAGTGTATCTTCAGCAAGATATTGTCAACTTTCCCTTGCGTTTGAATTGGCACACAGTTATATCTACTTAAGTAACAGCTGAAAGACTTGGAGAACACATGTCAGGAACTACGCCAAATTCAGAAATGTTATATCGAGTTCTCGGCAGTACAGGAGAGAAAGTTTCTGCGATTGGATTGGGTGGTTGGCACATCGGCTTGAAACACGTTGATGAGCAACTGGGTATCCGAATAGTGAGAACAGCGATCGATCGCGGCATCACCTTTATGGATAACAGTTGGGATTACAACGGTGGAGTCAGCGAGATTCGTATGGGAAAAGCGCTGCGCGATCGCTACCGCGATAAAGTTTTCCTGATGACGAAAATCGATGGACGCTCAAAAAAAGCAGCAGCACAGCAGCTAGATGAATCACTTCAACGCTTACAAGTGGATTGCATCGATCTCGTTCAGCACCACGAAATTATTCGGTACGAAGACCCGCATCGAGTTTTTGACGAAGAAGGGGCAAATGCTGCCTTCATTGAAGCAAAAGCAGCTGGTAAACTCCGATACATTGGTTTCACTGGACACAAAGATCCATACGTTCATTTGCATACGCTGGAAGTTGCAGCCACTTACGGGTTTAAATTTGATACAGTGCAAATGCCGCTCAATGTAATGGATGCCCACTACCGGAGCTTTGCGAAGCTGGTTGTGCCGGAACTGGTTAAACAAAACATCGGCATTCTGGGAATGAAAAGCATGGCAAACGGTATTCTTTTACGGTCAAATACTGTAACGCCAATTGAGTGTTTACACTATGCTTTGAATCTACCCACATCGGTTGTGATTACCGGAATTGACAGTATGGAGATTCTAGAGCAAGCTTTTGAAGCAGTGCGGACTTTCCAGCCAATGAACGACGAGCAAGTGCAATCGCTCTTAGCAAAAACAGCAGAAGCAGGATCGCGTGGCGAGTTTGAGCCTTTCAAAACTTCATCAATCTTTGATAGCACTGCCCAAAATCCAGATTGGCTAGGAGAGGAACCACAGCGCCTCCAGCAATTGATGTCAGCGTGATGCTTTTTTAGAACTCCTTAGACTGTAATTGCGATCGCTAACTTTTACCCAAGTGCGTTAGCATAGCTTACCGTAGGTATCGCCCGTCCATATCTAAAATCTGTCTTTGATTAGCAGCAAAAAATCTTTACTCAAAATTCAATCTATCAAAATAGTGAATTTATTTCATAACTAATGATGTAAGAACTTCTATCTAGGGATCGATATGGTGAATAAGCTAAATAAAGTAGATTTAGTATACTAAATCACATGAGATTGTATTGTATGAAATCGAATTATTTTACAAAACAGCTTTCCACCGTAAAACGCTGGATGGCTACCACACTGTTTTGTATGTTAGCGATCGCTTTCGTTTGGCAAGGTGCATTTTTCTCGAACACCTCAGCAATGGCTGAACCAACTGCAACCTTGATCGCATCAAAAGACGCAGGCGATAAAGTTCAAGAAAAAACCAGTAAAGATGCTGGACGAGCCAAAAATTTTATCGACGATACGGCAGATAAAGTTAAGGATGCTGCCAAGAGTAATGCCAGTAAAGTTGACCAAGCAACAGACGGTGGCAGTTTTGCTGAACGCAAAGCCAAGAGAGATGCGGCTACAATTCAGAAAAGAGCAAACGAAGATGCATCTCGGACTAAAGAAGCAGTAGACAACACAAAGAATGTTGTTGAGCGTACTGTTGATAATATCAAGGATGCTTTTGGTAAATAGCAATCTAATTTGATTTCGTTCAAATCAAAAGGCTTAGATCCCCGATTTCTTTGAGAAATCGGGGATCTTGTTGTTGAGTAAATACTGAATGTATTTAAAATAGTTTAGTATTTTTAAATACATATTTGTTGCGCCTAGATGAACTAGCGATCGCAGATAAAATTAGCTGCTACAGAACTCATATTTGATTTTTGAAAAAACTCCGTACAACTTAAAAAGCCTTCTTTACCTATTGCCTGCCCACGCAAGTAAGTATGGCTACGCCACGCGGATTACTATATCACTGAACAAGAGAAAAAATAATTGTTAAATAATTGCTAGCAATTAGACTGATCGTATATCTGGAAACAAGATATTTAACTTTCTTCTTTAATCGCTTAAAAAGGCAAAAGCAAGCGAACAAGTTAAGGAATTTCCGCAAGATGCTTTTTAAATGTTGACTTTCTATACAAGTTACACAATCTATTTAAGTGGCATTACTTATTGACAAATGTGCTGTGACTTTATGTAATTACAACCTAATTTTGACAATTTGTTAATGGTTAACAAATTTTCTACCATTATTAATTACGAAGTTATACTTTCCACTACAACTTAGTAACAATGTAAGAGTGTGATTATGTGGACAACCCGACCGTGGGAAAATCAAAATACTGAAAAAGTGAAATTAGAGAGGAAAACACTATAATATGCACCTGAGCGAAATCACCCATCCTAATCAGTTGCACGGTTTATCTGTTCGCCAACTGCAACAGATTGCCCGTCAGATTCGAGATAAGCATCTCCAAACCGTAGCAGTTAATGGTGGACACTTGGGGCCAGGGTTGGGTGTTGTAGAATTAACACTAGGACTTTACCAGACACTGGATTTAGATCGGGATAAAGTGATTTGGGATGTAGGACACCAAGCTTATCCCCACAAACTTCTTACAGGACGTTACGATCGCTTCCACACCCTCAGACAAAAGGACGGAGTTGCAGGTTATCTCAAACTCTGTGAAAACAAATTTGATCACTTTGGGGCTGGACATGCTTCTACAAGTATTTCAGCAGCATTAGGCATGGCTTTAGCGCGAGACTTGAAAGGCGAAAAATTTAAAGCCGTCGCTGTTATTGGGGATGGGGCACTGACTGGAGGTATGGCATTAGAAGCCATCAACCATGCGGGACACATGCCGAAAACTAACCTGTTGGTTGTTCTCAACGACAACGACATGTCCATATCTCGCAACGTCGGCGCGATTCCCCGCTATCTGAACAAAATGCGCCTCAGCCAGCCGGTGCAATTTATCAAAGATAATCTTGAGGAACAATTTAAGCAAATTCCCTTCGTGGGTGAATCTCTGTCTCCCGAACTCGCACGCATCAAAGAAGGTATGAAACGTTTGGCTGTTCCCAAGGTAGGGGCAGTGTTTGAAGAACTCGGTTTTACCTACATTGGGCCAGTAGATGGGCATAATCTCGAAGAATTGATTGCCACCTTCCAACAGGCACATCAGATACAAGGCCCTGTTTTAGTACATGTGGCAACAGTCAAAGGCAAAGGCTATGAAATTGCTGAACTAGATCAAGTTGGCTACCACGCCCAAAGCCCCTTTAACGTTGCAACTGGCAAAGCTATTCCTTCTAATAAACCCAAACCCCCAGCTTATGCTAAAGTCTTTTCTCACACTCTAGTGAAACTTGCCGAACAAAACCCCAAAATCGTTGGGATTACTGCGGCTATGGCAACGGGAACAGGTTTAGATAAACTTCAAGCCAAACTGCCCAATCAATATGTTGATGTCGGCATTGCTGAACAACATGCAATCACTTTAGCAGCAGGACTTGCAACACAAGGAATGCGCCCCGTAGCTGCCATTTATTCCACCTTCCTGCAACGCGCTTATGACCAGATAATTCACGATGTCTGCATCCAAAACCTACCAGTATTTTTCTGCTTAGATAGGGCAGGAATTGTTGGATCTGATGGCCCCACCCACCAAGGTATGTATGACATCGCTTATCTGCGTTGCATCCCCAACATCGTCATCATGGCACCCAAAGATGAAGCAGAACTGCAACGCATGGTAGTAACTGGTGTTGACCATACCAGTGGCCCCATCGCTATGCGCTACCCTCGTGGCAATGGCTACGGCGTTCCCCTGATGGAGGAAGGTTGGGAACCTTTGGAAATCGGCAAAGGCGAAATTCTCCGCACTGGCGATGACGTGTTAATCGTTGCTTATGGCACAATGGTTTATCCAGGGATGCAAGCTGCCGAAATTCTCAGCGAACATGGGATTGAGGCAACTGTGATCAATGCCCGTTTCGTTAAGCCTTTGGATACCGAGTTGATTTTGCCTTTAGCTAAGAAAATCGGCCGTGTCATCACCTTAGAAGAAGGGTGTGTGATGGGTGGCTTTGGTTCTGCGATCGCAGAAGCTTTAATGGATGCAGATATTCTAGTTCCCGTCAAGCGATTCGGTGTACCAGATGTGTTAGTAGATCATGCTGAACCCAATGAATCTAAAACAGAACTAGGTTTAACTAGTCATCAAATAGCAGAAAGAGTTTTGCAAGCTTTCTTTAAGCAGCAAGTATCTGCTGTTGTTTAGTTAATTCTTTGTAGAATGAATCGCCCACACTTGTAACTCAGGTGTGGGCGATCACTTTAGGAAATGACAAAAAATAAAGTATGTGAGCAAGGATTCTTATAGTTAATAATTCCTGTGAAAACTCAGACAGTTGGTTCCTGGTATTTAACCCCTCGTTTTTGATGACGGTCATTAGCAACAATAGGATAAACAACGCTGCGTAACCGATTGATCGCACCGACAGGACGATGCACTGCTAGACCATTCCCAGGAGAAAAACTGAGATTTTCTCCAAAGTCATTTTCTTGGGGAGAATTAACCCTTTGATGCTTAATTGTTAGGCGACCAACTGTAAAAAAAGGTGATTCCTCTTCACTCCAAACAATGGTTGTATCATCAATAGACATCTCTGGGCTGGTTTGAAATTGGATTTGAAAGTCCCAATAGTACTCAGCATCAGGCTTTGCTAAAGCTTGAATGATATCCTCTCGGTAATAGTTGTCCTCTGAACCTGATGCTTTAGCAAGCTTAAGCTCACTTTCTGACCTCGACTCAACAGGAAGTTGTCGATGAGGTATTTGACTCGAAACCGGAGTAAATCCATATTTAATCACAGCTGGATATTCCACAGGAACTCGACCTGGTTGAGATGGATCAAAACCAGATTTGAGTCCCACAGAAAATGCTGAAGCACTCCAATAGCGTTCTTTAAGTAAACTCTTGGGAAAACGTTTGAAACTAGTTTGTAAAAGAGTGGATTCGTAGGGATGCAACTTTAGCCAAAAAAGCACCAACAGCTTAAAAAGCGGAAACAGCCCTGCTCGGTAAACCGTCAAAAAAAAGCTGTGAAAGTCTTTGATGGTTCTAACAAAAAAGAATTCGGTATTGTGGGTAATAATATCTTGAGTTTTTAACTCGTGACTTTGCGATAGTCGTTCTCCTTCTACGCCGATCACTTTTACGGCCATGGAGCGCGTATCTCCTTCATAGTCATTTTTTACTGAAAACGCACCATTGGCAAATCGTAACCAAACTGGATATTGTTTCGGTGTGGCAAATAAACCTTGTTTGAGAGAAATGGCAGAAAGTTCAGCTTCAGATAATGAGGTGCGTTTGCTCAATTCCTTCTTAATTGCGGCTTCATCAAAGTCAAAAATTTCTAGAGTTCCTTGAACAGCAGCATGGGTTTTAGAATGGGTATCTCTTTTTGCAGTTTTTTTCTTCTTACCTCCATAAAGATTTTCCATGTTCTTTTTGACTAACTCACTCATGAGATCGCAATATTTGAGTTCGTCTTTTTCTGGATATTCAGTAAAAAGTTTCATTTTTTTTACAGGTAGATTTAATAATTTGGCGATCGCTGGTTTGCGAAAGCGATCGCACTCAAAGCTGATGTAGAATCTTACAATCTCTTAAAGGTCAAAAGTAACTTTGTACTTCTTACCTGATGCAGGAACGTTGCGATTCACTAAATCTGAGACTGTGTTGGTATTCTGAAGAATTTCCCAACCCAGAGGAGAAAAAGTTTCTTTATTGAAGATATTGGGTGATAGTAAAGGATTGGTTAGCGCCTGAGAAAAGGCATCAATCCCAATTAAGCGTGCTACTAAAGCAGGGATAGTTGAATTCTCGCGCCCATCTTCGGCGTAAAGCCCCACAAAGAACTCAATATTATCAACATGACCATATAATTCTTTGAGTTTTTGTTGAGCAAATTCATTGCCAGTAACTTGCTCAAATCTAGTCACTCTGGGGAAACCGCATAATTCCCGATAATCATTATAGCTTGCCAATTGCAGCTGCCTTCCCAGTCTGATTGAAGGTAGCTCGGTTAACTCCACCAATATATCAGGGGTGTTAAATAAACCAATTTTTGTACCTGGTTGAGAGCAAGTTTCCTCCATCAATGCACCCAAACCCTGGTCAATAAACATCTTATTGTTCCAGAGGGATGTAGCAATATGAGTTGGTTTACCGTTATAGTTAAATGTTTCTGGAATCGCACTATGCCAGCGATAAACAAAGTCAAACTCAATTGCCATATAGTTGGGACGATGCCAACTTTCCTTTGTAAAAGCTTCTGGGTCGGCAAACAATTTAAAGTGATAAGGAGTGATGTGGTTAATGTACTCTTCCATGATGATTTTTAAAATAATCGCCATGAGAATATTTCTCGATGTTTGGAAGAGACGTTCATCATCCCAATCTGGATAATTGCGTGCTAATTCATCACAAAGACGATTATGTTCACGGAGACATAGAGTGTTGAGCATTACATAGCCAATTTGTACGTTTGCTCGTTCTACTCCCATTGCAAACATATATTGCTTTTTATCTACAGACTGTCTTTTTTCATCATTCAAAGGTTCATAAAGACCTTCAAATTCAGGTTTAATTTTATCCTGCGCTGGATCGGCATAATAAAACAAAGGATATTCTTCTTCTACACCATCTTGGCGTTTGAGTTTCTGAGTCTTTAATTTACCTCCTTGAAAACTTCTTAACAGATGTGTTTGTTTTCTGGTTAAACCATAAACATTACACAAATCAATTTCATGGTTGGAAGTATTTTTTAGTTTATTGTAGTGATTAAGGCGAAGAAAGCTATCTGTAAACCACTGCACCCAATAGGGAAACAGCATGGTTGATTTGCCAGAATAAATAGTTTTACCGTCTCTTTTACGGAATAAAATAGCTAGGTCTTCAACTTTGGGTAGATTACCCTCAGCGTTTAATTTGGGATCGGGTGGTAGATGCCTTCCTGTATAAGTGCGATCGTTGAGCGATTCCCAGGAAGTATAAGTATCAGTTTTCTTAGGAATGTTAGTATCAGGAATATGCTCATCTAGAGTCATCATACTATAGGGATTAGGACGAGTCGGAATTTTATAGATGAGACTGTTAAGCAGAGTTTTATTAACTTTACGTGCAATAGATTTGTTACTTTGGAGAAGTTTCCAAATAGGCTTAAAGTTTGTTAAAACTAATGTTTGAAGTTTGTTACCTAACCCGTCTTTGGATGTATCTCTTTTTCCAGACATAATTATTTGTACCTTCGTTTTTCCAATTCTGTATTCGATGCAGTCTAAATTTCTCTACTTTGATGACTCAAATTAATTCAACCTATTTCAGTTTAGAAATAATCTTTTGTAGATTTTTCGGTCGATAGTCTTTGCGACTTTTCAAACGGTTGATCGTGCTTTCATGAAGGTCTTCAATGGTATCGCTAACCTCACGAAACTTGATTCCTGCCAATTTAAAGAATCCAGCATCGTTCTTAAAGTCGCATTCATAATTGGGGTTAATACCTGTGGGAATCACACTTGTATCGAAGTCAAGTCCCAATTGCATCTCACCGATGGAATCAATCATCCACTGTAAGGCGGCATCTGATAACCCACTATGTTCTTTAGTTCCACCACCAACACAGCCATGTGCGCCAGGGAACCACTTTTGAATCACTCGCTGGTTTTCAGCATCAGGATGCTTTGTCATGGGAGTGACATCAAAGACTTCACGGATTTCGTCGATCGCCACCGCGTGCAAGGCATTCTGAACACATTTGTTTAAAGTAGTGTCATGGAATCTGTAACGCTTATTCAGCTGCTCGCTCAACTTGCTGAAGGCGGGTATCCCAGGAATACCAAGGGCCCCAACGGTGTCAAAACAACCCAACAAGGTGATAGGGACGCGATCGCCGTAAGCTTGACGGTATTCCACAGCTTCCTGATCTTTTGGTTTAACACCTCGTTTACGGTAAAGCTCATAAGCTTCATGGGCTTTGGTGACATGGGGACGGTCTAGAAGACCGGAGCAATAGATCATCCCCGCTAGACTTCTAACTGTGTAAGCACCACGACTGAAACCGAACAGATAGATTTCGTCACCAGGAACATAGTTGAGGCTCAGAAATCGATAGCCATCTTCTATATTTCTATCGATTCCTAGTCCGGTAGCTCCCCCTAAAACCTTTTGACCCTCAGCTCCAACCCCCTCGTCATAAAATACGATTTGTGCAACCCCATCATTAGCCATCGGTTTTACCGATTGAGCTAACTTAACCACATTGCTAGGGTAAGCACTTGTTAATTGTTGCCAGGTTCCATCACAGCATATAACGAGACGTTTCATATTGTTATTTCAAACTCTTGGATTAATTAGATCAACTTTTTATTAAGATGTGACTTTTGCATAGAGTTAGGGCAAAAGCATTTTTGATATTAACTATATATTTAGTTTTCTAAATGCTTTAGCGAAATATCGTCTCACTTTTATAATGAGAATGCAAGGACAGTTAAGACAGTTAAGGAAGAAATTAATTAAATAAATATTAAGTAATTATCTGTGCCGCAAAATCATAAAAAAACTAAAAATATTTAATTGAATTTTAGTTTTTAAAATGAAATCATCAAGGTGCATTAAAGTAAAAAATATTGCTTGAGTAAGTCGGCGAGAAAATTCAATGTATATGAATAAATATAAATTGTCTGTAGGGAAGGCAGTTGCGTGGGCGGGTTCTACCGACTTGAGCAAACTAGCGTCGTGTTATGCCATCTTAAATTCTTGACGATGCGTTGCGCTGCGCGACAACACACCCTACAGTTAAATTTCTTAACATAGCTTGAAATATTAGCGCCGACTTACTTATCCACTAACTACGTTTTTCTATGACACTTTCTACAAACCACGTTTATCCCGTTATTTGGCACAATGAATCGGTGTCACTAATTGACCAAACGCGCTTACCCAACGAATATACATTTGTGGAAATCCACCGTAGTGAAGATATGGCGCGGGCGATTAAGACTATGATTGTCCGGGGTGCGCCAGCGATTGGTGTGGCTGCGGCTTATGGAATGTATCTTGGCGCAAGGGAAATTGAAACTAGCGATCGCCACGAATTTTTGCAAAACTTAGATAAAGTAGCCCAGTTGTTAGGTTCTACTCGTCCGACGGCGGTAAATTTATTTTGGGCAATTAGTCGGATGATGAAAGTTGCTAAGGAAACGTTGGGAACTGTTGAAGACATTAAGCAAACCCTTTTCCAAACAGCCCAAGCAATCAACGTTGAAGATTTGCAAACCTGTCAAGCAATCGGCGACAATGGTTTGGCAGTTTTGCCCAATACTCCAGAAAAGCTGACGTTACTTACTCACTGCAACGCTGGGGCGCTAGCTACGGCTGGTTATGGCACTGCTTTAGGCGTTGTGCGTTCCGCTTGGAGGGAAGGACGTTTAGAACGTTTATTTGCCGACGAAACCCGTCCCCGCTTACAAGGTGCAAAACTCACCGCTTGGGAATGTGTGCAAGAAGGTATTCCAGTGACATTAATTACTGATAATATGGCAGCCCATTGCATGAAACAGGGTTTGATTCATGCTGTAGTTGTGGGTGCCGATCGCATTGCTGCTAATGGCGACACTGCTAATAAAATTGGTACATATAGTGTTGCGATCGCAGCTAAGGCACATAATATCCCCTTCTTTGTGGCTGCGCCCCTTTCTACTGTTGATTTTGAATTAGCCGATGGCAGCAAAATTCCCATTGAAGAACGCGATCCAACAGAAATATATCAAGTCGGGGATACTATTCTCACACCTGAAGGTGTCGATTTTTACAACCCAGCTTTTGATGTGACTCCGGCTGAGTTGATTACAGCCATCATTACAGAGAATGGAGCGATCGCACCTGATAAATTAGCGAAATCACAGCTAAAGCAAGTAGACATCTCCAGAAATTAATGATGCCAGGGCTAGCTCTTTTACCTCTGTGTTCTCTGCGCCTCTGTGGTTATAAAAATTTCTTTTAAACCGCAGAGGCACAGAGAACGCAGAGAGAAAAAAGAGATTTTTGGAGTTAAAGTTTAACTCTTTCCCTCTCCAACTCGGAGAGGGACAGGTTTTGCGTAGTAAAACCAGGGAGAGGTCTTTTTATTCGACTAATTAACCCTAGTAAACTTAACCAAAATGCTGAATAATTGCGTCGGCAAATTCAGAACATTTTAAAGGTTCAACAGGCGGTTCTAGCAAGCGGGCTAAATCGTAGGTGACTTTACTATTTGCGATCGCATCGCTTAAACCTTTTTTAACTAGGTCTGCGGCTTCTTGCCAACCCATAAATTCCAGCATCATCACACCAGACAAAATCACTGAACCCGGATTAATCCGATCCAAGCCGGCGTGTTTGGGTGCAGTACCGTGGGTAGCTTCAAATATGGCACTAGAATCACCAATATTTGCCCCTGGCCCCATTCCTAATCCCCCAACAATGGCGGCGGCGGCATCAGACAAATAATCGCCGTTCAAGTTCATTGTCGCCAAAATCGAATACTCATCCGGTCTGGTTTGGATTTGTTGAAAAATACTGTCAGCAATCCGGTCATTCACCAAAACTTTTTCTTTCCATTTGCCATCGCCGTGGGTTGCCCAAATTGTGTTAAGAACAGTTTCAACTTCCTTGACAACTTGCGCTTTCTTGTCTGGGGTAAGATTATCAAACCCAGGCTCAATCTGGCGGGCGTTTTCTTCCAAAGAAATATTCGGATTTTTTTCCTTGTTACTCAAAATCCAAGATTCTTGTTCAGTAACAGTTTCTTGGCGGAATTCACTGGTTGCTAGTTCATAACCCCAATCGCGGAAAGCGCCTTCGGTGTATTTCATGATGTTGCCCTTATGCACCAAAGTCACTTGTTGCTTGTTTTTGGGCAATAGCAAGGCGTGTTTGATGGCACGTCTAACTAGGCGTTGGGAACCAGTTTTGCTGATGGGTTTGATGCCAATACCAGAATCAAGAGGAATGCGTTTTTTCCCGTGTTCTGGGGTGGCGGGGATTAGTTCTTCGTTAAGAATCTTAATTAAGCGATCGCCGATTTCGCTACCTTGTCGCCACTCAATGCCTAAATAAATATCTTCTGTATTTTCCCGATAAACAATTACATCCAGCTTTTCGGGGTTTTTGTGGGGTGAGGGCGTACCCGCATAGTAACGGCAAGGACGTACACAGGCATATAAGTCAAAAATTTGCCTTAGTGCCACATTTAAAGAACGAATTCCTCCCCCAATGGGAGTAGTCAAAGGCCCTTTAATAGCTACACCATACTCTTCAATTGCCGTGAGAGTGTCTTGAGGTAAATACTGGTAAGTTCCGTATAAATCGCAAGCTTCGTCCCCAGCGTAAACCTTAAACCAACTAATTTGACGCTGACCCTTATATGCTTTGGCTACCGCAGCATCGAGGACTTTTTGGGTAGCAGGCCAGATGTCGATACCTGTGCCGTCGCCACGAATAAAGGGGATAATTGGATTGTCCGGTACGATTGGTTCACCATTTTTGAAGGTGATTTTTGCTCCGGCTACGGGGGGGGTAATCTTTTCGTACATCGTTCACACACTCCTAATCGATACGCTGCTATTCAAAAAATCTTATGTGGCAGGCTTGTATATTTTGCTATGTCTTTTGTTCACCAAGCCATAAGGCACAGATTTTCCCCCTATTCCCCTTGTACATTATTTGGGGATTAAGTGTGGGATTTCAGTGAAGCGATCGCAATTTTGTACGATTAAAAATAGTAAACTACTTTTCGCTATCAATACTTTTCCAAGGTGAAGCCCGATAGCTTACCGCTCTTTCACTGACCGTTAACACAAGAATGGCATGACAGACCCAATGATTTTATCAGGCCCTGCAAATGACATTGACTCTCTCCGACAACCATTAATCGCCGGGTCTGAAAAAGTCCAACAACAGATAATCCCACAGTTAGCTGAGTTGGGTAATGAGGGATTAGACGTGTTGATGGAATTTTTACTGAAACGACGTGAGAACCCAGCGACTTGGATTGATGGCAAAGCTTACCAAGTCCTTTACAGCTCTGATGCACCTCAAGCCAAAGAATTTTTGCGCTCCTGTTTTCCTGAAGGAATTGTACCTCTAAAATCAGAGTGCGGGATTAACTACAATTCTTTGCAACAGCTACTTGCTGCTCAAGACTTTCAAGCAGCCGATCGCGTCACCATCGAAAAAATGTGTGAATTATCAGGGCCAACGGCTGTACAACGAAAATGGTTGTACTTTACTGAGGTAGAAAATACCTCGGCTGTTGACTTGCAAACTATTAACAACCTCTGGTTAGTCCACTCCGAAGGTAAATTTGGCTTTTCAGTGCAGCGAGAAATCTGGTTAAGTTTGGGTAAGAATTGGGAGAATTTCTGGCCGAAAATTGGCTGGAAAGAAGGTAATAACTGGACGCGATACCCTAACAGCTTTACTTGGGATTTGAGTGCGCCTAGAGGTCACTTACCCCTCTCTAATCAGCTGCGGGGGGTAAGAGTCTTTGCTTCTTTACTCTCTCACCCTGCTTGGTCGAAGAATCCAGAAAAATGATTTTGAGTCTACGTACAAATAGATTATGATCAATCCCACCAACCGAGAATTCTACGTCATCATTGAACGGGATGAAGATGGCTACCATGTCGGAGAAGTACCTCAGCTACAAGCCTGTTACAGTCAAGGAGAAACAACTGATGAGTTGATGGCTAATATGAAAGAAGTAATTGAGCTTTGTTTAGAGGATGTGTGAGAAGTCAAAAATATCATGCTGTCGTCTGCGATCAGAGTATGACTTAAAGAGCCTAAAAATCAGAAAGTTTGGTTCTGAACGAAAGAGCTTTAGTAAGACGAAAATTCGTTTAGAACCTGATGTTGCAGAGGTTTTTCCTAATGCCGATGCTATGAATAAGGCTCTAAGATTTCTGATTAGAGTTCTACATTTGTAAAGCAGCCTCACAGTTCCTCGGAGGGTGTGGATCAAACCTCTTAGTACTTAGTTGGAAGTGCCGCATGATCCTAAACTGAAAATATCAAATCAGATAATGGCAAATGTTCGTCTAGAAGATATTAAGCGTAGATTCAATAATGTCACTGCGATCGAGGACATTACCTTTGAAATTCCTGATGGAGAGTTTTGGGTTTTAGTTGGGCCATCGGGTTGTGGTAAGTCTACAATTTTGCGAACGATCGCTGGTTTAGAAACCGCTACATCAGGCAAACTCTTTATTGGCGATCGCTTGGTGAATAATATCCCAGCCAGACAGCGAGATGTGGCGATGGTGTTCCAAAACTACGCCCTCTATCCTCACATGAGCGTGGCGGAAAATATCGGCTTTGGCTTGCAAATGCGGAAGGTTGATCGAAAAATCATTCAAGAACGGGTGATGAATGTGGCGCGATCGCTTTCTCTGGATCACTTGCTGGATCGTAAACCCAAACAACTTTCTGGGGGACAGCAACAACGGGTAGCATTAGGAAGAGCGATCGCTCGTGAACCCCAAGTTTTTTTACTTGATGAACCTTTATCTAATTTAGATGCCCAATTACGCGACGATACAAGGGCAGAATTAAAACAGTTACATCAAGAATTAGGAATTACCACAATTTACGTCACCCACGATCAAGTTGAAGCAATGACTTTGGCTGATAAAATAGTCGTGCTAAATCGCGGGCGAATTCAACAAATCGGCGATCCCCAAACTATTTATGCAAGTCCTGCTAATCAGATGGTGGCAAGTTTTTTAGGGAGTCCACCGATGAATATTTTGCCTGCAATCTATCAAAATAACGGTTTTGATGTCAGTGGACAGTTATTAACAATTCCAGCAGTTGTAAAAGAAAAATTACAGTTGCGTCAGGAACACAGTTATGATTTGGGGATTCGTCCAGAGCATATTTTTATTAACGAACCGCCCTCCGGGTTCACAGTCGCCTACGGCGGGAAACCCTCCTACAGCGCTGATTCACCAAGTCGCCAAGAAGCAAATGAGAGTCACCTGATTGTAGAAGTTAAGGTGGTGGAACCTTTGGGAAGAGAAACTTTGATTCGTGCTGGTTTACCTGGTTCGGCGGTGGTGTTGAATATTCAGGTAGGCGCGGATGTGCGTCCCCGTCCAGGCGATCGCCTTTCTCTACAACTTGATTTAAATCACTTGTTTGTATTTGATCCCAAAACTGGCGACAGAATTTTGTGACATGACTCCGGGCTGAAGCCTCGGAGCATCTAAGAATCACTTCTTAGTTTTCCTAGTTGCTCCCTTACGGGTTTTCGACTTTGACCTAGACCGAGATATCTCAGTCCCCGGCAAACCGTCTGCGTAGGCATTTTGGGTTCCGACGTGTCCCGCCGTACTAATGAGGGCTATTCCTCTATTTCTCATTACTTGACCACTAGCAACATCACGATCTGTTTTGTATCCGCAACTAAGACAATAATGTACTCTAATACTTAAATCCTTTCTAACTTCTGCCCCACACTCAGGACATTCAAGAGATGTCCCTCTTGCACTAACTTCACCGAAGAATTTACCACGTTTCCAACAAACATACTTGGCAATAGTTCGGAACTGTCCAAACCCAGCATCAAGAATTTGTTTGCCTAGCATCCCTTTTGCAAGAGTTCGGTAATCCAAGTCTTCCATGAAGACCATATCGCCAGTATCGCAAAGGGCATGAGCTTGCTTGAAGTGGAAATCCTTACGGGTGTTATCAATCGTGTGGTGAAGTCTAGCAATCTTAATCCTTTGCTTCTTGTAATTTAAAGAGCGCTTCTTTTTTCTAGAAAGTCTGCGTTGCAGCAATTTCAGCTTGCTTTGCATCACTTTCAGAAACTTGGGCGACTTTACAAGAACACCGTCACTAGTTGCTAAAAACTTTTCAAGCCCGACATCTACCCCAATCGGGTGTCCGTATGGCATTGGTGAGGGAACATTAACATTACATTGAATATTAATGGAAGCGTACCAAATATCCGCTTTGTTGATTATCCGAACTTGCTTAACCACAAATCCATTTGGAATTGGGCGATGTAAGTTAATTGGAATAATACCTAGTTTAGGAAGTTTGATATTTAATCCAACTACAGGATTTTCTTTAAACTGGGGAAACAACAAAGACTTGAATTGCCCAAACTTTTTAAACCTGGGGAACCCATGCCCAACTTTCTGAAATCCCTCCCATGCACGATGTAACTGCTTGATAGCTTGCTGCAAAACTTGACTTGGTACTTCTCCTAACCGAGAGAATGCCTTTTTTGCACTTGGCAGGGCATTAAGCTGCAAAACTTCGCTAGGGAAAGGAGCATCCGCAGCCATGATATATTCATGGCTAATCGAGCATCTATCAACCATGCATTTCCGGCTATTGCACCAATCCTTAATTTCTCGCAGCCCATAGTTATAGGCAACGCGACAAACATCCATCCACTCAATGAGCGACTGTTCTTGAGTGATGTTTGGGTAGATTCGATAGCGGTAATTCATGGTTAACATTCCACTGTTTTAACACACATTTAATGGAGAATATAACTCTAGTAAATTAAAGCATTGCGTGGTGCTTACTGAGCGTAGCCGAAGTAAGCACGGGGTCTTTTACCCAATTTTATGATAAATAGTTTCTTAAACTGCCAGAAATAATCACAATTCCCAATTTTTTGTAGCCAAAATCTAAGAAAATAAAAACTGCAATAGAGACTTAATTGATTAGCTGCAAAAAGTTATATGGCTATTAATCGACGCAATTTCTTGTTTTTACTTACAGCCGGTACGGGTGCTTTTGCATTAGATGCTTGTGCATCAGCAGAGAAATCTCCCAATGGAAATACTGCAACTCCTGAAACAACACCAAATACAAGACTAAATAAAACATCAGATAAACCAGGTGCTATCCAACTACCGCCTTTAGCTTACGCCTACGAAGCACTTGAACCACACATCGATGCTAAAACGATGCAGTTTCACCATGATAAGCACCACGCAACTTATGTAAAAAACTTGAATGCAGCGTTAGATAAATACCCAGAACTCAAAGGCAAAACTATTGAAGAACTGTTGCAGAAACTTGACACTATACCACAAGATATTCGCAGAACAGTACGCAATAATGGCGGTGGTCATGTGAACCACTCAATGTTCTGGGAAATTATGAAGCCAAAAGGCGGGGGAGAACCAACAGGAAATATAGCCTCTGCAATTAATCAAAGTTTTGGTAGTTTTGCAGCTTTCAAAAAACAGTTTAATGAAGCTGGTGCTAGCCGTTTTGGTAGTGGTTGGGTTTGGCTAGTGCGTAATAAAGGTGGCAAGTTAGAAGTGACAACTACAGCTAACCAAGATAGTCCCTTAAGTACAGGTAAATATCCCATTTTAGGTAATGACGTATGGGAACACGCATATTATCTCAATTACCAAAATCGCCGCGCCGATTATTTAGATGCTTGGTGGAATGTGGTTAATTGGGATGAGATTAACAAGCGTTTTGCAGCAGCCAGTAAACTTGCTTAAACATTGGGATATTGATATTCCGCTCCTATCAAAGTAATTCATAATTCCAACCATTGGAAACTTGCACTCTTTCTAATTACGTTAGCGTAGCGGGGCGTAGCCCATTACGAATTAGTCAAAGAGGCTTTTGAGTAGGTACACCAATAGGACGGGGAAACTGAATTGGTGTGGTGGCTACCTTACGCAAATACACACAGTGCCGGATGCTGTGACTCAAGGGTGTTGTAAATTGTTCGATTGATTCAATAACGCCACCCAACAGCTTCACAGCATTCTGCAAAGCTGTTGTTTCATCCTTTGTCCAATTACCGCGATAAATTATGGCTAAACCTCCCTGTTTGAGCAGTGGTAGGGTATATTCTGCACAAACAGAAACCGCCCCTACAGCGCGTATCAGTGCAATATCATAAGCCATTCGATGCTTATAGTACTGACCGATTTCCTCAGCCCTACCAACAAGAGTTTTAGTATTAGTAAGGGCAAGTTCAGTTAATATATTGTCGAGAAAAGTAATTTTTTTCTGAGTGGAATCGAGAAGAGTAATTGTGCAATTAGGTACTGTCATTGCCACTGGAACACCTGGAAAACCTGCACCTGTACCAATATCAATGATATTAGGGGAAGCCAGAGGTAAATTTCCTGATAATACGGGTAGAATTCCTCGTAGAGAATCCCAGAGATGTTTTTCCCAAAACTCTTGGGGATCAGTAATGCGAGTTAAATTTAGTTGACGATTACCTTCTAGGATTAACTCATAAAGCTTTTGGAATTGCCCTTGCTGTTGGACAGTTGGTTGCCAATTCAGAGTTTGCTGCCATATTTCTGCCATTTCAGGCAATAAGTTTGTCATTTGTCATTTGTCATTTGTCATTGGTCATTTGTCAATTGGGATAGGGCATTGGGTATTCTTTTTTCTCCAGTCCCCAGTCCCCTTTCATACCGATGGTAGAGGTTCTTTGACTTTGGATTCTAATGTCTTTGGGTCTACTGATTGTAGTTCGCCGTGGTTGAGTGTCCAGCAACGATCTGCGATCGCTAACAAATCCCCAGCATCGTGTGTTACTACCAATAGCGTCCAATCTTGTTTCAGTTTTGCTAATAAATTTACCAGTTGCCGACGCATTGACCAATCTAACCCAGCAGTGGGTTCATCCAATAACAATAAATTTGGCTGGCGAATCAATTGCACTGCTAAAGCTAAACGCCTCTGTTGACCACCACTCAAAGCATGGGGAGCAGCAGAAAGTGATAAATGTTCTAATCCCACCTCAGTCAGGGCCTGTCTAACTCGTTCTGACCCTAACTCAGGATGTCCTAAACGCAATTCTTCTAAAATCGAACCACCACAAAAGTGCCGTTCTGGAAACTGAAATACCAACCCAGCTAATTGTTGTAGCTGTTCGGCTACAAGTTCTTGTTCCCGCCAGAAGAGTGCGCCAGTAGTGGGTTCGGCTAATCCTGACAAAATTTCTAATAAAGTACTTTTTCCAGAACCACTGGGGCCGATAATCAGACCTAGCTGCTGGGGTGCTAATTCCAAGTTGATCGATTTAAGAATCGCTGTTGGACACGCTGTGGGGTGATAATTTACATTTCGGAGATAGAGCATTTGTTAAGATTACCAAAAAGTCAGCAAATTACTGATTAGCTACACTGAGAGTACCTGGAAAATTCTGGAAAAATTTATAATGCATTACCTGGATTAACAGCTTAATCTAGCAGCAAGAATCATCCAATTTTTCTCCATTGTGGCAGACTCACCCTGAAAACTTTGGTTATGACGAGCCTGGAAACATGGAAAAATTACCAAAGTCAATCTTTATATAAGAAAATTTTGGTTGAGGCAGAAGCAAGTTAACACTTCGACTCCTTTTGACTGAGCTACCTCGGCTCCCTTCTCTACGAGAGGCTGCGCCAACGACTGCGCTCAGGGCAAGCCGCTCGGCACAAGTCAAGGCAAGTCGCTCAGTGTAAAAATTAATCATTTTTTGCATTCTAAGTAACACATACAACTATTTCAACCGCAATTATTCTGAGGGTTAAAATGACTAAAAGGTTTTCTTCGCCTCGATTACTAGTGCCAACCAGACTTAATGCTTTTGCTCAGACTGCTTTTGGTGCTGCGTTCGCCTTTGGCGTTGTCCCTTGGGCAATCGCACTTAATCTGTGGGTAAATCCCTCTCTGGCTGGCGATCCGTTTCGCAATAACGAACCTCATCAAATTGGCGACCAAACAGAAGCAGCTTTTAAAGCGATTTTCCAGCAGGGTAACTATCCAGCAGCAGAGCGTTATTTAGAACAAGCAATATCTAAAGAACCAAATGAACCTCTAGCTTATGCGATGAAGGCATCTTTGGCATACGGAAATAAGGATTGGGCTAAACTTGCCACCTACAGTCAGAAAACTCTAGAAACCGGACAAAAACTGGTTCCCAACGATCCATTGCGTGGTAATTTATACACTGCTGTTGGTCATTTTTTAGAAGGAGCAATAATTATCACCCGTGAGGGTACAGTCAACGGTGTGCCGCAAGCTTTTAGTAGGCTGCGGCAAGTTTATGAATATTTAGATAAAGCCGAAGCAATTTCTGCCAACGATCCAGAACTGAATTTAATCAAGGGTTATATGGATTTGTTGTTGGCGGTTAATTTGCCTTTTGCTAGTCCCGATCAGTCAATTGGACGCTTAGAAAAAAATGCCGCTCCTGGGTATCTCGTTGATCGCGGTATTGCTCTTGCTTACCGGGATTTAAAAAGGTATCCGCAGGCACTAGAATATGTCAACCGCGCGATCAAAACCACATCCGATAATCCAGAAATTTATTATCTCAAAGCCCAAATCCTGAAAGAACTGGGGCAAAAAGAAAAAAGCCAGCAGATGATTCGGGAAGCGATCACTAATTTTGACAAAGCATTAACTAAAAAATCCCAACTCCCAAGCGATTTAGTCAAACAAATTGAGAGTGAACGCAAAAATGCTGCTAGCCTTAACAATCCTTAGCCCCAATTCCCAATTCCCCATTCCCCATACCCTACTTTGATATGCTTATTTGCAGAACAGTAATTGAGATATTAGACCAAAATGGAAATTCAGTTCCGCGAGATTAATCCTTTTGATATGTGGATTTGGCTGAAATTCAGTACAAATCCTTCTGCACGTGAAAAACAGTATGTAGAAGAAGTTTTCAATTCCTGGTTTTATCTAGGTAAATTGGGCGCATTTAACGCAGAGAATCTTCAGGTGCAGGACACTGGACTCGATATCAGCTACATGAATTATGATGAGCAAGGGTATGACAAAAGCTTGCTAGCACTGATGCACAACATTGGTGAGTTTGAATATGAGGGACAGTGGGGACGTTGTTGGTTTGACTTAGGAACCAGTGATGCGATCGCATTAGATATCTTAATCAACGCTCTCACCCAGCTAAGTCAGGAATACGTCACCATTGAAGAATTGTACATCGGTGGCGAAAATCCAGATTGGCCTATTGAGGATAGCGAAAGTCGTCCTCAGTCTATTTATGATAATTAGTTATAAAAATGAATAAAGCAGGTGAAATTAGGGTAATAGCCTTGGGGCTAATTCGGGATGGAGAACGCATATTTGTTTCTGAAGGCTATGATCCCGTAAAGCAAGAAACATTTTATCGGGCTTTAGGCGGTGGTGTTGATTTTGGCGAAGCCAGCCACGCCGCCTTAAAACGAGAGTTTCAAGAGGAAATTCAGGCAGACTTAACGAATATTAAATATCTAGGTTGTATAGAGAACCTGTTTACATTTAATGGTAGGCAAGGTCATGAAATCATTCAGCTTTATCAATGTGACTTTGTTGATTCAAAATTTTATCAACTGGAAAGTCTAATTTTTTCAGAATCACAACATCATAAACATAAAGCGTTATGGATAGATATCTCTCGCTTTAAATCTGGTGAATTACGATTAGTTCCTGAAGTATTTTTTGAATATTTATAAATCATTTGAAAATTTCAACTTCATGTAAGCGCTCATCTTTTGATCCAAATGGAGTATGCGATCGCACTGCGTCGCTACAACTGAGAGAGCAACCTGTTATACTCTGCGTGTGAACCAAGCCAAAACCAAATAACAATATCACCATCTAACTGTCGAACCGCTCGATAATTTTTGCTAATTCGTGCTGAATAAATTGGTAGTTCTATTGAACTTTTTTGAAGCGCAAGCTTGGATGGCTCGGATCTTGTTTGAAAAGGCGGTATGCCTCATGTGTTTGCTCTTGAACTTGCCCAGGTAGATCAGCAAACCCTTGACGAAACTGAGCAGTTATACGTGACTTCACAATTTATCTGGATCTAACTCTTGGGTTTTACCTACACGGTATTCAGCCATTGCCTCGGCTGCAAGTTTGGCAAGCATATCTGGAGAACGGGCAAAAGCTTCATCCCAACGGCGTTCATCTTCTAGTTCTGCCAACATCATCGCTGCGATCGCATCTTGTTCATTGGCAGGTAAATTTTTTAGTTTAGCGATCGCTTGTTCAAGTAGCTCAGTCATGGCTGTTAATCGTTACGAAAGTCATACTATAAATTATCTCTGCTTGCACTCTGTTGGGGTTGTTAGGGTGCGATCGCTCCATAGCCCAAGTAGTAGAGTTTGAGTACGAGCAAGCAATCTCTCTCAAGAGTACTAAGAGAATTTGACACAGTTCTACAATAAAAGCAAAGACGTTGAGGTTGAACTAACGTAATGGGTGTACCTGAAACAAACCCAAAGATACCAATGGCTTCAGCAAGCCTCTACGAAACTGATTTTTACGCTTGGACGCAGGAACAAGTTAGTTTACTTTGCAATGAGCAGTGGAGTCAGATTGATCTGCAAAATCTAATTGAGGAGATTCAATCTTTGGGTAAACAGCAACGTCAAGAACTGCGAAACCATCTAAGTGTGTTGATTGGACATTTACTAAAATGGCAGTACCAGCCTCAACGCCGTAGCCGTCGTTGGTTAGCAACAGTTCGTATTCAACGCTTAGATATTGCTGAACTGCTTGAAGACAATCCTAGCCTCAAACCTTACCTTGAAGAAGCACTTCGCAAAGCCTACCTTAAAGGTGTCGAATTGGCTGTTGGAGAAACAGATTTGCCCAAACGGACTTTTCCGGTAGAGTCTCCTTACAGTTTAGTAGAGATTGTGGACTATGATTTCTACCCCGGTGAACCAAGCAAGTTACTAGATGAATCAGAGTATTAATTTGAAATTAAAGTAAATCTTCTTCAGATAGCTTAGGTTTTCATTTGATGAATAATCTTTTTCTCCCAATCAAACAACAGCAGCCTCTGGAATCGCACCTTGCATTCTCCCAAAAGCATCAATCAAATTCTGCAATTGTTGATCTGCTTTAAAAACTCCTAACCCGCGCACCGTCACTTTACCTGGAGAATACACAAAGCGCGTCTTGAGATTGTCTGGTAAATTCGCCGCCAACAAATTCCAAGCTGGTTCTTCCATCGGTGTTTCTAAAACCACGTGCTGCTTTTGTTCTGGCTTAATGCGGCTAAATCCGAGCTTTTTGGCTAGCTGTTTGAGTTCCATGACTCGCAAAAGTTGATTTGCAGGTACTGGTAAACTACCATAGCGATCGCTCCACTCGGCTGCAATCTGATTTAATTCTGATTTTGATTTAGCTGTTGCCACCGCCCGATAAGCACTCATTTTTTGATCCAAATCGGTAATATAATCTGCTGGGATAAATGCCGTCAGGTTAAGGTCAATCTGGGTATCCTCCACTTTCGGAATTTCTTGTCCTCGGATTTCCCGAATTGCTTCTTCTAGCATTTCCATGTATAAATCAAAGCCGATGGCATCCATTTGACCGGATTGTTCTGCACCTAGCAAGTTACCCACGCCTCTAATTTCCATGTCGCGCATCGCTAGCTGATATCCAGAACCTAGCTGAGTAAATTCTTGAATTGCTCGTAATCTTTGCCGTGCCGCATCAGATAATTGCCGTTGCTTAGGATAAAATAACCAAGCATGAGCTTGGATACCTGCACGCCCCACACGACCGCGTAATTGATACAGTTGTGCCAAACCAAAGCGATGAGCATCTTCAATCAAAATGGTGTTGACTCGCGGAATATCTAAGCCAGATTCAATAATTGTCGTACAAACGAGGATGTCTGCATCACCATTGCTGAAAGTGAGCATGGTTGATTCTAACTCGCTTTCATCCATTTGACCGTGAGCGATCGCAAATCTAGCTCCTGGGATCACTTCTCGTAAATTGGCTGTGGTTTCTTCAATCCCGTCCACTCGCGGAACTACATAAAAAACTTGTCCACCTCTATCTAATTCTTGACGAATTGCACTGCGGATACTTTCAGAATTTATCGGTGACAGATGGGTTTTAATCGCTCGTCGAGTTGGGGGTGGTGTAGTAATTAAACTCATTTCCCTAATTCCCGACAAGGACATATACAAAGTCCGGGGAATGGGTGTGGCGGAGAGGGTAAGCACGTCCACTTGAGTTTTCAGGCTTTTAATTTTTTCTTTCTGGTTTACCCCAAACCTCTGTTCTTCATCCACAACCAACAGTCCTAAATCCCGGAACATCACGCCTTTACCCAAAAGTTGCTGTGTACCAACAACTACATCTAGTTCACCCGTTGCCAATCGCTTTTGAATATCGCGGCGTTCTTCAGCCGAACGAAAACGGTTGAGCAAACCGACATTCACGGGGTAAGGTGCAAAACGCTCTTTGAGTGTATGGTAATGCTGCTGTGTTAAAATTGTCGTTGGCGCAAGGAGTGCCACTTGTTTACCGGCGGTGACTGCTTTGAAAATAGCACGAATCGCCACTTCCGTCTTTCCAAAACCGACATCGCCACAAACTAAGCGATCCATTGGGCGATCACTTTCCATGTCGCGTTTGACATCTTGTACAGCTTTGAGCTGATCCGTTGTGGGTTGGTAAGGGAAAGAATCCTCTAATTCCTCCTGCCAAGGCATATCACTTGGAAAGCTAAAACCTTGTTGTTGCGATCGCGCTGCATACAGTTTCAACAAGTCCACCGCCAATTTTCTGATGGCTTTGCGGACTTTATTCTTGGTATTTTCCCAAGCTTTACCAGTCATCCTGTTGAGTTCCGGTGCTTTATCACCTCCGGCGCGAAACCGAGATAAAGCACCCACTTGATCGGCGGCAACTCTGAGTAACCCATCAGCATACTGCACCGCTAAATAATCACGGGTTTCGTTATTAATTGTCAAACTTTCCAGCTTGACAAATTTGCCAACACCATGATTTCTGTGAACTACATAATCGCCTGGACGGAGCTTATTGGGATCAACTTGTTTAGAAGTAGCTTTGTGGCGCTTGCGGATATAGCCGGGAGTCGCCAAGGAATGCTGCCCAAAAAATTCCCGATCTGTAACGATTACTATTCGGTATGTTGGCAGAATAAAACCTTCCAGTTCCGCAAGACCAGAATATTTTAGGGCTATAGGAATATGGTTAATTTGCAGCTTATCTATCGCTTGGTAGTCGCGGGGATTGGGGATAAACTGGGCTGGACAATCATGTTCTTGCAACAGCGATACAGAA
Source organism: Nostoc sp. ATCC 53789 (assembly GCF_009873495.1). Classification (GTDB taxonomy): domain Bacteria; phylum Cyanobacteriota; class Cyanobacteriia; order Cyanobacteriales; family Nostocaceae; genus Nostoc; species Nostoc muscorum_A. The sequence continues at coordinate 2,978,455 of NZ_CP046703.1, read as the reverse complement.
CGCGAAGGTTGAGCAGAAAGTAGCCAGATTGAGAAATTGCGATCGCGTTCTTGACGGATGGTTTCAGCTAGTTTAGCAAACTGGTGTGGCGTGACTGGAAGCGATCGGCTTGAAAGATTGATCCCACTATTTTCCTCTGACAGTTCCGATAAATATAGTGTTTTAAATTTGGCAATGTCAGCCAAACACTCATCAAACGATCGGTGAATTTTCGGCAATGTTAGGGGAGTGGGGGTAGATTCCTCCCCATTCCCTATTCCCAGTTCCCTATTCCCTACTCCCCATTGTTCCTCAGCATTTTCGACCCAGCGATCGCTATGAGCATGGCACTGTTCTGGCTCATCAATAGCAATCAAGGTATTTTCTGATAGGTAATTTAGCAGAGATGCTGGTTGCTCAAAAGCCAACCCCAAAAAGCGACGACTACCCTCCAACAATGATGAGTTTTCAGTGCTAAGTTCAGAGTCAGGATTTAACTCAGCACTCACCACTCGCAACTCAGCACTCTTCAGTGCCGCCATGACGATAGGAGCAAAGCTAGTGGGGGTAAGAATTAACTGGTCAACTTTATCGAGTGCGGAACGTTGGGTTGCAGGGTCAAATTCCCGCATTTGCTCGATTTCATCGCCAAACCATTCCAACCTGACTGGAAACTCAGATGAAACTGGGAAAACATCAACAATATCACCCCGTCGGCTCCATTGTCCTTCCATTTCCACCAGAGGTACTCGTTCATACCCCAGAATCGTGATTTTCTCACTGAAGGCATTTAAGTCTAATTCCATCCCCCGCTTTAGGGTAAGACAGAATTCCCCAAAAGCTTCTGGTGGTGGCAAATGTGGTTGCAGTGCCCCTTGAGTAGCCACAATTGCCATCTTGGGTAACTGAGAATTAGGAATTGGAATCTGGTTTTCTTCCCCATTCCCCATTCCCCATTCCCCATTCCCCATACTTAAATCCGCCAATACCTGCATTTGCCCCCAACTCATCTCAGTTTCCGGGTCAAAAGGTTCGTAGGGAGAAGCCTCGGAGGTGGGATAAAAATGTACTGTTTGCCATCCCATTGCCTCCAGTTGTGCATAAACTCGTCCAGCTTCTTCCAGTGTGGCGCAAACTACGAACAAATTCTTACCCTGAGACTGGGCTAATGCCGAAGCAACCAAACCCTTGGGCAATCGAGAAATGCCATTTAACCGCAATTCTTGTTGTCGGTTTAGCTTAGAAATAAATTCAGTGGTGAGCGGCGATCGCGCTAAGGCACGCACAATAGAAGAAAATGACATAAGTACTACTAGCGGTGGGAGTCTTTGTGAGTCAGAAAATTTTGAGGCAGTTTATGTCAACTATTCTAAAAGTATTGACAACCTTCTTATTCTTTGGGTGGAAGAATAATGCACCGCAACTAATAGACTTAAGAACTATAACTACTACTTTTTGTACAGTCAAAGCATTTATAGAAGCACCTTTAATACTAGATACTAGGTATTGAGCTACATTCGCTCTGATAAGCGGCAATTTTAAACATGTCCTCCATCACTTTTGAAATTTTAATCATTTTGGTGCTAATTATTGCCAACGGCGTGTTTTCTATGTCTGAGATGGCGATTGTCTCAGCCCGGAAAGTCAGGCTACAGCAGCTTGCCAATCAAGGAGATGCCAAGGCAATGGCAGCATTGAAATTAGCGGAGTCTCCAAATCATTTCCTGTCAACTGTTCAAGTGGGTATTTCCCTGATCGGTATCCTAACTGGTGCTTTTGGAGGAGCAACAATTGCCAACCGACTGGCAGTCTATGTAAAACTTGTACCCTTTTTAGCACCTTATAGTGAACCGATATCTTTTGGAGTAGTGGTTTTGATCATTACCTATTTGTCACTCATTGTTGGCGAATTAGTACCAAAGCGTCTGGCATTAAACAACCCAGAAAGAATTGCCTCGACTGTAGCTATTCCAATGCGTGCCTTATCAGCGATCGCTTCGCCAATGGTATATCTCTTAAGTGCTTCTACAGATTTGATCTTACGAGTGCTGGGAATTACAGCTTCTACTGAGCCGCAAGTCACCGAAGAAGAAATAAAAATCTTAATTGAGCAAGGCACTGAGGCGGGAACCTTTGAGGAAGCCGAACAGGATATGGTAGAGCGAGTCTTTCGTTTAGGCGATCGCCCCGTCAGCTACTTAATGACACCCCGTCCCGATATCGTCTGGTTAGATTTAGAAGACACTGCCGAAGAAAATCGCCAAAAAATGGTTGATAGTGCCTATTCTCGCTATCCAGTTTGTCAGGCGGGACTTGACAACGTGCTGGGTGTAATACCTGTCACCGACTTATTAGCCAGGAGTTTCCGAGGAGAAGCGCTAGACTTAACAGTGGGCTTGCGACAGCCCGTATTCGTGCCAGAAAGTACCCGTGGATTAAAAGTTTTGGAATTGTTCAAGCAAACCATTACTCACATGGCACTAGTAGTGGATGAATACGGCGTAATACAAGGATTAGTTACTCTCAACGACATCATGAGCGAAATCGTAGGTGATGTTCCTTCAACAGATGGACAGGATCAACCCCAAGCTGTGCAACGCGAAGATGGTTCCTGGCTTTTGGATGGGATGTTACCTGTAGAGGAGTTTTTAGAACTTTTTGGTATGGAAGAGTGGGAATCCGAGGAACGCGGCAGTTATCAAACCTTGGGCGGTTTTGTCATCACCCATTTAGGTCGTATTCCTGCCGCCGCAGATCATTTTGAATGGCAAAGTATGCGAATTGAAGTGATGGATATGGATGGGAACCGCGTTGACAAAGTGCTAGTGGTACCGAAGGCAACTAAATCAGCAGATACGAAAAAATCTGACTAGCGATCGTTGAGGAGTTAGGAGACGCGATTAATCGCGTCTGTACAGGAGTTAGGAGTTATTTCTCGCCCAATTTCCAATTCCTAATTCCCTATTCGTCAAGTCTTAGATAGACGTTTGACCGCTTCACCCGCCAACATCTGATGCGCTTGCTCCAGAAATTGGGGGATTTTATCGGCATGAGGATTGCGGGCAAGACATTGCTGCAAGTTTAATTCCTCTAGCCGATCCGCTTTATTACCAGGAAACCAGTGACCGCCCTCACCAAGTAGGTTGTAGCGCATTTTGCCATAATCTACCAGGTCGTAGGCGATCGCTAAATTCCGCAGCCACAAAATCACCCGAATGTTGACCTCACCAGGGGTTTGCTCGTAAGTTGGTAGATTTGTTTCCCAGGATTTTACCCAATCTTCTCCCAAAGTAGCGATCGCTTCTTCTTCCAACCTTGCTAAGATGGGCGGCAAAATTTCTGATGCCCGATCTACTAATTCTAAAGTCTTCAGGTGTTCATCAAAATCTTGTGGTTTTGCTGCTCCCACACTCAGAGTATGCACCTCTTGATGACTCAAACAAAACAAATCATTAAACACCATTGGACTCAAAGGAGCGCAAAGATTCACTAATTTTTGTGGAGGTTCATACAACAAACCTCCTTTATTAGATGGACTAATGATAAACACCCCCATATCGTGGCGTTTAGCTGCTTCAATTGCCGCCCAATTCCATTGATTAATGTAGTACCAGTGCAGGTTCACGTAATCAAATAGATTGGTATTAATTGTCTGCACAATTATATCTGTTGATCCGTGTGTGGAAAAACCAATAAATCTAACTTTTCCTTCTGCTTGCAACTGCTGTGCTACTTCCAAGCAACCACCGGGACGGATGCTATAGTCTAATGACTCAGTATGGTTGATACCGTGCAATCCCAGTAGATCGACATAATCTAGCTGAAGATTTTTCAAGGATTGTTCAAATGTCTCGCGGAATTCTTTCGCATCTTCCTTGGGACTGATTTTGGTTTGAACAATCAACTTTTCACGGGGAAGCTGGGGTAGAACTCTTCCCAATTGCATTTCGGAAGTGCCATAACCACGAGCAGTTTCAATATGATTAATCCCAACCTCCACCGCCCTTCTAATCGTCGCTTCCAGATTTGCCTGGTTATCAGCAGGAATTTCATTATTGGGGACATCCTGCCACTTAAACTGATATCTCATGCCACCGCAGGAAAACACTGGCATCTGTAATTCTGTGCGTCCAAACCGTCTATATAGCATCAGTAGATTGTGGATTGTTTACCAACATAAATAAAAAACGACAGTCATCCAAGCCTACAGTGCCACAATAAATACCTCTGTTCAATCAGTGGCACTAGCAAGATTCATCGCATATTAAATTGGTCAGGTCTTTTGGTTATTGGACTGCGACCAGTATTCCCGTTCCACAGAATAATTATCTCATCCTAGTTACCACTAACAAGCAATTTTTCCGTTATTCTCCCAATTTGTGTTTAGACTAAAAAACGACAAAATTACCCAGCATTACTGAGTTGAGACTCCCAAAATCTAGATATAGCGGTTCTCAATTGCCAAGAAGCAAGTGGTGTGAAGGTGAGCGATCGCAGCAGTGGAGTATTTTTGTATCTCACAAACGTGAAATTTGCTCTATAAGTCGAAGAGTTAAGCCGATTTTGGCACTTGTTTCTTTGATTTTATAATGCTTTATTTGATCCCGATTCAAAATCCAAAATTACTAGACTTCTCTTGCAAAGGTAGTAGGTTGTCAAATTAATTATTTGGAGACTGCGCTTGGATTAAGCAATTTCTCAATGTTTCGGCTAACACCTGTACATGCGGTTCATTAAATAGGTTATGGTGAGATCCAGAAATGTAATGGATATCTAATCCTCCAGCAACTAGGTCGCCCCAGCCGAATTGAGGATCGTATTGTGTCCCTATAGTATCGTCCCGACTCTGATCGTCTGTTCGCAAGAGAACAGCTCGACCAAGGTAAGGTGAAAAGATATATTCACTGATGGCTTGAGTGTTAGCATCCATAATCTTTAAGTGGTTGTCATTTGCAGGGAAATCAATTATCCCTTGCAAGTAACGCTGATATGTCTTTTCGAGACGCTGCGTACTCCAATAAATCCATTTCACAAGTCTTTGCCAAAAGTAGACAGGTCCTTGTTGAGCTATATTATTTAAATGCAAAAAAACTCGCTTCATAAATGGTGCCCGCCAACTATAACCTGGACGGCAACTATCAAGCATAACTAAAATACCAACTTGTTGACCTTGCTCCTGGAGTTGCCTAGCCATCTCAAAAGCAACTACACCCCCAAAAGAATAACCTCCCAGAAAATAAGGCCCATTGGGTTGAATGGTCTGGATTTCTTGAATGTAATGAGTTGCCATGTCTTCTATCCGCGTATACAAGGGCTGTTTTCCATCTAGTCCTTGTGGCTGTAGTCCATAGAATGGTTGGTCTAACCCCAAATGCAATACTAATTCACGGAAACACAAGACTTCTCCACCGAGTCCGTGAATACAGAAAAAAGGTGGCTTGGAACCATAGGGTTGAATTTCTACCAGGGATGACCAGCTAGATTTTGATTTGTCTAAGGTATTTACTGAAGCCAAGTTTATTGCTAAATCTTCTTCTTGACAGATTATTTTGGCTAGAGCCTCTACAGTCCCAGACTGAAAGAGAATAGCAAGAGGAAGATTTTTACTAAATATCTTCTCAATTTGCCAAAATAGTTTTACTGCCAAGATGGAGTTTCCTCCTATCTCAAAGAAGTTATCCTTTACGCCAATGGGTTGGACACCTAAAATCTGTTCCCAAATCTGTGTTATCTTGCGCTCCACTTCATTACGAGGAGCAATAAAGGTAACTTCCGATTCTTGTCTTGATAAATCGGGTGCAGGTAAAGCATGGCGGTCTATTTTACCATTAGGGTTTAATGGTAAGGTGTCCAAAAATACAAAGTAAGCAGGCACCATATATTCAGGTAGCTGACTTTGCAAAAAACGACGTAATTCAACTCGACTAGGAATTTGCTCTGCATTGGCAACAACATAAGCCACAAGTTGTTTGTCACCATTAATATCCTCTCTAGCAATGACGAGAGTCTGTGTCAGTGCAGGATGTTGGTCTAATATGGCTTCAATTTCTCCCAATTCAATTCGGAAGCCACGAATCTTGACTTGGTAGTCAATGCGACCAATAAACTCGATATTCCCATCGCTTAAGTAACGTGCCAAGTCCCCAGTTTTGTAAAGACGTGACCCAGGTTCAGAGCTAAAAGGATTGAAAATAAACTTATCTATGGTCAATTCTGGACGGTTAAGATAGCCTCGCGCCAAACCAATACCACCAATGTGCAGTTCACCTGATTCACCAACAGGCACAGGCTGCAAATTTTCATCAAGGATGTGAATCTCTGCATTGGCCACGGGGCGACCTATGGGAGCAATGGTAGAATTAGTGCCGCGCTGACAAGTCCAGAAAGTGGTATCAATAGAGGCTTCTGTCGGGCCATAGCAATTGTGGAGAACATTGTCCAAATCCAGTTTGGCAAAAAAGCGTTCTATTAGTTCGCCAGGCAAAGCTTCACCACCACAGGTAATATGCCTCAGAAATGAGCAATTCTCAATTCCCTTTTCTTCTAGTAAGACACGCAGTATAGAAGGTACTAAGGCCAAGACAGTGATTTGCTGCTCAGTAATGACCTTCACAAGGTATGCAGTGTCTTGATGTCCACCAGGGCGAGCCACGATCAATTGCCCTCCAAAGCACAATGGCCAGAATATCTGCCACACTGAGGGATCGAAGCTAAAAGAAATAGTCAATAAAACCTTATCTGCCTGAGTTAATCTAAAGGTTGTTTGCCGCCAGTAGAGTTGGTTGCGGATACCACGGTGAGGGATCATAACACCTTTGGGCTGTCCTGTAGAACCAGATGTGTAAATTACGTAGATAAGATTATCATCTGTCGTTTTATTTACAGGATTTTCTTGACTGTTTTGAATATTTCCTTGCCAATTTGAATCGAGACAAACCACCTGTGCTTCATGCGGTGGCAAGTTCTTGAGCAATTTTTCTTGGGTTAACAATACTGGTGTCTGAGTATCTTTCAATATGAAGGCTAAACGCTCTGAGGGATATGCCGGATCTAAAGGTACGTAAGCACCTCCAGCTTTGAGAATTCCCAGTAGTCCTACTATCATCTCCAAGGAGCGCTCTAGGCAAATGCCCACAAGTACTTCAGGACCAACGCCTAAAGCACGTAGGTGATGTGCTAGTTGATTAGCCTGCTGATTTAGCTGCCAATAAGTAAGTTGTGTATTTTCAAACATTACAGCAATGGACTGGGGCGATCGCTCAACTTGCATCTCAAACATTTGATGGATGCACAAATCCTGATGATGATCTACTTCAGTATCATTCCATTCCTGTATAACTTGAGTATCGAGGATATTAGTTAAGGTGTTTAAGGGAATATTTTGCTTATATTCTGAAATTTGGCTATTTATCTGCATTTTCTATGTACCAACTCCATAAGGAGATGCCATTGTTTTAATTTATTTATTCTTTATTGTATATGCGTTTATATCAAATCTTATACGAGGCTATACATTAAGTATTTCAGCATAGAAGTCCGAAATTGCATAAACACAACCTAGCTTCGCTTTGAAGGTGAGACGCTGGGCCAAAAGTTTCTAGGCTTTCGTACACAGGCAAATCATATAAATTTTCAAATATAATTTGTATTTAAATCTGTAGATAATCGATTTGTACTTAACATAACGATCGCCATTTTTAACAAACATTTAATTTAAAGCGGTAACTTTTAAATACCAATTAAAGTAAAAATATCATTATTCGTTTTTTTAGGTATAGCAATAGATCGGCACTTTTTACACCTTTCATTTTAGTTAACAAATTAAACTTTTTTGCTTTACAAGATATAAATTTACGGAAATTAATACTGATAAAACTTTATCTTTTTTTATAGGAATTTGTTAGAGTGAAAAATAATTATTACCGAATCTTCATTGTGTTTCTTTATATGTAAAAATAGTGTGAAGTCATGATTATGATTTGTTTAAATAATTAAGTAGGGGTCATTAGCTGCATATACTAAAAACACATCAGAGAGGAACTGGCGACTCAGGACTATAGCAATCCGAGTTGAAATGTAAGAACATAAGGAGATTAAAAGTACATGTTTTAAGCTATTTTAGCGATTTCCTTCATACAAAGTGGCGTAATATTTTTTACTTGATGCTACCATCCTCAAATCAGGTCTCCATAAAAACATATCATTGGCAATAAAGATAATGTAGGAAAAAAGGCTTAGAAGGTGAAACTATCTATAAATGCAGATATAACAAGACTCACAGATAGATTTTGTTCATTTATTAGAATTTATTGCCGTTAATCTGTTACAAAATTCTCTAAAGATAACCATGAGACTTGACACAAGTTCAAGCAAGAAATAATTTTTGTAAAGTTTTGTAACAATATCCAAACTTTTGATGCGTTTAGTTATATGTTATGTATGTAAGTATTGTTAATTAAGTAATTATGCGTAAAAAACAGAGAACTTCTAAGCAAAGCTAAATTCATTTAGCTAGATATGCTACAGTAGTTCCCGAAGGAACATAATTGTCTCATAGAAGTAAAACTCTGCAATGGAACTGTAATAACTCAGTTCAACTGTTACGCCCTTTCAAAATCCTAATATTTTTACCTGACCTATTTAATTATTAATGTCATGTCAGGAATTTTATTAAATTACAAGAAGTTAACTTACCAAAAAATCATTTTCTTACACTCAAAGCTCAAAATATCCAGACTAAACTGAATCTTGACCTGCAACAAAAGCTAAATATCTGGGTAGTAAATTTCCTCAAACCGATCCTGGAATATGCTTTTGATAGAGAAATTAAAGTTACTCCGAACAAAATAGTTAATAATATTTAGGCTACAAAGAACAGGTTTCTTTGAAATAAAAAGGTGGGATATCTCACTTGTCTTAATATTAAGTTTTGAGCAAATTTCATCAAATTTTACATATACCAAGTGTTCCTCAGTATGAGTAATCAAAGCATTACAACAAATAAATTCAGTGAAGTACCTTTGGATTTACGTGCATCTGCATCTGTAAGGGTACGCAAAGGTTCATGGTGGTTGAGATTAATAACATTGTTTCTGGTAGACTATACCCTTTTATCCTTAGCTTGGATTTTTGCTGGATACAAATCTTTTTATGGTAATTTTTCTTGGGATCTACCTAGTCATTACTTACCGATTTTAATAACTATTGGTATTCAAATAGGATCGCTAGCTATAGAAGGTATTTATAGGGAAGGTCAAAAACGCTATGACTACTTGAACATTATTAAATCGCTAAGTTTTGCTCATGGACTAATAATATTTGCTTGTTTTTTGTATCAACCGGTTGTTGATATTACACGCCCAAAATTAATATTGTTATCTTGGCTTCTAAGTATATTATTTATTTGTACTGGAAGATATGGTGTAAATATTACTTTAGAATATCTCCGTAAGCAGAAAAAAATAGTTCGTTCTTCTGTCTTCATTATTTGTGATCCTCAAGACCATGAGCAGATTGCTAGCTTTATTAAAAAAGAAAAGCACTATATTGTATCTGGAACTGCTCATGCTAATTCATTAGACAGATATCAGCGTCAAAAAACATTGAATCAACTCAATGAATTAGGTGTAACAGAGGTTTTTATATCTTGGGATGCTCTAAAAAATAGAATGTTTTTATGCTGGTTATTTCAAGCATCTGGTATTCAAGTACATATTTTACCGATGGAATTAAAACCAATTTATAAAAACATAGAATTTAATAAAATAGGTGGAATGCCTTGTCTGAGTTTGGATTGTCCGATAATTACAGGTAAGGATTTTTGGATAAAACGTACTTGTGATTTCTGTTTTGCAACTTTATTTGTAATGTTATCATTTCCGATTTATATAGCTATAGCTATAGCTATAAAACTGGACTCTCCTGGAACAGTATTTTACAGGCAAACCCGTATAGGTCTACATGGGCAACAATTCAAAGTATGGAAATTCAGAACTATGAGGTCTGATGCAGAAAAATTACAGAAAGAATTAGAAGCTTTAAATGAAACGAAAGATGGGATTATCTTTAAAATAAAAGATGACCCTCGTATTACTCGCGTTGGAAAATTTCTTCGGCGTTATAGTTTAGACGAATTACCTCAACTTTTTAACGTTATCTTTGGAGAAATGAGTATAGTAGGCCCCCGTCCGTTACCTACTAGAGATGTAGACAAGTTTTCTGAACATCATTTTATTAGACATGAAGTTTTACCTGGTATTACAGGTCTTTGGCAAGTCTCAGGTCGTTCAGACATTGTAGATTTTGAACAAGTGATAAATCTTGATCTGAACTACATTGAAAATTGGTCTCTTGGGTTGGACTTTGAAATTTTGCTCAAAACAGTTATGGTGGTTTTGAAAAAAGAAGGTGCCTACTAAGCTTTAAATTTGATCGACTTTCTCAATTTTTCTTGAAGGCATCAATATTCATCGTAAAACCTTAGTGATCCGGCAGTTTTATTTTAATAAAATTCAATGATAAGCATTAACATGGAAAAAGTTTTTGCTACCAAACTAGGTTTTTTGTCGGATCAAGAAAACCTGGTTACTAATTTTGGATAAGGTTGAGCTAAGGTCAAACAAAAAAACAAAATTAGAAAAGACAGTAAGAACTATAATAGTTACGTGTTGATATGATTATTGCAACTTGCAGTGTAATTTCTTGCGGATTAAAGTGAGCTTTTTCTAGTTTTGTAATAGTCCGAAAGTACAAATGATTTATGCATGGAATCAAGTATAAAAACTTCTGAAGATACATCCATCCATATCCAAAAAGATCAGTTTATGAAATACATGGGTATTTAGTGATTTAAAACGAATTAAGCTGAATTAATAATTTTAAGAATGGCAGAAAAGTACAAATTTATAAGTAATTCCTTATCAATGATAGTCAATCGGTTAGCACAAAGCATTACGGCCTTTGTATTAACCGCTGCTATTGCTCGAACTTTAGGAGCTGAGGCTTTAGGGCAGTATCTACTAGCCTATAGCTACTATTTTATCTTTGTGGGCATTGCTTCACAAGGGCTAAAGACATTGTTCACTAGAGAACTAGCACGTGAGCCAGAAAAAACACCAGTTTACTTAATGAGTGGTACCTGGTTGCAGTTAATATTTAGTTTCTTCAGTTATGGGGCATTAGTGATTGTAGTCTTTTTACTTCCCTATAGTTCCACAACCTCTACTCTTTGCTACATAATGGGTTTAACGATCATTCCCTTTGCACTTTCCAACATAACGGAGGCAGTTTTTCAAGCTCAAGAGAAGATGCATCTTATTGCCATAGCTACAGTTCCAGTGTATGTAATACGCCTAATAATAATGATTTGGGCGATGCAACTAAAATACGGAATTGGATATTTGGGAGCGATCCTATTTTTGTCAGAAACACTAATTCTAATAATTGAATGGATTTTTATTAGACGATTAGTTAAAATCCAATGGCAGATTGATGGAAACTTTGTAATTAATACAATCAAAAGTGCGCGTACATTTTTTGCTATTGAAGCAATAGCTGTAGTCACTGGACGAATTCAAATTTTGATTCTTTCATTGTTAGGAAATGAGTTTTTAGTAGGTCTATTTGGTGGAATAGCACAATTACTACAACCCTTTTCGATTATTGCTAACAGTATGATTTTAGCAATGTTTCCAAGATTTTCAAAGGCAGTAGACCAAGGAAGGGGAAAACAGAAGCAGACAGCAGAAACTATTATTCAAATCCTACTAATTATGGCATTGCCCTTATTTTTGGGATTGTTATTTTTTAGCAAAGATTTACTAATTTTTGTCTATGATTCTAGCTTTGCTCAAGCAAATCTAGCCCTTCGCCTAAGTGCTATATCACTGGTTTTTTTGCCCTTCATCCGCTCACTTTCATATCTACTGGTAGCCAATGGTTTTGAGATAGTTAACCTACGTGAAGTGGTCATTACTACTATATTCGGAAGCTTGGGAGGTGTGGTATTAGTTTCCCGATATCAGTTACTAGGTGCAGCTTTAATGGTATTGTTAATGACTATTCTGGGTTTTAGCCAGTATATTTATTTCACCTATACTCGCTTATTTTCATTAAACTTATGGCGAATTATGCGCCGACCATTGATAATAAGTGTTTTAATGTTACCCATATTTATATTATTGCAAAAAATTAACTTAGACTTTGTATTCACTTTACTTATTGCAACTTGTACCTATGGTTTATTTGTGATTTATTTAGGTATTCGTGCGTTTGGTGGGTTTCGTTTTTTATGGATGAAACTTTTAAGAGAACATTAATTGTTCAATCTAAAATTCTACAGACAAACAATCCAAAGTTTTATAAGTAAGAATATAATTTAAATTATGATTAAAGTTGCCCTATTACATTTTGGCTTTGAAGACTACACCATTGAATTAGCAAATAGTCTGGCTAAATATGTTGATTTAACGGTAATTCACCCGAAAAAACTCTCAGATGTATGCGGTGATGCGTTTGATCCCAGTATCCGTGTCATTAGCTTTAACAAACCACGGATTCGCGACCCGCGTAATGTGTTGTCTATGAACGCTATGATGCGTATTATCAAAGACATACAGCCAGATGTTTTACATGTGCAAGAAACTAACGATCCTTGGTATGATTGGACGTTGTTACTCAACAGGATGCCACCACTAGTAACAACCATCCACGATGTATTCCGTCACCCAGGAGATAAGGTGGCTGTATTTGGTTCAGAGTATACTCGGCGTATTGCCTTCTATCGTTCCCAACAATTGATTGTCCATACTGATCAACTAAAAAAGATTCTAATTGAAAAATTTAATTTACCTGAAGGGCGAGTCAATGTCATACCACATGGTGAACTTGGCAGTCTGTATAAGCGCCGGGGCGATCGCAATAATCAGCCTCGCGATCCAAATACATTGCTATTTTTTGGACGCATCTGGCCCTATAAAGGATTGAAATATTTGCTTGAGGCTATGCCCTTAATTGCTGAACGTGTACCTCAAGTCAAGCTGATTATTGCTGGAAAAGGAGAAAATATCAACCAGTATTTCCCTAATGGTTATGATGAGAACCGCTACGAGATTATCAATAGACTAATCTCTCTTGAAGAAGTAGGTAATCTATTTCAACGTAGCACACTAACAGTTCTACCATACATTGAAGCGTCTCAAAGTGGTGTAGCAGCTTTATCTTATGGAATGGGAACGCTGGTTGTAGCTTCTGATATAGGGGGATTGAGTGAGATAGTTCAGCATAAAAAGGATGGGTTATTAGTTCCACCACGTGATGCTCAAGCCCTATCTGATGCCATCGTTTGTTTGTTAAGCGATCGCGACTTACAACAAAAAATGCAAACTGCGGCACTAGCTCGTTGCCAGCAAGATTTAAATTGGTCAAATATTGCTGTTCAAACCGTGGAAGTTTATCAAAAAACCATGAAAATTATACATTAGTAAAAATATACTTACTTAATCGGCATTTAACGAACATAATAATAACTCATCGAATAAAAAAGTATTTGCCCAAATAAACTGAGACTATCAACCACGAATTTCTGACTTGCTTAATATATTTTTTGTATGTATACACAATAATAAATATTATAAGTTATAAAAAATGAGGAAATTTTTAATTTCTGCTGAACAAATATTTACATTTACTTCCTTGATGCTATATTCAGGAACCCCGCTAGATGGTTTTTTGACTGATGGCTTTACTGTAAAAGAAGGAGATAGAATTACATTTCGATTACTTTATACTCTTACATATATAGTCAGCCTTTCATTGATTGCTCTACGTTGGAAGAAAGTTACTTATGCTTTTAGCAAAGATAAGTTTATTTGGTTGCTGATTGGAGTTTCTGCACTTTCTATTTTTTGGTCCTTAGATCCAGACATTACCGTGCGTCGCGTCATTGGTCTGTCAGGAACAACTATCTTTGGACTTTATTTAGCTTCACGCTACACCTTAAAACAGCAGCTAAAGCTATGTGCATATATGCTTGCCGTCTCAATAGTAATGTGTTTATTATTTGTTATATTTTTACCACAAATTGGAATCGATCCTGCATTTAATAGTTGGAGAGGAATATTCCCAACCAAAAATGTTCTGGGCAAGAGATTTGTACTTAGTGCGGCAATATTTTTATTCCTTGCCATTACTGGTAAAGAAAATCGTTGGGTTTTATGGCTTGGCTATATTACTTCTGGAGTACTTATATTATTATCCCAATCAGCAACATCACTATTAAATTTTATAATCATCACAGTAGCTTTTATTGTGTATTGTCGAATTTTACATTTAGAATACAAAGTATTTATACCTTTTCTGACGTTTATATCAACATTGAGTATAGCTTTTTATTACTGGTTCATCTCACAAGGTGATTCGATTTTAGGCTTAGTAGGTAAAGACGCAACACTCACCGGACGCGCAGAATTATGGCCTGTTGTATTGGAGATGATTGGAAAAAAACCATGGTTAGGATATGGCTATGGAGTATTCTGGGAGCAGAGTAGTGAATCTTCTATTGTTTTACAAACGGTACAATGGGACGCTCCTAATGCTCATAATGGGTTTCTGGATCTTTGGCTATCATTGGGTCTATTAGGATTCTTGGTTTTTATAATTGGGTTCGTTATTAATTTATTTAAAGCGATATATTTAATCCGGCGGAATCAAACATCCGAAAGTATATGGCTCTTAGTTTATCTTACATTTATGATTCTTTCAAATCTAACTGAAAGTACATTGCTAGTTCAAAATAGTATGGAATGGGTACTTTATGTAGCAGCGATATTGTCAAGTCAACTTTACTACGCACGCGAATCTCTAAAACTAGAATCAATATAGAGTTGTAGAGAAGATGGAGTGATTTAAATATAAATTTATTGATTAATAAATTTTAACTCAAACAAAATATTTTTGTAAGTTTTACAAAAATTATGTACAGATAGAGTTAAATTCATAAAGCTGTAAACCAATATATTTTTACCTCAAATTAACCAAAAAATAATCGTATTTTTATTGAAAATATTTTAGGCGTAGATACTCTACCTACAGATGTACTAATATGTTGAAGTAAGTTACGCATCGATTTGACTCAGAGAAAATCAAACAATAAACTGTGATTATTTCGGTGATATATTAATCAAAGATATACCAACTTATTTCAAAATTACAGCCTATGTCCCGAACTAATACTCTCAAGATTATCATGTTAGGTCCTAGTTTACTCCAACAGGGTGGCATTTCTGGTTATGAGAAGCTTTTTTTAGAATATGCTCCTTCTGAAATTCAGATATATCATATTATCACTCATGAAGACGGATCTATAGCACTGAAAACAATGGTGTTTTTGAAAGCTATATGGAAATTTATATGGATATTAAGAGCAGAAGAAGTTGATATTGTTCAACTTGAAATTTCACAACGCGGCAGTGTTTTACGGCAAGCAATTATGACACTTTTAGCTTGGCTATTTAACAAACCGATAATTCTACACGCTCATGGTAGTCAATTTCATCTTTTCTATGCTGGACTTGCTAACTGGATACAGAAATTGCTAAGTTGGATATTTTGTAAGTGTCAACGCTTAATTGTATTATCGGAAAGTTGGAAAAGTTTCTATATAGAAAATCTTGGTCTTAAACCTGAACAAGTTGTAGTTTTTTACAATCCAGTAAAATTTCCTCCTGAAGTTCCACACCGTTCAGTTTCTGCAAAAGTTAACTTACTTTTTTTAGGACGAATTGGTCAACGGAAAGGAGCATTTGATTTGATCAAAGCTTTTTCTTTTTTGCCTACTGAATATAAAACCAGATCAAGTCTGATTATGGCAGGAGATGGAGACATAGAAGAGGCACGCAATTTAATTACGACTTTAAATCTACAAAACTATATACAATTGCCTGGTTGGATAGGGTCAGATGAACGTGATATTCTTTTAAGTAAGGCAGATGTTTTTGTGTTGCCCTCTTATAACGAAGGTCTCCCACTAGCAATGCTAGAGGCAATGGCTTGGGAATTACCAGTCATAGTTACACCAGTAGGAGGCATACCTGAGATAGTTACTCAATCTGAAAATGGATTAATTGTTAATCCAGGAAGTGTTGAGCAGCTATCAGATGCTATTAGGTCTTTGATTGAAAATGAGGATTTGAGGCTCTCTCTAGGATCTAAAGCGAGAAAAAGTGTTTTTCATCTTGATATCAAAAATCACTGGATTTCTTTTCTTGATTTATATCGTTCAGTGTTAAGTTGAAATGATAAATCTAGCAACTGCAAAACAGAAAACTATAAAAATGCAGACCTGCGGTTTATTCAGCCCAGTTTCACCAGGTATGACTAAAATTTACCCAAAAAAGGCAGATTTTAGAATTGACAAGTCAGTGTTTTACTAAACTGATTAATAGTTGAGATTATTATGGCATTACCTAAAAAAGTACTAATTATCGTTGAAAATCTGCCAGTTCCCTTTGATCGGCGGGTATGGATGGAAGCAACTACTTTGCAAAAAGCTGGGTATGAAGTTAGCGTAATTTCACCAACAGGTAATGGGTTTGAGAAATCTTACGAGATTATTGAGAAAATTCACATTTACCGTCATCCTCTACCACCAGAAGAAAGTTCTGTTCTTGGTTATCTTCGAGAGTATAGTTGGGCGATTAATTGGCAATTCCGTCTAGCTCAACGGGTATGGCGAGAGCGGGGTTTTGATGTTATCCATATTTGTAATCCGCCGGATTTACTTTTTTTAGTAGCGGTATGGTTTAAATTATTTCATCGCATCTGGGTTATCTTTGATCATCATGACCTCAGTCCGGAGATGTATGAAGCTAAGTATCAACGGCGGGATATTTTTTATCATGGATTATGCTGGGCTGAACGCTTGACCTATGCCACAGCAGACATAGTAATTTCAACGAACGAGTCGCACCGAGAGGTAGCTCTTACCCGTGGGCACAAGAAACCGGAGAAGGTCTTTGTAGTTCGTAGTGCGCCTGACCTTTCCCGTTTTCACCGAATGCCCCCAAATCCGAATTATCGTAGAGGTAAGAAGCACTTGATAGGATATATGGGTGTCATGGGTGAACCAGAGGGAATTGATTATCTTCTGAGAATAGTATATTATATTACCCAGAAAAAAAATCGCCAAGATATTCACTTTATGTTGATTGGTAGTGGACCAGCAGCCGAAAAACTTAAAGTTTTATCCAGAGAGTTAGGAGTGAGTGAGTTTGTAGAATTTACAGGGTTTAAGCAAGGGGAGGAACTTTTAGAAAGGCTTTCCAGTTGTGACGTTTGTGTAGAACCCTCCCCAACATCTGCTTATAACGAAAACTGCACCATGAATAAAATCCTCGAATACATGGCGATGGGAAAAGCAATTGTCCAGTTTGATTTGCGAGAGGGAAGACGTTCTGCACAGGAAGCATCTCTTTATGCAAAGCCTAATGATGAGGTTGAATTTGCTGAGAAAATTCTAGAGCTTCTAGATTCTCCTGAACTAAGAGAAAAGATAGGAGCCGAGGGACGACTGAGAATGGAGAAGATTCTTGAATGGCAATATCAAGCTCCGAAATTGTTAGAGGCTTATGATAAGATTTGGCAAAGCTAGTTGGCATTGTTGTGCGACAATGGGAACTAAATTTATAACTTAGATAGTCTATACTATTGTCATATTGTCAAATCGCATCATTCTTGTCAATTGCAGTGGTTTGTGCATTCTCTAAGTCTTTTTTAGTTTCTTACTTAATATCTGTATTTGGGAAGATTTATGTCAGAAAAATCTACGGAATCTAGAGAATCTATTGATTTAGACCTCAGTCGTTACCTATTCATATTGAAACGATGGTGGCTACCTGCTGCTGCGATATTTACAGCTACAGTTATTCTCAGTGCTATAGCTACACAATTTATGAAGCCATCCTATGAAGCCGAAGGAAAACTATTATTTAGAATTCCTTCTTTTAAAGTAGTAGGATCTAGCCTTTTGCCTAGTAATACAGAAGGAGGAGATGCAGGGGATTTAAAATCACTGCTAGCAACTCAAAATCCGATAAACACTCAGATAGAAGTTATTTCTTCCCCTGCTTTATTGCAGAGGACAATAGATAAGCTACAACTGAAAGATAAAGAAGGTAAACCTCTAGAAGTAGAAAAGCTGCGGAAATCTTTGACCCTGAAAATTGTTAGTGCAACAGATGTATTGCGAATTAGCTATACCAGCCCTGACCCCGAACAATCAGCAGCAGTGGTCAACACAATAATGAGTCTTTATTTAGATAATGATATTCTGACAAATCGCTCTGAGGCGGCAGCAACTCGTCAATTTATTGCCAGGCAGCTTCCTAAAACTCAAGAAGTTGTTAATAATACAGAAGTAGCACTACGTATATTTAAACAGAAGTATCAGATAGCAGACCTGTCAGAGGAGACAAAGTCAGCTGTTTCAACTATTGGAAATCTAGACAATGAGATGAATACTGTTAAGGCTCAGCTGGATGAGGTAAACGCCCAAACCAATGAACTGCGCCAGAAAGTAGAGCTAAATTCTCAGGAAGCGATCGCTGTGAGTGCCATCAGTCAGTCACCGGCAGTGCAGGGAGTTCTTGCACAACTTCAAGAAACTGACCGACAGCTGGCAATTGAGCGTAGCCGTTTCCTAGATGACAACCCTGTAGTTGTTAACTTAGAAGCAAAGAAAGCTAGCTTAAAATCTCTCTTACAACAGCAAATTGGTCAGACTGTTGGCAATAAAACAGAAGTTTCACAGAACCTATTACAGATTGGAGAACTAAGACAAAACCTGATCCAAAATTTTCTGCAGTCAGAAATACAGCGCATTGGTTTAGCAAAAAGACTCTCCTCTTTATATAACTCCCGTTCTATATACGAAAAGCGCGTTAAACTCATACCCCAACTAGCACAAAATCAGAGGGAGTTAGAACGAAAAGTTGAAGTCGCAGAATCAACATATCAAACTCTGTTAAAAAAGGTTCAAGAATTACAGTTAGTTGAGAATACAAATACAGCCAGCTCGCGGATTATTGCTCAGGCTATAGTGCCAGATAAGCCGGTAGAAAGCAAAAAAATTATTGTTTTAGTGCTAGGAGTAATGTTCGGTTTATTCTTGGCTACTACAACAGTTCTTGTTCTAGGTATGAGAGATAGATCTCTGAAAACCCTTCAAGAAATCAGAGATATATTTAGATATACTTTGTTAGGCATTGTGCCTTTGTCTGTTAAAAAGATTCGCTCCCGTTATTCAAACGCAGAATCAATAAATCAAACAATTGCTGTCAGAGATACGCCTTACTCTTTAACTAGCGAAATGTACAGAATGATTCAAGCAAATCTGAAATTCCTGAGTTCAGATAAAGTGCTGAAAACTATTGTGGTAACTAGCGCAGTTCCTAAAGAAGGCAAGTCTACAGTTTCAGCTAATTTGGCAACAGCGATCGCTCAATTAGGACGTCGAGTTTTACTAATAGATGCAGATATGCGAGTTCCTTCTCAGCATCATCTGTGGGAAGTAAGTAATGCAGATGGCTTGAGTGAAGTTCTTATAGGTCAGACTGAATTTGATGTTGCTTTATCTAAAGTAATGGATAATCTTGATGTCTTAACTGCTGGCTCTAGACCTCCCAATCCACTTGCTTTGCTTGACTCAAAGCGGATGGCATCGCTAATTGAAAGTTTTTCATCTCAATATAAATATGATTTTGTAATTATTGATGCTCCTCCCTTGCTTTTGGCAGCCGATGCTTTGACTATAAGCCAAATGACTGATGGGATTTTGTTAGTCGCTCGACCTGGGGTAATTGATTCTAACAGTGCATCTGCCGCTCAAGAAATGCTAGAGAGATCAAGTCACAACGTATTAGGTTTAGTTGTGAATGGTATCATTGATAAAAATGAATCTAGTAGTTATTTCAACCATGTTAAACAATACTTTACTCATCAAGATTTGGCAAAAGAGACAAAGCTAAAAAAACGTATTCCGGACAAAACCTCTGTATAAATTAAGTTAAATAAATTAGGATTTTGTCTTACCAGTTAATTTAATACCATAACTGGTAAATAATAGTAGAGGATTAATTACACATAACTTGGCTGAAATTCTTGCCTAGTAAAACATCAATAATTAATTCTGTTGGGATACTTGTATCATATCTGTTTAATTATTTAGCCAAAAAACAATAAGCCTACTTTCAAAGGTAGGCTTATTGTTTTGTATAACTCTAGACTTCAGCCTGACAGAACTATGTGTTGTAGATTGTTGGGTGTAGATTTCAGGACACAATATTACGGTTACTGATATTCGTGTGCCCCAATATCATATCCAGCACCAACAGGACGAGGTTTACCAAAATAATCATTTTTCAAATTATTCCACTTAAAACCATTATTGATGGCCCGACTAGTCCCCTTTATTCTAAAGTCACCACCTGAGGCATTTACAAATTGTGGATCTGCCATAATATCGTTAGGTCCCACAGAAACTGCACGAGAACCATTGTTGTTGTAGAGGTTGTAGTTAAAAGTAGTGTTGGTACTTTTATTATTCGTACTTATTGTTTTGTTAGGCGCAGCATAAATGATGTTATTGATAACCTTGACATCACCTGAATAATTACTCATGATTTGCCCGTGAGTAATTTCCTTAGTCTGGTTATTCAGATAAACTGTGTTGTGGACAATATCCACATGGTCGCTTGAAAAAGTATGAATGCCCGTACCACCATTTTTATATGAGATATTGTTGGCAATCAAAGTACGTCCTTGATACCCATTATCTCGTGACTTATCAACAATAATACCATTACCGTCTTGGAACTTTCCATTGTAATACCAGGGAACAAACATTTGATTGTTGTAGACTTTGTTTCTGGTAACATACATCCTATAGTTCTGGTTATTATCATAATTCCAATTGTTGAGCAGTGAAATGCCACTAGCCCCGTATGGTGAGTACCAGGCATTATTATATACCTCGTTGTTGTCCACTGTTACATAGTCCGATTCAATAACTGAAATACCCCCACCACCACAATCATGTACCTTGTTGTTGAGAATACGTATGTGGTGGGAACGACCATTTTTTCGTCCATCTGTGTTTATGCAGTTTCCACTCGTCAGTGGGTTAGATGTATTATACTTCTGACTCAACGCATAACTCAGGGTTATATTGGTATTGTTCCCTGCAACCTCCAGACCATTTACCTCAATATATGAGGCTCCATTCTCAATGGAAATTCCATTCCATCCATTGTGCTGGATTTTTGGCTTATCTCCAGGATATGCCTTATAGGTAATCCATGAATTTGCCGTTCCAGAGCGTTTAATTACTAGTACTGAGCCATTGGGGTTACTATTCTTGTATACTCCGTCCATGATCAGTACTGTAGTGCCAGGACTAGTTAGGTCTGCTGCTCTTTGAATTGTCCTAAAGGCAGATGACGGAGTGAGTCCGCTATTTTTGTCGCTTCCGCTACCACTAACATAGTATGTTGTAGTTGTAGCCTGGCTGATCAGCTTGCGACTTGGTAGTGGTGTGCTTTGATCGGTGGATAACTGACGAACGTCTTTAACTAAAGACTCTGTTATTCTCTGTCCTTGAACCAGACCTGTTAACGCCCAGGGGAGTACAAGAGATGCACTTAAACTGAGAAAGCCTAAACCATGAATCATCATAGGGAAAAATAGGGTATATTGCAAAAACTGAATCGTCAACGGTCAGTAACTCTAGCCTTGGTCAGTAAGTCAGTATTGGATACGGTCGTGTAACTGCCATTTGTAAGTTTATAAACGGTTTATCAGGTTTACACCTGAGCATTTCCACGCAAAAATTGCTGAAATGTCTTTCTAAGTAGTGTTAAAAAAAGGCAGCCATCTGGTAAAATTACTGAAAAGTTTTCAGTATGCAGAGTCATCCCATTAATGGACACTAACCAACCGTACAAATGACATCATTTCCAATTGGACATCATTCTACTGTGTATACGCGGTATCTGTAGTTAAGATAGTATATCTGTCATTAAACAGTTATTTTACTTAAATAATTCTTATGATAATGATAATTAGATCGAGGAACCAAGTCTTGCAGGGAGTAGATTATACAATCTTTACCTTCTAAAGTATTCTCATTATCATAAAAAATCAGAGTAACTAAAACAAAGTTTTAAAGGGTATATCAATGACAAATTCAGAAACTTCAGTGATAGCTTTCGGTTTACGGAATTTGAAGCTCAGTAATAAGGCTTAGACTTTTATAAAATTTAGTATAAAATATAAAGAATTTATTATGTACTCTAGTATTGTCTTATCCTATGGTCAAATAAGAGTATCTGGAAAGCGTTGGGGAGAAGTGTATTTCATTTACTGGCAACTGCTGTAATTTAACTAATACTTACGCGTAAGAGAGACTCGCTTTTTTTAAGAGGGATCGAGCTTTCTTGTTTTGAGTGCGTAAGTTCAGTTAATAAAAGAGGTGGTTATTGTGGAGGACAGTTCAAGAGAGATGAATATTGCTCTCTCGCAAGGGAATACACCAAGAGCAATCTTTTTGACTATATATATATTGTAATTTTGGGGACGGAGAAGTTTAACCAACGCCCCCAATTTGCATCTGTGTCTAAAACTAGAGTCCGAACAAGTTCAGAAGATTAAAGATAACACCGAGAGGACCAGTTATAGTGTTTATGGTATCGCCAGTCTTAGCGGAACCCGATCGGTTAACTACCACAACATCATTATTGCGGAGTATGGGATTAGTTTGCTCATTAATGCCAGCAGAAAAATCCACTTTTACTATGCGTTTAGTGACAGAACCGTTAGGGTTGAGGCGAATCAAATCAACAGCACTGCTACTAGCTCTGGCATCATTAAATCCGCCAGCTGCCAGTATAGCTTGATTTAAAGAGCTATTCGGCTGAACATCTGTTAACCCTGGTTTTTTAACTTCACCTACCACGCCAACTTGAATGCGTGTAGGAGACAAAGTAGTGGTAGCTAATTGAGTAGCTTCTGCGGGGTTAATCTCAGTTGCCGTCGGAATAACAATCGTATCTCCGTCTTGCACGATGATGTCTTGACTAGCATCGCCACTCTGCAATAGTTGCCAAAGGTTAATATCTATAGCCTGTTCTGAGCCAGTTCTTGTAAGTCGACGTAGCCTGAGATTACGAACATCAGCCTGTGCTGTAATTCCCCCTGCTAGTTGGATAACCCGTGTCACATTTGGTAGACCATTGGGATTAGCAGTACCACTGTTAGTTGCTGCGCCCCCCTGAGCATCTGTGCTGGCTGGGGTGACAAGATACGAACCGGGACGATTAACTTCACCGATAATTGTTACCGTGCGAGGCGTGGTTTGGCTGGCAGCAAAGTTAGATGCAAATATATTACGAGATTCTGCCACGTTGAAGTTGGTTGCTGTTGGTACAACTATGGTGTCTCCATCACGCAAGGTAATATCCTGTGATAACCTCCCCGTTTGAATGAGTTCCTTCAAATTGACGCTAACGGCTTGCTCTGAAGAACGTCCTATTTTACGCCTTAATTGAATTTGACTCACATCCGCAGCCAAGGTTACGCCCTGTGCTGTTGTCAATGCGGCTAATACAGTGGGGTATTGCACACCTGGATTATCTCCCGCGCCTCCGCTCAAGCTAAGAGTGTAAGCTCCTGGACGTGTCACTTCTCCGGCAACGAAAACATTGATGGGACGAGGCGATAACAGATTGACTGAGATTAAGGGACGTTTGAGGAAGCGAGCATATCTTCTAGCAATTTCGTCAGCAGCCTGTTCAGTTGTTAGACCGAGGACTGACACACTGCCAATTAAAGGTAGGTTGATTGCTCCACCTGGGGGAACTTGGTATTCTCCTGTATATTCAGGTACTTCAAATACATTTACCCGGATGCGATCGCCGCCTCCTAATGAATAATTAGTATCTAATTGTGTTTGTGTGCTTGGTGTTTGTGTAGTTGGTGGTAATGGTTGTCCCTGAGCTAGACTCGCAAATGTCACAGCGACATTGACAGCACTTAACAAAGCCACACCCACAACTGGCTGAGTTAGGAATTTGAATTTAAACAAACTTGTGTTAAGCATATTTACCTTAGATTCTGAAACTACGATTAATAAAGTACTGTCTAAACATTTTTATTTTGACTATACCTAAGTATTCAAGTTCCCCAACACTCTTATTTTCCCCGAAAAGTGTAATTTTCCGGAGGAAATTTGTTTCTTAAATTTGAATTTTTAGTGAAGTTATTTTAAAGTTGAGCAAACTTGAATATGGGGATTCTCAAAAAATATATGACTTACGCAAATAAACGCAGTTTATATAAAAATTGTCTGTTATGTAAAGAGGTACTTACGAATAACCCATTTCTACCAAAGTCAATTTAATGACACTTAAACTGTGATTCTAAATATTCTATTAGTAGTAATTTTTGCAAAAATTATGAACTCCATTATTGATTAACTACAAATAACCTTGAAAAAGGTGGGAATTTAGTTGTTTGTGAGTTGGATTGAGCAAAGACAAACTCAAAAAGGCTGAAATTTAAGGTTATTCTGTAAAAAGATACCACGTATATACGTTGCCCAAACAAATTTAGAATTGAGTATTTGGTAACGAAATTAATTAACTGAGTTATTTTTTCTTTGAATTTGTTGAATAAAAAACTCTTCTAGGGAGTAACGCGACAAGTTCATGGCAATAATTTTACCTTCCATCAGACGAACACTAGCGAGGAAATCATAGTAATCGTCTTGTAGTGTACCTTGCCAGGAACCATCAGGTTCAAATCTGAGAGTGGGTATCCATTTTTTGAGAATTTCCCAGTCACCACCTTGACCTTTTACATAATATGTGTTGTCTACGCCTAAAAGCTCATTAAGGGAACCAGAGCAAATTAGTTCACCTTGAGCAAGGATGGCAATGCGATCGCAAATCTGCTCTACTTCACTAAGAACATGGCTATTAAAGAAAATCGTCTTTCCAGCAGCTTTTAGTGCCAGGATGATTTCCCGCATTTGGTAACGTCCCACCGGATCGAGACCGGACATGGGTTCATCCAGAAAAACCAAATCTGGCTCGTTAATTAGCGCCTGTGCCATACCAACACGCTGTAGCATTCCTTTTGAATAGCGGCGTAAAAGTTTTTTACGAGCATCAGCTTGGGATAAACCCACCAATTCCAGCAGTTGGGGAATGCGTTGGCGTTGGACACTTTGGGGAATTTGGAATAGTCCGGCAGCTAGCTGCAAAAATTCCCAGCCAGTGAGATAGTCATACAAATAGGGATTTTCTGGCAAATAGCCGATATGTTGCTTAACACTGCGATCGCCTATAGGCTTATCCAATAACAATCCCCGTCCAGAAGTGGGATGAATAATTCCCAGCAACAATTTTAAAAGGGTGGTTTTACCAGCACCGTTTGGCCCTAGCAACCCAAAGGTTTCGCCTTTGTAAACCGTTAAAGAACAGTTTTTGAGAGATACGACTTTTTGATTTAGCCAAAAACCAGTGCGATAGACTTTTCGCAACTCAGAAGTTAGGACTACTGGCGGAGTGTCTGCCGTATTAAGTTGAGAATCAGGGTCATCTGCAACAGACTTCATCTTGGTTCAACCGCTAATTACCAGCTTGGTATTAATTAAAAATTACCTAGTAGGCTGATAATAACCATCACCAAGCCGTGTGTCAATTATTGGGGATGGGAGACTAGAGGGGAAATAACTAATGCCCCTTTTGACAACTTTTAGAGAACGCCTTTAGAACTGGGAATTAGACCAGCACGACGGGGGTCAATCTCCACTGCTAGACGTGTTGCTCTTGCAAAGGCTTTAAATGTCGCCTCTATGATGTGGTGGGAATTAATGCCATCCAGTTGCCGAATGTGCAGCGTCATTTGGCTATGATTCACCAATGCTACAAAGAATTCGCGCACGAGTTGGGTGTCATAAGTGCCTACGCGCTGGGTAGGAATTTGCAAGCCGTAGCTGAGGTGAGGCCGTCCCGAAAAGTCTAGCGCTACCTGAACTAAAGCTTCATCCAATGGCGCAAGAAAATTACCAAAACGGACAATACCTTTTCTGTCGCCTAGTGCTTGGTTGAAAGCTTGGCCTAAAGTAATGCCTACATCTTCGTTGGTGTGATGGTCATCAATTTCCCAGTCTCCTTTGGCTTGGACATCTATATCAATCAGCCCGTGGGAGGCAATTTGATGCAACATGTGATCCAAAAACGGAATGCCTGTTGCTGCCGTACAAGTTCCTCTACCATCGAGATTGATGGTAACTTGTACATCAGTTTCACCAGTAGTACGGTGAACAGTGGCAATCCGAGGGGTTTTAGTTGACTGGTCGTAGTTTGAATTAACTTTGCTAATTTGCATTGGGAATGGGGAATGGGGAATGGCGAATGGGGAGGGAATGACTAATGGGCAAGAATTTTACTAATACTCAATGCCCAATGCCTAATGCCCTATGCCCAAATTATCTTACATTCCCATAATTTCATATCCTGCATCTACATATAGAACTTGTCCGGTAATACCACTGGACAAATCACTACATAAGAAAGCGGCAGTATTACCCACTTCTAGCTGAGTGACAGTACGGCGCAGGGGAGCTACTTCTTCGACATGATGGATCATATCCAAAATTCCACCAACTGCTGAAGATGCTAAGGTGCGGATGGGGCCTGCGGAGATGGCATTGACGCGGATATTTTGCGGCCCTAGTTCAGCAGCTAGGTAACGCACGCTCATTTCTAATCCTGCTTTCGCAACTCCCATAACGTTGTAGTTAGGAATTGCTCTAACACCGCCTAAATATGTCAGCGTGACGATACTACCTCCCTCAGTCATCAAAGGTTTCGCTGCACCACTTAACTGCACCAGCGAGTAGGTACTGATTTCTAAGGCAGTGTTGAAGCCAGAACGAGAGGTTTGGCTAAAGTCTCCACTTAAATCGTCTTTACTGGCAAAGGCCAGACAATGGATGAGAATGTCTAGCTTCCCCCATTGCTCACGAATTGTCTCAAAGGTAGATTGAATCTGTTCTTCATCTTGGACATTACAAGGAAGAAATAAGCTTGGGTTGAGGGGTTCTACCAACTCCGCAACTTTTTTCTCCATTTTGCCGCGTTCATCCGGCAGGTAGGTAATACCCAGGTTTGCTCCGGCTTTATGCAGCTGTTGGGCGATGCCCCAGGCGATCGAGCGGTTATTGGCAATACCTGTAACAAGAGCATTTTTTCCAGTCAGATTCAGCATAGAAATTGTTAATGCGATCGATCATTAGGAGCATACTAGAATCTGAGGCACGTTTGTCTTTGTTTTATACAGGATTTGCAAAAATGAATATTGAGAAGGGTGTTTGCTATGACAAAAATCTTGATTTTTCCTAAAGATTTTCTCAAGATATCTTTATTTGTTCTTTAAAAAACCCTTTTTAATACAGTTATTGGAACTACTTATCAACAATTAGTAGCTGAAAGGATCAACAATTATGTATCATTATAAACAAACAGTTATGAAGCGATTAGTTTGAGTATAGGAAAGTACAGAAAGGTTGACGGTGCTTTATTCATTTTTCGGGTGTATTCTTAGGTAATCAGTTTTTGTTTTTCCGGCATTGGGTAGGGGAAGGGAGATGATCGTGACACAAGATAAAGCCCTAGCAAATGTATTTCGTCAGATGGCGACCGGGGCGTTTCCGCCAGTTGTGGAAACGTTTGAACGCAATAAAACGATCTTTTTTCCTGGCGATCCTGCCGAACGAGTTTATTTTCTTTTGAAAGGTGCTGTTAAACTTTCTAGGGTGTACGAGGCAGGAGAGGAAATAACAGTAGCATTGCTTCGGGAAAATAGTGTTTTTGGTGTTTTGTCATTGCTGACAGGAAATAAGTCGGATAGGTTTTACCATGCGGTTGCATTTACCCCTGTGGAATTACTGTCAGCCCCAATTGAACAAGTAGAGCAAGCACTCAAGGAAAATCCAGAATTATCAATGTTAATGCTGCGGGGTCTTTCTTCGCGCATTTTACAGACAGAGATGATGATTGAAACTCTCGCTCACCGAGATATGGGTTCTAGGTTGGTGAGTTTTTTGTTAATTCTTTGTCGGGATTTTGGCGTTCCTTGTGCTGATGGGATCACTATTGATCTGAAGTTATCTCATCAGGCGATCGCAGAAGCAATTGGTTCAACTCGTGTTACCGTTACTAGGCTACTAGGGGATTTGCGTGAGAAAAAGATGATTTCTATCCACAAAAAGAAGATTACTGTGCATAAACCTGTTACCTTAAGTAGGCAATTCACATAAAATCAATCGGAGAAAGGGGAATCGGCGCGTGTTCTATTTTGAAAGATGACACTAATAGCTAGAGGTAAATCTAAAATTGAATAATTTCAGCTATTGCCAACTTCCACTTCTCCGCAGACAATGCTTAAAAGTAGTAGGCTGTATCTGGAAGGATTTCGGTAGCTAAAGATGACCACCGGATACATCCTCATCGCAGCAATTTTAATTCTGGGAGGCGTAATTGCCACCGTGGGCGATCGCATCGGCACACGAGTTGGCAAAGCCCGCCTCTCACTTTTTAAGCTTCGTCCGAAAAATACTGCTGTAGTGGTAACTATTTTTACGGGCGGTTTGATTTCAGCATCAACGCTAGGAATTTTATTCGCTGCCGATGAAGGTTTGCGAAAGGGAGTTTTTGAATTAGAAGATATTCAAACAGACCTCAGACAGAAGCGGGAACAGCTAAAAACCGCAGAAACTCAGAAAAGTCAGGTAGAAAGTGAGCTAAATCAAGCAAGAATTGCCCAAGCAAAAGCACAACAAGACTTACAGGCAATTAATCAGTCTTTACAGGCAGCAAATGCCAAACAACTCCAAACACAAGCTCAGTTGAACCGCACCATTAGTCAACAAGCTCAAACTCAAACTCAACTCCAACGCACTCAAGGTCAGCTAGGACAAGTTGTAACTCAGTACCAAAAGGCCATAGCTGAGTTGCAAAGTGTTTCTAATCAGAGGAAAGAGCTACAGGCGGCAGTTGAACTACTGAAGACAGAACGACAACGACTGTACGCTGAAGCGAAAAAAGCCATCGACGAAGCCAAAACAGCTATTGAAAAACGCGATCGCGAACTGGCTAACCGTCAAGAAGCCATAGAACAACGCGATAAAAAAATTGGCCAACTCGATCAATTGATTCAAAAGCGTAATGTAGAAGTTGCAGCACGAGAGGAAGTGATTGCCAAACGGGAATCCCGCCTGAAAGAATTGGAAGCGCAACAAGAGCAACTAGAACTAGAAGTTGCCAGGCTGGAAAAATATTATCAGTCTTACCGCGACCTGCGTCTAGGTAAGTTGGCCTTAGTTCGCGGTCAAGTTTTGTCTGCTGCTGTAATTCGTGTTACCCAACCTGCTGCGGCTCGTCGGGCAGTGGTACAACTTTTACAAGAAGCCAATCGCAACGCCAACCTCGAATTAAGTGAGCCTGGGGCAAATCCTGCCAATGTAGAGCTACTGCGCGTGACTCAGGATAGGATTGACCAATTGAGCAAGCAGATTAGCGATGGTCAAGAATATGTGGTGCGAATTTTCTCGGCTGGTAATTACGTCAGGGGAGAAAAGCAGATAGAGTTTTTCGCCGATACAGCGCGAAATCAATTGGTTTTTTCGGGAGGCGCAGTCCTAGCTACAACTAGTGCCGATTCCAAAACCATGACATCTTATCAGTTACAGCAGCGCTTGGAAATACTAATTTCTGCTTCCCAATTTCGGGCTCGTAATGCCGGAATTGTCGAAGATGTGCAAGTAGAGGGGACTTTCTTGCGCTTTGTCGCCCAATTAAGACAGTATAATCAACCCTTAGAAATCAAAGCGATCGCAGCAGAGGACACTTATACAGCCGGGCCATTGAGAGTAAAATTAGTAGCAATAGTCAACGGAAAAATTATTTTTAGTACTTAAAACATTATTTGCACACTGTTATTAGTAAGATTTAAACATATTCAACAGCAGTCAAAATAGTTGCTGTGATTGCATTTATTGATTTCTAATTCTTAATTTTTATTTTTAATTTCTTATGACTTTACGCGAATTTTCGCCAACGCAACCAGTCATATTGGGGTTTGATCCAGGTCGAGATAAGTGTGGTTTAGCGGTGATGGGACTGGATCGGCAATTGTATTATCATCAGGTTGTGCTAGCAAAAGAGGCGATCGCTACCATTGAAACACTGCGTCAAAAGTTTCCGATCTCCTTGATGGTGATGGGCGACCAAACTACAGCCAAGCAGTGGAGACAGAAATTGTATCAGGAATTGACAGAACCTCTGAGTATTATTTTAGTGGATGAGCGATATACAACCTTAGAAGCACGCGATCGCTATTGGCAAATGTTCCCACCCAAAGGGCTAACAAAGCTATTGCCACAAGGTCTACGACAGCCTCCAAGACCGATAGATGACATTGTTGCCATTCTCTTAATCGAAAGATACTTAAACCGCCTCACAGAATCAACACTCAGCAGTCAAGAGTGAGGAATGACATCGTTAACTCCTGCACAGACGCGATTAATCGCGTCTCCCCTAACTCCTAACTTTTAAAGTTCCGCCCGAATAGTAAAAGCATAATCTCCTCCAGGCTCTAGCTGATAATCTTGTTGCTCCAAAAATCGACCAAGGGGTTCTTTGATTAAAGCGCGGCCTTGGGAAGGCTTGACGGCAAGTTCTCCCCGGCGAAAATGCCACTGGAAATGCCACTCAAACTCACCTGCACTCACTTCACCCTCAAGGAAGCCGTGTTGCCAAGATTGGCGGGTGATTCTGACATGGGCAATAGTTTCTGGCAGTCGTCTTTTAGCACTCACAATGCTTTATGTCAAGTGTAGAATAACAGCCGCTCATATTAGACTGGCTTCTTATTTTATGTACCAAACATAGTCTAAATAGACAAACTGACAAAGTGAGTATTTTTAGTTGAGTCAGAATGGTACTAATGGAGAATGCTGGATTTGACACTCCCCGCGATAAATCGACGGCGATTCTTGGTTCAACGAGACCACTTAAAACTTGGTTCCTTGCGTTACCTAGCCCAGAGGTGGGACTCTCCCCAAGCGTTAACTTTGGGTATGCCCTACCCTAGTTGCATTGCTGCAAGTCCTGTTTACTTTGAAACAAATGGTTTCAAAAATCTGAGTCGTCTAGCTCCTATAAATCTTTTACCTACTGCTAGGAGGAAACTAGAACAATGCAGTAGAACCGCATAGATTTAATTATCAAGGTTCAGTGCTTTGTCTTTCGACTGCTAGGTTTTTTAAGTGGTTGATTACCTTTCCACTATCATTAGTATAGTATATTTGTACACTAATTAATTGAAAGGAAGCCGTCGTAGAAAGACGGGGCTTTAAACCCAATTTTTCGGTAAAATTTCAGTTGAAAGTGACTCAAACTTCCTTAATCTAAGCGTTTCGTGTCTATATAGCAAATCCTAAATCATTTTTGATAGACAATATCCCCAGCTTTCTAGATAAGTCAGCGATCTATGACTTCAGTCTATGGGCATAGTGGTAAGTAGTGGGGACAGTTTTTGTTAAAGTTTTAGAAATAAGAGTATCCGAGAAACTGTATATCTAACGCTTCTTTCATCAGTGTATTGTGGATTGATTGGGATTTCTTTGAAAGATTTCAGCACAATTACAGACCGATAAAGCTTAGAGTATTTATATTGCTTTTCTTGGATGTCAAAACGCAGAATATTTTCTAGTGGATGTTCAATAACTTGATTGCCACGAAGACTTTTGCGTTCGATAAAGACCTTATCGATACTCTTATAGAAGGTGCAGGTAGTTACAGGTGATGTTGCAAAAAAAGCAGCGACCGCCATGATAATTAATATAGATAAACTTAAGAAAAATAGATAATTTCGCTGATTTTGCTGTACTAATAGAGAAGTTTTACTAGAGTTGATAAAATCATTGGTTTTCAAGGTAAATTCTTGATTTTGTTCATAGCTAAGATGGGATAAAAGAGGAAAATCTTTAAATGGAGTCACAATTATAACCTGATAGCTTTTCGACCCTTTGCTGCCAGTCTTTGTGAGAATGTATGCTTCACTGGGATCAAACATTCTGAGTTTCTCCATCCTTCCCAGCAAATTAAACCGTCTCAATTCACAATTAATTTTGCTTGGCGAGAGGCGATCGCAATTGAGACTCACTGAAGCAGACTCAAAAAATAAGCAGTAAATCAAGAAGCTTAAACAGACAGTAAAAATGCACCACCCGATGAACCAATATCTGAGTGGTTGATGCTTTAACTGCAATCTGGTACGGGTTTCCTCTACAATTTTCATCGGTGCTTGTGTATAGAATACTTAACCCCTGAGTAGAGTATTCCCTTAGTAGCCCATTCACTTATCACTAAATCTAAGTACTAGGGAGGATTTATGATAAATCGCTCAAAAAGCTTTGACTAGCTGGGATAATTGGGTCAGAAAGCTATAGCTAGAAGCATGGAAACCAAACAGCTAGGAAAAACTGGTGTATTTGTGAGTGCGATCGGTTTGGGTGGTATGCCCATGTCAATCTCTAATCGCCCTCCTGAATCGCAATCAATCGAAGTTATTCATCGGGCTTTGGATTTGGGTATTACATTTATTGACACTGCCGACTCTTACTGCAAAGATGAGTCAGAAAAACACCACAACGAGCGACTAATTAATAAGGCGCTTACTAGTTACAAAGGCGATGTTAGCCAAGTAATTGTGGCAACTAAGGGCGGTTTGATGCGTCCCGATGGCAACTGGACAAGCAACGGCAACCCAGAACATTTGCGCGAAACAATTCGAGTCAGTTTTGAGGCGTTAGGTGGTGCTAAACCCATCGATGTTTGGCAATACCATTCTCCCGATAGTAAGTACACCATTGAAGAATCTCTTGCGCCAGTGAAAGAAGCAGTGGAGGCAGGTTTGATTAGGTTTGTGGGAGTTTCTAACTTTTCCGTTGAACAAATTAAGCGGGCGCAAGATGTAGTAGATATTGTCTCGGTGCAGAATCAATACAGCCCTTGGCAACGACAGCCAGAAAAGGACGGCGTGTTGAAGTATTGCGAACAACAAGAATTGACATTTTTGCCTTGGAGTCCCTTTGGTGGTAAACGTCGCCATCAGGATTTACAAGATATTCCGGCGATCGCTAACTTAGCGAAAGAAAAAGGCGTGTCGGTATATAGTATCGTTCTAGCGTGGTTACGCTCCAAATCACCCGCTATTTTGCCAATTCCTGGTGCTAGCAAGGTTTCTAGCATTGAAGACTCAGCACAAGCTATCAATGTGAAACTATCTGAAGAAGAAGTCCAAAAAATTGATCGCGCAACTTAATCATTTCACTAGCTAACTTAAGTAAGTGAGCGTAAATAATTGTCGTTGGGATAAGGCAATAGACAACAGGCAATAGGCAATAGGTATAAGAATTTTAGCCTAGTTCATTTCTCTTTACATAGTTTGGTTTTATTGTGCCAACTTACTTAGATTTAGTAAAAGTTGTCAAAGATTTACGCTCACTTTTAGTTAGCTTAAGACAGCGCAATAACTTACTATTCGGGTATTTGATGAAATCAGGGATATGTAAAGAAACAGTCTTTCCAAAAACAGACGATCGCTTAAGCAACCCCGAAACGCATCATCCGAAGCGTCCCGCTTGGTGGGAGAATAAAAACGATAAATGATGCAAGCCTGGTGTTCTCCCCAGCCCAAAGGAACTCGTATAAATGTGGAAAAGAATTGTATTAATTTTGCTATTGGTGTTGAGTTTCAGCCTGAGTAATTCTGATATAGCGGCTGCGGCTGGACTTAAAAGCTTTGTAGACACTAGTGATGGCTATCAGTTTTCATATCCTAACGGCTGGCTACAAGTTAAAGTTGCCAACGGGCCAGATGTGGTTTTCCACGATTTGATTGAGGTGTCTGAAAACGTTTCGGTTGTGATTAGCCCAGTTCCAGAAGGCAAAACTTTATCAGAATTGGGAACCCCAACAGAAGTAGGATATAAGTTGGGAAAAGCTGCTCTTGCGCCTCCTGACTCTGGTCGTTCGGCTGAATTAGTCAATGCCGCAGAGCGAGAAGTAGACGGTAAAACGTACTACCTTTTAGAGTATGAGGTTAAACTCCCCAATAAACAGCAACGGCATAACATCGCCAGCGTAGCTGTTAGCCGTGGCAAACTTTTTACCCTCAACGCCTCAATTCCTGAAAAACGCTGGCAGAGAGTTAAAGGAATGATTGATGAGGTTGTAAATTCATTTACTGTCTATTAATTGGGAAATAGGGAATGGGGAATGGGGAATGGGGGATAGAGAAGAAATTTAATCACCAATCCCCCATGCCCCATACCCAATTAACAAGTTTTTTATAAATCTCATGAAAATTCCACCCTTTGTACTTGCCTCAGCTTCCCCGGCTCGTCGCCGCTTGCTGCAAACTGTTGGTATTGAACCGATAGTTCGAGCTAGTGACTTTGACGAATCGCAAATCCAATTAAGTGAACCAGCAGAATTGGTCAAAACTCTTGCCCAATATAAGGCGGAAACTGTAGCCCCGCAGTTTGAATCAGCTTTGATTATGGGTTGTGATTCAGTTTTGTCCATGAATGGTGAAATTTACGGCAAACCAGCAGACACTTCTGAAGCGATCGCCCGTTGGCAGATAATGCAGGGTAACTTTGGCGACTTGTATACAGGTCACGCCTTAATTGACCTTGAGCAAAACCGCACTATAGTCAAGTCTCAAGTTACAAGAGTTTACTTTGCTCAAATGAGCGATCGCGCAATTCTTGCTTATGTTGCCACAGGTGAGCCCCTCAAGTGTGCTGGAGCCTTTGCCATTGAAGGTTTTGGTAGTTTTTTTGTTGAAAAAATTGAAGGCTGTCACAGCAATGTAATAGGACTCAGTTTACCCCTGCTCCGGCACATATTAGCGGAACTAGGATACGATGTCACTGATTTTTGGCAATAGTGATTATGCGGTTCGTTAATTTTCAGTGGTTAGTTGTTTGGCTACTTTCCAACACCTCTAACAAACTTTTCAACATTAAATAAGCAGAAGTCCCTCCTGGATCTTGATGTCCGATACTTCTTTCCCCCAGATAGCTAGCCCGTCCCTTTTTGGCCTGCATAGGTATAGTTTCTTGTAACCCCTTTTGGGCTGTTGCTACAGCCTGTTGCATCGCTTCCAGCGTTCCCTTACTTTCTCCTACAGCCTGCCCAAAAGCGACTACAGCCGGAGATAGCACATCCACCATTGTTTTGTCTCCTAGTTGCGCTTTGCCACGTTGCAGCACGCCGTCTAAGCCTGCTTGAAGTAGCCCTAACACATCTTGTTCTGTTAATTCTTGCTTATCTACTACTGCTGTACTAGCTCGTAAAAACCAGGTTCCATAAAGAGGGCCACTAGCACCGCCAATGGAAGAAATCAAGGTCATACTCACAGCTTTGAGAATGTTGCTGATGTCTTTGTCTGTAAGAGTTGGTAACTGAATACTTACCTTTTTAAAGCCGCGATCCATATTTATACCGTGGTCAGCATCTCCGATCGCAGCATCTAATTCTGTCAAATATGATTTATTCTGCTCTATCTCGGTTGCATAAGCCTGCAACCATTGTAATATCTGCGCCTGGCTCAACATAATTCGTAATTCGTAATAACGCTCGAATACTCGCTAACGTAATTATGAAATTCCCCAGTGCCAACTTGGTGTTTTGACTGGTGCATCCCATAATCGGATCATCTCATCATCTAATTTCAGCAAGGTAATGGAGCAACCTTGCATTTCTAGAGATGTGATGTAAGGGCCGATTAAGTTTCGCACAATTTGCAATCCTTGCTGTTCGCAGATTTGGGCGAGTTTGCGGTAAACAATATATAGTTCGGAAACCGGAGTTCCACCCATACTATTGACGAAAGCTAATAAGCGATCGCCTTTGGCAAATGGTAGACTTGTTAGCTCTACATCTACCCATTCTCCTTTGTCTTCATCCCACTCGCGCAGTGTGCGGCTGTATGCTGCATCCTCAAGGAGCGATCGCGTCAAAACTTCGGTAATCTCATCTGCTGCTTTGATGACTGTACGTTCTATTCCTGGCTCACCGTGGATACCGATACCTAATTCGATTTCGCGATCGCTCAATTCAAATGTCGGTGTTCCATTAGCTGGCACTGTACAAGACGTTAAAGCAATTCCCATACTCCGCCCATTCAAATTTACTCGGCGACATAAATTTGCTATTTGTGGCAAATCATACCCAGCCTCAGCCGCCGCGCCACAAATTTTTTCCGCTAGTATTGTTGTTCCCACACCCCGTCGTCCTTGGGTATAGAGGCTATCTTTCACTGCTACATCATCATCAATCAAAATATTTAGCGATCGAATGCCTTCACTACGAGCTAACTCCGTTGCCATTTCAAAGTTCATGACATCGCCACTGTAATTTTTGACGATGTAAAGGATACCAGAGCCTCCATCTACAAGCTTTGCTGCTTCTAGCATTTGGTCTGGAGTCGGTGAAGTGAAAACTTCACCAGTACAAGCTGCATCAAGCATTCCTTTGCCCACAAAGCCAGCGTGCATTGGTTCATGTCCACTGCCACCACCTGAAATAATTGCTACTTTACCTTGTATAGGTGCATCGGCTCGATAAACAAAAGTGGGATCATAGTTTACTTTAATTAAATCGGAATGAGCCGCCGCCATACCTTCTAGACTTTCTCGCACAAAGTCTTCCGGTTTGTTGATCAGCTTTTTCATAATCCATGTTTGGTTAAAAGGTTGCTAAAACCCAGGTTATAGCGCTTCTCGTTTCTATGCAATAGAGTCTGACCTCTATCTAAATCTCTGTTCTACAAAGCTTTGGTGTTGCATTAGCATTGCAAGTCGATGTATTAAGAACTTCCAAATAAAAAATATCCCAAAACTGACGCAAAAATCCTCTCTATTTCTCTTCTCTCTGTGTTCTCTGCATCTCTGTGGTTCGTTTATTTGGATAATTTATTTCTTGGAAGTCCCTTAGCATTGCAGGTCGATGTATTAACATTGCAGGTCGATGCATTAGCATTGCAAGCCGATGCATTAGCATTGCAAGTCAATGCATTAGCATTGCAAGTCGATGCATTAGCACTGCAAGCCGATGCATTAGCACTGCAAGCCGATGCATTGGCATTACAGGTCAAGATGTGGGGCAGCTTTAGAAGACTTTTGTGTACACCGTATCAGTAGGGGCGTAAAGCCTTGCGCCCCTACCACGTGGTCTATTTACCTGAATATAGCTGTAATGTCAATCCAAAGATTCCATGAACTCAATGCACTTGTGCATCTGCTGGCGCATGGTTTCCCTATCGGCATGAAACCTTCGCCCATGACCTGGTAGTACCCATTCAAAAGAGTAATTAGCCAAATTCCGCATTGATTTAGTCTGTTCTGACCAAGAATACCAGCAGAAATCGTGGAATGCAGCCAGTTGATGGAAGCTTTCTGACCAAGCAAGATGGTCGCCAGTGAACAGAAACTGATTTTTATAAAGTAGGACTGTTTGTCCTTTGGTGTGACCGGTAACTGGGATAATTAATAAATCTGGAGTCAAGGTAAATGCTTCAGAACCAGTTAGCTGTATTTCTACATTGCGAGTATCCGCAGTAATATCATCAGCATGGAGAATGCGATCGCACTGAAAATGCTCCGCAAACTTTTGATGATCTGCCACATCATCTTTATGAGTTAGGTACATATAACGAATCGGTCCCAGTTCTTCTAAACGCTTGACTAAAGGCGGCGTAAACCGGGGAGAATCCACCAAAATATTACCTTCTGGAAGTTGAATTAAATAGCTAGCAGCACCGTAAGATTTTTCAGAATGATAGCCGCAGTGGTAAACATTTTCCGCCACTAATATGGGAAACTTTTGTTGAGCAACTTTGATATCTTTTGGTTTTTCAACAGTCCCAATAGAACTAGTAGGACAAGCTAAAAGTGCTTCAAGTGCTGCTAATCTTTCTGTATCATTCGTTGGTTGATGATAAACTGCCGACTGTTCATCAACACGAGAAAACACTTCAGGAGTCATCCAGCGACAGGTATCACAATCAATACAGGTAGTATCTACATAAAAATCGCCGTTGACATTTTGGGGACGACGCTGATTTAAATGAGCCATATTAATCCTTTTGCTTCCATCCACTTACTGGGGAGCGATAAACCTTATATCGCTACGCTAGCAAAAGTAATTTGAGACTGTAGCCGCCACTAGAAGTAAATCTGCTCAAAAATATAAAGTCTCGTGAAACTCAGTAAGCATAAATATGGTCTTGACTTATGTGAAAATGAACTTGGTCAAAAATCATACTCTGGGCTGATCATCTAAATGAGCAGTAATGGTCAAATCAAAATTCTGTTTTTAGCAGCAGATCCCAGTAATGCTACACGATTACGCTTGGGGCAAGAGTTGCGTGATATTCGTGAAAAACTGCAATTAGCAAAAGAGCGAGACAGATTTATTCTAGACTCGCGTGAATCTGTACGTCCGGGAGATATCAGCCAAGCAATATTCGATGTTGAACCGCAGATTGTGCATTTTTCTGGACATGGAACCAGTACGGGTGAGCTTTGTTTTGAAGATTTACTAGGAGAATACCAACCTGTACAACCCGATGCTCTAGCAGCGTTATTTGAACTAGTAGCCGATCAAATAAATTGTGTGGTGTTGAATGCGTGCTATTCCGAAGCTCAAGCAAAAGCGATCGCAGAACATATTTCTTTTGTGATTGGCATGAATAAAGAAATTGGAGATCAAGCCGCGATCGCTTTTGCTGTTGGTTTTTACAAAGCATTGGCAGCAAGGCGGACGATAGATCGGGCTTACAAGTTCGGTTGTGTCGAAATTAGATTGCAAGGCATTGCAGAACATTTGACTCCAGTTCTGTACACCAAACAAAACTCAGTGTCTCCGATCTTAGAGGTACAGCAGATAGACTCGAACAAATTAGGTGGAGTACCAAATACACAGTCAACTAGTTTAAATCTGGGGCAAAGGCAGCGAATTCTACAGGAAATCGAAAGCCTCCAGCAACAGTATGATTTATTAAGTCAGAAATTGAGCCGCCTACGGTTGGATTTAGTGATAGAGTCTGGCACTGTCGTCAAGTTTCAGTTAGAAAAGCAAATTGAAAATGCTGAAGCTGAAAGAATACAACTTACTCAACGGATCGAGCAGCTAGAAAATAGCCTGTAATAAAAATAGTAATATCTCAATAGTTGGGTATTAAAACTCACAGATGTCTTCAGTTCGGCATTTACAGCAAAAACGAGAAGAACTTCAGCAACACTACGATGCGTTTAGCGAGAAGATAAAGTTGTTGCGGAATCAACACGCCATTGAAGCGGGGGCTTCAGTAGCTTTTCAGCTTGACAAGGAAATTGAGCGGATTGAGGTAGAGCGCGATCGCCTCCTGAAGCAGATTCAGATTATTGAGAGGTCTTGCAAGAGTGAGCCAATACACAGTGAACTATTTCGCCTCAACTACATAGCACAGGTACAGTTATTCCGAGAATTTATTACAGAAAAACGTATAGGAGCTTTCTTAGTTCATGGCTCCCCAGAATATGGTCAAATCTGGTTACTGAAGCGTTTGTTACAGAAAATTCCTGAAAGTACAGTAACTCCCCCAATCACATTTTATCTCTCACGTCGGGCACTTAGGACTGATATTGCAGCCTTATGGAGAGAATTGGGTCGTCGGATTGGAGTACAAGATTTTTCATCCCATGAGGAGATTGCCAGGAATGTAGTTGCTCAATTGAAAACTCAACATATCATCCTAGTGTTTCACGATCTCGATTGCATTGATGAAACCTATCTGCACGAATTAATCCGTGATTTTTGGTTGCCCCTGGTAAACTCAACCCCACAGACAATTTGCTCAAGCAACGAATTTTTTCTACTGATGTTTTTGCTTGACCAAGATGGTTGTGTCAACACTTGGAATCTTGAGTTTGCAGATCGGCTCGATCTTGTATGGAAACCCCATATTCCCATTAGGCTACCGATAATTGATACCTTATCTGAGCAAGTCTTGGTTAACTGGATGGAAAATGCAATTGATGTTCTACCAATCCAGATGACTAAAAAAATTGACTATACCGTTCAGGTAATTTTAGAGAAGAGTGAAGGCATTCCAGAGCGTGTGTTTGCTCAAATTTTTGGTTTGTGTGGCTGTAACTGGCAGGAGGAAGAAACCCGGTGGTTAGAACTTTAGACGGAAAGCGGCTGAAATACATAGGTAAGGTTCAACCCCAGCCAGGAGAGCAAGACCCGGAAACGGGTCAAATCTTGTATCCCTACCTGCCTAGTGAGAAATTAGTAGAGGCTGTGAATTTAGCGATCGCCCTCGAACGCCCCTTACTATTAAAGGGAGAACCAGGATGCGGCAAGACAAAATTGGCTCGTGCTGTGGCTTATGAGTTGGGTTTACCTTATGAAGCTTGGTACATCAAATCTACCAGTCGAGCGCGGGATGGTCTTTACACCTATGATGCCGTTGGCAGGTTGCGGGATGCTCAACTTGCTGCCTCCAAAATAGATGAAGAAGCCGCAGTCAAAGCAAAAAATGCTGATGCCTATATAGAGTGGGGCCCGTTAGGGCGTGCCTTTCGCAACGAGCAGCCAACTGTAGTTTTGATTGATGAAATAGATAAAGCTGACATTGATTTTCCTAACGATCTGCTGTTAGAGCTTGATGAGCAAAGGTTTGAAGTCACAGAAGTAAAACAAAACAGTCTGCTCAAGAAAATTCAAGCCAAAGCAACACCAATTGTTTTTATCACCAGTAACGATGAGAAAGACTTGCCTGATGCTTTCTTACGTCGTTGTTTATTTCACTATGTCAAATTCCCTGAACGTCAGCAGTTAATCGAAATTGTCAAGACTCGGTTTACAATCTCGCCTTTGGAATTAGTGGACGCAATTATTGATCGCTTTTTAGAACTGCGCGAAGAGATGCGGCGGGACAAGGGCGAAGCAGGAAAAAAGGTCAGCACCAGCGAACTGATGGATTGGGTGCGGATTCTTAGTCATCATCAAGATGATCAAATTCTCAGCAAGTTAAAAACAGAACTTCTGTATCCTGGCGTGTTGCTGAAGAGTTGGGATGATTATCGCCGTTATGGTGAACAGATGCGATCGCAGCCAGAAGTATGAAGATAGAAGCTCTCCATGAAGAACTACCACTGCTTGAGCTTTTTACACAACTGCGCGAGGCAGGTTTGCCCTTGGGTATCGATGAATACCGTCTTGTTTTGACAGCTTTACAGGAAGGCTTTGGCACGACTGACCAACAAGCGTTAGCAGAACTGTGCCGTACCTTGTGGGTAAAATCCCAGGATGAAGAACACCTGTTCAACTATCACTTTCAACAAGTAATAACAGAACCTTATTCTGTAAAACCTGCTGTTACAAGGCAAGAAGAGAAAACTACTTTTTCCCCCTCTCCCGAAGTACAACAAGCGGTAGAAAGCCAGGGCAATTATTCACCTGAACCACCCAATACAACACCTGCCACTGTACCAGTTTCATCGGAATTAATGGAAGTACAGGATGAGATGCAAGTGGCTGAAGCAGTACAAATTACTACTCAAAATAATGAGGAAATTACTGTTAATCGCTTTACCGAAACCGATGAGTATTTTCCAGTGACGCGGCGGCAGATGAAACAAAGCTGGCGGCATTTACGCCGAATGGTACGCCAAGGTTTGCCCACAGAGTTAGACATAGAGGCAACTATTGAGCAAGTGGTACGGCAGGGGGTTTTGCTAGAGCCTGTAATGATGCCCAGTCGAGTGAATAGAATTGAACTGCTGTTGCTGATTGATCACAAGGGGTCGATGGTTCCCTTTCACGCACTATCCCAGCGATTAGCCCAGACAGCATTACGAGGCGGACGCTTAGGAAAAGCTAGTATTTACTACTTTCACAATTGCCCAACTAAGTATCTTTACCATGACCATACGCGCCAAAAAGCCGAATCTGTCACAGATTTTCTAGCTCAGTTGCGCCCAGAGCGTTCCGCTGTATTAATTTTTAGTGATGGGGGAGCAGCACGGGGCGGTTTTAGTCTGGAACGGCTGGAGTTAACCCAAAAATTTTTAGACCAGGTGAAACAGCGATCGCGTTATATTGTATGGCTGAATCCAATGGCAACAGAGCGCTGGTTTGGCACAACAGCGGGAGAAATCGCCCGTTTAGTGCCGATGTTTGAAGTTAGCCGACAGGGTTTTGATGGTGCGATCGATGTTTTGCGTGGTCGGGGAATCAATGCACAATTAAGGCACGGGCTGTAATAAATCTAACTGGGAGTATTTTAAGGGTAGAAAGCATGAAAGCAGAAGTCGCTAGTCGTCGAATTGAGTCCTTTGGTCAACGCTTCGGGGAAGCGCACCTCTATTTGGCTTACCATGCTGCTTTTCCGTTAGCCCTCACCCCAGATTTACTTTACCGCCTGTGGGCAAATTTCCAACGAGATATTAATCGTGAAGTACTAAGTATCCCTTGGATGGCTGTGGCTGATTTACTACTTTCTAGCCTTTGCGATGAGGTAGGACATGAACTCTACGAGATGGATACAGCAGTGCGAAATGCTTTATTGAGAGAGTTGAGAGAGAATGCTAGTTTTGGCGAAAAGCGGATTAATGAATTGTCTGATTTTTTGCTTACCTATGTACAGCAGCAACTTCAGAGCCACGACTCAGATATTCGTGATTTTGCTCAGGTACAGAGGTGGACAGCGTTAGCTTATACACGACCGAGTGAGGCAGCATGTGAATTAGCATTAAGACTTTCAAAATTGAAATTGGAGGAAAAAGCAGAATGGGTTCGCATGGCTTACATAGTAGAAACTTTTGCAGAAACGCTAGCAGGGTTTGAGCCACTGTTAGTTTATGCTCGTGGGATAAAACATCTAGCTTTTGGTGATTTAGTGAATGCAAAAGCTGAAATTAGTAAAATATCAACTTTAGAGGGAAAGATACAGATTGCTGGTGTGAGTTTAGTTATCCCCAAACAAATAACTGGTGAGCTATTGCCTGCAAAAAAATCACAGAAATTTCGATTAGATTTAGTCAGGTTTTTTCAGACCTGCAACCCCAGTAAGACTCTGGTTGTGAGCAAACCGGAGGATAAGCAATATTATATTGATTTCTCTAAAGTGCGTGGTGCCAAAATTATTGAGGAACTTGGGCGAACTATCACCCGCCTTGCACCAGAACAACCTACTTGTCAATTGTTTACCGGACATATCGGCTGTGGCAAATCAACTGAATTACTGGGGCTAAAAGCAGATTTAGAGCAGCAGGGATTTCATGTGGTTTATTTTGAGTCTAGCCAAAGCCTAGATATGGCTGATATTGATGTTGCAGATATTTTACTGGCAATAGCTCGTGAGGTAAC
Source organism: Nostoc sp. ATCC 53789 (assembly GCF_009873495.1). Taxonomy (GTDB): domain Bacteria; phylum Cyanobacteriota; class Cyanobacteriia; order Cyanobacteriales; family Nostocaceae; genus Nostoc; species Nostoc muscorum_A. Next base: position 2,934,926 of record NZ_CP046703.1, on the reverse strand, counting down.
TCAAAGTCTAGAAGCAATAAAAATTAATCTCAAACCAGGATACTTTAAAAATCTATTTAGGGAAATTTCTGAGTTTTTGCAAACGCCGCTAGATATAGGCGTTGAGGCTGAATTATCTATGGGTTCTGTGAGTATTGCCATGATTACCGCCAAAAATAAAGATAGTCCCAAACTTCGCGGTAATTTACGGCGATATTTAGAACCACGCACCAATGGCATTTTAGAATCAATTAATAAAGAATTACTCAAGCCTGCTACAGAAAAACTGAAACAGCAAGGTAAAAAAGGACTGGTAGTAATTGTAGATAATCTCGACCGAATTGATAATTCTTTGAAGCCTTCGGGTTATTACCAGCCAGAGTATCTATTTGTCGAACATGGCGAACAGTTAAACCAGCTAAATTGTCATGTTGTCTATACAATTCCCTTGGTGTTGATTTTTTCCAACGCTTTAGGAAAGTTAAGAAATCGCTTTGGCGTAGACCCCAAGGTTTTGCCGATGGTTCCTGTGCAATTACAAGATGGTTCGCAATTTTCACAGGGAATTGTACTGCTGCAACAGATGGTTATGGCGAGGGCTTTTCCTGGTGTCAGTTGGGAACAAAGTCAGAATTTAATTACTGAGGTTTTTGATAGTCCTGATACTTTAGAGCGACTTTGCCGAGTTAGCGGTGGTCATCTGCGTAACTTGTTGATGCTGTTGTTTCGCTGTCTTCAGCAAGAAGACCCACCTTTGTCGCAAGAGTGCGTAAATAGAGTGATTAAACAACGCCGCCATGAGCTAACTTTGGCAATTACGCCCGATGAATGGGAATTACTGCGTGAGGTGGCGCAAGAGAAAAACTTGAGAGGTCATGAAAGATATGAACTTTTGCTTCGCAGTATGTTTATATTTGAATACCGGGATGAGAATGGTTCTTGGTTTGATATTAATCCGATATTGGCAGAGGCTAAAGAATTCAGGCTTTAACTAAAAAATATTACGAAGAAACCAGTCAGGATCTAGAAGTGATTGACAAAAATTTTATAGTTTAAATTTCCAAAAATGCGATCGCGCCCCTTTACCAAACGCGATCGCTAAATTTTCCATCCCCTAAGCTATAAAATGCAACTGATTGATCGCTGCATTAATTAGATTATGGGTAACAGGAAGACTATCCACGACCATCCCCAAACACAACAGCATCATGTAAGAGATGGAATAAAGAAACAACTCTTTAGCTACAGCGCGATCCTCTGGGTTGTGCAATAAGCGCCAAGATTTGTGGATAAATAATCCTCCCAGACTGACAGCGATCGCAGCATAAAGAATTCCACTTGCGCCCAAAGGATAAAACAACAACACAGTTGCAAATACTGTTACCAGCGTGTAATACCAAATCTGCTTTACAGTTGCTGTAGCACCTTCAATCACAGGTAACATTGGTATCCCAACTTTTGCGTAGTCATCTTTAATCATCAGAGCTAGCGCCCAGAAATGGGGTGGTGTCCATAAAAAGACGATGGCAAAAATTAACCATGCTGACCAGCTTAATGTGCCTGTGACAGCAGCCCAACCCACTAAAGCCGGAATTGCTCCAGCCGCACCACCAACAACGATATTTTGAGGGGTGTGGCGTTTCAGCCAGTGGGTATAGACCAAAATGTAAAAGACGATGCCAGAGAAAGCTAGCAGCGCGGCTAATAGGTTGGCAAACACTGCTAGGAGTGTAAAGGAAATCGTCGCCAGTGCGATCGCAAAAATTAGAGCATCGCGTGGCTGCACCTTACCGGAAGGCATCGGACGATGACGCGTCCGCTCCATGTCATAATCAATATCGCGATCGTAGATACAGTTAATCGTCTGAGCGCTTGCAGCAGCCAAAGTGCCACCAGTGAGAGTTACTAGCAACAGCAATGGGTCTACTTCTCCCTTAGCAGCAATCCACATACTCCCAGCCGTCGTAATCAAAAGCAACGGAATAATCCGAGGCTTTGTTAGCTGGTAATAACTTTGAACTACCTGGAAAAATGTTTCGTGGTGGCGAGAGACATTAGTCTCAATCATTTTGGCTCTGGTTCCTTATTTTTCAACAACTTATATGCAGCCCACGCTCAAGCTGGCTCTTTCAGGCAAATAAAAACACAGATTTTCTGTCCCTGGGTAGGTCGCATTATTAGTGCTGAGTGCTGAGTTAGGAGTGCTGAGTTAGGAGTTAAGAGTTAGAAATTCTTTCTCTGCTCCCTCGTCTTTCTCATCTTCCCCATTTCTTACTCAGCACTCAGCACGGGCTAAACGCCCCGCTACCGCTAACGTGACTCAGCACTAACTGAGTCACGCTGTGCGAGAACTGTGAAAGCCACCAAAGTACCTAACAAAGCTGCTCCTATAGCTTGGTGGGAGACGGTGAGAGGCTCGACTTGGAGATGTAATTTGAAAGTGGCGAATCCCAACAAAATTTGTAAGGTCAACAAACCACCAGCTATATTTGCCAGTCGCCGCAAGGCTGGATGTAGTGCTGGTGTACGCCAACAGATAAATACCATTGCCAAGGTTGTCACTGTTGGCGGCACCAAACCAGCAATATGGCTGTACATTACAGTACAAAGTTGAGAACCACCGAAGCATTGGTGTAGCGCCCAGCGAGAGCCTACCAAAGCACCTAGCAGACTTTGCAGGTAAACCAGAATAGCAGCAGTTAAACCTACCCAAGGCAACTTCCCAACGGTTCCAGTTCCCTGATAGGGAGTGAGTGCCGTGCCGATAATCAAAAGGGTGCAAAAAAATAACAGCGCCGTTCCTAAATGAGCAGTAACAATATCAAACCGCAACAGTTCGGTAACGGTGAGTCCTCCCAAGATGCCTTGGAAGACGATTAAAAATAGGGCGAATGTGGATGCCCAAGGCAGCCATCTGGGTAAGAAACGACGATGCCACCAGGACAAACCAAAAAGTGCGATCGCGCTTAAACCAATTAAAGCTGCATCCAATCTGTGAAACCACTCTAGGAACACCTGGAGATTCATTTGCTTGGCTGGCACAAGTTCGCCATAGCATAAGGGCCAGTCTGGGCAAGCAAGTCCAGCATTCATCACGCGGGTGGCACTGCCTATTGCCATCAAAATTAAGGTGGCTATGCACATTTTCCACACCAAGCGCCGAATCATTTCCTTGGGCTTTTGCTGCTCAACTGCCGCTTCATTTTGTTGTTGTAGGACAAATTCGCTCATGAATGATACCTTCTGCCCGCTCTTGGTGGCTCTCTTAAAATTTTCAATTTTCTTTTAGTGTCCCATCTTCACCCTAGCGTATAGGCTAAGGGTTTATAGATTAGCACTCACTTATACTTTGAATCACTCTAGGAAGGTTCTGTCTGAAGCTTTAGGTATTTTTCAAGATGTGAAAAATTGATTAATCACAATTAATTTAAACATTCTAAATTTTTCCTTAAATTTTCCCACTGATTTTAGAAGAAGGCAGGAGGCAGGAGGAAATAATAATGAATGAAAACTTTAGTTTTGGGTATAAAACCCAGTCCTTAAATCCCCAGCTTTTAAGTATATCTGGCTTACTTCTACGTCCTGCCTTCTCCTTTTGCTTCCTGCCTCATGCCTCCTGATAGTCACCTTGTACCCAACATTAGTAAAATAGTTAAAAAAATTAATAAAAATTTCAGACCTTTGGACTCTATGCCTTCCAGCCTAGACTACCTTAGTAAGTGGGCAGCTTTAAGATAACGTAGTAAATTCAATTAAGTAAGCCGTGAAGATTCCAAGTTCAATCTGGACATTACTCATTGGCATCGTGCTAACGCTAGCCAGCCTTTGGTACGGTCAAAATCACGGTCTGTTGCCAGCAGCAGCCACGGATGAAGCCGTCTTGGTGGATGGTCTGTTCAACGCGATGATGATCGTTTCTACAGGTATATTCCTGTTAGTTGAAGGTATTTTGATTTACTCCGCATTTAAATACCGTCGGCGTGCAGGTGACAATGAAGACGGCCCACCAGTTGAGGGCAATATACCTCTAGAAATTCTCTGGACGGCGATCCCAGCAATTATCGTTATCGGTATTTCTGTTTACAGCTTTGATGTCTACAACGAAATCGGTGGCTTTGATCCCCATGCAATCCATGAAGCACCGATGATGAATCAGGAGTCGATGGCAATGCCTGGAAGTGCTATGGCAGCAACTTTAAGCGATACTCCTCCTAGCACCGAACCTAACCTCAATCAAGAAAAATCTGATGAGGCAATGCAAGACCCAGCTACCGCAGAAGTCCGCAATGCTGACCAAATTCCCCAACTGCGGAATGCCCCAGGTGTCGGTAGTGTTGCTCCAACAATTGGGGGAAGTCCTGATAAAGCAGGTAAACCAGCACAATTACAGGTCAACGTCACAGGTCTACAATATGCCTGGATTTTCACCTATCCTGAAACTGGTATAACTACAGGTGAAATGCACGTTCCCATCGGGCGAGAAGTGGAAATCAATATGACAGCCAACGATGTCATCCATGCTTTCTGGGTGCCAGAGTTCCGCCTGAAACAAGATGCGATCCCTGGTAGACAAAGCGAGATTCGCTTCACCCCCAAAACAGCAGGAGATTATGTCCTAATCTGTGCCGAACTTTGTGGCCCCTACCACGGTGCAATGAGAGCGCCAGTAGTTGTTGAGTCAGAAGAAGCATTTGCCAAATGGATGCAAGAACAGCTAGTTGCCAGCAAAGAAACACTAAATCAAGCCGTTGCTGTTAACCCAGCGAATTTATCCCCAAATGATTTTCTTGCTCCTTACACCAAGGAAATGGGAATTAAGCCAGAAATCCTTCATCAAGTTCACCATTAGTCAATATGTTATTTAGTCAAAATCCAGTGACTAATGACCAATGACTAATGACTAATGACTAATGACTATGACACAAGCTCAGTTGCAAGAAACTGCCAATATCCCTGCCCTTCTTGAGGAACCAGGGATCAGAAAATGGCAAGACTTCTTTGGCTTTCAAACCGACCATAAGGTGATTGGGATTCAATACTTAGTCACTTCGTTTATTTTCTACTGCATTGGCGGCGTAATGGCTGACTTGGTTCGTACTGAACTACGAACCCCAGAGGTAGATTTTGTTACCCCAGAAGTCTACAACAGTCTGTTTACGCTGCACGCCACGATCATGATTTTCTTGTGGATCGTGCCAACCGGGGCAGGGTTTGCTAACTATCTAATTCCCCTGATGATTGGGGCAAAAGATATGGCATTTCCTCGGCTGAATGCTGTTGCCTTTTGGATGATCCCCCCTGCGGGTATATTGCTGATCGCCAGTTTAGCGGTAGGCGATGCACCGGATGCGGGTTGGACTTCCTACCCTCCCCTGAGTTTGGTAACAGGACAAGTGGGGCAAGGCATTTGGATTATGAGTGTCCTGCTGCTGGGTACGTCCTCAATTTTGGGGTCGATAAATTTCCTGGTGACATTGCTAAAAATGCGTATTCCCAGCATGGACATACACAAAATGCCCTTGTTTTGCTGGGCAATGTTTGCAACTTCGGCGCTAGTTTTGGTATCCACCCCAGTTCTTGCAGCCGGTCTGATTCTGCTTTCCTTTGACTTAATTGCCGGGACAACATTTTTTAACCCAACTGGCGGTGGCGACCCGGTTGTATACCAGCACATGTTCTGGTTTTACTCCCACCCAGCCGTTTACATTATGATTTTGCCCTTCTTTGGAGCAATTTCAGAAATTATCCCCGTGCATTCCCGCAAGCCGATTTTTGGCTATAAAGCGATCGCTTATTCATCTCTAGCAATCAGCTTTTTGGGGCTAATCGTCTGGGCGCACCACATGTTTACCAGTGGTATCCCCGGTTGGTTACGGATGTTCTTTATGATCACCACCATGATCATCGCCGTACCCACAGGGATTAAAATATTTAGCTGGTTAGCAACCATGTGGGGTGGAAAAATCCAGCTTAACAGTGCGATGTTGTTCGCTATCGGCTTTGTCGGCACTTTTGTAATCGGTGGGATCAGTGGCGTGATGTTGGCATCAGTGCCCTTTGACATTCACGTTCACGACACCTATTTTGTGGTAGCCCACTTGCACTATGTGCTATTTGGTGGTAGCGTGCTAGGGATTTTTGCCGCCATTTACCACTGGTTCCCAAAAATGACGGGACGGATGATCAACGAATTTTGGGGTAAGGTTCATTTTGCCTTGACTATTGTCGGTCTAAACATGACCTTCTTACCTATGCACAAACTGGGTTTAATGGGCATGAATCGCCGCATTGCCCAATACGATCCCAAATTCACCACATTGAACGAAATTTGTACGTATGGTTCTTACATACTGGCAATTTCGACATTCCCCTTCATCATCAATGCGGTTTGGAGTTGGTTGTACGGTGAGAAAGCTGCTAATAATCCTTGGAGGGCACTTACCTTAGAATGGATGACAACTTCACCACCTGCGATCGAAAATTTTGATCAAACCCCAGTGCTGGCTACAGGCCCCTACGACTACGGTTTGGAACATGCTAATGAAGGTGTCCCTTTATACGATCCCAATCCAATCTTGTCTGGTGGGCCCAATTCAGTATTAAGAGCAGAACCCGATCCAGCCGTTGCTGCCAATCCCGAAGACCGCAAATAAACTTGCGACTGTGGACTGGGGACTAGGAATTTCTTCTCCTCTGCTCCCCATTCCCCATTCCTCATTCCCCATTCCCCACTCATCAAAATTCATGCAAAGTCAAATCATTGACCCAGCTAAAACCGAACTTAATCATCACCACGCGGTGGAAGCGTCCGTTGGCCATCACGAAGAACATCCAGACCACCGTCTGTTTGGGCTATATGTCTTCCTGATTGCTGAAGGGATGATTTTTATGGGTCTGTTCGGAGCCTACTTAGCTTTCCGTGCTACCTTACCTGTGTGGCCGCCAGCAGGTACTCCAGAATTAGAACTATTGTTACCTGGAGTCAACACCATCAATCTAATTTCTAGTAGTTTTGTCATGCACAATGCTGACACTGCTATCAAAAAGAACGATACGCGAGGTGCGCGAATCTGGTTAGCAATTACCGCCGTGATGGGCGCTACTTTCTTAGTGGGTCAAGTATATGAATATACCCATTTAGAATTTGGTTTAACTACCAATTTATTTGCTAGTGCATTTTATGTTTTGACTGGTTTCCACGGATTGCACGTTACCATTGGCGTTTTGGCAATTGTTGCCGTGTTGTGGCGATCGCGCCTTCCGGGTCACTATAGTGACGAAAAGCACTTTGGTATTGAAGCAGCCGAAATCTACTGGCACTTCGTTGATGTGATTTGGATTATTTTGTTCGGATTACTCTATCTCCTGTGAGTATTAATTATTTAGTTGTTTACTCCACGCGAACAACTTAATAGGCCCCCTATTGGGGGCTTTTTTAATTAATATTTTATTTTTCACTTAGCAAAGTTTATAGAAAATATACTAAAACAAGCTTAAACTACTCACACTATTACTTTTTTAAATGTAACTGACTTATTGCAAGTGATATATAGTACTCATATTTTATTTTTGAAGAGAACTTCGTACAACTCAAAAAGCCTTCTTTCCTATTGCCTACCCATGCAAGTAAGTAGGGCTACGCCACGCTGCGCGAACAAAAATCATAGAGGATTACTATAGACGCAACTAAAAGGTGGGAAAAGTCGGAAAAGTCGGATGTTTTTTTAATAAATCTTCTAACTACTGAATGTTGTCTTGTGTCTACAGTTATAAATACTGGAGGCTAGTATTAAATTTACTTAAGTGATAAAATTATTGAATTATTCCAAAAATAAATTTTATATTTATATTAAGATATCTGTAAAGGTATCAAATTAACCAAGTTAAGGAGCTAGCCATGAAAATGCTCCAAAGTATCGTTTGCCTGAAAAGCTAACTTCCTCAAATAGTAACAAATCTAGCGGCAGGTATTCATACCTCACCCAAGCTCTGAATGGTCAGTAAATTAACAAGTAGTATACGCCACATGAGCCAGAACCCTCTAGTTAGAAAAAAACTTCGGAGTCGCTTTGAGACTGTCAAACTGCTGGAAAGCGGAGGTTCTGGTAATACTTACTTGTTAGCAGGTGCTAGAGGTAACAGGGAGCAATATTCTCTCCCCAGAAAAACACTTCGTAATCGGTTTGAAATTATCAAACACTTAGGAAGCGGAGGCTCTGGTGATACATACTTAGCCGTAGACCTAGATTTACCAGGACAACCCCATTGTGTGGTAAAACATTTCCAACCAAAAGATTCTAATCCTGCTGTTCTACCCATCGCTAAAAAGTTATTTGATCGAGAAGCGGAAGTTTTATACCAGCTAGGCAACGACCACGATCAAATTCCTAGACTGTTTGCCCATTTTGATGAAGATGGAGATTTCTATTTAGTCCAAGAATTTATTGATGGTCATGCGTTAACCCAAGAAATTGTATCAGGTCAGCGTCTGAGCGAGAGTGCAGTCTTAAGTTTATTAAAAGACATCCTGGAAGTGCTGGCATTCGTTCACCAAAATAACATTATTCATCGGGATATTAAGCCCCAAAATTTGATGCGGCGGCACTCCGATCAAAAAATTGTGCTAATTGACTTTGGGAGTATTAAGAAAATTGGTGCTTTGGGAGCAGGTTTAACAATTGCTGTTGGAACTCCTGGTTATATGCCAAGCGAACAGGCTAAAGGAAAGCCAAAACTTTGCAGTGATATCTACGCAGTAGGGATGATAGGGATTCAAGCTTTGACAGGTTTACTTCCTGAGCAAATAAAAGAAGATCCTAATACTGGAGAAGTTATCTGGCGCGATCAGGTACAGGTAAGTGATGCTCTTGCAAATATTTTAGATACAATGGTTCGCGATCGCTACAACCAACGTTATCAGTCTGCCGCAGAAGCTTTACAAGCACTTAATTCTGCTCTAATGTTGCCACAGTCATCAGAATCTGCTGGCATCAACCAAAATGCTGATGATACTTATTTGCTAAATTATAGAAACTTTCTTTTGCTTCTAGGAATAGGACTTGGCGCTACCACTAGTTTTATAGTATTAATTTTAATCTATACATTTATTAATACAGGTGCATCGTCTCCAAACCAACCTACTCAATTAAATAATTTTATAGAAAAATTTGTTGAGCAACGATTTACTAATGCCAATGTGAATAGCCTAATAGCCAAATCAGCAGCTAAAAAAGGAGTCTGTAAAAACAATTGCAGCGTTGCAAAAACTACTAAAAATCAAATTGAATCTCATGATAGCATTCCACTTTAATTTCTGTTCGTGCAGCGTGGTGTAGCCAGATTTATTTGTGTGGTGCGCGCAGAGCAAGCGCGATAGGTCTAGCTTCACAAAATTCAAATATGAGTCCATACATTAGAAAAAGTTAATAATCTAGCAGCAATCATAAAAATACCTATTAACTAGCTATTACGTATTTAATTTAAATCTAAATATTCTAAAAATTATTCTAGGATAATTACTTAGAGATTCCTGTAAGATCAATATAATAAACAAAATTTAAAAATATGGACAATACAAATCAAAAAAAAGCTTTAATTAACAGCGAAATCTCCCTCTTTCTTAGAGGTTTGATTATTGGTAAAGTGCTGACACTTATGGTTATTGGTGGGCTGCTTTGGTGGTTACTAAAGCCGAATTTATTGTCCCGTAACAGCGTTAACTCTTCTTCTAATCAAAATTTTAAGACCGTCTCTAATACCGCATCCAGTTTTCAGACAGTTGCAGATGTTCCCACTGCCTCATTTAACTACGGAGGAAGTACAGCTTGGGCATCTATTCGGCAATTGGTAGATTCTCAGATCCAGAGCGATCGCCCGGAACTACAATTACGTTATGTAGACCCTGTTAATGCTAGCCCTGGTTCTAGCTCAGGCATTCGGATGTTACTTGATGGAAAACTAGATTTTGCTCAGTCTTCTCGTCCCCTTACAGATGAAGAACAAGCTATGGCAAAAGCGCGAGGCTTCACCCTTGAGCAACGTCAGATAGGTATGGATGGAATAGCAGTGGTAGTCAACCCATCCCTGAAAGTGTCAGGTTTAACTGTTGACCAATTGCAGCAGATTTATTTGGGGAAAATTACTAACTGGAATCAAGTAGGTGGGCCAAACCTACCCATCACACCTTTATCTCAACGACCAGAGGACGCAGATACAGTAATATTTCCTAGCAATAGCGACTTGAAAGGGCAAATACTTGGCTCCAATGTGCAATATGTCTACTCTACTACAGAAGCAGTGCGCCAACTCAGTAAAATCCCTGGTGGTGTGTATTACGGTTCTGCCCGTTCGGTAGTGCCTCAATGTAGTGTGAAGGCTTTGCCATTGGGTCAGACTGCTGGTCAATTAATTCCCCCCTATCGGGAACCGATGGTGTCGCCTGAGCAATGTCCGCGTCAGCGCAATCAGCTAAATACTGAAGCTATCAAAAATGGTAGCTATCCCATAATTGCTAATTTGTTTGTGATTATTAAACAGAATAAAGGTCGGGAACAACAAATTGGGGATGCATACACCAAACTTTTATTAACTGACCAGGGACAAAGAGCAATTGAGCAAGCTGGTTTCGTCAGTGTTGACTAGTAGATTTGGATGACAATTAAGCCCCCTTTCCCAAGAAACCCGACTTATTAAAGAAGTCGGGTTTCTTATAGAAGCTCTGAGTTGAAAATATTCACATTCACTCGACAGCATAAGAAGTAAATTGGCGTTTAAAAGGAGAATGAAACCCAATCACAATATCAGAACGGGGTACACCTAACTCAACCAATCGTTCAGCAACAGACTCTTCTGTACCATTATACTGAATCCATATTTTCTCATTTTGAATATCAAAATGCATGACCGGGCCAAACACCCGCTTATCTCCTTGCCAGCCAACATAAGCTAGTTGATAATGGTCATTTTCATTGTCTAAAATTAATTGTGAATTTACTGTATCGGTATTAGATGCTATTTGTTGATGTTCGCTTAATACTTGTTTGATAAGTTGTCGATAGCGTTCTATTTTATCCATAGTCGAATTTCCTCACATCTTGGGTCGTAAACTATCAACTTAACTTGGTAACGATGAAGAGCGCGTTGGACAAAAGAAAGTTGAAAAAAGTCTTGATATGTTTCAATAGGAACTGCTAGGTAAAGCGCTCTGTCTACTTCTTGTTCTTCAATAGCTTGGCAGTAATTTAGATATTGTCCTAGTGCAGTATGAAATTCACTGATATCTGAATCTGCAATAAAGCTCTATGCAATGGGTTCCCCAAAGGGGTTGTCGTTCGCGCAGCGTGTCGTAGACAAGACATCACACTCTCCATTATTCTCCATTGCTGTAGCAAGTTTTTCTAGATTTTGACGAATAGAGATACTACGGTGATGATTTACACCCCAAACTCGCTCACAAATATCTAAAGCTTGCAAATAAAGCGGTTCTGCCTCAGCATAACGTCCAGTTGCACGATAAATTTCTGCCAAATTATTGAGACTTTCGGCAACATTGGGATGATTTTCTCCCAATAGGTGCTTATCAAGTTCTAAGGCTTTTATACATAAAGATTCCGCTTCATTATAGCGTCCTTGCTCCCTGTACATATAACCAAGAGCATATATAGTATCTGCTAAAAGTGGATGCGCCTTTTGCAATAGACGCTGCTTCAGTTCCAAGGATTCTAAAAACAAAGATTCTGCTTGCTCGTAGCGTCCTTGAGCGCGGTATATCAATCCTAAATTGTGCAAATCTGTTGCAACATCAGGATTCTCTTCTCCCAAAAATCGCTTATCTAATTCTATTGCTTGTTGTGACAAGGGTTCAGCTTCACTGTAACGTCCTTGATGATAATAAAGTAGCGCTAAATTATTTAGTATAAGAGCGAAAGAAAGATGATTTTCACCAACCAAACGTTTTTCAAGTTCTAATGATTGCAGATACAAAGGTTCTGCTTCGTCATAACGTCCTTGCTCATCATATAGTAATGCCAAATTGTTCAGACTGACGGCAACATCCGCATGGTTTTCTCCCCACAGACGTTTCCTCAGTTCCAAAGCTTGTTGATATAGGAGTTCCGCTTTAGCATATTGTCCAGTAGATTTGTAAAGTCCCGCCAAATTATTCAGGCTAGTAGCAAAAGAAGGATGATTGTCTCCTAGCAGGCGTTTTCTCAGTTCTAAAGCTTGTTTATATAAGGGTTCGGCTTCGCTGTACTGTCCTGTTGCACGATATATTCCGGCTAAATTGTTGAGGCTATTAGCTAAATCTATCTGCAAACCTAATTCATTTTGTAGCTCACTCGCCTGTCGCCAATATTTAATTGCTAATTCCTGTTCTTCTTGATAATTTTGAGATTCACCCCGATCTAATCTGCTGTGGTAAATATCGCCCAATCTTGAGTATAACGTAGCCAAGGTGGGGTCTTTCGTTCCCCGTTCTTGTTCTACTTTCTCGATTAATCTTTGTAAATCTTGAATGGGTAAGAAAAAGCGATTAGTTTCGTTAGTATCTGTACTAGCTAATTCTGTATCTCGAAAAACAAAGCGGATATTTTCTAATTCTTTACCAGGAATAGCATTTGTCTTTTGAGATTCAAACCGAAATACACCATTGCGCCAACTCCAAAAATCAGGAGCTTTTTTAATTAGGTTGACTAAAATTTGATTAGTTACCCAAAGCACGATCGCAAATGGAAATTCGCGCAATCCTTCCCTTGTCCACTGTAAGTAACCAAAAAATTTCTCCTGTTCCGATTGCTCATTTCCCAACCTGAGAAAATACAATTGTTCAGCACCTGTCACAGTAATCACCGCCGGGTTCTGCTGACGGAGATATTCTTCTTGTTGTACCAGTTGGTTAAGAGCAGCTTTGAGGCTTGGTTCCTGACGTGCTAAAGTTACTCGATATGCACGGAAGGCGGGTTGTAGTTCAGCTTCATATTGAGCAATAATCTCATCACGAAAGCTAGCATCATCGCAAACCGCAATCAGTAAATTTAAGCCCCGTTTTTGAGCTTCAATAGAAACAATTAAATCATCATAAGCATCTTGATTTTCTCCTTCATCAAATAATTCTTCATTCAACATTAATGGCTCCCTGTCTTTTCAAGCTTTCGATAATAATTGGATGAACATCGTACCAAGTTTCATCAGTACGATATTCTAAAACATACAGCCCATGTAGTAAATCCAAAAACTCTGCTTGTTTGGGATCGTTGGGCATAAATTGCTCATAAACACTCTGCAAAATATCTATATCAGTTTTTCCTAAGCGTATGGAAAAATCATTGCGAATTTTATTGATTGCTTGCAGAAGAATTTTATCATCAATAATAACTTTGGCTGAGGGATTTCGCCGGATCATCCGCAAACAAATGCGGCAGCATTCTTTAGAGATCCGAATTAACTCTCGCAATACGCCACCACTGTAAATTACAATTTTTTCAGCCGTTTCTGCTGCAATTAATTCACTAGGAATCCGCTTTTGCAAAACTTCACCGAGAATCTTTGTTGCTTCCGGGCGAGGTTGGGCATTAGGGAAGCGATTTTTACCTTTATCAAAAATTTTTAAGACAGGCATTGCCACAACTTGATCGTTGGTTTCAGTAGCAATTATTGTGCTAATAAATGTTTCCCGAAGGACTGCGATCGGAATAGTGTAGATAATTTGAAAGTTAGGTTGACAAAGAGCTTTAATGTTATCTCGATAAATTTCGTTCACTCTACCTAAGTCAAGTTTATCTAAATCATCAATAATTACTAAAACGTTTTGTTTAGTTGCAGCTTGAATTAAAGCAGCTATTTCATTAATCCTTGCAACTAAATCTGATAACTTGCGTTCAAATTCTTGCTTAATTTCATCCCGAACGCTGGCATCAGCTTTTAATTTAGAACTAATCAATTTTAAGAGGTCAAAACCTATACTAACTTCTGCTTGCAAATTTGATTCTTCAGTGCGAGTGCGGGTAGCAAACCACTTATAAAGAGCTTCTTTAGTAGATTGCGGAATATCAACTTTGCGGGCTTCTGCCTCTGTCATTAAATTGACTGCGATCGCAAACAGTATATTAATATGATTAACAGCCGACATTTCAATTTTGTCAGCAATAGAAAAGAGAACTACAAAATATTTATCTTGAATTTGTCTGCTAAATTCAGCTAACAAAGTAGACTTACCACATCCTCGATGTCCTGTAAAGACAATTTTGCCATCTCCATTAGGACTATCTTCCACTAATTGGTTCAGGTCTGCAATCAAATCATCACCATATTCGACTCTAAATCTTTCCATTTCGTTCCGTTCCATTAACGGAAACAGTTCGAGATTGCTGTATGCTTCTTGAAAGGAGTTTAATAAGTCTTCAGACATTGGATAGTGCCGTAAACGTGCTAGCTATTCATATAATGGCTCATGATTTTTGAAGCACAAGTTCAGGCAATGTCTAGGATAGAGTATGCCTACATAACTTCTCAAATTCCGTTAATAAATAACTACTAGGTGAGTAGTATGTTATGTCTTAAAAAGAGATACCCTAATTCCTAAAATTCAACCTATCAATGAGTAACAGAGGTCAATAATCAATCAGACTGAATGATAGATGATACATTCGATAATCCAGACTGAATGATAGATTATACAGATAACATCCTGAAAGCTACTTAACACATAAATAAAATAAAATTTTCAGTTATAAAAATAAATTTTCAGTGTGCTTCGTCTCATCCTCCTCTAGCCGATGCAATGGGTAGCTGTTGTTACTATTCGTTAGTAGTCTGTCAAAGAATAATTAACGAGTACATTCTTTGTAGAGACGGCGATTTATCGCGTTTCTCTAACGTGTCAGTTTTTTAGACATGATAAATCGCGTCTCTACATGAGATAAAGCAGCTTCGCGACATCAAAACCTGCATTTGCAACATCAAAACTTGTATTTGCGACATCAAAACTTGTATTTGCGACATCAAAACTTGCATTTGCGACATCAAAACTTGCTTTTGCAACTTCAAAACCTGCATTTGTGACTTCAAAACCAGCTTTTGCGACATCAAAACCTGCTTTTCCGACATCAAAACCTGCATTTGCGACATCAAAACCTGCTTTTCTCAACGAATTTCAGCAAATATACCCGCATCTATCTAGCGGCTAATGCCATCCAATGCTTTTATAATTCTGTAACTTCACTGTGGCTGGTGCATCTGCTCATTGCGTATTTTGATGATGTATAAATAACTCAGTGTATAAAATTAGGGTTATTTATAAATTAATCCAAACAGGAAAACTATATGACGCAACGGAAACGAAACTCCATGTCACTGACCAAAGCTGAACGACGGATTGAAGGAATGCAGACAATTAACCCTCAGTTAGACTTTAGTAATGGGTTTTCAATTGCTACTTACAACACTAGAGTTATTGAATTACGAGAAAAGCTAGCCGCCTATAATCAAGCACAAACAATAGTAGATAAGACACACAATGCATTATTAGAAGCAGAACGTGAGTTGAATACTTATTCTGAGCAAATGCTATTGAATGTTGCATCTCGCTATGGCAAAAATAGTGATGAGTATGAGATGGCTGGTGGAACGCGCAGGTCAGACCGGAAGAAACCACGTCCAGTTGTAAAACAAACAGTGACATCTGTGAAGTAATTGCTTGGAGTTGCCGTTTCTTTAGATAAGGGTGCGTTGACCTTTGTGACAACGCACCAATGATGATGGATGTGGTGTGTGCGATTGCAAATGCGCTAGAAGGTTGTTGCAGCTATACAGATACAAGGTCAACTTGGTATGGTGCGTCAGTTCATACCTACAAAAGCGAGATGCACCCAGAATTTATTGGAATAGCTCGACATGACAGACTAGTCAATGTAATAATTTATTATCTTATTTATTTTATCTAAGTGATAACACTTAAATTAGTGCAGAAAAACAAATGAAATTTAATATTGATTCTAAATTAAACAGCACACGAAATCTTTTACAAGAATTAGGTAACTCAGTCTCTAACTTAGTCAACTCGTCTCCTGATATTTTAGACGATCCAGGTATTAAATCTTGCCTAGAAGAATTCTTAACCGTTTACCAAGAAGCAGTTCAACGATTAGAGAATCCTAGTTTTCGGATTGCTACCATTGGGACAACCTCTTCTGGAAAATCAACCATTGTTAATGCATTAATTGGGCGGAAAATTGCGCCTATTGAAGCGGGGGAAATGAGTGGTGGAGTACTAACCTTCAAACATTCTCTACAACAGAGATTAGTGATTGCAGAAACAGAGGATGCTGTTTGGGATACTGGTGAATGGACAGGATTAAGTGATGAGGATTTATACCAACGTATTCGCACAGTAATGCATTCTTATCATGATGTGCGTAAAAAGCGGGAGTATGTTGCACCACAAATAACAGCGTATGTTCCTTTGTTACCCGCTTGTGATGCTTCCTTACTAGGTCTACCTCAAGGTATAGGGGTGGAATTGATTGATTTACCTGGACTTAAATCAGTTCAAGACCGAACTAACTTAGCAACTATCCAAAAGCAAGTAAATAAAGCTTTTAGTTTAGTTGCTTTAGATTATATGCAGGTGGATGATGATCACAGAAAACGCCTACTGGAAGAACTAAAAAAAGTTGTCGACTATCTACAGGGACGTACAGATTCGATGATTTTTATCTTAAATAGAGTTGATCAACGAGGAGCAGATGATTTACCTCTGTCAGTACGTATTGAGAAATTAAGAGAAGAAATTAAAGAAGTTTTATCACTTTCAGAACTTCCTGATGTTCTACCTTTTAACGCTCGTCTTTTATATTATGCCCAATGTGCTTGGGGTTCAAAAGCTTTTAACGAATCATCACAGATAGATCAGAAGATACGACTGGAACTTCTGAAGTCGATGTTTCAAGACTGTGCAGGGGTTATTCATTTAAACACAAAAGAAAATCGAGATTTAAAAGATTGGTTTTATAAGCTTGGAAATCGAGTAGAAGATAATGATTATATTGATGATGAAACGATGCGTACAATCCTCCGTTATTCCCTAGAATGGAGTGGAGGAAAGGAACTTTGGGATCGCTTCCGCGTCCGTGTAGAAGAATCATTTGCAGAACTAGTGATACTTCCTGCATTACTTGATGTATTTGATAACTATGATGCTTTAGCTCAAGTTCTCACTATTTTGATTCAAACGCGAAAAATTTACAATCACGAGCAAGTCGAACAAGAAAGAGAAAAAATAGCTAAAGTGCGCCAAGACTTGCAAGTAAATATAAAGAAGATTGGTAAAGAATTTAAACTTGAGATTGGACAATTAATAGAAGGATTGAAAACCCACGATCCTCAGACTGAAATTAAGATGAAACAAGACGCTCAAAAAAAAGAACGTAAGGGATTTTCTCTAATATTTGAGGCTGTTAACCAAGTAGAAGGAGACTTAACAAAAGTTCTAATTGTTCCAGTTCGTGATTCTTTTAAGAATAATCAAGGAGCTTTTGCATTAAGAGATAAACTACAGGAAGTTATATCAACTCCATTAGCTGATGATATTGCTAAAACATACGATCATGTTAGCCGAAGACTAAGCCAATTTTCTCTGCAATCAGAACACTTGTTTAAACGTGTCCGTGCTGATGATGATAAAGGTAAAAAAGAACTTGAACATGATGAGCGTCATGTTCGCCTACTGTATTACACTATCAGAGAAGCTATAACAGCAAGGGCAGAGTTTTTTCTGCAAGCCAAAGCTAAACAATTTGAACAGGCTCTAGAATCATTAGTTGATGAGCAGGTTAATAGATTGAAGATTTGTTTATCTCAAGAAGACTTTGCGTCTTCAATTAATATTGAAAAAGCAGCAATCAGCGAGTTAAAGAAAAAAATAGCTCAAAGCTTACCAACTTTACCTGAAAAATTCTTTGAAATTACAGATACTATTGAACAAAAATCTACTACAAACAAAGAAGTGGTTGGTCAGGAAACAAAATACGAAACGCGCACGAAAACCGAATATCAACAATATACAGAAT
This sequence comes from Nostoc sp. ATCC 53789, assembly GCF_009873495.1. Lineage (GTDB taxonomy): Bacteria > Cyanobacteriota > Cyanobacteriia > Cyanobacteriales > Nostocaceae > Nostoc > Nostoc muscorum_A. The sequence continues at coordinate 2,916,882 of NZ_CP046703.1, read as the reverse complement.
CTTATGAAGATGGTTCGTGTTTCAAAAGCACAAAAACGAGGACAAAAACACGACCTGTAACTCGTAATGTAAGAGAAGCAGTCACTCGTGATATTACCGAAGAAGTTGAATATGTTGAGCTTTTTCTACCATCCCCAGACTTAATGGCAAAACAATGGTTAAGTGGAATTGAAAAAGGAAAAGGAAGTTTGTGGGATATTTTACTTGAGTGGATTCTCAAACGATTAGATTATGTTAGCAGTATTTTTGAAGAATCTGTTAATGATATTACTAATCTAGCTGAACGGGCTTTGCAACAACAATTAAATATTATTGAGGATAACTTTGAACATGAAAAACAGTTTTGGCATGATTTTGAAGTTAAAAAAGATACTATTACCACAATTTATGACAAATTAGGAGAAGATTTTCGTCAATCTTAATCGTACTTCTGTATGTTTTCGGGAGCATAACACTTCCACTTAAAATCATCTTTTTTATGAGACTTAGTTTCTACTATGTTTACTCAAAAATTAAATCTAGTTACATCTCAGATTGAAAATGAATATCAAGATAAACGCCCAACTGTTAACTTGTGTGTATGTAGTGCTGTTAAAGTTTGGTGTTATCAATTTGATATACCTCAAAATATAACTGATTATATTCTGAATGGATATCGATTATATGAGATAAAAGATTTAACAACATATATCTATCAAGAGTTACAACCTAAACAAGAAGAAGAAAAAAATTGGTTAGGTTCAGTAGTTCAAGTATATAAAAATAGTAAATTATTTAATTTAGTCGCATCAATATTAAACCGAATAAATGTCAGGAGTGATAACATGAAATTTCTTGTAATTATTGCTTTTGGAATTACAGCAGTTGGTTATTGGCTTTATAAAGTCAATCAACAAGGACAACAACAGCAAACTCGTAGAGAAGAGCCTAAACAATATACTCCAAGTCCTCCACCTTCTCCTCCTCCAGCCCCAAAAATTATTAACCAGTTTTTAGTTTTAGTAATTTCTGCATCACAAGTAGATTTTCTTAAATTGATACAAGCCAAAAGACAAATTGATTTGAGTGATGGAGAAAGACTTTATGAAGTTACAAAATACTTATGGCTAGGCTCGGAAACTGAATTTTCTCAGAAAACAGCTCATATAATAAATCAATATTCAATACCGAAAGGACAAGAGTCAGAATATGACATTTATTTAGTTTATATCAAGCTAAAACAAATTGATAGCCGATTTAAACCTAATGTAAGTCAACTCGATAGATATGATGCTTTTCGTGAATTAAGAGATTTGATAGTTAATTTTGAAATCTCACCCAGACTCCAAATAGAAGCATACGGAAATATTGAAGTTTATAGTCGCTAATTATAAATAATTGAAATGATAATTAATACTTCTCTTTTAGTTAACAATCCAGAAATAATTAAAAGTTTATTAGATGGCTCAATGAAACGCTATGGGAGCGTTATTAGATGGGCATCAGGTACAGAAAATGCTGGTCAAATTGTGCGCCATTTAGCAGAAACACCTGGACTAACTGATAAACTAAGAGATTTACCATTTTCTCCAATCATCGGTGGAGTGGATATTATTGGTCATGGGATGAATTATCACAAGTTAATCGGGATTGAAAAAACTTTGTCTTCAGTAATGGGGTTAACTCAAATTGCTGCGGGTGCAAGTGTTTTAAATCTTGGTGTCAGCATTGCTGGTTTTGCCTATATGGGCTATAAATTGCACCAAATACAAAAATCTTTAGGTCATCTTCAACACTCTATGGAAGCAGGCTTTAACCGACTTGAAGCTGGTTTAAATCGTGTAGAAGAAGGTGTTAATAGACTTGAAGATAGTTTAAATCGTGTTGAGAATCGTTTAGATATTATCTCTGGACAACTTGCTTATCTCTATCTATTAGTAGAAGATAACCGACAGAAACAACAAAGTCTTGCTAAAGCCATTTCCCATCTTCATCAAGCAATGTTAATTAAGGAAATTGCTGCTTTAAATGCTGAACTTGACGATCGTAAACGCTTTCCTAATGAATCATCTAGAGAATCTCTCAAAGTTGCTTCTAGAGTACGTTTATTTTTAGCTAATCAAGCCATACAAATTACCCCAGCATTAGATGCAGAATTAATGCTCAATACTGATGTGTCTATTCAGGGTTGGGCAGTAGCTACAGCAACAGAAGCTAATCTACTTCTAGAAATTGGTAAACATCAAGAAGCTAAAGAATTACTTGCTGTAGAAGTCCCGAAATTTAAACAAGTAGCCCAAAGATGGGGCGATGAATTAATCTGTGATGAGAACTCTTATTTATCTACAGCTTATCGTTTTGCAAATACTCGTTTTCAAGATCATATTACTACAGAAAGAACAGAAAGAATTATCGATATTTCCCCAAGCGATCACACTTTATCTTCTGAGCAAATTCAACGCAAGAAAACCAATGTTGATGTAGAGTTTACAATGTCTCATAGCTCCCAGTTAGATCAAGCGTGGACATATCGTCAAATTGCGATAGCTGAATATTTAGACACTCTCAGCGAACTTTCAGCCAGATTAGATAGTTTGCAATCTTTTGCGGCTCTATGCGAAAGTAAAAACATTAAAAGTAGCCGAGAGATTCTACCCGATTCTAATGCTAAAACAGGCTTGTATATTTTACCTCCAAATGAATAATCGCACCTCTCCCTCCTTTGCGAACCTCCGTGTTTCCCTCCGCGCCCCTCTGCGTTAAAACAGGACAATTAGTTTTCACTACTCAGGAATTGCGTAGGCAAAGCCCGCACTTGTAAATACAGTCAATGAATTACAGCAAATTTTGTCAACCAACTTTATATAAAAACACCAAAAACATAACCCCTCTCCGCCACCGGAAAGGGGTTAATCACTGCCGAAACTATATTGTACAGACGCGATGAATCGCGTCTCATTCAGCAATCTCTAATAAGCGTCTTGCAACTCGTAGAAATCAGGCGAGATGTAATCTTTCCGCAAAGGCCAACCTACCCAATCTTCTGGCATCAAAATCCGCTTGAGATTTGGGTGTCCTTCGTAGATAATGCCGTACATATCGTAAGACTCGCGTTCTTGCCAATCTGCGGTCTTCCAAATCCAGTACACAGAAGGCACTACAGGATTTTCCCGTGGTAAGAACACCTTAACTCGAACTTCTTCGGGGCGATCGCTATTATCACCGACTTTAATCAAGTGATACATACTCACCAATTCTTGTCCTGGGCCAAGGTCTATACCACCTTGACACTGGAGATAATTAAACCCATAAGCATAAAGGGCTGTAGCGGTGGGAAGCAAGAAATCTGCCGCCACTTTAATTATCTCTACACCATTCTTATCCGGTGCTAAAAACTCATGGTCAAAACCATTTTCCGTCAACCACTGGGAAACTTTACCCGCTTGTACCAATGACTCTTCTTTTTCTGCTGGTACTGGTTTAGATTCTTCTTCAGCCACGGGTTTGTTCCTCCTTTTGTGCCTTTGCTGTCAGTAGTGCAGGTGGTATTGGCATACCAATCGCTTCTGCTAATTCCTTCGGTGGTGCAGAGCGAGTATCTGACTGCAAATACTTACCAGTTAAGATTTCCTCTACTGGCTTCAGGTTATGAGTCGTGCTGTAGTAGCGGTGAGTTTGCTTAATTTTATCCCGCTCTTGCATCGATTCATTGGAGATTTTCTTCCGCAGCTTAATGATTGCGTCGATAATTGCTTCTGGACGGGGAGGACAACCAGGCAAGTAAACATCTACAGGAATCAGTTTATCGACTCCGCGCACTGCTGTGGGGGAATCAACGCTGAACATCCCGCCAGTAATTGTGCAAGCTCCCATCGCAATTACATACTTCGGTTCTGGCATTTGTTCATAAAGACGCACCAGTTGGGGAGCCATCTTCATCGTGATAGTCCCTGCCGTAATAATTAAATCGGCTTGGCGGGGGCTAGAACGGGGAATTAGTCCAAAACGGTCAAAGTCAAATCGGGAGCCAATTAAAGCTGCAAACTCAATAAAGCAGCAAGCAGTACCAAACAGCAAGGGCCACAGACTAGAAAGCCGCGCCCAGTCGTAGAGGTCATCAACCGTCGTCAAAATGACGTTTTCTGAAAGGTCTTGAGTGATTGTAGTCCGCTCAATGGGGTTGATGATTCGCTGTTTGTCCTGAGTTGTTAAATTAGAATTCAAGACCATTCCAAAGCTCCTTTACGCCATGCGTAAACTAAAGCGACTACAAGAATTGCAATAAAGACTAGCGCTTCAATAAAAGCCAATAGCCCCAAACGGTGGAAAGCTACCGCCCAAGGATACAAGAAAACAGTCTCCACATCAAAGACGACGAAGACTAGAGCAAACATGTAGTAGCGGATGTTGAACTGAATCCAGGCTCCCCCGATGGGTTCCATACCAGATTCATAAGTAGTGCGACGTTCTGGGCTGTAACTACTGGGTCGTAGGAGCTTGGAAGCTGAGAGCGCTAAGGCAGGTACTAGGCTACAGATTATGAAGAAGCCTAGAAGGTACTCGTAACCGCTGAGGACAAACACAATGAGTATCTACCGCTTATGGAGTATTTTAAGTGAGGAGTGGGGAGTGGGAAGATGAGGGAGCAGGGGGAGCAGAGGAGAGAAGAATTAATAACTAATACCCCATGCCCAATGCCCAATGACGGCAGTTGCTCCACTTGGGGAGACCCCAAGACCGCACTGCCTCCCCAATGCCCAATCCCTTAACTGCGTAACTTTCTTTTACATTATATATGTTTGGTTTTTCTGAAATCTGGGAAATAGATACACTTCAAGTATTTAATTAGCTTTTGATAGTGATAGAAAAGCCTGACAATTATGTCATAATTTTTAACGTATATTTAAGAATTCTCCTCTGCGAGGCCCTAGCCATGAGCGAACCAGCTGTTGAGACTCCGGTGTTAGACCGCTACGAGTGTCGCGCCTGCGGTTATGTTTACGAACCTGAAAAGGGAGACGACAAGCATGATATTCCTTCAGGGATACTCTTTGCAGAACTGCCTATAAATTGGCGCTGTCCAGTTTGTAGTGCCAAGAAAACCGCTTTTGCCAACATCGGCCCTGCGGGTACTGCATCCGGTTTCAAAGAAAATCTCGGTTACGGTTTGGGTGTCAATAACCTAACGCCAACCCAAAAGAATATCTTAATTTTTGGCGCTTTGGCCCTTGGCTTCTTGTTTTTTATCAGTCTCTACGGCTTACAATGACGGCCGTTATTTGGGAAATAGGGAGTTATTGTGTAATTAAAATCACATAATTGTGTCGTTTTACCAGTTCCGTAGAGCGGCAATGACCCTCAATACCATATTGGGCTAAGATTTTTTGGGATTTTTGGAAAGCTTTTTAATTCCAAATCTACAATCCAAAATCCGAAACTGGTATAAGGTAAACCTTTTACAGAACACCTACAGAAATTTAGAAACAACTTAAGAAATACTAATGCATTCAATTGTGAAAGGTTGGCAACGAATAGCTGCCTTGTTAATAGTAGTCATCATGTGCATCGGTTGTAGCAAAGTTCCTTCTGTTAGCTACAACCCCTGGAAAGTCATTTCTGTACCAACAGAATCGAATCTACTGGATATTGCTTTTACTAATAACCCTGAGCATGGCTACTTAGTAGGTAGCAATGCCACCCTATTGGAAACCAATGACGGTGGTAATACCTGGAAACCAATAACACTGCAACTGGATGAGCAAAAGTATCGTTTTGACTCAGTAAGTTTTGCAGGTAAAGAAGGCTGGATTGCCGGAGAGCCTGGACTGTTGCTGCATACCACGGATGAAGGTGCTTCTTGGTCGCGTATTCCCCTGAGCGAAAAGCTACCAGGTAGCCCGATCGCAGTTAAGGCACTATCAGACAATACAGCTGAAATGGCTACTGATGTTGGAGCCATATATAAGACCACAGACGGCGGCAAAAACTGGAAAGCCCAGGTGGAATCAGCAGTCGGTGTAGTGCGTAACTTGGAACGTTCTGCTGATGGTAAATATATTGCGGTTTCCGCTAAGGGTAGTTTCTACTCGACTTGGGAACCAGGGCAAGATGCTTGGGTACCTCATAACCGCAATAATTCTCGGCGGTTAGAAAACATGGGTTTTACTGAAAATGGGCAATTGTGGTTGCTAGCTAGAGGAGGTCAAGTTCAGTTTAGTGACCCAACTAAACCTGAAGAATGGCAAGAGGCAAAATATCCAGAGTTATCCACCAGTTGGGGTTTACTGGATTTGGCATATCGTACACCCGATGAAATTTGGGTAGGTGGCGGTAGCGGTAATTTGCTACGCAGTGGCGACGGTGGCAAAACCTGGGAAAAAGACCGTGACATAGAAGAAGTTGCGGCTAATTTGTATAAGATTGTGTTCTTAGAGCCAGAACGGGGATTTATAATTGGCGATCGCGGCGTTTTGCTCAAATATTTACCAAACCCTGAAACCACTTCCCCAGAGGCGGCTTAGTGAGTGGGGAGTGAAGAAGGGAATAGGGTACAGGTTACAGGTTACAGATTATTCCCTCTCCCCTGTCACCCATAACCTCTCCCCTAATCCCAATATCTAATTTCTGAGAAGAACTTTGCAACTTGTAACTCTTTCTTAACTTTGTAGGATAATAAACTCAATAACACTCTATGTATAAGGTAGGGATCTAAATGTCAGGTACCACTGGAGAACGTCCGTTTTCGGACATCATTACTAGCGTTCGTTACTGGGTAATTCACAGCATCACCATCCCAGCATTGTTTATTGCTGGTTGGCTATTTGTCAGCACCGGACTGGCTTATGATGCTTTTGGTACACCACGTCCCAATGAGTATTTCACACCAGCACGGCAAGAAGTGCCTATTGTGAAGAACCGTTTTGAAGCTAAAAAACAAGTTGAACAATTTATTGGAAAGTAGTTTGAGATCATGACTAGCGGCAATAACATCAATCAACCAGTTACCTATCCAATTTTTACCGTTAGATGGCTGGCAGTACACACTTTAGGTGTACCAACTGTATTCTTTTTAGGCGCGATCGCCGCAATGCAATTTATTCACCGTTAGGAGCAATTATGGTAGAAAGATCGCCCAATCCCAATAATCAGCCGGTTGAACTAAACCGGACTTCGCTATACCTGGGACTACTACTAGTTTTCGTTCTGGGGATTCTGTTTTCTAGTTACTTCTTTAACTAACTGGAACTACTCTTTTTAATTTTTGTTTGTTGAGCGTGTGTTGATTTGTTGTTAAGGGAGGAGAGAAGCTGTGTCTGGAAGTGGGAGAATTCCCCTGTGGGTCGTCGCTACGATCGCAGGTTTAGGTATAATTACAGTCTTGGGCATTTTCTTTTATGGTGCCTACGCCGGACTCGGTTCTTCGATTTAACATTAGTTAGTTTGAACCGAACATTATAAGTTAGGATTTTCTAGCATTTGTTGAGAAATCAACCTTAAAAAACCGCCTGTCTCTATGAGATAGGCGGTATTAATTTTGGTCAATAGTCATTTGTCCTTTATCCTTTGTCATTTGTTTTTCGCAAATGACTAATGACTAATGACTAATGACTCATGACTAAATCAGCTGATATCGTCGCTTTCAATGTATAAAAACAGAAATGCGAAGGTTATAGCTGGCAAAACCCAACCAATGATGGGAACGAAGATAGAAGGCAAAAAGGAAGCTGCCATAGTAAAAGTTCCTGCTAAATAACACTACAATTCAAAATGAGCTTACTGCAAATTCTGCCAGATTTTTGAAATTCTAAAGATTTTTAACACAGCCCATCTTGGGAGAGAAGGGGAGCAGAGGACAAGGGGCAGGGGAGGCAGGGGAGAATTGGGGACAAGGGGAAAGACTTGTTTCAACTTCTCACCTCTTGTCCCCAATTCTCCTTGTCCCCAAGTCCTCTTGCCCATGCCCAATCCCCAATTCCCCTTCATCCCTGAGTTACATACCCAGTAGTTCATCTAGCTGCAAGTTTGGCAAGTCTGGAGGAATTACAGTCCGTACTGTTGTGACTTTATGGCTCTCTTGTTGGGTTGTCAAATCAAGTGCGATCGCTTCTATGCGAATTTCTATACAGCCAAAGGGAATCTTTAATTGTGTCATTACTTCCAAGCCTCCCAACGCACTAGGTAGTAAATTTGTCAATAAATGGGGCCCATCTAGTAACCAGCGAGTTTGATAATCTTCAACCCATAACTTTACAACCACTTGGGGAGGTACTTCAGGCAGTACTACGCGCACTATGATCAACTTGTCGGCGATTAGTTCGCCTTCTGGTACATACAGTTGCGGAATTGGCAACGGCTCAATGGCTCCCGCACTTATGGATAGAGAAGGGGATAAAGCTAACAATGGTTGCTTATCTTCTTCTAACAAGTAATTATTCGTTGCATCGGCTTCTAGTTCACTATCTGTATCATCTACAACGATTTCTTGCGCCAACCAAGCTGACGCTATATTTACTTTTATCGGAGGAGGGGGAGGCGGTAGTTGTCTTACCAAAGCCATTGAAAGCGTTGGTTCAGATACTTTTTCTACCACTGGATCTTCCACTGTCTCTAGATCAGCTTCATTAGCTGTGTCTGCATCTTCCCCTAAGTTCTCAAGATCAAAAACCGACTCTTGGCTTTCTTCCCACGTCTCTGTTGCATCATCCAGACTTAATGGCAAGTCGACATCAACATCGGGAGTTCCAGCACTCAGAAAAAGCTGGGTCTGCTGGGCTGGAAGATTGCGATCGTAGTTTTGAGATTCCAGTTCATTGATGGATTCAGGCAAAGAGTATCCTTGGCTCTGCATCCACTTCCTCAGTAAGGGAGATGAGTAGAGATTGCCTGTTGTAATGAATTGTGCATTTGGCTGGGTTTTTACCTCAGCAACGGATTCTTCCTGAAATTGTTCATTTTGCTGGGTTTCTACCTCAGCAACAGATTCTTCCTGAAGTTGTTCATTTGGCTGGGTTTCTGCCTCAGCAACAGATTCTTCCTGAAAATGTGCATCATCTAACACTAATTCCGGTATATTTTCATCCTCAGCTACAATTGCGTTTAATTGTGAGAAGTCTTCAGCCGCTTCAACTTCCAATGTATCTGGAGAGACATTATTTACTTCTTCTTCTGCATCACCTGGCAAAGCTTGTACCCGTCTCAAGTATGGAAAAGTCGTATCGAGTATTGACATTCGACGTTGCTTGATAACTAACTGCTCCAAGTTGATAGCAGCTATAGTAGTATCCTTTTCTAGAACTTCCTCTTGTGTAGGGGATTCTGCAATAACATCTGTTTGAGGATTGGCATCGATTTGAAGAGGTGGCAATTTCGGCAATTGAGGCGAATTGCCTGAATTTTTAGATTTCCGCAGAGTGGTTTCTCGCAGAACTTGCAGGTTAATTTGCGGCGGTAGGGCTGTATTTGGAGATGGATTGAGTATTTGGGACTGATCTGTTTTTGAAATCTTGACCAGATTGAATAGTTTTAAATCGATCCTCACGGCGGTCTCTGGCTCTGTGGAAGCATCAGGCGAGTCCGATGGGGCTATAGGGTCATTTAAGGATGTACTAGGTTTTGCTGCGGCTGTTATTGCCAGTAATTCTGTTACATCTGCTGTAATGGTGAAGGACTGGCTGGCTAACCTGATGATTTCATCAACATCGGTGAATCGACCATACAAACTGATATCTGCCAAAATTAACTTCGATTCAAAGTCAGCAGGAATATCAATTGAGGTATTGATGGTGAAGGGCAACTCCTGGTCTGGTAAGTGCCGTATCTGAGTCAAGATTTCCGACTCTAGGGGCGATCGCAGTTCAATTCCTAGTTCAAGCGCCTGCAAGCCTTTTGGAGATAATGTTTCACCCTGCTCTAAATTTGTCTTGTCTTTAAGTTCTATGTGCCCATTGATTGTTAAAGCCTGTCCCCAACGAGCAATATAACTATCTCGATCTAAAGTTAACAATAATGGTGGTTCTGCTGCTGGCGAATCTGTAACCTCTTCATCATTCAGAAGCAGTTCAGAATCGGGTAAAGCTAAATCTATTAAATTTTGTAAAATTTGCTCTGCCGTCTCACCTTTGAGCCATACAGGACTCACAGGATCATCGATAACTATATCTTTTCCTGTTTCATCTGGAACAACTGTGGTAGCCAGTTCTGCCGAAACTGCGATCGCTTCATCTAAAGTAATTGTAGGTTCTTCTGGGTCAGCATCCAAATTCTCTTCATCTGGAACAACTGTGGTAACAGGGTTGCTGTCTGTAGCAATTTCCAATTCTGCCGAAACTGCGATTGCTTCATCTAAAGTAATTGCAGGTTCTTCTGGGGCAGTATCCAAGTTCCCTTCATCGGAAACAACTGTGGTAGCCAATTCTGCCGAAACCGCGATCGCTTCATCTAAAGTAATTACAGTTTCTTCTGGAGCAGTATCCAAATTCTCTTCATCTGGAACAACTGTGGTAGCCAATTCTGCTGAAACTGCGATCGCTTCATCTAAAGTAATTGCAGGTTCTTCTGGGGCAGTATCCAAGTTCTCTTCATCTGGAACAACTGTGGTAGGCAATTCTGCCGAAACTGCGATCGCTTCATCTAGAGTAATTGCACGTTCTTCCGGGGCAGTATCCAAGTTTTCAGAAACAGTATCAGCCTGATTAAGTAAATTTGACTCTAGATTTTTCCTTTGCTCTGCCTCTTCTTCCTCGGACAATACTTTAATTTGGACACTGTATTGCCAAGATTTACCGAGTAAATCCGACATCAAATCGCCGTTACAGCGCAACTCCCAAACTCCCGCATCAAAGTAAGTAAAGGGAATTACCGCCATTAAGCCTTCTGAATTAGTGCGACGCGATCGCTTGAAAATTCGCCGCGTTGGTTGAATTTCCTGAGTTGAAGAGTGAGTTACCCGCACTTCCACGTCTGTATTCGAAAAGCTAGAACGAGCCAAAACTCTATACTGCCCTTCCAAAATTTCCAAATTTGGCGATTCTAGGATATGCCACGAGCGAGCGCCTTGTTTCTGTATCAGAAATTGCCAGTGTTCCATTGTGAGTGATGCCCAGACCGACGAGCCTCTGAGTAATATTGTGTATTAACTTGCTTGCAAGTTTACCCCAGTATTTTGTAAATGTACCCCTTAAATAGCTATCAAGTTAACTCCGTTTTACCGGAAAATTCAATGGATCGCCGTGTTGCTTGTGTGTAAAGCTTTTGTTGTTTCCTGAATATTAACTTTGGCACTCTTCACGGCTAAATTAACAGGAATACAATGAACACCGTTGGCTGTCTACGATCAAAATTAATAGGAATATTTTTGTATCATTTTTTACTAGAAATGTCAAATTTGCAATAAACACAACATACAATAAAAATTAAGATTCACTTGACAATTGTTCTTGAATTGTGGTTATCCACTTTTTTGCTACAAAAAGGAAAGTAGGATGTGGCTCTTAAGTGTGATTTGCGATCGCCTCCGGCAGATGCAAAGCGTCATCGCAAATCCACAGTTAATCGCGTAGCACGCACCTAACTTACCTGAACCCGGATTTCTCACGCATAGTGTAGGCAGAGGGAGAAGAGGAGTGTGGGGAGTGTGGGGAGTGTGGGGGGTAAGACTTCTTCCCAATCCTCCCACACCTCCCACACCTCCCACACCTCCCACACCCCTTGGATTTCTCACAAGTGAGAAATCCAGGCTGAAGCGGTTCAAAGAAGTATCCTCACCTGAGTGAAATGTAGGTGACAATAAGGATTTACAGGAGGGATTCGATGCTAGTCATTTTAATGGACGAGCAAATCCTTGCCCCTGAGCAAGTTTGCCAGTCTTGTTTACTCGCTGACAGGAGCGGTCAACCCCGTTGGCGTGGAGGTGAACTACGCTGTGGTCAAGCCATTCGCAAACTTACTCAACAGCAGCCAGACCAGTATGAGTGCATGATGGGCTTTCGCGTTGCCCATATAGAATAGTTTAATTTACCAGCAAGACCAAGTAACTGCGTTATCCTAAGCTCAAGTAACTATATAAATTTAACCACAGGAGAACGCATAATGTCTTGGCGCGGGTCTACAACGGTTTCAGATAGAATTTTTGCTTGTTTGCCTTATTTGCTTCCTCTAATTGAGGTTTTTGTATTTGGTAGATATTTACTATCAGATTTTCCACCGCTACAACTACTGTTTCTGCCGCTTCTGCCATTGTTGAGAATATACTACGGCGTGCGTTATGCAGGAATGATTATTTTCTTTGCTTTATTTTTGCTAGTAGTCAGAAACGAAAAAATTAGTCACTTTATTCGTTTCAACACCATGCAAGCAATCCTTTTGGATATCATTATCTTTTTGTTTAACATCCTCACTGATGTTGTGGGACTAGTTCCCGTTGGTGGTTTTGCAATCCAAACTCTATCCACAACCATTTTTATTGGCATAGTGGGAGCAGTTGCATATTCAGTAATCCAGTCTGTAAGCGGGCGTTATGCAGAAATCCCAGCGATTTCGGATGCAGTGTACATGCAAGTACGCTAATCGTTAACGAGCCACTACGGTGTTTTCCAGGCGACCAATACCTTCAATTTCGACGCGGACGCGATCGCCTGGATGTAATTGACTTACACCCTCTGGTGTACCTGTAAGTATCAAATCACCGGGTAGTAGCGTCATCACCTGGCTAATGTAAGAAACTAAAACATCAGGGGAAAATACCATCTGATCGATACAGGCAGATTGAACTGGGTTAATATCGTCATTCACAAAAGTCTGCAATCTCGCTCCTGGATTTAACTCTCGTACAATCCAAGGGCCCAAAGGACAGAAAGTATCAAAACCTTTGGCTCGCGTCCATTGAGCATCCAGTTTTTGTAAATCCCGCGCTGTTACGTCATTGGCAATGGTGTAGCCCCAAATTTTTGTTTGGGCTACCTCTGGTGTACATTCAAAAGCGTAATCGCCAATCACTAATGCTAACTCTCCTTCGTAGTCAACTCTTTGTGACTGGGGAGGATACTTAATTTCCCTCTCAGATGGAATGATAGTCGTGGGTGGCTTGAGAAAAATTAGTGGTTCAGAAGGTACTGGAGTTCCCATTTCGGCAGCATGTTCTGCATAATTCTTACCCACCGCCACAATTTTTGAGGGAGCGCAAGGAGCCAGAATTTGATAATTTTCTGGTGTCAAAATTAAATCAGTTGGTTGTCCTTGTAACCAGGGCGGAGCATCTAGCACCTGTACATTGAGGGATAGTTGTAGTATCCCATAGTAAATCTGTCCTTCTTGATTTTGAATCCGCACGTAGCGCTGTGCCATAACCTTGATGAATATCCTTTTTTCTGCGATTAGAAACTTCGAGCGGGTAGCAATTCTGAGTTAGCTTTTTAGCAAACCGATTTAGCGTTGAGCCTGAAAGCTGCTATAGAAGATGTCCTTACAGAAAGATATTGTCGTCTCCTCACTCCCCTTGCGGGTCAGTAAGAGGCTCTGTAGGTAGCCTTACGACCTAGTTTTCATTAGGGACATCCAAAATATACAAACTTCGGCGATTTGGCTAATGATTCAAATTGAAAACTGGTAAGATTATAGTTCCTTGTTGCTTCCGATGTTGATTAATACTAGTATTTTAAATTTAAATCAAGTATAAATTAATGTCAGCAACCTTTTTGTCCATAAGGAAACTGGAAAATATGACTACAAATTACGAAACAATGTACATCCTCCGTCCCGACCTAGGAGACGAACAGGCAGAGCAAGCAATTACTAAATATCAGAATTTGCTTCGCGATCAAGGCGCTGAGGATATCCAAATTCAAAATCGTGGTAAGCGTCGTCTAGCTTATGAAATCAAAAAACACCGCGATGGGATCTATATCCAGTTAAACTACAGTGCGCCTGCAACTGCGATCGCTCCTTTTGAACGCGCTATGCGCTTGAGTGAAGAAGTGATTCGCTATTTGACAATTAAGCAGGATATCGCCGAGGAAAAACCCCCTAAAGAGGAAAAGGAAAAGCCCACTAAAGTAGCTGCACCTGTCTAAAGATTAGGGAGCAGGTAGCAGGGAGCAGGGGACAAGAAGTGAGAACTTGAAACAAGTCTTTCCCTTTGTTCCCAATTCTCCTTGTCCTTTTCTCAATTCCCAATTCCCAATTTCCATTCAGTAAAATTTTGTCTTCTTCTTTTTTCGTAACTTAATTGGGAATGCTAAATTAACAAATACTTGCCAAAGGTAGTACTCCCGCAGTTATACCTAAGAGTGGACAAGATTCTGAATGGGAGCTGTAAGCTACTGTGAGCCAATCTGATACACCAAATATTCAAGTTCTCTCTACGGAAGTTTCGCAGCTACGCCAAGAGTTGCAACTCCGCGATCAATTAGTGCAACAACTATCTCAAGAACTCTTCCGGCTAGTAAAGGGTAATACTAGTTTTATGCCCCAGCAGCCGGATCTTGAGCGCGATCTGAGCCAGTTACAGGCATTGCAAGAACAACTCCAAGCTGTTGAGCAGCAGGTGGCGTTCTACCAAGAGCAAATTACAACTCGTGACTCCGAAATTTATCAATTGCGACAGTCAGTCCAAGAACTTACAGATCGCACTCGGATGTTAGAGCAAGTAGTACAAGAGTTGCCTCAAATTTACCGTCGAAAGTTTGAGGAGCGGATGACACCAGTGAGAGAAAAGGTAGCAATGCTACAACGGGAAAATCGCAAACTGCAAGCAGAACTGCAAAGTGTGAGTTACCGTTTAGCACTCAAAACTCGCAATGCTAGTCACAGTGGAATTGATTTGCCAAATTTTCCCCGCCCAGCGTCGGAACAAACTAATCTTTCAACTCCCCAGAATGCCTAAAGTTACCATTATGGTGGAATCGAAGAGGTAAGAAATTGTCATAGCAAAGCATCTTGGAGACATCCAGGTAATACATTAAGGTAAAAATCACTATAGAGTTAGAAATAACGCAAAGGCTAATATTCTAACCTTTCTTACCTCTTGCTTCCTTGCGTTAGTTGCGTCGGATTTAGAGCAATTAGCTTCGAGTAATTTAATAGTGCTAGGGAAGAATGCAAAGAATTGCATTTTCTTTGACTGATTTTGGTAATTTTCTGCTTTTAGATGTCGTTAAGACCACCTAGATTAAAGCCATGAGTTTTCCTTAACATTTCATTATCTAGATAATATAAAAAATCAGCCTGCTAGCACCAGACTGTTATCTTTGACGATGTGAGAATATTTGGGGAAATGTGAAAAAATGCAAATATTGATTGACTCTACCATCCATCTATAGGTAGATTTATTATCTAAGCCTGCTAGCACCAGACTAAATATCTTCGCCAGTGAAAATGTCTTCGTAAGTGGGAAAAATTTCAAATACTGTATCTAGCTGGGTAAGTTCCAAAATTAGCCGTACAGGAGTTTGCACGTTGCATAGAACTAAACGGCAACCGCTCTGACGTGCAGCTTTCAACCCTTTGACTAAAGGGACTAACCCAGAACTGTCCATGAAATTAACCTTTGCTAAGTCAATAACCCAGAGTTGATGAGCTTGAGGCACTACTCCAGCCATCTGTTCACTCAAAGCCTTTCCGCCTTCTAAATCTATGCTTCCTTGGGGCTTAAACAAAATAACTTGAAGTTCTTGTGTGAGAATCATAAATTCAACAGGGTAATTGAACACTTGACTAAAAATCGAAAAATGACATAAATACCTCTTCTCTTTCAACGGCAAAATGACTGTTTTCCCTAGATATTTAGGGGATTGCAGCCTTGCAATTGAAAGTAATTATTTCAGTATTCATGTCGTATAATTTGTGATAACTTTCATAAATATAGGCATAATGACTTTATAATTTCGGTATCAACCGTATCTTTTACGAAATTTTTATAATTTAACTAGAGATATATAAAGTTTTTGTAATTTCTTTTTATTTATTTTTAAATAAAATTAACTTGTGGTAGGAAATGCTAAGATTTATACAGCTAATACTCAAAAATTAATAGTTTCCATAGAACTATGAACTATGGATTACTCAGAATTAAACTAATGACCAAATAAGTCAATGTAGCGGTTTGATTGACACCCCGCCCAAAAACAAGCAAAGATATAGTAAAAGTAAAAATTTGTAAAGACGGCGGTGCGGAATGTCTTTAGAGCTGATTTCACTAGAAAATATCCAGGAATTGGCCCATAATTACGGGTATTGGGCAATTTTTTTGGGAATTTTGCTAGAAAATTTAGGCATTCCCCTTCCTGGTGAAACCGTGACCCTTGTGGGCGGGTTTTTAGCTGGCAGCGATGAACTAAATTACTGGCTGGTTCTCGGTGACGCAATTATGGGTGCGGTAATTGGCGGCACTTGTGGCTATTGGATTGGTAGAGTTAGCGGTTGGCCTTTTCTGGTAAAAGTTGGTAGCATATTTCGGATTTCTGAAGTGCGGTTGCTGACTATTAAAGATCAATTTAGTCAAAATTCTGCTAAAGCTGTATTTTTCGGACGTTTTTTAGCATTATTGCGAGTTTTTGCGGCACCACTAGCTGGTATAGCCGAAATGCCTTTTGGAAAATTCTTTTTATACAATTTTTTAGGAGCAGTTGCTTGGGCTAGTTTGATGGTGACATTAGCTTTTTTTGCTGGCAAAATTGTCTCTTTAGAACAATTGGTTGCTTGGGTAGGTCAATTTGCGATCGCAGCTTTATTAATCATCACTGCCTTAATTGTTGTACCCCTGTGGCTAGAGTCTCGCCAAGTTAAAGAAGCGAGTAGTGAAGAGTAAAACTGGGGAGTTAGGAGTAAAGTAAAAAGTTATTTTTTGAATTTTTACTTTTGTATTTTGCATTTTAACTCCTAACTCTGCCGATTTTAGATTTCTCCTTCAATCCAAAATCTAAAATTGAATTGACTCCTAACTTTTTATTTGCCGCGACCAAATGCGAGTTGGTAGTCCCCAAACATAGATAAAACCTTCAGCAGCTTTATGGTCAAATTGGTCATCGGCTCCGTAGGTTGCCAAATCAGGAGTATAGAGGGAATTATCGCTCGAACGCCCAACTATCGTGGAGTTACCCTTGAATAACTTCACTCGCACAGTTCCAGAGACTCGCTCTTGTGTCTTTTGAATAAAGGCATCTAGTGCAACTTTGAGTGGACTATACCACAAACCGTTGTAAACGATTTGGCTATAAGTTTCTTCAATGCCACGCTTGTAATGGGTGACATCTGCCGTTAAAGTCAAGCTTTCTAAGTCTCTATGTGCCTGGATTAGCACTAACATCGCGGGTGATTCGTAGATTTCCCGCGATTTGATCCCAACCAGACGGTTTTCAATCATATCTATCCGTCCAACGGCGTGATTTCCTACAAGCTGATTGAGTTCTTCAATTAGTTCAACTGGCTGTTTGGCTATGCCGTTGATGGTTGTGGGAATACCACCGTGGAAACCAATTTCGATGTACTCTGGCTCGTTGGGAGTGTCAGCGATCGCTTTGGTCATCTCATAAATTTCTTCTGGTGGCTCAAATGACGGATCTTCGAGTAAACCAGCTTCAATGCTACGACCGAGCAAATTTTTGTCAATGCTGTAGGGAGAAGATTTTTTGACCGGTGAGGGGATACCAAACTTCTCACCATAAGCGATGGTTTCCTCACGGCTCATACCCCATTCTCTGGCTGGTGCGAGGATTTTTAGGTTGGGGTTCAGCGCGGTTACAGAGACATCAAAACGAACCTGATCGTTACCTTTGCCGGTGCAACCGTGAGCGATCGCATCAGCACCATATTTTTCAGCCGTTTCTACTAATATTTTAGCGATCAGTGGGCGGGCAAGAGCAGTTCCTAGAGGATAACGATTTTCATAAAGTGCGTTGGCTTGAATCGCTCCAAAAGCGTAATCTTTAACGAAGCTGTCTTTGACATCCGCCACGAGTGATTCACTTGCACCCGATTTCAGGGCTTTTTCTCGAATTGGCTCTAATTCATCTCCCTGACCTAAATCTGCTGCTAGGGTAATCACCTCTTCCACACCCCACTCCTGTTTGAGGTAAGGGATGCAAACGGAAGTATCCACTCCACCAGAATATGCCAGGACAACCTTTTTGGCGCGACCCATTAATTTCTCCACTTAGGACAACAAAGAATGAGTCATTATTATATCTGAACTAACCCAGGTATATTTTATTCATGCAACAACCTATAGAAGGATTTAGAAGTTTGGAGTCAGAATTACGGTTCACTCTCGTGGAAGTTTACTTATAAAGCGATCGCTTGTATATAAATATTTTTAAGCCAGTTTTGAACGTCTGAATATTCTTAATGAGATTAGTCGAAAATATTTTTTGTTTTCAAGAAATGTTGATAATCAGCTTCAAATATAAACATAGCTTGCTGTAAATATGGAATAAGTTTACACAACTTTTATATATAGCTGACAAACTTGAAGATTTAACCACGATCATCTTTTGTTTATTATTTCTTAACCTATATACATAGGTTGAAAGTTTATTTAAGTGAAATTACAGAATTATTCATTTTTTAGCTTCGGAGCATTGTCTGATGAAATTAGCTAAAGATATTAGCATTGCTGCTTTTGCTGTTGCTATCTCGGTTGCTACTATTGCTAAACCGACGCAAGCTGCCTTGGTGAATTATGGTTTCACCGTGAATGCAACATCGGGCGATAATCCCGGTCAATATTTCGGCTCTTTTCAATATAATGATTCGACCTTAATCGGCATAGGTGAGGAAACCCTAGGCATTAGCAATGGATTATCTATTGCGTTTAACTACTTGGGTACTCAATATACAGAGGCAAATGATTTTGATTACCCATCATCTCCTGTAGTCAGCTTTACAGATGGCAACCTGTCAGGACTGAGCTATTTGGTTGAAGATCAGTTTTTCATTGGGAATGATCCAGGTAAGCCAAATACAGGAGGAACAAAATTTTATAGCATTCTGAGTGCTGACTTATTCTCTACAACAGAGGTGGGTACAGTAAGCTACTCTAAGAGTACACCAGTACCAGAACCGATGACTATTATTGGTATAGCGATCGCAGGTGCTATGGCGTTGGGGATGAAACGCAAGAAAAAACTATCTGGAGTGAATTAGTAGCGCTACCTTGCAAATCAATGTAGAGACATTATAAATAACGTCTCTACATTCGTAATCCTAAGTAAAATTACCAGTAAGATTCTTACGTTTGATGCCAATTACAGATGGTTTAGGAAAGCTTTTAGGTTGACCTTTACCACCGTCAGCAGTTGGGATGTTACTTGGCCAACTACTACCACGAGCCACAGTCCGAGCCTGATTGAATGTAACACCACTCAAATCCAGTAATTCAATATCACGACTCAGAATTGTGCCATCGTTAATTGGGCTATCTTCGCCGGGATGCTGTACCGAAATAATCAGCGTATCTCCTACAAAAGTTGGCCCTGTCATCTCACAACGCACCGGCCCATGAGCAAATGGTATTACCTCTCCCGCATTAGCACCAGTAGTAGGAATGTAGAATAACCAGTTATTACCGAAAACTCCTGTGAAGTTAGAAACATTACCACTGGCAGCGTGGTCGATGCTAGTTACAGTACCGGCAGCACCAACATTAAAACCATTGTGAGTGGTGGTAGACATATCTGTCACACCCCAAACATTTGCTTTATTGTCGAACACTAAGTTATCTACATTGGCAAAACCAGCACCAGAAACTGATCCGGCTTCTCCACCTTGAGCAAATCTCTTCCAACGGAAGGTTAGACCTGTACCATCGGCACTATCTTCAATAATCTTGTACAGTCCCCCTGATTGCTGCGTTGCGTTAACATCTGTACTCAACTTGGCAACCTGGAAAATGCGCGAATCTGGATAACCGTCACTTCCCGGCGCACCATCAGTATAGGCAATGAAGACTTCTTTGGTAGTCGGATGCACTTCTATATCTTCTGGACGTGCTGTGGGAGTTCCGCCAGCCAAATTTGCTGCTAAGAAAGCATCAACGAGAATAGCACCTTGGGAAGTGTAGAAGTCAGATAGCTTCTTACCTTGATAACCAGGTAGTCTATCAGCTTCATTGGTGCGATCGACTGCGAGGGCACCACCATCTGTAGTTTGACCTGCAATACCATTACGTTTTGGTAGAGGTAAAAGACCATTTCTTTGAGCCGAACCCAAAGCAGCAAACTCCACAGAAGAAATTACCGATGGCGAAATGGGATTGGTGGGAGTAGTTAAACGTAACGGTATCCATTGACCCGTACCATTTGGATTGTAGCGGGCGACATACAATGTACCACTATCCCACAAATTGCTGTTGGCTTTGCTGGTTGGTGAAGAAATAACACCTGCACTGACAAATTTCCAGGTGTGTCCGCCACGTCTGTCATCACCCATGTAGGCGATTAATGGTTTCTTAGCTTCAGCACGGATAGCAACGTTTTCATGGCGGAAACGACCCAACGAAGTATGTTTGCGAGGGCGGAAATTTGGATTAACGGGATCAATTTCGACAATCCAACCGTATTTTTCACCAACTAAACCGAAGGTCTTACCAGTGGTGCCATCGATGTAACCTGTTTGAGTACCATTAGGGTTAACTGATTCTGTGACACCAACAAAAGATCCTACACTTCCTTGAAAGTTTTCTTCAGCACTTAAAATAGTTCCCCAAGGAGTTGTACCGCCAGAACAGTTATAGCCAGTGCCAATAATTTTGTTACCTAGTCCATCGGAGGAGAGGTTAAATACTTGGGTTGCAGCTGGGCCAGTTGCGATGAGATAGTTTTGATCGCCTTTTTGGTAGCTACGACTTCCCCAAGAAGTGACATTTTTATATTCATCACTCCTTTGGCTATTAATTCCCAACCCAGAAAGACCATGAAGGCGACGATTTCTCGCATCACCTTTAATCACAGCATAACGGTTACTGGAATTACGTCGGGAGATGCGGATGATTGATCCGCCTAAGTTATATAGTGCTTCGCCGTCAAATTCAATACCTCTGGTGGCAGGTAAAGCCCAACCAATCACTGATTCAAAGGTGGTAGGCAATCCTTTAACATCAGCAGGAGCTTCTGGTGCTAGATCGGAAAATGGAAAACTCACATATTCGTGATTGACCCACAAATAGCCGATATCGTTGGTTCTGCCCAGAGGAATAAAACCCGTATAATCGTTGTTGTAACCGAAATATTCATCTTTGTTAGGAAAAACGCGATCGCCCCAGCTGATAATTACATAACGTTCATACTCTGGTGGCACTACAACATCATCAACTACGTTGTAGCTGTTTAACTTCGCATTTGCAGATGGATTGATTACCTGTCCCTGACCAATTGCAGTTGGCAAGAAACTTTTTTGCTGTTTATAAACGGGCAAAGGATGGGGTAAGCGCACTGGTGTAAAGCTTAGTGTCCTGTTATTTGCTCCTGCAATACTAGAAACACCATCTAGAATTGTGTCTCCCAATACAGCAGCACCAGCACTGCCAGCAAAAAATACTAAAATTTGTCTGCGACTTAATTGAGACATTAAATTCTCCTCTGTTGTGACATAAAAAATTTAGTAGAGGCAAATCTTGATTGATGGCAGAAAAAGCCATCAATTATTTACGTGAAATGCCACAGATTTTGAACAGTAAGTAACCTGTTATTAACAAAATGTTGTTTGCTATTTAGGTTAAATAACTAGACAAAAAATTTTAAGTTTGTCATATAATCTAATGACCAAAAATTAACATCAGGTTATATCTTGATTAATGGAGATTTATCAAACAGAATTCAGCAGTCAGGAGTCAGAATTCATTCTGAATTCTGCCTTGTTAAATAAACTTAATTTGAGAATTTTTCGGACGGATACCAATTACAGATGGTCGGGGAATACCTATAAAAATTATTTCCTTTGACATTTTCTTAACCAGAATCAGCTAAGGAACAGTGTCAGCGCTCCATCTGTCCTATCCTGGAGATGGATAAATAATGTTGTGGGTGAGACCGTGTTTTTCAGCGTTGTGATACCGACTTATAATCGCCAACCGATCTTAGAAAAGTGCCTCCGTGCCTTGGAGGTGCAAGAGTTAAGCCAGCCAAGTTCGGTTACTGATTACGAGATTGTCTTGGTGGATGATGGTTCTACTGATGGCACATTGGAGTGGTTGGCAGAACACAAAGAAGAGTTTCGCCATGTGCGATGGTTTCAACAAGATCATGCTGGTCCAGCTGCGGCTCGGAATTTGGGGGTAGAACAGGCGCAGGGAGACACAATTATCTTTATTGATAGCGATCTAGTAGTGCTGAAGAATTTCCTGCAAGCTCATGCTGACGCGTTAGTGCAGGGGAAAGAGAAATTGGGGAGCGATCGCTTTTTCACTTACGGTGCAGTTATTAATACTTGCAATTTCGACAATCCAACGGCTGAACCCTACAAAGTTACAGATTTTTCAGCAGCTTTTTTTGCTACGGGAAATGTAGCAATCCCTAAACATTGGTTAGACAAAGCCGGACTTTTTGACACGAGCTTTCAACTCTATGGCTGGGAAGATTTAGAATTAGGAGTGCGGCTGAAAAAACTAGGTTTGACACTAATTAAATGTCCAGAAGCCGTAGGATATCACTGGCATCCAGCATTTAACTTAGAGCAAATTCCCCGATTAATTGACCAAGAAATTCAACGCGGACGTATGGGAGTTTTGTTTTATCAAAAGCATCCCACATGGGAAGTGCGAATGATGATTCAAATGACTTGGCTGCATCGCTTACTTTGGGGAATTTTGTCACTTAACGGGGCGCTAAATGAACGGACAATGGCTCCGTTATTGCAATGGCTAATTAATTTAGGTAAACCGCAATTAGCTTTAGAAATTGCTCGAATCTTTCTCAACTGGTATAACGTGAAGGGTGTTTATGAAGCCTATGCCGAAATGCAGCAAGCATTGTGATTAAATAGCTATGAGATTGGTATTTTATCCGGTCACATTACGTCAAAATCGCTCCACCCATTAACCGTTCATATCGATACTTCAACTCTTCTTTCATCAAATACCAGCGCTCTAGAGTAACATCCATCTCTATTATTTTTTCTGCTGCTTGCCGCGCTAAAAGTAAAACTTCTTCATCTTCAACCAAACTTGCTAAGGTAAAATCTGGCACTCCCGATTGACGAGTTCCCAGTACTTGCCCTGGGCCCCGAAAACGCATATCCATCTCAGAAATGAAAAAACCATCCTGAGATTGTTCTAACACCTTCAACCGTTGTTGAGCATCAGGACTTCTGGAACTGCTCATCAACAGACAGTAAGATTGAGCCGCACCACGACCGACACGCCCCCGCAATTGGTGGAGTTGCGATAAACCAAATCGCTCTGCATTTTCAATGAGCATGACTGTAGCATTAGGTACGTCTACACCAACCTCGACAACGGTAGTAGAAACCAAAACCTGCGTTTGGTTATCACGGAATTTGGTAATAGATTCGTCCTTTTCGGCTGAACTCATACGACCGTGCAGTAATCCCACCTGAAAATCGGGAAAAATACTTTCTTGTAACTTTTGATGCTCATCAACAGCCGATCGTAAATCCAGTTTTTCTGATTCTTCCACTAATGGCAAAACCACATAAACTTGTCTACCTTGGGCTATTTCTCGACGGATGAGGTCGTAAGCATGGTTGCGTTGCTGACCAGATAATACTGTTGTCTGAATCTTTTGCCGTCCTGGTGGTAACTCATCAATTTGGCTGACATCCAAATCTCCGTGTATCGTCAGTGCCAAGGTTCGAGGAATCGGGGTAGCTGTCATAGTTAACACATGGGGTTGTTCGCCTTTTTGTTGCAAACGCGCCCGTTGTTCTACTCCAAAGCGATGCTGTTCATCTATTACCACTAACCCTAGTTGCTGGAAGTTTACAGAGTCTTGAATTAAGGCATGAGTTCCCACTAACAGAGGTAATTCACCAGTTCCTAACTGAGAATGTATTTGTCTTCGTTTAGCAGTTTTAGTAGAACCTGTCAGTAATTCCACTGGTAAATGCAAGAGATTAAACCAACTAACTAACTTACGATAATGTTGTTCTGCCAAAACTTCTGTGGGAGCCATCAACGCGGCTTGGTAGCCAGATTGAATTGCTGCGAGGATAGCTAGCACAGCGACGACGGTTTTACCCGAACCAACATCACCTTGCACCAAACGATTCATTGGCACAGGTTTTTGTAAGTCGTTGAGAATGTCGTTAAGGACTCGTTGCTGTGCGCCAGTGAGTTTAAAAGGCAGTATTTCGTGGAATTTTTCTACAAGTTGACCTCGCGGGACTAGGATGGCGCTAGTTTGAATCGCCCTTGCTTGCTGCTGACGTTGTAGTAACCCAAGTTGCAGGTAGAAAAATTCATCAAAAACTAGGCGACGACGGGCAACTTGCAGGGCGGCGCTATCGCTGGGAAAATGGATATTAGCGATCGCATCTTTCAATTCCATCAAACCATATTTCTGCCGCAAACCACTTGGTAAAGGGTCTTTCAGGTTAGCCGCAGCAGGTAAAGCAGTAATTACCGCCTGTCGGACTGTATTCGCCACTACGCCTTCAGTCAATCCATAAATTGGCACTACTCGCCCAATATTCAGCGACTCAATCGAATCTCCTGGATTTGCCAAAACCTCTAGTTCTGGATTATCAAGCGTCAAACCGTATTTACTTTCTTTCACCAACCCACACGCGGCTAAAATACTACCCACTGGATAACGACGTTTTAAACTTTCTTGCCAGGCGCGACTACTAAAGCGTGTACCTGCGTAAAAACGACCAATTTTGAGTTGACCGCTATTATCTTTTACGACCAGTTCTAAAATTGATAATTTCTGATTTTTAGGGCTACTAAAGCAGTTACAACGCTTCACTGTAGCCACTATTGTCACCGTCTCACCTGCCTGTAACTCGCGGATATTTACCTGACGCGCATAATCAATGTGGTCACGAGGATAATAGAAAAGCAAGTCGCGGACAGTGTGTAAACCAAGCCGCGCCAAATTATCAGCTTTTTTGAAACCTATTTCTGGTAAATCACTGAGTTTTTGGTCAATTTTCGGTGCAAGCCTCCGACTCATCTCACTAACAATGGGAGATTTTGGGTCGCGCCTTTGGTGCGCTGGAAGCGCAACTTGAATTTTTAATTGATTAATTTTCCCCTGCTTCCCTTCCTCCCCCTGCTCATTTTGCTGGAGTTGTGATAGATACCTACGAGTTTCTGCTATTAAATGTTGTCTTTCTTCCAGTGCTAGATGTGGATAACTAGCAAATTGCACTGCTAGTCCTTGCCAACGGCGGCGTTCAGTTTGGGGTAAGCCTGTTGGGAATTTGCCCAAAGTCAAGCTTAAAAATTCACTGAAGCGATATTCTCTACCCATCAAGTCTGTAAAGCCCCGTTCGGCTTCTATTGCCAAGGCTTTGTGCAATCGTATCCAATCTGGTTTTTCATTAGTCATTGGTCATTAGTCATTAGTCATTAGTCATTAGTCATTAGTCATTGGTCATTGGTCATTTGACTCTGGACAAAGGACAAAGGACAAAGGACAAATGACTAATCCTCAAACCAACTAGCACGCCATGCAGCTTCAGCTTCAGCGATCGCCTTTTCTCGATGTTTCTTTTGATACTCTCGTCCTAGCTTGTTTAGCTGAACTAAAATACTGCGGATTTGCCTGCGCTCAGATGAGAGTGTCACATCAGCAAATTCAATTTCTCCTAGCCGCAGGTTAATAGCCATAATTTGCGTCAGCCCAGAATCTTCTGACTGCTGCTCATTTTCAATTTCAATTACTAAGTTTAATAAGTTGGGTGGTCCTGGCATGACCTCAGCCGATGCTTCTGATGCAGCCGCAGCTGCTGCTAAAATCGGTTCTGGTAATTTTTTAGGTAATATTCCAGATTTTTGTATTAAAACATTAGCATCATGTGATAGTTTTTTCAGTATATCTTGCGTTACTTCTTCTAAGTTCTGTTGCCATTTTACTAGTTCTATAGGATTAGAGGTGTCGGCGGTGAGAGACTGAGAATTCGAGGTGTCCAGAAGTTCAGAAGATGTTACTTCTTTATTCTCCTCATCTTCATCTCCTTTATTTAACCCAACTTCCTCACTTTTAATAGAAGTGAGCAATTGTTGGGCTGCCACTTGCCCCAACTTGCGGATGGCTTGTTGCAATTGCTGGCGCTGATTCAATGACAAATGCAGAAAGTTTTCGGGATACCCCTGTGTACAAAGGTGATAACTCGCTAGAATCAACTGTTTGCGTACAGCTAGCCCCAAGGTGTTTAGATAACTAGCATAAGCGGTTTGTAGCTCTACTGCGATCGCCCGAATCGCTTCTTTTAATGCTGCAATATCCCGTTCAATTCGCTCGATTGCTCTTGCCATATCTTTTCGTTCTTGTCCATGTGAACTATTACATAGTACAAATGTACGAATTTATTTTATAATAACTTCCCAAAGAAGTTTAGATTTTAAATTTAAGTGCGATATTTCGCGTCTCTACTAAAAAAACACAGGTCAGGCTATTTGCTTGACCTGTTTGATAAAGAGTCATTTGTCCTTTGTCATTTGTGAATGACCAATGACCAATGACCAATAATATTACTTACCGCCCATTTGTGCAGCGACTTCATCAGCAAAGCTAATTTCTTGCTTCTCAATGCCTTCGCCCAATATATAGCGGACAAAGCGAGTCACTTGAATCTCTTCGCCTAATTGCGCCTTCGATTGCTTAAAAAGGTCTTCGACGGAAATACTCTGATCGCGGATGTAAGGCTGATCGATCAAAGTCAATTCTTTCAGGCGTTTTTCAATCCGTCCCTGAACAATCTTTTCTTTGATATTCTCTGGCTTGTTCGCCAAATCATCCTTGCCCATTTCAATGTCTTTTTCTTTTTGGGCAACTTCGGCAGGGATTTGGTCTACGCTTACATACTCGACATTTGGACAAGCCGCAACTTGCATTGCAGTGTTCCGTGCCAAGCTTTGGAACTCTGAGTTAGCAGCCACTGACTCAGTTTGGGAACCCAGTTCTACTAATACACCAACTCGACCGCCAGTGTGAATGTAGCTGTCTACTACGCCTTGTGTGCCTTCTGCTATTGCAAAATTAACAAAGCGGCGCACTTGGATGTTTTCACCAAGGGTGGCAATAGTTTGCTTGATGGATTCTTCTACAGTCGCACTTTCATTCTCAATATAGGGTTGAGCCAGCAAAGACTCAACACTATTAGCTGTCGCTGCTTGCTTTGCCAGGTTCTTAACTAAAGCTTTAAAAGCTTCGTTACGAGCAACAAAGTCGGTTTGGCAGTTGACTTCAATGAGTACACCCACTCGACCACCTGGCTGAATGTAAGTGTCTACTAGACCTTCTGCCGCAATGCGATCGCTTTTTGCCCCCGCTTTAGAGATGCCCTTTTTCCGTAGCCAGTCTGCGGCTTCTTCTACGTTGCCTTCAGTCTCTATCAGCGCCTTTTTGCAGTCCATCATGCCGGCACCAGTTTTTTGGCGTAGCTCTTGGACGAGTTTTGCAGATATTTCCGCCATTTTGCCTCAATTCCTAACTTGACCTCGAGTTGTAATCACTCACCTAATTTAGTGCTGAGTGCTGAGTTTTGAGTGTTCAGTCATCAATTTTATTCTTCATTGACAAATCACAACTTAATAACTTCAAAAATCAAGACTCAGCATTATTAAATTTGCTGAGTCTTTCTATCTTACTTACTCAGCACGGGCTAAACCTTAGCTTTCCGCTAACAGCACTATTCTTCTGGTTCCTCTTCGGGAATTACGGCATCAGTATATTCGGTTTCTTCGTAGTCATCGTCATACTCACTACCATCGTAATCCTCGTAATCATCTTCAGCATCTAGCTGACCGTGACGACCTTCATAAATGGCATCTGCCAATTTTCCGACTATCAGTTTAATTGATCTGATAGCATCGTCGTTTGCTGGGATGGGGATATCTACTACATCTGGATCGCAGTTTGTATCCAACATGGAGACAATGGGAATATTCAGCTTTTGGCATTCTTGAACTGCGTTATATTCCCGTCGTTGGTCTACGATTACCACGATATCGGGCACTTTCCGCATTGTTTTAATGCCGCCTAAATATTTCTGAAGCTTCGTCATTTCCCGACGTAGCATTGAGGCTTCTTTTTTCGGTAATAAATCTAGTGCGCCAGTTTCTTCACGGCGTTCTAAATCTTTCAAACGGTCAACCCGTGTTTTGATGGTTGCCCAGTTCGTCAACATTCCGCCCAACCAGCGTTGGTTAATGTAGTGGGAACCACAACGGCTAGCTTCTTGGGCGATAATTCCAGCTGCTTGGCGCTTGGTGCCGACAAAAAGAAATTTCTTCCCTTGTTCAGCGTGCGATCGCATGTAATTGTAAGCATTATCCATCAACTGGGCAGTTTGCACCAAGTCGATAATATGCACACCATTGCGGGAAGTATAAATGTAAGGAGACATTTTTGGGTTCCAACGCCGGGTCTGATGCCCAAAGTGAACCCCTGACTCCATCATTTGAGCCAATGAAACTACTGGCATATATTTTTCAACTCCGATTCGGGTTAAACCTCCATCCAAGTGTATTTCCCAACCTGGGAAACACCCGAATTCTCAGATGTGCGAGATTAGTTAACCATACTAGGTTAGCACATTCGCTAGAGTGTTTGGTAAGGGCGATAAAAAGCGCTGCCCACTCAACAATAGGAAGCGCTATGCTTTTATTTAACTCAGAAATTACCAATTAGTTAAACTAGCCCAAAAAACCTATCTACTAGCGTTCTTCCTCATCCTTGCGCTTGGTTTTTTGTCGTCTTTGTTCTACCTGCTCATCGATAGTTTCTCTCATTTTGCGATCGGCAGCGTCCATCGCAGAATACTTAAAACGGTTGATTATGCCACTGAAGAAGTTGCTAAAGAATCTTTCAATTTCCTGCATAATTTAATACCTCGGTATTTAAAGGTAAATTCTTGACTTTACATTGGTCTTGGAATTTCTATTGGAAGTTGTAAATAAAACGCTAACCTCTGAAAATCACTGTATAAAACAGTTTCCTCAATCAAATTAGTACTGTTGAGATTTCTGAGATTGAAACGTGGTATACCCCATATATTGTATTCTGTCTAAGGTAATAAATATAGCAAAGACATAAGTAACAAATTGTTTACTTGGGATTGGGCTGAGATAGAAGCAAAACTTGGTAGATGATCTCGAACGGCTTAATTTTCTGTTGTAAATTAATGGGTGAAAAATTCAGATATAGCAAATTACCAAACCCAGACAGGGTAAAGCTTTTCAAACCATCTTGCAGTAAATTACACGTATCTTAGTTTCATTGTTACTGAATAGTATCAGGATCTACATTGAGCGATCGCAACCTAGCCTTCAACTTTTCTATCTGCAATTCTGCATGTTCTGCTCGTTGACGTTCTTGTTCTACTAGTTCTTCTGCCTGCTGTCTTGCTAAAACTTCTTGTCGTAAAGCTTCTGCCAGTTCATTTGGAATCAGTAATTTTTCCCCTGTATCCTCTCGATAAAATCCAATTAGCCTTCCCTCAACCACCAAGCGTAGTTGTAACGGTTCACTGCGCCCATCTTGTATAGGTTCGTAAATTTCTCCCCGCAGGCGATAGCCACGTAGCTGTTGTTCCACCCACTCACCTTTAGGGTCAAATAGCCAGTATTCCTTGACACCTAACTGCTCATAGAGAGTCTTTTTAAAGATTTCGTCTTGTCCCTTAGTCCCAAAGGATGTCATTTCAAAAATAACTGTGGGTACTTGACCCTCTTCCCAGATTTTATAGTTGTCCCGACCACCGGGTGCAACATCAAAAATCACCATCACATCTGGGGCTACCCGCAACTTAGGAAAGCCTTGTGCATAGTAAAGAAATTGATTTCCCAATACTGTTGCCTGACTATTTGCCAAATACTGTTGCAGGACTTCTAAGGTAGTTAGCAAGGCATAAAGGTGGTCGTAAGTTTCTGCTACTGGTTGACCATCAGCACTGGGGTAGAAGATTTCTGATTCGACACTAACAGGTAGAGTAGCCGTCATAGTTGTAAAATCAGTGCTACGAGATTATTGTAGAACAACTTTACTTCTCCCTAACTTGAGATGTGCAAGCTTTTCAAAATATAACTAGATAACTCGCAAAAGCCTTCACCTTCGGCAGCATTGGTAATATAAGCAGGGTGATATTTCAACTGATTCATATATTCCAAAACGTTTGCCACACCTACAGAAACAGGAAAATAACGCCGATCAAATAAACTTTCATCATTGGGACTATCGCCAACAGTGACAATTTGTTCTGGCGAGTAATGGGGCAAATATTCGCGCAATACCTGCAACAATCCCACAGCTTTATCTTGCCCTTGGGGTTTAATGTGACACTGCACGTTGCTATAGGTAAATCCCCAACCCATTTGTTGACAAAGACTGTCTAGGGTTTGTAGTTCATCTTGACTCAAACCAGCTACATCAAAAGTCCAGTCAGTGACACGAAAGCGATTATCAGCAGATTCTTGGATTTGAGGAAATTTAGTTTGTAAATTTTCAAAAGTCGTAGCCAAGTGCTGGCGATGTTTGGCTAAATCGGAAACAGGTGTTAATACTACTGGTTTGTGATTCCCAGATGGAAAGTACAAACCACCATTTTCTGCGATCGCACCTGCAACCGGCATCAGGCTACTCAATCCACTCACCCACCCAGCAGAACGCCCTGTAACAATCATCACCTTAATGTCAACTGCCGCTAAATCCTCTAAAGCTTGTAGCAGTGGGGTAGTAAATTTTCCTCGTCTAGTTAGCGTGCCATCCATGTCTGTGGCTATCAGACGAATATTGCTAAAGCTTGTAGATGAAACGTCAGACAGGGCAGGGACATTCTGGTGTCTGGACATACGCGGTTTTGTAAAAACTGTTAAAAATATTAATGATACAGCAAGATGGCATTGAAGATTTGGGCATCCTAAACATCAGGAGTCAAGTTTTTCAGTTTCCAACCATGCCCACTTCGATGTATCTTGCCCAAACCCCAGGAAAGCCTAAAAAAGCATCCCAGGAAGTGCCAGCAAGTAATCCTCAAATACCAACGTTATTGTTGGTAACTTCTGGAGGACTGGCTTTAGTGGTGATTGCTTTGATTGTATATAGTAAACTCCAGATAGATAAGCTGGAGAAAAAAATTAAGTTTGAACAATTCCGGGCGCGAGAATTAGAGAAAAAGTTTAAGCTGGCGCTGGAAACGATTCGCAAAATGGAAACTAATCCCGATTTGGTCAACTCACGGGACTTTAACCTAGATTATCTGCGAATGCGGATGTCAGAGGAGGTGTTTCATTTTGCAATCCTTAATCAAGTGAAGATTCAGATCAAAGAAAAAGTTACTCAAGCCCTGCGGCCAAATCAAGCGCAACAAGGATCTGTCGGAATTGCTAATAGCGCTGGACGGCAGGTAGATGAAATTTTTGATGTAGAGTATGAAACTGGTAGTCCAGGAAATTCTGCTAAACGAGTGCTGTTCCGTATTCAAGTCCGGTTAATGAAGTTACCAACGCAAGCAACTTCTGCAACTATTAGTCAAATTATTGACTGTATAGAAACTTACCTAAGTCCCATAGAAGATGAAGATAGTTGGCAACCAACAATTCAAGGTCGGATTGCTACTATGCATTGGGATCAAAAGGCTAAACCCACGCCTCTGCTGGTTCTGGAGCAATCAAATGAAGGCGTGAATGTGACTTTCCGTACTAGTCGCCAACCAAATGCCCCAACTCCGCCAAACCAACCTGGAATGAAAAAATCAGGCTCGGCTAGACAATAAATTCTGGCTGTCATTGGTCATTAGTCATTGGTCATTTAGAAAGGGCAAATGGCTAAATGGGTGCATTTGAGGAATTACGGGTTAAAAGACCATCTTCCATTTCTACAATGCGATCGGCTATGTCTAAAATGCGGTTGTCGTGTGTCACTAATAAGATAGTAGTTCCCTGATTTTTGGCCAGACTCTGCATTATTTCTACAACATCGCGTCCTGATTGTTTGTCTAATGCTGCTGTTGGTTCGTCTGCTAGCACCAGTGGGGGACGATTCACTAAGGCGCGAGCGATCGCAATTCTTTGTTTCTGTCCACCAGAAAGATTATCTGGGTAGTAATCAACTCGTTCTTCTAGACCAACAGACCCCAGCATGGCTTTTGATTTAGCCATTGCTTCTGTTTGAGAAATATTATCATTCAACTCCACCGCCATCTGCACATTTTGCTTCGCAGTCAAGAACCCTAGCAAATTGTGAGCTTGAAAAATATAACCAATGTTGCGTCGCATTTGTACCAGTTTGTTTTGACTGACACCAACGAGTTCTTCACCTAGAAATTTTAAACTTCCCTCTTGTACAGACCGCAAGCCACCAATTAAGCTCAGTAATGTGGTTTTACCGGAACCTGATGGCCCGGTCATAATTACAATTTCACCAGGATAAATTTCTAGGTTAATATCAAATAATATCTGTTTTCTCAATGCGCCTTTGCCATAGTAATGATTGAGATTCTTAATGGCAATTACAGGTTCTTTTTCGATCATGTTTTTATTAGCTGTAAGTTGGGGTTTTCAAAAATTAAGTTTTCTTAATTCTCAATTTTATAAGCTCTATCTATTGATTATTAATTTTAACTAATATCACATTAATTAAAAGATATCTGCTGGATCTGCGGAACGTAATTTTCGGACTGCGATCGCACCGGAAATAATGCACATCAGCATAGTCAAAATTAATACCATTACGGCACGGTCAAAACTCATAAAAACTGGTAAAAGTGTTGCATCTCTAGCGCTCTGATACATAAATAAAGAAAAAACTATTCCAGGGAAGTATCCTAAAACGGCTAATAGTAAAGCCTCTTGAAGAATTACGGTTAATAAATAGTTTTGTGTATAGCCTATTGCTTTGAGAGTAGCGTATTCAGCTAAGTGGTCTGCTACTTCTGTATAAAGGATCTGATAAACAATCACAGTTCCTACAATGAAACCCATGACAGTCCCTAATGTGAAAATAAATCCAATAGCTGTACTGTTTGCCCAATAATTCCGCTCAAAATCAATAAATTCCTGCTTGGTTAAAACATTCACCTCTTTAGGTAAATATTGTCGTAGTTCTTGAGCAACAACTTGAGCATCTGCTCCCGGTTTTAATCTAATCAGCCCAATATCAATTAATCCTTTTTGACGATTACTGAATATTCGTAGAAAGTTAATATCACTTGTAATTAAATTACCATCTGCACCGAATGATGCACCTAATGTAAATAGTCCCTCTACTTTAATTCGCCGCCTTCGTACCTCTGCTGTTACAGTCTTTCCTTGGCTAAAATTAGCAGCAATAGGCCCATATTCTACCCGAGAAGAACGGTCAAATAAAACTACATCCGGGAGTTTAAGTTTCTCTAAGTTCTCTTGAACACCAGGTAAGTTAACTATATTAGTTTCTGGGTTCATTCCAAAAATTAGAATACTACGAGGACGGCCTGTTATAGGATTTTTCCAGATTGTAAAGTCCAAATATATAGGATGTACTGATTGTACTGCGGGTAACTCTAAAGCTTTATATAAACGTCTTTGAGAAAAGCTCCTCATCGCCAAAACAGCGCTAGATTGACTATTAATTAAGACAATATCACCTTGCAAGCTGTTATGAAATCGAACGTTACTATAATATAAGGCATCTCGGAAGCCAAGTTGCATAAACATTAAAATATCAGCAAAAGAAATTCCTGCTAAAGCCACAGCTAGGCGAGTTTTTTCCCTTGTCAGTTGTAGCCACGACAGAGGTATTTTCTGATTCATTTTATAGGTATCCAAGCACAGCTATTATTTACAGCAGAATTCAGAATTTAGTAGTCAGAAAGCAGATGTAGCAAGTTTTAATACCTGGCTTTGAAGTTTAGGTTATTTACCTCACTTAATTACAAACTGCTGTAATTTATCAGGCATTGTTTATAGAATGTTTAAAGTTGATAAAACAGCCTAGCTAAAAACATCTCCAATTCAAAGTATCAAATCAGAAATTGGTATTACTGCTCATCCATAACTTAACTAGTTATTAATTTCAACAACCACTTTAGCGTAAGTTAAACCAGAAACTTTTTGGCTATCTTCTGGAGGCAAAGCAATTTTAACTTCTACAACTCTGGCATCCACATCTGCTGCTGGATCTGTATTTAGCACGTCCTTTTTACCAATTTTTCTGCCAATTTCAGTGACAGTTCCCTTCAATTCGCCACTAAATGCTCCATTATCGCTACTTATAGTGGCGTTTTGGCCAATTTGCACTTTACCAATGCTGTCTTCGGCTACTTCAGCAATCACATACATTTGGCTAGTTTGGCCAATTTCAGCAATACCATTTGCACCTATGGCTTCACCTGATTTGGTATAAACTTTTAAAATCTCTCCAGCAATTGGTGCTTGAACGTAGCTTAACCTTAGTTGTGCTTCGGCTTTTCTGACATTTGCGATCGCATTACTAACTTGAGCTTGCGCTACTTGCACATCGGTAGGACTAACATCTAAAATCCTGCTTAGTTTGGCCTTTTCTTCCTCAATTTGTCTTTGCAAAGTTGCTAAAGTTTTGTCACGGTTAACTTTCGCTTCGATTAGCTGCTGTTGCAATGTTGCTAAATTTTGTATTTGGTTAGCTCTAGCCTCGGCAAGTTGCTGTCGTATGGTTGCTAACGTTTGCTTTAGGGTAGCTTGGCTTTCGGCCACCTGTTGATTAGAAGTTACTGCACTCAAGCGTCTGCGATCGCGCTCTTGCTGAGAAATCGCACCTTCTCGGTATAAAAAATCATAGCGTCCGGCATCGACTTGGGCATTGCGCTGTTCGGCTCGGATACGTGTAAGCGTTGCTCTGAGAGCTTCTCTTTGTCCACTGAGTTCAGCTTCTAAACGATTCACAGTTGCTTGCTGAACAAGTTTATCCCCACTTAACTGAGCTGCAATCCGGGCGATCGTTGCTTGTTGAGCATCCCTTTCCCCAACAAACTGCGCTTGTAGGCGAGCAACAACTGCTCTTTGGGCTTGGATATCTCTTGGAGATCCAGCCCTAACTTGCGCTAAATTCGCACGGGCTTCTTGCACTTTGGCTTTCGCCTCTTCTAGTCCGGCTATTTGAGTATCGCGGTTGTCCAAAATTGCCAAAATTTGGCCTTGCTTTACTTGTTCACCCTCTCGCACCAGAAGTTGCTGAATTCGTGACGATGGCGCTAATCCTGATGATGGGGCGGACAATTTAACAACTTCGCCTCGTGGTTCCAAACGCCCTACAGCACTAATGCTATTGGTAGATGGCATTACGGGTACAGATGTAGTGAGTTTTCTCAGCTGCTCAATTTTGGCTGTACCTAGTATCCCAGCCGCGATTACTATTGGCACAGCTACAGCGATACCCCACCAAATCTTAGGTTGTTCTTGATTAAGTGCCTGCTCACTTGGCTTTGGCTTTTCAGTCACCCTTGACATAGTATGTTGCCCGTTTACCTGAATTGTGCTGATGGAAGTAAAAATAAAAGGGTTTTTAATCAACAGCCAGCTGCTTAGGACAAACAACAGTGCTTTAAAGCTGGGTATGGCTTAAAATCCATTGCGTGATGAACGCTCAACACTATGGTTTTGCAAAATGGTGTTTTCTAATAGCGATGTCTGACGACAAGACGCTGACGCTCCTTCTCTGCGAGACGCTACGCGAACGTCGCTACCGCTTCGCTAATGCGTCTACGCTTGTACCCTACGGGTAGCAATACTTGTCGGGTTTTGGGGGAAAGGGACTTTATATATCGAGCCTTCCACTCCTTTTCCCTTTAACGAAGCAGTATTGCTAGGGGTAGCCGCTATGCGTCTATGTATGCAATACATTGACCTCACTTCCATTCCTCTTGCCTTTTAGGAGAGAAGAATGGAAGCTTGCTTACTTACTTGGGGTTAGGTCTGTATTGAAACGAGAAGCGCTATAGTAGCTGGCTATTCAATAACTCTGAGTATTATTGAGACATGAGTGTAATGGAAATTAGCAGAATCAAATCTAGATATAGAGACGCGACATATCATGTCTCTACACAAAATCCCAAAATGGTATGATGCGATACTGTACTGCTACATCAACTACGGCTACATTTGTCCCAAAATTGACAAAAATAGACTGTTGCCTTGTTTGGATACAATCTTGCTACAAAAGTTAGTCTTCCTTAAGTGAATGAATGATTAACTAACTAAAAAATATCTATCAACTTGAGCATTCCTAACATCAGAGTTTCCTTAACTTTCTGGTCAATGAGTTAGCTGTCTCTAGTTGCTTGCACTTGCCAAGACAACCAACCATTTTGTGATATTTGCTTCAAAGACCTGACTACTCTCCCTGTTGGCGTTTTGGGACTCCATTAAACTCTCGTTGAATGAATTCTACATTTATCTGTGACGTGAAAACGTAACAGAGCCTACAGATGAGGAGATGAGGGAATGATTAAGTTGGAAGGTCGAATAAAACTGTGGTCATATAATTTTCTGCCCAAACTGGACCAAAGGCTTTTTCTAGTACACGGCGGGTTTTATCGTTTTGCTGCTGTTTGGTGCAGTAGTTGTGTTGTCCAGCGAGATTTTGTGTGACTTGTTCGACTGAAACAGGATGTGAAGCGATCGCTTGCATACAATGAATGTCTAAAAATTCTCGCACACGCGACAGAAACATTGCTTCTTCTTCTGGGGAACCGGGGCGCACAAAGATGCAAAAATCCGAAAAAATATTTCCCCATTCTGGTAATTCACGGGGTTGGGAAAAGTTAAGCACTGGTAGCTGTGCCAGTGCAGTAGTATAAGATTCGGGTAAGGTGCGCTCTAATTGGATAGGGGAAAGGTCTGCGATCGCTGCACTAATTTGGCCTCTACCCCCAACTAAATCGCAACCAAACATCGGCAGGTTGTATTCGGGACGGGGAAACATGACGCAGTGCAAAATATCCAGCATATTTCCGATTTTTGCCAGTTCCAAGTGCATTTTGCGAAACTGGGGCGTTTGATAGCAGCGATTTTCAATCGTCAGTTTTTCGCCTTCTAGTCTACCTTCCACATACCCCAACTCATCAGGCAAATGGTAGGGCGATAGATCCAGGTGCTGATGCCAAGCTGCCTCAATACAATCAGCTAGCTGACGAATTAGGGGATGTTGTTGCTCACGCAGCGAGGGCATAGAAGTAAATGACATAAGCTAGTTGGGAATGCGAATCTAATGCCCAGTCTACAACCTGTCGTGCCACACCTGTGTGGTCTGCAATATAAGCAAACAGTTCCACACAGCCAACGTAAAGTTATACGACAGATGCTTTTCACAAAGATTATTTATTTTGTAGTCTAGGTTACAGAAATAATTTTAGATTAGCCCACTTGTGAAGGCTAATAGAAAGCTATGAAACTAGATTCTCGTAGACCAGATTTTGCTGTGCAACCAAGAAGGCAGAATCTGGAGGATTTAAATTGGGTAAAACTTTTGCAACTTCCTAACCCCTTTAGTTTTGACGAAGCACTTTTATTATGTCCGGTTTCAACAGATGAGTGGCTAGCCTGGATTCCAGATCATGGGGAGGCGATACTCAATATCAGACATTTTTGCTACTAAGTATTTTTTAGGCTTACTATTTGATGTTTGAAAATATATGTAGTGGCATGGCAAGACTAAAATAGTTTATTAAAAGTAGGTTGGGTGAAGCGAAGCGCAACCCAACATATATAAGAATGTTGGGTTACGCAAAGCCTCCACCCAACCTACAATCAATTTTTTGCAATATTTTAGCCTTGACACGCCACTACAATACCTATTTACGTTTCGTAACAGACTTAGTTTTTTACGCCAACTTACTTATCTCAGTAATAACTATGTGAAAAACCTTTCCTAATTAAATTGAATGATACAGCTTGTTGCAGATTCTCGCCGAAAAATTCCAACTTATCTGGTGAATTGATTTACAACAGATGTACTCTGAATACGCCATTTACCTCGTTCTCTAATCAAGTCATACCGAACTCTCAATTTATCGTTAGAAGAGTTTTTAAACTGACCATTTTCATATAACTGCGTCACTTCATTGACCGTAGCTTCTACTGCGGCCCGATCTGCAAATAAACCAATTTTCTCAACCGATTCTATCTTCAAACTATGGTCGAACTTGCGGTAGCGATTGTCTA
Source organism: Nostoc sp. ATCC 53789 (assembly GCF_009873495.1). Lineage (GTDB taxonomy): Bacteria > Cyanobacteriota > Cyanobacteriia > Cyanobacteriales > Nostocaceae > Nostoc > Nostoc muscorum_A. The sequence continues at coordinate 2,878,616 of NZ_CP046703.1, read as the reverse complement.
ACCTATTCTGTTGAGCAATTAACCGCCATTGAGATAAAGCTGAACCAGTTAAAATTTGCTCTAAATTATTAATCTCATGATTTGGCCCTAAAGCTGTGGCTTTGGTAGATAACCAAGTGTTAATAACTTGTTCTGCCTCTGCATTTGTTAAAAGGCCTTCTGCTAATTCTGGTTGTCTATTTGGATCGGGAATAGGTAGCGGTGGTTGGTTTATTTGTACAAACAACTGTAGATCACGCTGAGGAGGTTGAGGAAAAAACAGATTTTTTAACCATCCAAAAGTTGTTGTGGCTAATACCCAAAAAACTAATATGCTCACCAAAGAAATAAACACTCTCCATACCAGCCGTGTTTTCCCTTCTATGGTGTTCGCAAAAGTTCGCCGCCGTCGGGGACGACGAGAATGAGGACGATTATCTGGTACACGCTCTCGGATAGCAGATGGAGTGGGTTTTCTCCGCCTACGCTTTTGGTTATGAACTGGTGTAGCACTTTTAGCAGAACCGTTCAAATGCTGATTAGTGCCTCTGCTCATCCGTTCAGCAGCAGGAACGTCTGATTTTACACTTCCCGATGAACTCCACATAGGTGGTGAGAAGTTTGGATATTCGGGTGTTTCTTTTGTTGGTGTTTCTGGTAAATCGGGGTTAGGTATTTTGCTGTGATTAAATTGTGCTGAAGTCTTAGTTGAATTGTTATGAAAATGAGTATTCTTTGCCTTGGACTGGGGAAAATACTGGGGGTTAATTACAGCCCATTCATTAGTTGTTTCGGCATCAGTTGGCAGTGCTTCTAAATAAGCTTGTACCTGTTGGTTAGCAAAATAATCTTTTAAAAAAGCTTGCTGGTTTGCTAAATCTCGAAAATGGGGAAAGACTTCGTGTTGCAGCCACTGTTCTGCATATAGACACAGCCCTGGTAACAAATCTGGAGAGTCCTGAGATTTTTCCCGAATAAAAGCTAAAGCTTCGTACTCCTGACTAAGCTCTAAAACACGAGTTGCTTCTTCAGTTTGCCCCAAAAGTAAGGCACATAGCGACTGTTCTAAATGTACATCTTGGCGCTTGCCCAGACGCACGAGCATTTGTCTTGCTTGACGAATTAAAGCAGGTTGCCGTTGAGCAAATCCTCGCGCTATCAAGGCATAAACAGCTAAGTAAGTGGCAACAGCAGAATTGCGTTTGCTTTGAGCTTCAAATAACTTGTGCTGTTCTGCAACTGTTAAGTGGTTGCGTAACTGCTGGATAAATCGCAGAAAGTCATCTATGTTTAAACCAGAGTCATCATTATTCGTGCCATCAATGCCGCCCCGATCTTCTAAAAGATTTTGCAATAATTCTAAGCCTTGGCTGCGTTCGGCAGTTTTTTCTTGAGGTAGTGCGAGCAACTCCAAAATTCGATATGGCCGCAATTTGTAAAGATCAGCCTGAATTTCTGCCTGGATACTAGAGAACAAACCTTCGCGTACTAGCAGTTCTTGACCAGTTTCTAGGGATATGGCGGCATTTTCGTAGTGACCTTGCTGCCACTGTTCCCGACCTAATTCTAGGCAGGCAAGAGCAACAGTGAGAACAACATCTGGGTGTTCAGCACTTTCATAAATTTCTTCGTCTGCTAAATTATTGCTCTTTCTTGCACTTGTAGCACTATTTTTATTTACCAGGTACGGACGACCCAGTTTCAGTACAAGTTCGTATTCCCCCAACTCCTGCAAAATTAATAAAGCGCCAACTAATTCGTCTTGGGTAATTTCGATACCAAGACTCTGGGTATCACTACCCCTTTTGGTGCTTTCTGTACGATTTTCTTGTGCTACTGCGGCAGCAGCAAGATTATCAGGGTCATAGGCGTGGGCAAGATAAAGCTGATCGTAGGTACTGCGTTGTTTTGGATCTGATAAAACCACGTAAGCTTCTTCTATGAGTTGTTTACGAGAAGAAATTGCTGCCTGAGAATACTCACGTCGTGGCAATTGTACAATGCGATCGCTGTATGCCTGTCGCAATTGTTCTTCACTTGCCGCTAACGGTAGTCCTAAAATTCGGTAGTAATCTAGCGGAATTCGCACAGCCTACTTCCCCTGCACCGTGATCAACATAATTCACCTAGAGCTTTCCAGGCCTGTAAAACCGTGCCATAAAAATGCCGTATAGAATTTACTCTACAAGTGTATATTGCAACAACTCATTTTGTAACTTCCCGAAATTTTGAGTCACATTCTAGTACTAATTTTTTGCTTTCGCCTAGAAAGCCTCAATTGTTTGTCTTAATTCTTAGTATTTTTGTTTAACACGACTATTATCAGCCTTCGATACCACAAACCACAACTACCGCTTTTAATCACGGCATAAATGTTGTGGTTGCAAGAATCTATTGATAATTGATTTTTTTGGGACTTTCCCAGTATGGAAGTAACAAAAATACTACTATTGGGGATTGACCCTGATAACAGGAGAACAAAAATAATATCATAATTAACCTTTAATTACAATTACCTATTTGGGTATATGGACTTTTGCTTCATTTTTTCTAAATTGTTAATGGATATGCAGAAAGCAGTCTATCTTGATTGCTAGTCTATGAAGGGGAATAGTGAGAGAGAAAAACCCAAAGCGATATATATTGTCGTTAGAGTTAAATCCTCACGGGGTATAGGCTGAAAAGTTAAAAATCAAAAATTAAAAATTCAGCTATTCCCTAAGACCCTTTTTTGGTGCATAAATAAAGTTTGATTGTTGAGTCTGACAAACGCTAGCCTGTTAAAAGCCGAGGTGTTATCAGACCAACTTATTTAAGACCGTAACTTTAAGTTGTACAACAGGGATACTCAAAAATAATGGTTCAAGAGCGTACTTTACCCACATTTAATCCTGCTACTACGCAAATTACTAAAGAAGAAGGGTTATGGTTGTATGAGGATATGGTTTTAGGGCGCTTGTTTGAAGACAAGTGCGCTGAAATGTACTACAGGGGCAAAATGTTTGGTTTTGTCCATTTGTACAACGGTCAAGAAGCTGTTTGTACAGGTGTTGTACAGTCAATGCGACCGGGTGAAGATTACGTTTGTAGTACTTACCGCGACCACGTTCATGCTCTGAGTGCGGGAGTACCAGCAAGAGAGGTAATGGCAGAATTATTTGGCAAAGCCACAGGTTGCAGCAAAGGGCGCGGTGGTTCAATGCACATGTTTTCTGCCGAACATCGTTTGCTGGGTGGCTATGCTTTTGTGGCTGAGGGAATTCCTGTAGCAGCTGGAGCAGCTTTTCAAAGCAAATACCGCCGCGAAGTGCTGGGAGATAAAAATGCTGACCAAGTGACAGCTTGCTTTTTTGGTGACGGTGCAGCTAACAATGGTCAGTTTTTTGAGACGCTAAATATGGCAGCCTTATGGAAACTGCCAATTCTTTTTGTAGTCGAAAATAATAAGTGGGCCATTGGGATGTCTCACGAACGAGCCACTTCTCAGCCAGAGATTTATAAAAAAGCTAGTGCATTTAACATGGTGGGCGTGGAAGTAGATGGCATGGATGTTCTAGCAGTCCGAGCCGTCGCTCAAGAAGCCGTCGCCCGTGCCCGTGCAGGTGAAGGCCCAACATTAATTGAGGCGCTTACCTACCGCTTCCGTGGTCACTCCTTGGCTGACCCAGATGAAATGAGGAGCAAAGCTGAGAAAGAATTTTGGTTTGCCCGTGACCCAATTAAGAAGCTGGCTGCTTATTTGCTGGAGCAAAATCTAGCGAATGAGGCAGAAATCAAAGCTATTGATCGTAAAATTCAGGATGTAATCGACGAGGCAGTTAAATTCGCCGAAAACAGCCCCGAACCAGACCCCAGCGAGTTATATCGTTTCGTGTTTGCAGAAGACGAATAAACAGTGCTGAGTTATGAGTGCTGAGTGCTGAGTACTTTTTATTCTGCTCAGGACTCAGCACTATGTACCCAGTACTACACCTTACTCAGGACTAAAATTTGTGTTTAGCATTGCAGTTCAACAGCAACAGTACAAGACGTACATTCTTTCTGATGAAGCCGCTAGTTCTCAATTGGAAGTCGTACCAGAACGCGGTGGTATCATCACCCGTTGGCGCATTCAAGGGCAAGAAATTTTCTACTTAGACACTGAACGCTTTACTCATCCTGATTTGAGTGTCAGAGGTGGGAACCCAATTTTGTTTCCTATTTGTGGCAATCTCCCAGACAATACCTACATCCACAACGGTCAAAAATATACTCTCAAACAACACGGTTTTGCCCGTGAATTGCCGTGGAAAGCAACAGAACAAGAAACTGGAGATAAAGCTAGTCTCACTGTTGTTCTTGATAGCAATGAGCAAACTAAGGCAGTTTATCCTTTTGATTTTCAACTGGCTTTCACCTACGAACTTCAAGGTAATACCCTAGAAGTCCGCCAGCAGTATAAAAACTTATCATCCACACCAATGCCCTTTTCGGCTGGTTTCCATCCCTACTTTTTATGTGGTGATAAAACTCAGCTAGAGCTGGAAATTCCTTCAAAGCAGTATCAAGACAATCAAACTAAGGAATTTCACTCTTTTGATGGCAATTTTGACTTTAGCCGTGATGAAATTGATTTTGCCTTTGGACAGCTAACGAGTAAATCAGCCACTGCGATAGATCGTAGCCGGAAGTTAAAACTCACCTTGGATTATGATGATTTCTCTACCTGGCTGGTATTTTGGACAGTCAAGGGCAAAGAATTCTACTGTCTAGAACCGTGGAGTGCCACCCGTAACTCTCTCAATACTGGTGATAACCTGACTGTGTTAGCACCAGGAGCTAGCCACACAGCATCTGTAAGGTTGACGGCTAATTTTTTCTAAACCCCTTTACAAATCTACAGATGTATATGCTATGATTGCAAAGTTGCGAAATGCAGCGAAAGGGTCGCTAACTCAACGGTAGAGTACTCGGCTTTTAACCGATTAGTTCCGGGTTCGAATCCCGGGCGACCCATATAAGGGTTTAAGTAACACTCGCCTTTGCTTTTGATATAAAAAGCAGAGGCGAGTTTTATTATTAGGAAATTTGTTAGGACTAACGCAAATAATAGCCGAAACCCTAATTTTAAGTTATGGCAATACCCTGCGGGAAGCCGCTTTGCGTCTACATGAATTGCCCCTACAACGTTTGGTTTGGCGTAAGTCCTGTTTGTGAATCCGATCGCTCTAGAGAACAAAAATTTTCGGATAAGCGATCGCTATCTTAGCCAAGGAAGTGCGATCGCCCATTATAAAATCTGTTAGCAGATGTGTGAATTTGGTCATTTGCCCGCGCTTTGGGGCTTTCTATTAAATTCAAATTTCACATTGGTGAGTTTTTCTGATACTTCCCATAGTTTTTTAGCGATCGCTTGGTCTTTGGATAACTCGTTTGATTCGACTTTTATTGGATAGCCGCGTATCTCCATAAACCCATTGGGGCCGAAATATTCCGCGCCTTTTAAGCCTGCTTCGATTGCCGCCCGCAGAGTTGGTAATGCGCCCATCGTGATGTCTTGAGCAAGGATGCCGTTGAGATATTTCACAACGCCACCCGCAGTTCTCTGCAATTCGGTTGCTGTCCAGCCCGGATGCGAGGCGGTTACAAGTGTGTCGATACCGTTATCTTTTAATTTTCGGTTGAGTTCGTAGGTAAAAAAGATGTTGGCAAGTTTGCTGTCGCCGTAAGCTTTCCATTTGGCATAACTTCTCTTTTCCCAATTCAAATCATCAAAATCTATTTTGCCTATACTATGTGCGCCGCTCGAAACATTGACAATTCGTGAGCCTTCGGTGTCGATCAAACGTTCCAAAAGCTGTCCTGTCAAAGCAAAATGTCCAAGATGATTAGTGCCGAACTGCAATTCAAAACCGTCTGTCGTTTTTGAATATGGCGGAATCATCACACCCGCATTATTAATCAGCAAATCCAGACGCACATAATTTTTCTGAAAGTTTTCAGCAAAATTTTTAACTGATGCTAAATTCGCCAAATCAAGTTCCATCACCTTGACATCGGCATCTTTATTCTGTTGAAGAATTTTTGCCAATGCCTTGTTTCCTTTGTCCAAATTGCGAACCGCAATGATTACAGACGCTTGTTTATTAGCTAAAACCCGCGCCGTCTCATAACCGATGCCACTGCTCGAACCCGTTACAATTGCTACTCTTCCTTTTTGACTCAGAATATTTTCCGCGTTCCATTTTTCATTTTTCATTTTATTTACTCCGGCTTAATTAATCGAACGTTCATTTAATTAACTCTCAAAAAAAGAATTAATTCGTTACTGCATCCCACGCAATTTTATAGGCGGTTTCTAACATTTTTTCATCCAAAATCAAAACACCACTAAAATGCTCTTTTATCAATCCAGTCAGAGGTGCAAAGGTAAAAGCGGTAAAAATTTCCAGAGAAATATCCTTAAAAACTTTCTCCTCTTTACCGCGATTGAACAAATCTAACATTGGCTGGAAATAGCTCGAACTTTCATCTTTGCAAATGCGGTCAACCATCGGGGAATTAGCAAATTGCTCCGTAAAAGCAAATCTGACCGGATTTTTAATTGCATATTGATAATAATTATTCCAGACAATTTTAAAGGCTTTCTCCACCGATAGGTGCTGGTTGACACCTTTCAAAATTTCTGCACTCATTTCCTGCTTCACGAATAAATATATTTTATTGAGAAGATTTTCCTTGTTTTCAAAATAGACATATATTGTCGCGGGCGAAACATTCGCGGTTTTTGCAATTTTCGACATCGAAGTATCAGCAAAACCATTTGCAGTAATCAGTTCGATTGCCGCATCACAGATTGCTTGATTTTTTTTGTCGTCTTTGTGCCTCATAAATTCTATAATAAACGAACATTCGGTTATCGTCTAGTGAATAATTTTGATGATAGCAATACCTGCGGTGGAAACAGACTTGTACTGAGCATCTCGACTTCGCTCGATGGAACCGTAGTCGAAGTACAGCTTCTCTACGGGACGCTACGCGAACGCGGAAGCAAGCTACGCTATATTTAATGTGAGTGTCCCTTGGAGACTCATGTTAATTTATGTAAACTACGCATAGTTTGATCCCAAATGCAATAGTTAGGGAAAAACACCCTGATAGCATTTGTCAGAAGTTAGTGTGTTTAAGTTGAAGCGATCGCTTCGAGATGACTATTTGGGATACTAGGCTACCAGAGCTACTAGCTGTAGGGTAACTAAATCTACAGCGATACAGAGCAACGATGGTTCATAGTACAGGAGTATAGAACATAGTTATAGTAACGATGGCATAAACTTTTTCAACATAGATACACGACACTAGTTATAATTTCCTATAAGTTGAAAAAACTCTTAAGATTTAGCGTAATAAATACGCTTCTCTCAGACCGACTAGCTGACAACCACATTAGGAGGACTATCTATGGCGCTTGTACCACTGCGGCTGCTGTTGGATCACGCAGCTGAAAACGGTTACGGCATCCCAGCTTTCAACGTTAACAATTTGGAGCAGATTCAGGCAATCCTGAAGGCTGCTGTAGAGACAGATAGCCCCGTAATTTTACAAGCTTCACGCGGCGCTCGTAATTATGCTGGCGAAAACTTCCTCCGCCACCTGATTTTGGCAGCGGTAGAAACCTATCCTCACATTCCCATTGTCATGCACCAAGATCATGGGAATGCTCCTGCTACCTGCTACTCAGCAATTAAGAACAACTTCACCAGCGTGATGATGGATGGTTCTTTAGAAGCTGATGCTAAAACTCCTGCTAGCTTCGAGTACAACGTCAATGTTACCCGCGAAGTTGTAAATGTAGCTCATGCTTTGGGTGTCAGCGTTGAAGGTGAACTCGGTTGTTTGGGTTCTCTAGAAACTGGTGCTGGTGAAGCTGAAGATGGTCACGGGTTTGAAGGTACACTCGACCACTCACAACTGCTAACCGACCCCGATGAAGCTGTTGACTTTGTAGAAGCAACCCAAGTAGATGCTTTGGCTGTTGCCATTGGCACAAGCCACGGTGCTTACAAGTTTACCCGCAAGCCGACTGGTGAAATTTTGGCCATCAGCCGCATTGAAGAAATTCACCGCCGTCTGCCTAACACCCACTTGGTAATGCACGGTTCATCCTCTGTACCTGAAGATTTACTTGCACTGATTAACCAGTATGGTGGTGCAATTCCTGAAACCTACGGTGTACCTGTAGAAGAAATCCAAAAAGGTATTAAGAGTGGTGTACGTAAAGTAAACATCGACACCGACAACCGTTTGGCAATCACTGCTGCTGTACGTGAAGCTTTGGCTAAAAAACCAGAGGAGTTTGACCCCCGTCACTTCCTCAAGCCTTCTATTACATACATGCAAAAAGTTTGTGCTGAACGCTATCAACAATTTGGCACAGCTGGCAATGCAAGCAAGATTAAGCAAATTTCTTTGGAAGATTTTGCTGCTAAGTATGCTAAAGGTGAACTCAATGTTGTTACCAAAGCTGCTGCTAAAGTTTAATTCTGACAACCAATAAATAGGTGCATAGTAGTGCTATGCTCCTAAAAAATTGAAGATTTTAATTATTGACATAAACCGGGTATTTACCCGGTTTTTTATTTTGTAGCAGTTCTCTATTGCATGGAATACAGACCTAACCCCCAGCCCCTTCCCTTGCAGGGAAGGGGAGCAAAATTCAAAGCCTCTCTCCTTTTAGGAGAGAGGTTTGGAGAGAGGTCAAAGTATATTGCTTCCATTCGAGAAGCCCTATATTCATTCATAAGGGCGGTATTGCTCTCCGTGTCCCCAGTCCCTAAAACACCCGATGTTGCAAAGAAGGCATTTGACGGCGGACTTGTTCTAACCTAGTTGGCTTGATTTCTGCGATCGCAATTCCCGGTTTTTCCCCAGCATCGGCTAAAATTACACCCCAAGGGTCGATAATAACGGCGTGGCCGTGGGTTAGACGACGACCGTAGTTATTCCCCGTTTGGGCGGGAGCAATGACGTAGGCGGTATTTTCGATGGCTCTGGCTTGTAGTAGTACTTGCCAGTGATCTTTGCCAGTAAAGGCGGTAAAAGCGGCGGGAATAAAGATAACATCGGCTCCCTTCTCTGCCAAATGACGATACAGTTCAGGGAACCGGACATCATAACAAATAGAAAGCCCTAAATTACCGAGTTTTTCTGAGAAATAGACGGGGGGTAATTGCGTACCAGCCACAACAGTGCTGGATTCCCGATAGGTGTTGCCGTCGGGGACATCAACATCGAATAGGTGTACTTTGTAGTAGCGGGCAAGTTCTTGACCGCTTGGATCGATAAGTAGAGTGGTGTTATAAACTTTGCCTGTATTGTCTACAGGAAGTGGAAAGCTGCCGCCCAAGATCGTAACTTGAAAGCGTTGGGCCATTTTTTTGAGAAATTTTTCACTTTCAAGAGCGATCGCATCGCCTTGCGCGAGTTTATCTTTTTCTTCGCCCATATAGGAAAAGTTTTCTGGCAAGCCAACCAATTCAGCGCCTTGACGCACGGCAAGCTCTATTAATTCTTCTGCCTGAGCCAAATTTTTGTGTAGATCGGGCACACTTGTCAATTGAATAGCGGCGGCTAAATAAGACTTCATAGATTCAACAACGAACAGTTGATTTATGGAAGATAGATTATCAAAATATATCGCTACTTCAACATATATGGAACTTAATTAGAAATACTTCAGCCAAGATTTTCGGTTCTTCCGGTGCTTTTATGGTGGTTACTAAATTTTAGTAAATTTTATTAACTACATTTTAATGATATTTATCCTTAAAACATAGACTGTGTAAGCATTGTAGCAGTTTCACGTATACTGAAATAATCCAAATAGCATGATTTATACTATAACACAGTAAAAATTAAGGCTTTCACGCAGTGTGCCGTAGGTATCGCTATGAAATTTACTGTAGAGCAAATCCTGAATCTGCCCGATATGAAAGTATTAGATTTTCAAGAAATTGAAGGGGAAGAAATAATTATAACGATAGAAAAAAGCGTTAACTATTCGACTTGCCCATCTTGTGGGCAAAATACTCAGAGTATACATCAAAATCATTGGCGGATGATTCATGATTTATCTTGGAGTAAAAAGCCAGTACTCTTAAAAATAAATCGTCGCCAGTTCAAATGTCATAAATGTAAAAAAGTCTTTAGTGAGAAATTGGATTTTGTAGATAAAAGTAAAGGATATACAAAAAGATTAGCAACAGACATAGTACAACAAGTATTAAATAGTAATATTCATAGTGTTGCCGAAAGGAATGGATTGAGTGATGAAGAAGTAGAATCAATGTTAAAAAAGCAAGCTTCACAAATATTAAATATTAATCTAAGCCAGGTAAAAAAGTTAGGTATAGATGAAATAGCTTTAGTTAAAGGTCAAGGAAACTACTTAGCAGTATTAGTGGATTTAGATACTCATAAGCCAATTGAAATAGTGCAATCACGACGAATAGAAGATATCCGTGAAGTAATTGCTGGCTGGGGATTTGAAGTACTTAATCATGCTTGTTGAAGTGAGTATTGATCTCTGGTCGCCTTATAAAAGCTTAGTAGAAGATTTAATGCCAAATGCTAACATAACTGCTGACAGTTTTCATGTGATGAAACAAGTAAATGATGAATTAGATCGGATGCGTAAAACTGAGAAGAAAGCAGCAATGTCGTTAGAAGATAAATCCGAAAAATCTCGCCAACTAGAGGCATTAACTAAAAGCAAATATAGTTTAATTAAAAATGAAGATTCTTTAAACGAAAAGCAAAAATCAAAATTAAACTCCGTGTTAGAGGTGTCGCCGACTCTGGCTAAAATGCACGCACTTAAAGAACAATTCCGCCAGATATTTGAAACCACTAAATCTTGGGGAGATAGCATAACACAATTATTAGATTGGATGTATGATGCACGTTCATACTTTCCGAAAAGTCTAGGGACAATGGTGAGATGGTTTGGGGAAATAGTCGGTTATTTTGATGGCAGAACTACCAGTGGTACTGTAGAAGGAATTAATAATAAACTCAAGTTAATTAAAAGACTTGGGTATGGCTTTCGGAATTTTAGCAATTTTCGATTACGCAGTTTAGGGACTTCCAGAAAATAAAATATACAGATAATAAAAATGATAATCATTGTTAGGGGGGTGGGAGAGGCTGCCGTTGGCAGCCTCTCCCACCCCAAGTTGTAGTAAATTGAATGATGATTCGATTTTGGGATGTTTGAGGTGTCAATACAATTAACAGATTCATTGAAAAAGTTATTGAAGGAAACCGCACATCAATTAAAGGGAGCAGCTAAACGTAGGTTCATTGCACAAACAGTTGTGGCATTAGGACACGGAGGAAAGTCTATAGCAGAGCGAGAGTTAGGATGGAACCGTGTAACTATTGGTAAAGGAATTAAAGAATTAAATAGTGGTATCACTTGTGTGGATAATTATCAAGGTAGAGGAAGAAAAAAAGCAGAAGAACACCTACCAACTCTTTTAGAAGATATCAAAAAACTAGTCGATTCTCAAAGTCAAATAGACCCGACTTTTAAAAGTCAAAGACTCTATACCCGACTGGGCGCATCTGTTGTAAGACATCAATTAATTGAAAAATTTGGTTATGCTGAAGAAGAATTACCAACTTCAGAAACAATTCGTGTCAAGTTAAATGATTTAGGGTATCGCCTCAAGAGGGTTGCCAAAATTCAACCTCAAAAAAAATTCCCGAAACTGATGCAATCTTTGAGCAATTAGCTATAGTTCACCAAGAAGCTTCAGATGACCCAACTATTTTACGTTTAAGCTTGGATGCGAAAGCTCGCGTAAATATCGGCTCCTTTGATCGTGGTGGTAGAAATCGAGTACCAACAGAAACTGATGACCACGACTTCAAACCAAAAACAACTGTAGCTCCTTATGGTATCTTTCTTCCAGACCTTGACGAGCTATTTTTGTATTTTACAGAATCCAAAGTAACTAGCGATTTTATCGTTGACATTTTAGGGGATTTTTGGAAATCAGAAAGCTGGCGATTTTCGGAAATAAAAACTTTACTTATTAATCAAGATAATGGAGGAGAAAATAGTTCTCGACGTACTCAGTTTATGAAACGTATAGTTGAATTTGCTCAATCATACAAATTAAATATACGTTTAGCTTATTACCCTCCCTATCACAGTAAATATAATCCAATTGAAAGAACTTGGGCTGTTTTGGAGAATCATTGGAATGGCAGTATTTTAGACGATGTGGAAACTGCATTAAATTTTGCTAAGACTATGACGTGGAATGGTAAAAGTCCAGTTGTTAAGTTAGTTACTCAGACTTACTCTAGCGGAGTCCGTCTAACTAAAAAAGCTATGCAAGAAATTGAAAATAAGATTGAACGTTTGACTAATTTTACCGAAGATAATTTACCAAATTTAGGTAAGTGGTTTATTGATATCTGTTGTGGAGTAACGTAATTTTCAAAAAGTTAAAAGCGCAAAAATAGTCGATAGCAATTCAGCTCACTGCATTTAAGAACTCTCTTTGTGCAGACATTTATCTTGCCTATTTATTGAGGGAGAAAGGGGTTGCCGTTGGCAACCCCTTTCTCCCCCTTAAAATGATTATCATTTTTATTGACTGTATATTTTATTCTCTGGAAGTCCCTTATTAAACTGGCACTTTTCTATTAATTCTCCATAAAAGTAACGGATGAACCAGATTTTCTTTAACAGACTTATTTTATTGCTGATTTTAATCTTCCTCTAGGTTCTGGCAAACTGAGTAAGATTGGCATTAATTTATGATCAAACCCTGATATAAAGTTACCTGCTGTGGATATTTCTATTCTCGTTCAAACATTTATCGCTGTGTTTGTCCTAGCAGATGCTGTGGGCAATATACCAATTGTTTTAGTTTTGACCAAGGGCATGATGCCAGACCAAAGAAATAAAGTTATAGATAAAGCAATTATCGTTGCGATCGCAGTTCTTTTGCTATTTGCCTTTGCAGGGCAAGTAATTTTAAATTATTTGGAAATTAGTATCGGCTCTTTGCGAGTAGCAGGAAGTGTATTGTTGCTGTTAATTGCTTTGCAAATGCTGCGGGGAGAATTAGAATCAGCCAATTATTGAAGAAGGACACGATGTCGTAATTACTCCACTAGCTTTACCACTGCTAGCGGGGTCGGGGACTTTGACAACGGTGATGTTGCTGATCTCGAAATCACAAAGTCCACATATTGCTGTGGCGGTGGGTATCTTAGGGGCAATGTTTATCACTTGGTTGATTTTGCGTTTAACAAATCTGATTGACCAGTGGATTGGTGCAGAAGGTGGAGTGATTGTGACTCAGCTTTTGGGTTTTCTGTTGGCGGCGCTAGCAGTGGAAATTGGTAGTACGGGAATTAGAGAATTATTTTTGAGCTAGAAAACTCTTAAAAATATTCTTAGATTGTATACAAATGTAAACAAGTTTGAAAAACGAGAAATTCGCGCCTCTCAAACTTGTTTGTAAAAATTAACCTAAAGCTACAAAAACATTGATAACTCAAAGGGACTTTGTTACCAATTGAGTTTCAAAGATACTTTTCTAAAGTGGAAGCTAATGTACTTTTAGGTACAGCACCTACCACCATATCTACTTTTTGTCCATCTTTAAAAATCATTAACGTAGGAATACTGCGGATGCCGTACTGACTAGCAACTTGAGGATTTTCATCCGTGTTGACTTTGACGACTTTGATTTGACCTTTGTACTGTTCGGAGATTTCATCGACAACAGGAGCTACCATACGGCATGGTCCGCACCAGGGTGCCCAAAAGTCAACTAAAACGGGTACATCGCTGTCGAGTACTTCTTGCTTGAAACTAGAATCGGTAACTTGTGCGGCTGTTGACATGCCTAAAACCTTCGCCAATAATATCTGAACTTGGTGAAAATTCTACCATAGCAAAAACATCAGCTTGGGAGTCTAAGGATGTACATTTGCAAAGAAGCTCTCGAATTTATTTACAAACATAAGGAACCGCCCGAACAGTAGTCCGGGCGGAGTGTGGTGTGAGGAGTGAACGGAAACATTCGTCTCCGCTATCTCTATTGTAGGCGACATATCGGATTTTTCCAGCAATTGTTTAGGGGGCTGGAAAAATTTATTGAAGAATTGGGATTAGGTGACAGGTGACAGGTGACAGAGAATAATCTGTACCCTATAACCTGTACCCTGTACCCTATAACCTGTACCCTGTACCCTTCACTTACCCATACCTAATTGTTGAGCTTTTTGGTAAACTTTACCCTCGGTTAATAGGGAAGGGGCAATTACAACTTCCACTTGCTGCATTTCTTTAATATTTTTGGCTCCTAAAGTGCCCATGCTCGTCTTTAAGGCTCCTAAAAGATTGTGAGTGCCATCATCTAGTCCGGCTGGGCCAATGAGTATTTGCTCTAGGCTACCAGTGGTGGCAACGCGAATGCGGGTACCACGAGGCAAAACTGGGCTGGGAGTTGCCATACCCCAATGATAACCCCGTCCTGGGGCTTCTGCGGCTCTCGCAAAGGGTGAACCAATCATCACACCATCAGCACCACAGGCGATGCATTTACAAATATCGCCACCGGTGATTAAACCGCCATCAGCAATAATGGGAATATAGTTACCAGTTTCCTTGTAGTAATCATCTCGTGCTGCTGCACAATCTGCGATCGCAGTTGCCTGTGGCACACCCACACCCAACACCCCACGGGATGTACAAGCAGCACCGGGGCCAATTCCCACAAGTACGCCAGCCGCCCCAGCTTTCAACAAATTCAACGTCACGTCGTAAGTCACGCAATTGCCCAATACCACAGGGATGGGCATAGAACGGCAAAATTCTGCTAAATCAAGTGGTATTACAGACTCTGGTGACAGATGTGCAGTAGAGACTACTGTAGCTTGAACAAAAAATAAATCGGCCCCAGCTTTTGCTACCGCCTCACCGTATTTACTTGCACCGGCTGGAGTTGCGCTTACCGCCGCAATGCCACCTTGTTGTTTAATTTCCTGAATACGTTTTTCAATTAATTCCGGCTTTATTGGTTCGGCATAGAGTTCTTGCATCAGGGCAACAAATTCATCTTTCCCTACAGAGGCAATCCGATCTAATATTGGCTCTGGGTCAACATAGCGAGTGTGAATCCCCTCTAAATTGAGGACACCTAATGCTCCCAACTGTGACAAACGTACAGCCATGCGAACATCTACTACACCATCCATAGCACTGGCAATTATCGGAATTTCTCGCTCAATATTGCCAATACGCCACTTAGTATCTGCCAAACTGGGATCTAGTGTTCTGTTACCAGGAACTAGAGCAATTTCATCTATTCCGTAAGCTCTGCGAGCTGTTTTTCCCCGCCCAAGTTGAATTTCCACGCTTTAACTTTTATTCAAATCTGTTTAAGCTAGGGTATCAAATTGTGAGATAAGTTGGGGCGTTTTTTTCCCTGAGCTACACAGATAAATTCCATTTACGCAAGTTACCACTCAAAACTTTGATGGACGCAAAGTATTAACTAAGCAACCAAATGAGCAAAAACAGTTAATTGGTTTTTCTATTGTGTTGTTTGAGGGTTAATGTTGCGCTAGTTTTGCGATCGCTGTGGTTTCATGTGTCTATTATTACTTAGTTGTTATCACGATTATTGGTATTAATGCTCTTAATTTACCTATCTTGAGTTACATCAAGATGATGCAAATTATCACTGATGATTTACCGTTTATTTTTAGCTGCATCCACACCAGTGTAACCAGTTGCTATCCAAAGTATGGCTCTGGCTCCATCGCGGATAGATTTTTCGATAGATTCAGGGGGTTTTTCTGAAGGGACTGGCACTGGTTTTAAATAAATACCTCGACTACCCAAAATAATTTCGCCGATGACACAAGCTCGGCGCATGTGGAAGTCTGAAGTAATCAAATAAACGCTCTTGATACCACGAGCTTGCAAATCATCTACTAACGTAGTAAAATTAGTAACTGTATCTACGGCTTCATAATCCAGGTGTAAACGCTTGGGATCAACACCAGCTTTGGTAAAGACTCGTTGGGTGAATCTAGGTGGACTACCTCCAGTAATCCAAATTGGTATATTTGGATGCTGGCGAACAAATTCGGCCGTAAACTTCTCTCGCTCTAAACGTCTCGTTGAACCACCCAACACTACAACTGCTTGCGGCTGTACAAATTGGTTTTGTACTTCTTTGTATCCCCACCAGATAATTAGTGGTAAGACAAAAGCCATAAAACGAAAAGATTTACCTGTAAAGAGTAGCTTATTCAAGGCTCGATAACTTTTTTTACTAAGTCAAAAATTTCCTCTAGCTAGAAGAAAAACAATAGTTGATAGTAGAGTAGCAAACTCCTCAATAATCTGCCCAAAAATATAAATTTGGGTGACTTTCGTGTTACAGCGCGATTAAGCGGGTTTGAAGTTTTTCCTTTAATTGATGGATTATCCTAGCCTATATGGGAAAATTCATCAAAGGGTTCTAGCACCTTGTAGAAGAACCCCATTTAGTAGTTGACTTTTCATTTTATATAGAAAATCCCTATCCTAAATATTGTAAAGTCAGGCAAGCGCTGGTAGAGTTGGCATTGCCTAGCAAAATATGGTAATGTGTTGTAGAAAATCAGAGTAATGCCCACCTTTACCTGATTTGCCGATCACAAATAGCTATTAATACTTACAACAATTCCCTAAATTCTTCACGAGTTATTTGGCAATCGCGTAATATTTGTGCCAGTAAACCACGACCAATTGTTTCACCTGAATGTACAGGAACTACTGTCC
Source organism: Nostoc sp. ATCC 53789 (assembly GCF_009873495.1). Classification (GTDB taxonomy): domain Bacteria; phylum Cyanobacteriota; class Cyanobacteriia; order Cyanobacteriales; family Nostocaceae; genus Nostoc; species Nostoc muscorum_A. The sequence continues at coordinate 2,861,797 of NZ_CP046703.1, read as the reverse complement.
TGCGCCCATCGCTGTGTATTATAATATTGATGACTACCACGTACTCTAGCCAATTCAAAATCGACTTTGCTAAGGGCTGCAATAACTTCCCTTCCTGTGACGCTTGGGAATTGACTCATATCTCAACTGCGACTCGCTGAATACCAATGAAGTCCAGTGAATCTTGCTGTTCTTCCTCAAATTCTAAACAAAGTTCAATCGCTTCTCTAATACGCTCCATCAACTCATCTAAAGTTTTGGCTTGCGTATGACAGCCAGGAAGATTTGGGACGGAAGCAACAAAGTAGCCGTCTGCATCTTGTTCAATAATTACATTAAATTCTCGCTTCATCATGAACTTTCCTGAGATTATATTATATTCTCTCATTATTGAAAGAGCGATCGCCCCTACAGTGAGAAAATATAATCATGCGATCGCTACCCTTAAAACATGAATATGTAATTGGCATCTATCCTACTCGCTAGTTGCTGCTTCTAGCCAGATTTCCACATCATCCGCTAGCAACTTCTGTGCAGCATCCAGCATTGATGTTGCTATGTCTTTGAGGTCTTCGCGGTTGTTCAAGTAAGTTTTCAAGGCTTCCATTGGGTCGATGCTGCTACTTGCACTCAATTCAGGAATCCGGGGTCTGGCTAGTTGACTTACTAATTCTGCTTGAATGGTATAGGTATGAGCCGGACTTAAAGCAGTATGTAGAGAGGAACTGTCAATTAAATCCATCTGTTCGGAGCGGAGTTTATAAATTAGCCGCACTACAGCATCTTGAATATCATACTTAGCGATCGCTTTTATTAACACCGCTTGCGGCTCATCTGCTTTCGAGATATCCACCTCAATGGTGCGGAAAGTTCGAACTGTTAATGGACAAAATTCCCATTCAGCGCTCCCCCGCTCAAGTTCCAGCATTACATAGCCTTTGTCTTCTTTTTCTTCACTAAAATCTACCCGCTCAATACTTCCCGGATAAATCACCGGCGGGTTGTTGGATTTATTGAGGTTCTGGTGGCGGTGGACGTGTCCCAACGCTACATAATCAAAACAAGGTCGCGTCAGCAAAGATAGGGGTAGAGTAAAGCCTTTACCTACTGCCAAAAAGCGTTCTGCGCCCAAGGTAGCATTGTCAGACATCAAATGAGCCAAAAGGATAGTTGGCACATCGGGGTCAAGACGGCGAATTTCCCCTTCTAAAACAACCCGCAGACGTTCCGTTAACAGTTCGTTGACTTCTGCCAAAGACGAACCTTCAGTCTCTTGGCGAGTCATCAGGGTAGAACGAGTCAACCAAGGGAGGGTAATTACTTGCACTTTCCCATTGCGGGTTTCGATGCAGTGAGTAGTTAATGTATCACCAACAACAAATCCTGGCACTCCCAAAGTGCGGTAAATATTTAAACTCGCTCCTCCCTGTCCTTGGGAGTGTTGGTCGTGGTTGCCTACCAACAATACTGTTGGAATATTGGCATCCATAAGACGGCGAAATTGGCTGGCAAAAGCTTGTTGTACATAAGGCGGGGGTGTAGCATCCGGGAAAGCATCACCACCAAATATCACCATATCGACGGCATCTGTCAGCGCTCGGTCAATACATTTAGATAATGTATTGACAAAATCCTCTAATCGTGTATTTAATCCAGTCGCGGGATTAATTCGTCCGTGGGAGAAGCCGCTTCCCATGTGGATGTCGGAAAGGTGGAGAATTTTAATCATACATTTATCTCAAGTATTAACTGGCTATTTGATGTTAAATTGCCCATGCCAATCATAATATCGCCTACGGCATTTTACGTTTCAATAATATGTAACGTCGTTACATTGAGATTTTTCTAAGGTGTAGTCCAAACAAACGACAACCCTTATATCAGCAAATTGTAACAAATGATAATATATATCAGAAATATTACTTATAATAAAAGTATTAAAACAGAAGTTAATTGCTGTACAGCACTGTAATTAAAAGCGAATGAGTATTTCGGAACCTCAGAAAATCGAAGACAAAATCAATTATTGGAAGAAAAAGCTGATTGGTGAATCCAACAAAAATCCATTAGTTGATTTACGCCAAAATCAAAACAGATTAGTTCCTCTTTTAAGAGATTCTTCATTTTTATATGGTCATTTTACAGGAGATGAGCCTGAATCATTACCAATTAGTGAACTAGAACCTAAGCAGACTGATGAAGACCCGTTAAAGCTTCTAGATGAACTTCGTAAAGAGGCTAAATCAACCATTGAAGAGAAGGGTTTTAATAGTCTTTTTTTAGTTATTAATGCCATAACATGGTTTAATCCCGAAAATACTCATGAAAAATATGTTTCTCCTATTCTGCTTATTCCAGTGAGATTAGAAAAAATAGGTAGAAAGTCATTAGAATTTACTCTTCACCCTATAGATGATGATATTACTGTTAACTTTACTTTAGTCAACAGGTTACGGGATTATGGTATAACACTGCCTGACAGTGATAGGGTTAAAGAATTGAGCTATGAAGATTTTTTCAATGAAGTTCGTAGTGCGATTGCTGCTAAACAACCTGACTGGGAAATAAAAGAAACAGCGCATATTACTTTGTTTCCAGATGCAAAAGCAGCAATGATTCAAGACCTGGAACAAAATCATGAAAAGATAGCAAATCATCCCATACTGCAAGAGCTAGCTTTAGGCAGAACATCTGGGAATGTCAACAATACCTCTATTCTTCAAGAAAAAGAGCTTGATCAAATAGACCCTTCATTAATTTATCAGATACGTGATGCAGACTCCAGCCAGCAAGTAGTTATTGAAGCTGTCAAGGCAGGGTCTAATTGTGTTGTACAGGGGCCTCCAGGTACAGGAAAAAGCCAAACTATTGTTAACATCATCACTGAGTTAATCGGTCAAAATAAAAAAGTCCTTGTAGTTGCTGAAAAGCAAACTGCTTTAGAAGTTGTTTTTAAACGACTAAAAGAAAGTAAATTAGAAAATCTCTGTCTAAATTTACATCATGAAGTTACAAAAAAAGCCAAAGATTTCTTCAATCAGCTAGTACAAACTTACAATGACATTTCAGAAAGTAACGAAGCACAACAGCTAGATTTGGAAACCTTATTTAAACCTTTACGCGACTATCGAAAAGTCCTCAACGATCATGTAAAAGGTCTACATGACAAGAAGGAACCACTCAAGAAGTCTGCTTTTAACTTGTATGGCGAAATTCGTAGGTTGGAAAAAGAAGACATTCCTCAACTAGAGTTTAATCTTTCTAATTTGCAAGATTGGCCAGAAACTAAATTGTTTGATGCGAAAAAATTACTAGAAGAACTTGGTCAATTTGAGGCTATATTCCGGGGTAGACAAAAAACTCTATGGTCAAGTAGTCCCGTAAAATATCCTTGGTCATCTGCCATAAATCAAGATTTGCGTGTAAATCTTGACAATCTTAGCTCCGGCATAAAACTGGCTCAGAATACTGTATCTTCATTGATACAACTACTAAATATCAACGAAACAATCGAAACTTTGTATGATTTAGAACAGTTACAACCAGCAGTAAATCATATCTTTAATGCTCCATCAAATATTGAAAATTGGTCATTGTCAACAAATTTAGATGATTTGTCGCAGTTGTATTTAAACTTAGAAAAAGATATTAGGGATTATCAATCAATTAATTCCGATCTCAATTGTAAGTATGTGCGAGATTTTTTCACTTTCGATTTATTAAAAATCAGGGAAATCTTTGCAAAAAGATTTACGGGAATATTTCGCTTTTTTAAACCAGCTTATTTAAAATGGCTATATGATAAGAGGCGCGAACGTCAACGTCTAATTGCTCTTCGACAAGACCGCAAGCGCATTTATGAGCAAGAGTTAATGAGAGATATTGAAAATGCGATTGAGCGCCAAAATATTTTAATTAAATTACAAGACCGTAACTACCAAGCACGTGAAGCTTTTGGTTCTTCTTTCGAGAAAGAAATGACAAATTTACACAGTATTCAGCAAGGTCTTGAATGGTTGGAAAAACTCAATAAAAATCGTCTATTAGATAAAGAAAAAGTAGTCACAGTTATTACTTCAAGAGAAAATTATGAACAATTAGGAGAATCATTAAAGTCTTTGGAAGTATCTTTAGATCAAATTCAAGAAGGCTGCAAATTCTTAAACAAACACTTCCCCAAAGAAAGACTAACAGCACTAGATGTATTGAAGAGAAAACCTCTAAATGAGATTGAAGATTTCCGAAGACAAGTCTATGATGAGCTTGATTTATTCCAACAGTGGTTGGACTGTCAAGAAATTGTACATAAATTAGAAGCTATTGGCACAGAGGAATTTCTAGCTAAACTACGAGACACCGACATTTCACCAGATAAGTGGTATTCGGTTTTACGGAAAGGCTTTTATGAAAATTGGCTGCGACACATACATGATGATAATTCCGAGTTGCGAAAATTTAACCAGAATTTACACGAACAGAGAATAAATGAATTTTCAGAAAAAGATAAACAACAGTATGAGGTTGCAATAGAACGGTTAGGAAAACTCCATGTACAACGTTGGCAAGATTGGTTAAAGCAGCCAGAAGCACAGGAACAAGTAAGCAATCTCAAACGGGAAATTACAAAGAAAAGTAGACAACAAAAAATTCGTCAATTTATCAAGAAGAATGCTCAAATTGTTACTACTCTTAAACCATGTTGGCTGATGAGTCCTTTAGGGGTTTGTCAATATGTAGATGCAGACGCAGTGGAGTTTGATGTTGTTATCTTTGACGAAGCTTCTCAAGTTCGTACTGAAAATGCAGTATCGTCTATTATGCGAGCAAAGCAGCTAATTGTTGTTGGCGATAACAAGCAGTTACCGCCTACGGCTTACTTTGAAAGTGCAGCAGCCGATGATAGCGACGATGAAGAGGAAGAGATTTATGAAAATTTGCTAGATGAGTGTTCTAAATTATCAATTATGCTCACTCGTACTTTAAGTTGGCATTATCGTAGCCAAGACGAAAGCTTAATTGCTTTTTCAAACCAAGAATTTTACAACTCAAAACTTATTTCGTTCCCTAACCCTGCAAAAGATACTAGCAGAGGCGTACATTTCCATTTTGTTAAAGGGGGAATATATGCTAATCGAGAAAATATCCGTGAAGCAGAGGAAGTTGCAAAGCTAACAGTGCAGCATTATCAGCAAAACTCTCAACAATCTTTGGGTATTATTACCTCAAGTAAACAACAAGCAAAAGCCATCAAGGAACAACTCAAACAAATCAGTATTAAACATCCTGAGATAGAAGAATTTTTTCAAGAGAACTCAGAGAAGTTCTTTGTTAAATCAATTGATGATGTTCAAGGTGATGAGAGAGATGTGATTTTCCTAAGCTTTGGCTTTGGTTTTGGTAACAAAAATTCCGGTCAGTTAAATCACAACTTTGGTTACTTCAGTAGAAAACAACAAGATTTAGGGAGACGAAGATTAAATGTTGCAATAACTCGTGCTAGATGCAAGTTCGTATTAGTCGCTTCAATTGATCATAATAATATTATCGCCGAAAAAGGTGAACAAGCTGCGTTACTTAAGGATTATTTTGCATACGTTGAAAATGGCGGTCAAAAACTAGATGAAAAGGGTGATGACCTGTCTCGCTTAGACTTACCATTTGAAGAAGATGTATATCAGGTTTTAACAGAAAGGGGATACGTAGTTAAGAAACGGGTAGGTCGTTCAGCTTATCCAATCGACTTAGTGGTGATGGATGATTCCAAGCCGGAAAAGGAAGAGTATCTTCTGGGGATTGTGTGTGATGGCGAAACCTATAGTAAATATCCTACAGCACGCGATCGCGATCGCCTCCGCCAAGAAGTTCTAGAAAAATTAGGCTGGCGTATTCACAGAATTTGGTCTCGTGAGTGGGAGCGCAACAAGGAAGAACAAATTAATCGGCTCATAGAGCATATAGAAAATCTACGCAATCAGAAATAAACATAATTACTAATGTACTGTTGCAAATAGGAATTTAAAGAAGACTGAAATTGTCTATGGTAATAACACAAATTGAGGAACTGTTAACCAAAATTCAACAGTTGCAATCAATAATGATTGCCGTTGCAACTGATGCATATCGGAATCCCATTAGAGATAAAGAGAAATCCTATACAAAACTCTACAAAGATATTGTATACCTGAGAGAATTTCTTGAAGAAGAAGGGGTTATTATCGAAAATCATAATCCTTTTAAATCTCTTTTAGATTGGCGCGATCGCTGGTCATCTTTAGAAAGGGGATATGCATCAAAAGGAAAATATGTTCACGACCTATATAATACCTCTTTAAATCAAATTGATATTGTTTTATGTCAGCACCATATTAAAGGCAAATCTCACCAACAGTTAGTTGAAGAGTGGCAAATATCAAAATTTGAAGACCTGATAGTACAAATTAAAAAGTTGAAGGGAATCATGATTTCGGTTGCTATTCAGAGAGACACTATTGATTTAATTAATTATGAGGATAAGGATTATAGAAAACTCTACCGAGAGTTGATATTACAAATAAGTATTCTTAGACAAATAAGTATACCTGTTCCACATTCCAACAACTTTAGGTCACTTTGGCAATGGTATCATTACTGGTCATTCAATCTAGATAAATCTTATGATGTACGAGAGACATATATTAATGATCTCTATGAAAATATTCTCAACCAAATTGAGAGAGCCTTGAAGAAATATCACCTCCAATCAACTTCTACTGAAGAGTTTATTCAAGATTTGCAGCGTCGTTTCAAACAACAGATATCTGTTCAACCTAGTACTCCAGCGATACTCAGTACAGAAGTTAGTGGTACACTGCAAGAATTTACTCCTAATTTAGAAGATTACCTTCAGCCAGAAGCATTAGAGCAGATTTCTGATTTATTGCCTATTGGAGTAACTCAAGCTGTTGACAATTCATTTGTTACAACTATAAATTCTACTGTAAATTGGACACATGAGAGCGTCATGAATCCGGAAATATTTTTAGACCAGCAAGATATTACACCATTAATTATGGCGCTAAATAACTTTGCTCTCAAGCTAAGTGTAGCTAGCGATCGCCAAAATTTTTTAGAAAATACTGGTGTAGATTTTGCATTTTTAAGTAATTTGAGATTTGATACTTCACCTAATATATTTGCCCAATCATTAGTATCAGCATTTAAAAATTATCAAATCTCCCATCAAAACTTAAATCATCACCCATTAGTAAATGTACTTAAGTCTCTATGCGAATTAGAATCCATTTATGGATTAAAATACCAAGATGTAGAATTATTTACTCGATTAGTCGAAAAAGGTCAGGAAAACCTTAAAGCATTAGCTGCTCGTAACACAGTTGGCAGAATCGAATCACCTATAGGAAACCCCATAGGCACAGGAGTTTTAATTACAAACGATTTATTACTAACCTGTAATCATATTTTTAGTAAAAGCCAAGTGCAAAAAGCATGGGTGCGCTTTGGCTATAAAGCTGGAAAGTACGAATCAGAAAAAGATATATTGGAATTAAATATTATTCCTAATAATAGTAGATTTGATTATGCTTTACTTAAAATCAATCCTCAAACACAACAAAAAGCTATTTCTATTGATGAAACTTCTATATTAGATAGCGGCCAAAATATTCGTATTATCCATCATCCACAAGGAAACCCGGTGATAATTTCCGACTTTGGACAAATTACGCAAGTAGGAGAAGATTACATTGATCATAATGTGAAAACTGATGACGGTTCCTCTGGCGCACCAATTTTTAATCGTCAATGGGAATTGATTGCAATTCATCAAGGAAATCCCGGTATAGGACGTACCGTGAATCGAGGTTCAACGGGAGGTATTCCCATTCGTGCTATTTGGACTCAAATTTCACCGTATTTAGGCTGATGTGACAGAGGAATAATTTCATGAGATTTATCCAGAGTTTATCTGAAACTTTCAGCCGTGAGGCTCCAAAATATAAAACCTTTTCTCTACCAAAACATCGAGTTGATGTAGACTATGATGAAAAACCCATTCTTGCAGGTGAAGCCTATTGTCGTATATGGCTAGTGGAAATGCGCTTGGCTAAAGATGTAGAATGGTTCAAGCAAAGATATCCGGTGGTTCATGCTGCTGTTCGCTTGAATCACGGTGGTAAATCCGTAATAATTCCCTATCTAGCTGCACCTGGACAATTAGAAAAATCAGTAGCAGATAATCTGGATAAAGTCATTCAGTGTAATTATCCTCTCACATCCTCATTTCCTTTCAATTATGGATTAGTTGAGTTACAAGCAGGCTTATTTAGCATAGCCAATAATGACTCCATCGGTAAATTTATTAAGACGATGGGCAGATTTTCTGAATTTCTACCTGTGCCAGAACTTTCGAGTGTTATAAAGTTAGCAGAACCAATATATCGGGGTATTGAAGATTTACTCGATATTGGTGAGCGTCGCTTAGAACTAGGCTACCAACAAACATTTTCTGAAGCTGATGGAGGTGGTAGCAATTCCCTGAAAGCTGGCTATTTTGCTGCAATTTTGGCGCAGGATAACAAGATAAACAGCGATAATCTTTGTATTGTCAAGGATAGCCTCTGTCTTGGTTCACCTGGAACAACAAAAATTTTTGAGCGTGATGGCAAACCCTTAGAAGGCTATAGTTATATGCTATTTCGTATAGAAAAGCGCCCCACTCAAGATTGGGAGTACTTAACCAGTATCAAAGAACTGGTTAATAAAGCCCAAGAGGCTGTGCTTGATGGGAAATATGAAGTAGTTAAAACAATATTTTTGCCTACTATTAAGGCTTCAATTTACCAAAGTCCCGATGTTACAAAAGCTGACCGCAAACAAATGGTGCTAAAAATTGAGGATTTCTTACGGGAGTTGGGCTTACAGGCTGTAAAAGTGCAAAAGCGATCGCTTTATTCAATTATGCAGCGACCTTTGCCAGAGATTGACGCAGTGAGAGAAGCGGAATTAGCTTCATTAGAGCAGCTTTTCCAGGAAAATGGTCAATAAACTAGTCTCTAAATTTGTTGTTGTGTAACACTATTATCTAACTAACCGCAGAGGCGCAGAGTAAGCAGAGAGTAGGGGGAAATTCTTCTTTTCTTCTATTCCCTACTCTCCAATCTCTACTCCCCACTTCCACTTAAATGTGAATTCCACATTCTGTTTTATCACTTCCCCGCCAGCGTCCGGCGCGTTCGTCTTCGCCTTCGCCTACTTTGGTGGTGATGGGTTGGTCGCCGATGCTGGGATAACCTTGGTCGTGGAGGGGGTTGTAGATGACTCCATGTTCAGCTACGTAAACCCAGCTATCTTGGCGTGTCCAGGTAGCAATGGGATTTACTTTCAACCGACCTTTTCCATCAAATTCAAATATAGGCATATTCGCACGGGTTACTGCTTGGTCACGGCGGCGACCGGTAATCCAAGCCACGCTGTTGAGTTCGTCTAGACCCCGTAACAGTGGTTCAATTTTTGTAATGTGGTGGAATTTAGCAATATCCGTATCCCAAAGTTTGTCGCCGTATTTAGCTTCAAAGGCTTCACGGGTTTCTACGTCTGGAGTTTTGAAAGTTTGCAAGTCCAGGTTGTAAATTTCTTTGGCTTTGGCAACTAATTCTAGGCTTTCAGGGAAGTGGTGCAAGGTGTCGAGAAAGATTACAGGAACGGGATGCTTCAGTTCACTGTAAAGAATATGGGTAATTATCATGTCATCCACGTTAAAGGCGCTGGTTTGCACCAATCCCGTTGGGATATTCTCTATAGACCATGCCAGTATCTCTTTAGGAGTGGCAGTTTCAAATTGCTGATTTAATTTTTCTAAGTCAAAAGCGATCGCTTGGTTTCTAGATGCAGTAGAGACTGTCATGATAATCTTCTATTCAAATATTTTTACCTTGATTAAGATTTATTTTACCCCACAAAGGCGCATATTCCGCTCGGAGTTCAGGTATTTATTCTGTTCGGAAATTACTACATTTTTGAACTGGAGAATAAGAAGTGGGGGAGACTAGAAGACTAACCCCTCATAAGTAAAAACCGATACTTAAGTTGTAAATTAATTTTTTGTTAAGAAAATTTACGGGACTTTAAGTTTTACAGCGCTTTTATAGATATTTATACTGATTTTGATATGGTTAAGGAACTATTAAAAAAAGGATTTTACTTAAATGAACGATTCAAAATTCAGCAATCCATTAGGTCAATCTATAATTATGGGCGCTTTAATGATGTTAACCAGTGTTGGCGTTATTACAATAATGAACTTTTTCTAAGATCGGAATTTCTAATTTTAGCAATAAGACTTCACATATTCCTGCTCAAAACTGAGTAGGATTTTTATTTTTTATCCAGATATATCAGTGTATATTAATTTTCTTCTGTGACTTTCGGTCAAGAAAGATTTTTAAGCAGTGTTTTTACGTAGTTTTAGTTCAGAGAGCTAAAAATTGGTATCCGTCTAATGACTGATTGGTGCTTTCGCTCCAGCACCGCCTTTACCCAAGAATAGTAATAGGGGTAATGAGCAAAGGAACCCGATCCCTACCACTCGAAAGCAATCTGCGTAAGATAAAACAGCAGCTTGAGTATTTACTGTTTGACTTAATAAAGCTATTGCTTGTTGTTGTGCTGTTGCCGCATCCATGCCTTGGCTTTGAAGTGCCCCATTGAGCAAATCTAGACGTTGATTGGTTTCTGGGTCATAAGGGCTAAGTTTTGCTAACAAGATAGCTCGATGAAAAGTTTGTCTTCGGTCAAGCAGAGTGGTAAGTAGGGCAATGCCGATACTGCCACCTAGTTGTCGAGTCAGGTTATAGAAACCAGACCCAGCAGAAACATCTTGTTTGGGTAGCGGGCCTAAAACTGCCAAACTCAAAGGCAGAAACATCAACACAGTAAAAGCCCCACGCCATACCAATGGCCAAAATAAATCATCTGTGCCAGTTTGTGGGGTAATTGCTGCTAGTTGAAACATAACTCCAGATGATCCGACAGCGCCCATTGCAATTAAAAATCGGGCATCAATTTTACTGGACAGCTTGCCTAATAGAACCATAACGATCGCAGAGGCTAAAGCACCAGGCGCTAACAATAGTCCTGTCTGCGTTGCGGTAAAGTGCAGCACACTCTGAGCAAATATCGGCACAGCAAAGAGTGTGCCATAAAGCCCCATACCCACCACTGCTGAGAGAACGCTTCCCGCAGCTAAAGAACGGTGACGCAAAACTCTCAAATCAACCGCAGGATGGGCTATTTTCAACTCGTACCAAATAAATAGCCCTAATCCGATAATACTGGCGATCGCTAAGGTGGTGATAAAACCGGAGGAAAACCAGTCTTCTTTCTCTCCTTCTTCTAACAAAGTTTGCAGACAGCCGATCGCAATAATCAAAAACCCAATGCCGAACCAATCGACGGATTGGCTTTGTGTCTCGCTTTTGTCTTTGTCTTTGGGCAAAAACATGAAGGACATCGCCACTGCAACGATCCCGAAGGGAATATTAACAAAGAAAATCCACCGCCAGCCCAAACCATCTACCAAGAATCCTCCTAAAGTCGGGCCGATAGCTGGGCCAGCAATTACACCTACTCCAAAAACTGCCTGTGCTAAACCCTGTTCGGCAGGTGGAAAAGTCTCAAACAAAATTGCTTGGGCTTTAGCTAGTAACCCGCCACCACATAAACCTTGAAGAATTCGGGAAAGAACCAGCATCGGTAAATTGAATGCCAACCCGCATAAAACCGAGGCAATGGTAAAGCCAATCAACGAAAAGATAAAATAAGTTTTGCGTCCAAAGTAATCTCCCAGCCATGCAGATAAGGGAATTAAGACGACATTTGCGATCGCATATCCAGTTACTACCCAACCTACCTCACTGACAGTTGCACCCAAACTAGCTTGCATATCCGTCAGAGCAACGTTAACAATACTAGTATCAATTACTTCTAAAATTGCACCAAGAGAAGCTGTTAAAGCGATCGCCCACTTCAATGGCCCGTGGACATAACCAAATTGATCAAAACTAGAACGTTTAATGTTGGTAGCCATTGTCAGAGCGATTCCCAAAGCAAAAATTAAATATCATCTTATATATACGCTACGGTAACGTATCATATGGAAATGGTCAAGGGAGACTTCAACGAAAAGCGGCAGAAATACTTATGCTAAAGATGGATAGTCACTTTTGCTGTTCTCGTGCATGAAAACTGGGTAAGCTAACGCGCCTACATATTGCAATATTTTCCGTGTAGACCGTCATTAGTCATTAGTCAAAAGTGTTTACCAAGGACAAAGGACAAAGGACAATTGACAAAGGACAACCTCACCAGTTGATGTGCAATCTTATTTGCGTAACAGGGTAGTAGGGCTTCTTCGTTTCCCAGATGGTACGTTCTATGCCCAAAGGTAGAAGCAAATTGCCAAGAAGATATTTCTTGGGGATGATATTTTTATGAGTAACCAAATCAACAGCCCTTCTGGACGACCACGTAGCATCCACGCCGACCAAGCGATTCTGCAAGCGACCTTAGATTTGCTTGCAGAGGTAGGATATCAGAGCATGAGTATAGAAGCGATCGCTTCTCGTGCTGGAGTTGGCAAAACGACCATCTATCGGCGTTACACTTCCAAAGAAGAACTAGTTGCAGACGCGATAGAAAGTTTGAGAGATGATTTAGCGATCCCCGATACTAGCAGCTTTTGGGGAGACATGGATATTTTGATCCAGAATGCCGCCAAAAAGATAGATAGTCCCCTTGGTCGTCAAACACTCGCTTTGATAATTAGTACAGCGTCTAGCAATCCTCAGTTTGCAGAGGTTTACTGGACAAAATATACAAAACTCCGACGTGAAGCATTCTCTAAAGTACTTGAGCGTGCCCAGTCTAGAGGTGAAATACACAAGGATGCAGACGTAGACTTAATTATCGACCTGGTGAGTGGGTCACTATATTATGCACTGATCTTTAAACCCACAACCGAGCCAGTAGAAGCATATATGCGCCGCACAATGAATCTTCTCATCGAAGGGATTGGGCATGGGGCATAGGGCAAGGGGGGCAAGGGGGGCAAGGGGGACAAGGGGGACAAGGGGGACAAGGGGGACAAGGAGAAAGAATAACCTATGCTCAATTCCCAATTCCCAATTCCCAATTCCCAATTCCCACCTTATAACTTGTTAGCAAAATAACTTTTCACGAACGGTCGTAAATGAGATGATGGACTAATTAGAGAAAAAGGTGAACAATTGTTATTTTTCTCCTTCCGCTTCTGGTTGCAGAATAGCATTACAGTACTGAATGAGGGTTGTCAAGCGATCGCTAATCGCCTGAAGTCTCGTCTGTGCAGTCGATGCCTGCCGCGCTCCTTGCAAAAACATCACATCTATTGCCAACAAACGCAATTGCTTGCTCATTTCCGTTTGATAAGACTGCACTCGCCAGTTTTCATCAGCCAAAGGCACAATCTGCTGTCCGAAAAATTGCTGCAACGAGGCTACACGCACTCGCAGTTCAGGCGCAGCAATTTGGGTCGTTGTGGCATCGGAGCGTAATTGCTCTAGCAAGGTTACGAGTGCCAAATATTTCTCAGGGTTTAAAGACATCCAGTGCTAGTTAAGATAGTATTAGTGTCAAGTAATTTTTCTTTTACAATAAACTTTCTTAAAGGCCTATCAGCACTAAAAGCCTCAAATCAGGATTTGAGGCTTTGTTTGCCATCAATGGATTTTCAAGGTTAATAGGCGACAGCATTTTCTTAAGGTGATGCTGCCACTTTTATTTATCATTCACTTATCTACCGATCCTATCCAAACCCACTTGTATGAGCAGTCTAGCTATAAATTCATCAGTTGATCTAGCCATTCCGGAATGGTTAAAAAAATGTTTGAAGGAGTCATCGACAAGTAACGGCGAAGTAGAAGATGACCGAAGGCATAGTGATGCAGTTTTAATTGGTCGCGCATTTGAATTTGCTTACCAACTGCATCAAGGTCAATACCGCAAATCTGGAGAACCATACATTGCTCATCCCATTGCTGTAGCCGACTTGCTGCATGACTTGGGAGGTAGTGCTGCTATGATAGCAGCTGGATTTCTCCATGATGTTGTTGAAGATACAGAAGTTACAAGTCAAGAAATTGAAGAACGCTTTGGCGCAGAAGTGCGGCAATTGGTCGAAGGTGTCACAAAGCTTTCTAAGATCAATTTCACCAGCAAAACCGAAAGTCAAGCCGAAAACTTCCGGCGGATGTTTTTGGCAATGGCGCAAGATATTCGGGTCATTGTAGTGAAATTGGCAGATCGTTTGCATAATATGCGAACTTTACAATATATGTCAGAGGCCAGCCGCCGCCGCAGTGCCCAAGAAACGCGAGATATATTCGCGCCTTTAGCCAATCGCTTGGGGATTTGGCGAATTAAATGGGAACTGGAAGATTTGGCTTTTAAGTATTTGGAACCAGAAGCTTTTCGCCAAATGCAAGAGCTTGTTTCTGAAAAACGGACGGCGCGAGAAGAGAAACTGGCTAGAGCTACGAATATGTTGCAAGAGCGTTTGCAGCAAGCCGGAATCCGCTTTCAGGATATTAGCGGTCGTCCCAAGCACCTTTATAGCATTTACCAAAAAATGCACCGCCAGCAAAAGGAATTTCATGAAATTTACGATTTGGCAGCGCTGCGGATTATTGTTCAAAGCAATGAGGAATGCTATCGGGCGTTGGCGGTGGTTCATGATGCTTTTCGCCCAATTCCTGGGAGATTTAAAGATTACATTGGGCTGCCCAAGCCTAACCGTTACCAGTCGTTGCATACTGGGGTGATTGGACTAACTGGCCGTCCTTTAGAGGTGCAAATTCGGACAATCGAAATGCATCATATCGCCGAGTATGGGATTGCCGCCCATTGGAAATACAAAGAAACTGGAGGTTCTAGTATTAGCCATTTGACAGGGACAGATGACAAGTTTACTTGGCTGCGGCAACTGCTAGAATGGCAAACCGATCTCAAGGACGCACAAGAATATCTTGATAGTGTCAAGGATAATCTATTTGAAGATGATGTCTATGTCTTCACCCCTAAGGGGGATGTTGTTCCTTTAAGCCCCGGTTCTACCACCGTAGATTTTGCTTATCGCATTCATACGGAGGTTGGAAACCACTGTTCAGGGGCGCGGGTAAATGGGCGAATGGTGTCTCTGTCAACCCGACTGCAAAATGGCGATATTGTAGAGGTTCTTACCCAAAAGAACTGTCATCCGAGTTTGGATTGGTTGAACTTTGTCAGAAGTTCGGCGGCAAAATATCGGATCAAACAATGGTACAAGCGATCGCGCCGCGAAGAAAATGTTGCCCGTGGACGGGAATTGTTAGAAAAGGAACTAGGTAAAACTGGTTTTGATAGTTTGCTAAAGTCCGATGCAATGCAGATTGTCGCCGAAAAGTGTAACTACCACAGTGTGGACGATTTACTTGCCGGTTTGGGTTACGGTGAAGTGACGTTGAACTTGGTGCTAAATCGTTGGCGAGAAGTGGCGAAGGGACAACAACCAGTTTCCACAGTGTCGCCATTTATCCCCAAAGAACCATCTACTACATCAAAAGCTTTACGAGATGCGCCTCCAACTACTTCCCGCGCCAGTGATTCGCCTATTGTTGGGGTAGAGGGGTTGGTATATCATTTAGCTGGATGTTGTACCCCGATTCCTGGCGAACCGATTATTGGTGTGGTGACGCGAGGTAGGGGGATTTCAATTCATCGCCAAGGCTGCCATAATCTAGAAACTGTGGAATATGAGCGCTTAGTACCAGTTAGGTGGAACCCAAGCGCCGAAAATAGTGGTCGTCCGCACACGTATCCAGTAGATGTTCAAATTGAAGCCCTTGACCGTGTAGGGGTGCTAAAAGATATTTTGTCACGGTTGAGTGACCAAGGAATCAATGTTCGCCATGCTCAGGTGAAAACCTCTGTTGGTCAACCTGCATTGATGGATTTAGGAATAGATATACGCGATCGCTCCCAATTAGAGCAAGTGTTCGTCCAAATTAAGAAAATGAGCGACATTTTGAATATTCGCCGCGTTGGTCAAATTGACGAATAGATGATTGGTGGGGTGCGTTAACGGGGTTTGACGCACCAGATGGCGATCGTTTTTAGGAATCGAACCGCAGAGGCGCTGAGAACGCAGAGAAAAGAGAGGAGGAAATTAATGTACCGTGTGATTATTTAGGTAACTGCATTAATTGCTACTAGCGGCAGATTGCAACATTTTTTCTCGTTTCTTGCGGGCAATTTCTTGCAAATCAACAGTTCTATCAGTCTCATCTACAATTTCACCAGTTATCACCTCAAGCACATCTTCCAAAGTGACGACACCAGCGATGCTTCCATATTCGTCTACCACTACTGCAAGATGTTCACGAGCTTCTATAAAGTTTTTTAACAGTTTATCTGCCCGAATTATCTCAGGAACAAAGTTGACTTTTCGAGCCAGACTAGCGATTTTTTGATTGTTACTTCCTTCAACCATCGCTGTCAGTAAATTCTGTTTGAGAGCATATCCAATAATTTCATCCAGAGATTCATTTATTACAATAATCCGAGTATGTTGAGACGCAATAATATTTGCTTTCGCTTCAGCAAGAGTCATATTTCCATAAATATATGTCAGCATGATTCGGGGTGTCATTAAGTCAGATGCTGTCACATCATTTAATCTAAACACTCGCTGGATCATTTCTGCTTCATCGCTTTCGATAATTCCCTCTTGATGCCCAATCTTCGCCAATAGCTTGATTTCAGCCTCGTTCGTGGTTGGTCGTTTTTTCCCTTTGGCAAAGGGTGCAGTAACATTTTCTAGAATCCAGACTAAGGGTGTGAAAGCAATAGCAAGTCCAGCTACAGGTAAAGCCGCAAGTATGGCGAGTTGCTCAGAATAACGCTCTCCAATTGTCTTTGGGATGATTTCACCAAAGATGATTATCAAGAATGTCAATATTCCTGAAAATACACCAAGCCATTTGTCTCCTAAAACCTGAACAGCAATACTACCTGTAAGAATACTACCAATGATATTGAAAGTATTATTGAGGATTACAAGAGCCGCAATCGGTCGATTCATATTTTCACGAATCGCTAAAAGTCTTACTGCGGATGGACTATTGGATTGTGCTAATTGTCTGACTCTCAGGGTTGAAACAGAAAACAGGGCTGTTTCTACACTAGAACAAATTGCTGAACCTAAAAGGATAACAAACACAATGAGGAGAAGCTGTAGCATATAGTTTCCCAAATATGGGAAGCGAAAGTTGAGCTTAACTGATAGCAAAATGGGTTACTATCTTGTTATCTTCTAAGTTTACCGTTTTCTTATTTTAAGCTCATCGCACAGGAAGGCTTAACTGCTTTATTCCTATAGCACTAGATTTTCATCTTGTAAGTATTTATACCATTTATTTGTAAGGCTGCACCAGATTTCCTTGGCTTCTGTTTTCTTCTTGGTTTCTTTCTTTGGGTTATGAGAACGAGGAGCAAGGATGCTTTATAGCTTATAATTTTCCGTTATTTTGTGTTCATTGGATTCCCAACTCAGTATTGAATAAGTATTCAAACTTACTCTTAAATAATTAATTAATGAAGGCAACTCGGTTTATTTTTATCATCGACTTCGATTAAACTAACTATTAACTCAAGGTTTGGTTAATTACTCTCGTAAGTCGTTTAAATTTCCTTACATAAACACAAAACTTCTGCAAAGATACTCTGAAAAAGATTATAAATTACCTTATTTGTACTACTATTCTATATTAGAATACAAGAGTGATGATATTTAAATTGTTGCCATAGTGGGACTTTAAATATCTGACGATTTAATAGGCTATTGCTATTTTTGAAAATAGCTTTATACTACAACTTTATTAATTACTAAATTCTAGTTATAATAGTAGATAAAAAGATGAACTATGTCAGTACTTAATATCCTTCATTTAGTTGGATCTGCACACAATAATTTTTACTGTGATTTATCACGTCTTTACGCCCAAGACTGTTTGGCTGCAACAGCAGATCCATCGCTTTATAATTTTCAAATTGCATATATCACACCCGATCGGCAGTGGCGATTTCCTGACTCTCTCAGTCGAGAAGATATTGCTCTCACCAAACCGATTCCTGTGTTTGATGCCATACAATTTCTAACAGGTCAAAACATTGACATGATGTTACCACAAATGTTTTGTATTCCTGGAATGACTCAGTACCGTGCCCTATTCGATCTGCTCAAGATCCCTTATGTAGGGAATACCCCAGATATTATGGCGATCGCGGCCCACAAAGCTAGAGCCAAAGCAATTGTCGAAGCAGCAGGGGTAAAAGTGCCTCATGGAGAATTGCTTTGCCAAGGAGATATTCCAACAATTACACCTCCAGCAGTCGTCAAACCTGTAAGTTCTGACAACTCTTTAGGAGTAGTCTTAGTTAAAGATGTGACTGAATATGATGCTGCCTTAAAGAAAGCATTTGAATATGCAGATGAGGTCATCGTAGAAGCATTCATCGAACTCGGTCGAGAAGTCAGATGTGGCATCATTGTAAAAGACGGTGAGCTAATAGGTTTACCCCTTGAAGAATATCTGGTAGATCCTCACGATAAACCCATCCGCAACTATGCTGATAAACTCCAACAAACGGACGATGGAGACTTGCATTTGACTGCTAAAGATAATATCAAGGCTTGGATTTTAGACCCTAACGACCCAATCACCGAAAAGGTTCAGCAAGTCGCTAAAAAGTGTCATCAGGCTTTGGGTTGTCGCCACTACAGTTTATTTGACTTCCGGATTGATCCAAAGGGACAACCTTGGTTCTTAGAAGCCGGATTATATTGTTCTTTTTCCCCCAAAAGTGTGATTTCTTCTATGGCGAAAGCAGCCGGAATCCCTCTAAATGATTTATTAATAACCGCTATAAATGAAACGTTGGGCAAGTAATACAACAGAATTCGAAATTCATTAGTCAAAATGAGCTTGTTCGTAATAAGGACTTTAGTCCTGTCTTTGGGGACTTCAGTCCCCACTACAAACTATTTATTATGATTGATTCGGCAGACATCATAACTACAAATTACCAATTACGAATTACTCAGTCGCCCCCTAATTCCACGAGTTTACCGATATTAAAATCGATTTTGACCCAACCTTTGAGTCGTTGCAGATTTTGTAGCAAAAGTAAAGTAATCTGCCAATGGTGCAAAGTTAAAAATGGTATCGGATCATCCAGGCGATAAATGGCATCTGTACCTCTGACTAATCTCCCAAACCAAGTTTGCAATTGTTGCCCAGAGCGAATCCCAGTCAATCGCCAGATTTCGTGATATATCCAGTAAGTGGGCTTGCTATCTGCAAGAGGTTCCAAAGGTGCAGCTAGAGGAGTTTTACCAAGATAGGCTTCTGCAACACCTGGGTGATTGTAGAACATTGTGATCGCCGAATGGGTGCGAGGATTACATTCAATGGCATAAGCTGTACCATCTTCAGCTTGGATAAAGTCAAGAGATATTTGTCCAGTCAGCCGTAAACTTTTGACGAAATGTTGTACCCATTCTTGAATTTGGGGATTTTCGACATTTTCATAGTTAATCTGAAACGCTGAAGAATTTGAACAGCAATGCAACCTTAATTCGCCGTCTCGGACTGTGCTATGGGTGCATAATTCTTTCCCAGGAATAAATTCTTGCATAATCCAAGGTTTTTCTGGGCTGATGGGTAAACTCTTGACAAACGCTGCTGTCTCTTCTGGAGTATCACAAGGAAGTTTGGTTAAATTTAAGCGGCGAACTGAGTCGTAAGAAATACTCTTAAGAATATATTTGCGCGTTTCTTTACTAAAATCGAAGTTGATAACTTGTTCAGGATCGGTGATTTTAAATGATTTGGGGACTGATAAACCAAGCGATCGCGCCTGATCGGTAAAGGCAAATTTATCATCCAGCATCTTGGTTATATCAGCATCAAAGTGAAAAACCTCACAATATTCTGATAGTGCAGACTTTGCCAAAGAGTCGTAATAACTAGCTACAGGGCTGCATACGGGTACATAAACGTCAATCTTCTCTCGTTTGACAATTTCCAATAGCGCCTGGGTATAGCCTTCTGGGTCGTCTTGTGGTGCAGCAACTGTATAAAAACGACTCACAGCATTTGAGAATCTATGCCCTGATAACCAGTATTTATGACCTTCAATCAGAATAACTCTGTGTCCGGCTGCATGGAAGGAGCGGGCAAGTTGTAATGCTTTGGTCATTTTACCGCCACTGACCAAGATATTCTGGGGATGGGTGGCTACGGCAGGTTTTTTTGTAAACGGCCTACACATCAGAGATATCAATACTATCAAAGCATTAAGCGGCAAGGCTATCAGCAGGAGTGTTAAAGTCCCGATAGTCTTGAATAGAGCTGCTATTTTTAGCCTCACACCCTTTGATGGTGTTGTGGATTGAGGAAGAGATAAAGAGATTGATTGTGCCATAAATTATTTTATTGACGTGGAATGCGGTTCTTTTGTAGGGATGCACAGATGTGCATCCCTACCGGATATTGCATCCAAATGAGAACTGCTATAACATCAGATGCCTTGAATTGAGAAGCGCGCGTTATACCAAGCGTCTAATCAGAGTTATGCCATCTCGTATGGGTAACAGAACTTGCTCTACACGAGGATCTGCGGCGACAATGCGGTTGAACTGAGCGATCGCTTCACCATTGGCTGTACGCTGTTCTGATGGCAGGTAAACTTGTCCTTGCAACAAAGTATTATCTACACAGATTAACCCGTGGGGAGCTAGTAAATGGCTATCCAAGATAATTTGGAAGTACTCTACATACTCCTTTTTATCCGCATCAATGAAGATCAGATCAAAGGATTCTTTTTTAGCCGCCAGCTTGTGCAGCGTCTCTAGTGCAGGTGCTACTTCTACAACAATCTTGCTACCGTGGGGAGACTCTTGAAAGCAAGTTTGAGCAAACTCGGCCACATAAGAATCTACTTCACAAGCAATCAGTCGCCCATCATCTGGTAACGCCTCTGCCATTGCCAAAGCTGAATATCCTGTGAACATTCCCACTTCTAGGATGCTTTTAGCCTTAGTGATATGCACAAACATCTTTAGTGTTTGTCCTTCAAGATGTCCTGAGAGCATTTCTTGCTCTAATTGACGCACTGTTTCACCATCACTGAAGCGTTTACTCCAGTCTTCAATGCTTGTCTTCTGCGCTAGTGCTGTCAATGCGGTCGATTCAGGGGTAGTGCAATCATCCAGATAGGGATCTAAACCTACTGCTAATTGCAACCCTTGGCGCAGAGAGGTCAGTATCTCTGAAGGAATATTACTTTCCTCTGCCATTCTGAGGGTTTTTTGTAGCTGTGCTACCAGAATGCTATGTGGCGTTATTGGTCTTGCGGTATCTCGTCCTAAAATACTGGTCATGTTTTCACACTCCCAATAGTTTGGATTCTTCTTGAGTTTCTATGTAAGCGTCAATACCATCTCCGCCACGAGGGTATGTAGCACACAGACCTTTGTGTTCAGCTAAAGCTGCATCTAGTTCTTCACGGGTGAAATCGTTGACAAAGAAGCACTCACCAATGGGTTTAGGCATAGCTGCACGTTGTTTCCCGTCTCGCGTCAAGCTAATAGATTGGGTAGCATACCAGAGCAAATCGCCATCTAGTAGAGGATGATCGATTGATAAACCTATACGACTCATCAAGCTCAAAATGCGATCGCGTTCTCCTGATGTAATGTAGCCACGTCTTGCCGCAATGGTTGCAGACAAAGCCATATCTATATTGACGGCATGACCGTGAAACAACGGTATCATCGGAGCTAATTCTAAGGTCGGACTCCAAGTGTGACCGTAGGCAATGACGCGATCGAGGTCTAACTCATGCAAGTTTGGAGTCTCCAACTCCAGCATAGTTTTTATTGCCTCGTAATTGAGTTTATGTGCGATCGCTTTCAGTTCCTTTGTGCCATTCACATATCCAAAGTGAGTAGAAAGCAACTCTTCGCCATACTCATACAACAATTCAAAGACTTCAGAGTTCGCCACAACAGCAATTTTGACCAACTCTGCCATCCCATTACGAACTTGAGCCGTTGGTAATGTTTGCAAGAAGGAAAAATCGAGGATGACTTTCAAAGGAGCATGATATGCACCCAAGCGATTTTTTAACTTGCGATGGTTGACTGCAACCTTAATTGCCACACCTGCATCAATCAAACCAATCAGCGTTGTTGGAACCCGAATATAGTTACTCTTACGACGGTAAGCAGCGCACGCAAACCCAGCTACATCAGTGGTTAAACCACCACCCACTACTAATACTGGTTCCTTGCGGATTAAACCAAAGTCAGAAAAAGCATCAACAATTTTCTCAAAGGTTGCAAGGGTTTTAGTAGGCTCAGTAATCACAATGGGAACTACGGTCAGATCAATACCATAGTGTCTAAAATATGACTTGATTTGCTTGCCATATAATCTGTTGACATTAGCATCAATTACAGTCAGACAACGGCCAAACTTCTCATAGCTGTCTGCAATTTCTCTGTTACTGATATCAAATGCACCATTGACATAGATAAGACTAAACTCAATTTTTTCGTAACCTTCGACGCGAAATTCAGCTTCTGTTGCTTCAAACGATGCTTGAACATTACTCATTATTATTGACCTTGATAGAACTGAAAAATTTGTGAAAATTCAGGCAATATTTGAGATTTACCCTGATGTATGGCAATAACAAATTATGCTCATGAATGCCAAAACTTTTAGGCATTCTAAAGCCAGCTTTTACTAGAAAAGCTTATTATTATTACCGAGCGATGCCACTAAATAGCACCGTTATTGATCTAAATTCTGTAAGCTAACCTCTAATTTAAGGTTGCCCCAAGACTAATCAACTAGTCCCATTAAGAATTTATCGTCATAACGCTTGCGCTCTTTTGGGATTGTTGACCTGAATTCGGCAAGTTAACCTTAAATTTAGATTAACTTTACTATTAACTCTGCTATATCTATCTATAGATATAGAGGTTCGACAACTGTTTTAATTCGCAAAATTTCTAAGAGAGAAAACTGGATAAATAGTTTATCTCCAGGCTTCCATTTAAGATTACAGCCCTGATTAACCTTCAGTTCGCTGTTTTTTAGCATTAGTCTCGAACCTTTTATCGCTAAACTTGCTATGCTCTGTTTTACTCAGAGTGCCAGTGGACTTCTAGTTTATTTTAGTTAACTTTCTGTTCAGTATTTAATATACCAACGTCAGTAACTTTTGAAAACCCAAAATTTTAATTAATCAGAGTTACTAATTACACATATCAGTTTAACTCAATACATGAGTTATTTTATATTTACAAATCTTAAAAAAGAGTTAAATTGGCTTTTTAGTTCAAAATTATAGGATTTCAGCTTAAATTAAGAGATGACTTTCTGGTACATAACATAAAAAGTGATATGTGTATTCTGCCAAAAGTATATGAAGTGAATATTTTTTATACTAAAAGTTGATTCTACTGATGTAGTCTATACCTCAGTAATGATGGATGATTAATATTAATGAGTGTGTATATTTGTTCTAATCCCTATGCAACAGTTATTTCCCGGAGAGGTATTCGCCAGCACTGCTGATTTTGACATTGGTATTCGCCAACTGATACCCAGATACGATGAGATGTTGGAGGTAATTACCCGTTGTCTACCTTCCACAAGTCTGCGGATATTAGAATTAGGTTGTGGTACAGGCGAACTTAGTCTCAAAATACTCAAACGCTTTCCAAATGCCCAAGTAATTGCTCTAGATTACTCACCTCGAATGTTACAATTTGCCCAAGATAAAATCACAGCATCTGGATATCAAAAACGTTGGGTTGGTACACAAGCAGACTTTGGTGATTGGGCAAATAATCCAGAAAAATTAGATATTGGTAACGAATTTGATGCCTGTGTCTCATCCTTGGCAATTCATCATCTCCAGGATGAGATGAAATTAAAGTTATTTAGCCGAATTGCTGCGAGCCTCACTCAAGATGGCTGTTTTTGGAATGGAGACCCAATTTTACCGGAATCATCAGCCTTAGCAGAAGTTTATCAGGCTGCACGAGAAGAATGGTCAGTTGAACAGGGAACCAATTTAACAGAGATTCGTGCAAAGCTTGGTGCAAGCAGCACTCAAGGTTACTCTAGTCAAGACCAGCTAGCTAGTTTAGATGCTCATTTACAGATGTTGAGCAAAGCTGGATTTAAAACAGTTGCAGTACCTTGGAAATATTATGGTCTGGCGGTGTTAGGTGGCTGGCTATGAAAATTTTGGGTTTTGGATACTGGATTGGGAATTTACCTGTCCCTAATCGATATTTATCGGATTAGCAGACTTATGGTAACAAAACAGTAATAAATAACATTATTTCTCTTGATTAGAACTAATATATAGACGCTTTAGGTCTGTAAAGGAGGTCTTGCTAACTCACGCAAAGATTTTGGCTGAGACTTATGGTATCTAAGCCGTCCTTGTGTTTTGATGCAATATTCCCACATCAGAAGTACCCATGAGGGTACTATCAATCCTCTACAGACCTATCCGAAAATACAGAGTAGAAAATTTTCTTCAGAAAATAAACCAGGGACACGCAATTTGGATTCGTTTTTCTGCGCCTATCTCCAGTGGGGTTAAAGCCACTGTTTGCCATCACTTAGTTTTAAAAGGAGAATATCTTGGATGGCTCGAAATAAAAAGAAATCAGCCGGGTTTAAGTATGAGCATCCACTTGTGTCTAGATGCCCGATTTGTTGTATTATCCCGCCCCATATACTGGAACATGTCGTTGTAAATGGCAATCCTCAACAGCGTAATTGGGCTTTTCGTACATTAAATGTTTCGGCACAGTTTCGCGGACGGAGAGATGTCATAGGTACTGTCTCATTTGCACCTTCTCCGGGTGAAAAGCGCCGTACCATCTACGATGCAAAATATGGTCAGCAACTTCCTGGTACATTAGTGCGCGGTGAAGGCGATCCTCCCAGCAGTGATGTAGCAGTGAATGAAGCCTATGATGGTGCTGGTGCTACTTATGATTTGTTTTATGAGATATTCGATCGCAATTCCATTGACGATAAAGGGCTACGTTTAGACTCCACCGTGCATTATGGCGTTAAATATGATAATGCCTTTTGGAACGGCGACCAGATGGTTTATGGCGATGGCGACGGAGAACTGTTTCAACGCTTCACGAAATCAATTGATGTGATTGGGCATGAGCTAACTCATGGTATAACCCAGTATGAAGCGGGTTTACAGTACTATGGCGAACCAGGGGCACTAAATGAATCGTTTTCTGATGTCTTCGGTTCCCTGGTGAAACAGAAGATCAATAATCAGACCGTACAAGAGGCAGATTGGCTCATTGGCGAAGGTCTGTTAGTACCAACTGTCAAAGGTGTTGCCCTGCGATCGATGAAAGCACCGGGAACAGCTTATGATGATCCAGTATTGGGTAAAGATCCTCAACCAGCCCATGTAAAAGATAAATACACTGGTACTGATGATAACGGTGGCGTGCATATCAACTCAGGAATTCCTAACCATGCGTTTTATTTAGCGGCTGTTAGCATTGGTGGCTATGCTTGGGAAAAAGCAGGCAAAATCTGGTACATAGCTTTACGCGATCGCTTGAAAGCCAAAGCAGATTTTAAAAAAGCTGCCAGTGTCACCATTC
Organism: Nostoc sp. ATCC 53789; assembly: GCF_009873495.1. Taxonomy (GTDB): domain Bacteria; phylum Cyanobacteriota; class Cyanobacteriia; order Cyanobacteriales; family Nostocaceae; genus Nostoc; species Nostoc muscorum_A. Next base: position 2,836,017 of record NZ_CP046703.1, on the reverse strand, counting down.
AAATTGCTGGCGAACTCTACGGTAATGGTAGTGATGAGCAAAAAGCTGTACAGGATGCTTGGCAAAAGGTAGGAGTTATCTAGAAGTTATGAGTGAGGAGTGAGGAGTCAGGAATAAATAGTCAATACCTTCCACTCCCTCACTCAACACTCAGGACTGATAAATCTGTTGTGTATTGTTGCTAAAGTGGGGTGTGAGAACTATCGTCTCCCATTTTAAGTATTTATCCCAACTAAATAACACAACGGAGAGCAAAAAATGCGGATATCCTTTGAACGCACAGGTGGCTTTGCTGGAATCAGCAAGAAGACAACTGTTGATACAGACACTCTCCCGCCGGATGAAGCTGCGACACTTCCCCGCCTGGTGGAAGTTGCAGATTTATTTAGGCTACCTGAACTAATTACCTCGCCAAATCCCCAGAGCGATCGCTTTCAGTATAAGTTGACAGTAGAAGATAACGGCAAGCAGCATACAGTGACTGTCAGTGAGGCAGCATTGCCAGGAACCTTAAGACCCCTGATTGAATGGCTGCAAAGTATTGCACAAAAAAGGTAATTTGCTGAATAAGTTAAATGAATTTATCAGGATCTTATGAAAAAACCCATCAAACGAGCTTTTTTAGACACCGAAGATGGACAAATTCTTTACCGTATTGGTGGCGAAGGAGAACCTTTATTATTATTGCATCAAAATCCCAGAAGCAGTGATGAATTTCGTGAGCTAATGTCTATCTTTGCTCAGACAAGGCGTGTTATTGCTATGGACTTTTTGGGATTAGGTGATTCTGATAAACCTCCAAGAATGTACTCTACCGAAGACTACGCAAAAACTGTGATTGCTCTTTTGGAAGAATTAGGTATTTCGAGTATAAGCATCCTGGGAAACCATACGGGTGCTTTTGTGGCAGGAGAAGTGGCAGCAGCATATCCTGAAAAAGTAGATAAACTTATATTATGTAATGCTTTTGGCTTCGATGAAGAAGGAAAAGCAGCTTTATTAAAAAGATTTAATGACGGGTTCAAAATAAAAGCAGATGGCTCCCACCTCATGGAAAGATGGTCAGCCCGGGCCCAATATGTAGGCTCTCCAGAATTAAATCAACGTTGGGTTTTAGACGATTTAAAAAGCTCTGGCTATCCTTTATATGCGATTTGGGCTGTACAAGATTACTGTTTGAACGCGCCAACAAGATTTCAATTAATCAAGTCTCCTACCTTAATTTTATGGGGAACTGAGGATATGAAAACCTTTGACAAGCTAGGTTTAGCCAAAGTAGAAAATAGATATTTTGTTTCTAAAGCAATTCCTCATAGCAGGGTGGTTGAGATTGAAGGCGGAACTATCTGTATGATGAATCAAATGCCTGAAGAAATATCGCAGATAGTCATAGATTTTCTAGAAAATTCAAGTATTTAAAATTTTAGATAGGTGTTTGACAAAAAGATTATGGCAAGAGATCATATTGAGTTTATTCAGTCAGCAGATGTCATCCAAAAAACTTGGCTTGTAGATGGTTTGCTGGAAGGTGGACTGACACGTATCTTGAGTTTTGATACTGAAACTGGTGCGTCTACAGAATTAATTGAGTGGACACAAAACTGGGAGAATAGTTCCGGTTATTTCAATTGCGATGTGGAAATCTTTGTCCTCAGTGGAGAAATACGAATTGGGCAACTTCGCCTCGGACGCTACACTTATGCCTTTATTCCTAAAGGTGTCTGTATTGAAGCATGGAATATTAGCGAAAATACTAAAGCTTTGTGGATGCCTGAGCGCCATCCTAGCTTTACGAAATCACTGAATGATTTACCAGAAGCAAAAAGAGAATTATATATACCCTCGTACAGTTCAGAACTGATTCCTTGGTCTGCTACTATCACCCCCGGCTTTCCCCCAGGAGCAATGAGAAAAACTTTACGGAAGGGGCTAGACGGTGGAAGAAGCACTTGGCTTTTAGGGTGTTTACCGCAGTTCGTCGAACCTTTTGCAGAGTATCATCCCATTCCCGAAGAGGAATTTGTCCTCCAAGGCAGCCTCACCACACAGGCTGGTCACATGACTCCAGGCTGTTACTTTTGGCGACCGCCATTGATTTCACACGCCCCAGCATACACAGAAACCGGATACTTTGCTTTAGTACGAGGAGGGAACCCCCATCTTTCTTACCATGCCTGGGAACCGCCATTACATACATACTATCCTTGGGATTGGAATAAATAGATGCTGAACTTATAGAATAATTTTGTCTCTACTTTAAACTTGCAAATACTTTCATGTAGAGGGAATTATTTAAGACTGGGAGCGTTTCAAATACCGCCCAGTGGGTGAACCTAAAACTTGCCCATTGTTATAAATAAGATTTCCACGCAAAAAAGTACTCTTCACCCGCCCCGTTAACTCTACACCTTCAAAAGGCGTATAACCTTGTTGTGACTCAGACTCAGCAGCACGTACCACAAAGCTTTCATTGGGGTCTACCAGCACCAAATCAGCATCATAGCCAACAGCGATATCACCTTTTTCTAACAAACCAAAGCGCCGGGATGGGTTCCAAGATAGCAACTTAGCCATCTGGTTGTAAGACATTCCCCGCTTGCTACCTTCACTAAATACACCAGAAAGTAAATATTCTGTACCGCCAAAACCAGACTTTGCTAACCAAATATTATTTGGGTCTTTAGCACTTCTTTTTTGTTCAGCAGAACAACAAGCATGGTCGCTAACTATCCAATCTACTTGATTGTTTAGTACTGCTTGCCATAAGTATTCGACATCAGCGCGAGGACGGATAGGAGGGTTGACTTTTGCCCAAATACCATTAGGAGTATCGACATCTAATAGCAAATGTCCGACAGTAACTTCTCGCCGAAAATTGATGTGAGGAAAAGCAGTTTGCATAGTCAAAGCTGCTTCCATTGCTTTACGCGAACTTAGGTGCAACAAATTGATATTTGCACAGTTAGTCTCATGTGCCAAATAAGAAGCAATGCAAATTGCTAAACCTTCGGAATGAGGCGGACGCGCTGCACTGTAAGCGTGTAATCCGCTCAAACTAGAATCATTTTCAACTATTTTGGTATAGGCGTTGAGAATTTCTGCAACTTCACAGTGCAAACTCAAGCTGATAGTATCTCGCGCTTCTGGATGTTTTTCCATCAAGCGAGTTAGACCGCGCATAATAAATTCAAAATGGGCAAAGTCGTATCTTTCCTCTTTGTTAATCATCAAAAAGAGGTTTTGCTGGTCTGATAAACCATGCAACCCATATCCGCCATAAAACATGAAGATTTTAAACGAAGATATACCGTATTCCTCAAACAATAAAGGTATTTCGTCGATATGCTGGCTTGCTATAGGTGCGATGTGATAGGCGTAATCTACAAAAAAATTACCTGTGGATAAGGCCAAAACCTCTGGAAAAAAATCGCGGTAGGAGCCGCCTTTGTTAAGATAATACTGCCCTGTACGGATGTAATTTAAGCTGGTAGTTACGCCTCCCATTGCGGCTGCTTTGCTTTCAGTCAGAGCATCTTTGTCGAGAGGTTGATAGATACCGACGTGCATGTGGGCATCCACGACTCCAGGAAAGCCTAGCAGGTTTTTACCATCAAATACCTGTTTGCCTGTGTCTGCGCTAATATTAGAGGCAATCTGAGCAAATTTTCCATCCTTAATGCCTAAATCAAGTAGTTCGATTGCATCCTGATGGGGACGAACTACCCGCACATTTTTGATAATTTGATCTAATAGGGGAGTTTTGGACACAGTAGACCTCACACTAAAATGAGTTTAGTCAGGAATTCCAACATCGAATCTGAACGAAGAGCAAATCCTATCATTATATATAACGGTTTTTTATGAAATCATCTTCAGGAGAAAAAACAATGGAAAGCTTTAATGAATATAATATAGACCCAAATCAATTTACTTTTCTCAAAATCTTTGAAGATAACTGGCAAGTGATTAGAGAGGAATTTAAACGCTTTATTAACCAGGCATCTGATGAAGAGCTAAAGTTAACTTACGATATTCTGGGGCCTAAAAGTAAAACGATTAAAACCAAGGGTAATGCAAAATACAGCGCTTTTGGTATTTTATTTCAAGGTCTTTTTATTGAACAATATATTCAAGCTTATCAAATACAATATCCTGATTATGGGCCAGATGAGGCATCAAAAAAAGCACTTTTATTAAGAGAGAAGTATTTTCCAAATTTAGCTAATTTGATAAAAAATGTGAATTTTATTGATGATGATATCATCAGAAACGTCTATTATGGTACATTCCATCCGGGATTAGATATTAAGCTGCATGTAAACTATAACCCTCATACAAATCGTGGGTATTTGGGATTAATAGTTCCAGAGGGAGATGTGGCTATGAAAATATGCCACGATCAACTTTATTGGCATGAAGGAAAATTCCTGGTTTTAGATCATAGCTATCCACACTGTCCACATAATTACACCAATTATGATAGAACTGTTTTGGTTGTAGACTTTTTTAAACCAGATAAACCTAGAGATGAAGTGATCCGATTTGAGAAAGAGCAAGTCACACAACGGATGCAAGATAATCCTTACAGCTTAGGTGTTTTTGGTAAAAGCGATAAAGCTAAAGAAGAAGATTTTATCAAGTATGGTTTAGCTCATCAATTAGAGTGGGATAAAGCTTTATAAGGATAGTGAAATGCACCTTGTATTGTTGATAAATAGTGCGTTAGGTGAAAACATAACGAACGTACCCTAAATTTAAATTTCTCAACATAGCTTTTAATATTTGCACCGAATTACTTGTATCAATGAATGTACAAACCTACAGAAAGTTAATAGCAAATCAACTGAATCAAGATTTTAAATTGTCCATTAAAATTGTCGAAATTCCTATTACCAAACCTGCGGCTAGCGAACTTTTAATTCAAAATAAATTTGCTGGCGTTAACGGTGGCTTTGACACCTTACTTTGTCGTGGTGACGTTCCATATATTAACTTAATTCCTCCCTTTGATTTGGGTGTGGAAGCTGTGGGGAAAGTTATCGCTATGGGTGAAAATGTCAAAGATTTTCAAATTGGTGATGCTGTCATAACTATTGCACGTGGCGGCGGTTATCGAGAATATCAGGTTATCGATGCAAACTTAGCAGTGAAGGTGCGCGAAGCAACGCCAGAGTTGCTAACACTAATGCCTACAGGTGTATCAGCTTTGGTTGCATTGGAACAAGTGGGGGAGATGAAAAGTAATGAAGTGGTTTTAGTTACAGCCGCCGCCGGGGGAACCGGTCATATTGCAGTGCAATTGGCAAAGTTAGCCGGGAATCATGTCATTGGTACTTGTAGTTCTGAGGCGAAGGCAAAGTTACTGAGAGAATTAGGGTGCGATCGCATTATCAACTATCGCACAGAAAATCTCAATCACATCCTCAAGCAAGAATACCCCAATGGGATTAATTTAATTTTTGACTGTGTAGGTAAAACCGTATTTGATACCTGCGTTGAAAACTTGGCAGTGCGGGGACGCTTAATTGTAGTTGGTTTCATCTCCGAATACGCAAAAGATGTAGAAGAAATTACACAACCACGCCTTTATCACCAGCTATTTTGGAAAGCTGCTTCTGTGAGAGGCTTTCTCATGCCTCATTATAAAGAATATATGGCAGAGGCACGCGATCGCCTATTAAACCTGTTCTACACAGACAAACTCAAAGTTTCCGTTGACCCAAGACACTTTCAAGGCATAGAATCAATACCCGAAGCTGTAGAATATCTCTTCAGTGGTCAGAATTGTGGGAAAGTAGTTGTGAGGTTTTAAGTCACACAGCATTAGTTTATATCTAGTTAGCGCGGGTGGGAATGACACAAGACTCAGAAAATACTTTAAAAGTTGCTCGACAGGCATTTGAGCATCTTACGTATGGTATGGCAACTGGAGAGTGGGAAGCATTGTTAGATATGCTCACAGAAGACTTTACCCTTTGGTTTCCAATGGGTAAATTCCACGGTTTGAATGTCGGTAAACAGCGAGCTAGAGAATTTTTCGAGTACGTTTTTGAAGCCTTCAGCCCTGGTTTGAACTTGACCGGCTTAGACCGTGTTACGAGCAATGAAACAACGGCTGTTTTTGAGTTTCGAGATGAGGGACTTTTGTTTGGGCAGCTTTACAAAAATCGGGTAGCGGTTTCTTTTGATGTGCGTGGAGACAAAATTTGTGGCTATAGGGAATACTTTGGCAGCGATGGTAAATCTTATTAAATAATTCGTAACTAAGAATTACGTTAGCGAGTCCGCGAGCGTCATTACGAATTATTTAGTTTCTCTCAGGGTTGAGTTTGTTGATTTCTTTGCACTTAGCTTCTGCGGCTTGATATGCTGCCAAATAGTCCTGACCACCCAACATCACATCACCATAATATTCATAAGGTGGATCGCCATAGATTGGTAATGGTTCATCTTCTGGATAATCTTCTTTCGATTCTTCAATGATGGCTTTCAATTTTTTAACCGTTAGCCTTTGTGCTGCAAAATACCAGAGTTCTTGGGGATTTTTGTTCAGGTGCGGTAATGTGGGATCGATAATGCGTACCTCAGAGGCATCACCTAGTTCAATCCAACTGTGTTCAATCGGCCTGTATGGCTTTCCCACAAAAGTTAAAAATCCTTGGACATATCTTGCTCCCTCAGTAGACAATGCTGCTTTGTAAGCATTATCAAACGGAGTGCTAGCTCTGCTGTTTATGCGTTCAGCAGTTTCAATTGACAGCGTTTCATCCAGTAGTTTGTTCATCAATAGCAAGGATTAGAGCAGCCATGAGAATATATTACCACTCATGGGCAATGGGGAATGGGGAATGGGGAATGGGAGATGAGGTAGAAATAACCAATGACAAATGACAAATGACAAATGACAAATGACAAAATCTACTTTGTATTAATTACCATCTGTAAATTTCTTAACAAGTCGCTTGAGGTGTAGGGCTTGGACAATAGGGTTTTGACACTATTACCAAGGATTTTAATCATTTCATGATTGGAAGCTAATCCACTAACACCAATAATTTTGATCTCTGGATTAATTTTCTTCAACACATTAATGGTTGTTGGCCCATCCATGTTTGGCATCATCATATCAATCAAGACTACACTAATTTCTTGTTGATATTCTGTATATAGTGCGATCGCATCAATACCATCACTAGCTACTATAACTTTATAGGCATTTTTTTCTAACCAGGTTTGAGTAACCTCTCGAATTGAATCTTCATCATCAACCACGAGAATCAATTCTCCATGCCCCGGTGGTAATTCATCTCCAGCTAATTTACTATCTGTCTCCATTGTTTGCGTGACGGGTAAGCAAACTTGAAACTCTGTGCCTTTACCCACGTCAGTTACTACATTCACAAAACCGAAGTGGCTTTTTATAATCCCAAGCACTGTTGAAAGACCAAGCCCTGTGCCTTTTCCGACTTCTTTTGTTGTGAAAAATGGCTCAAAAATTCTATCTACTATTTCTCTCTTAATTCCTATGCCTGTATCACAGACGCTAATCATTACATAAGAACCTACCTTAGCATCAATATTCATTTTGGCGTAATGACTATCAACCCAGAAATTCTTCGCAGAAATCTTTAGAATACCGCCATTAGGCATGGCATCATGAGCATTGATACATAGGTTCATTAGCACTTGGTGTAACTGGGTAGCATCGCCAAAGATATTCCATAAGTTTTGCTCAGAAATATCAATACGGATTTCAATAGCTCTGGAAAATGTTTGCTTAATAATATTTTCAATTTCTGAAATCAAATACCGCACCTGTAAGGTTTTAAAGTTACCTACAGAGCCGCGTGAAAACCATAACACTTGTTTAACTAAATCTGCGGTGCGCTTAACATTTGTTTCCATAATTGTTAGCCATTGCTGACTTTTTTCATCTGGAAGCTGTGCCTCTAAAAGTTGCACTGTCATCAACATAGGTGTTAGTGCATTGTTAAGATCGTGGGCGATACCACTTGCTAGAGTGCCAAGGCTCTCCATTCGCTGGGCGCGGAGAAACTGCGCTTCCAGTTGTTTTTTCTCTGTAATGTCGGAGTTGACAATTAGGACGGATTTAGCTTGTCCCTCATTATCATTTACCAGTGTCCATCGGCTAGCAACGATAATCTCTTGGCCTTGTTTGGTAACTTGATATAATTCACCTTGCCACGAACCATGTTCAACTAAAGTTTTCTGGATGTTTTTTAGTTGACCAAAACTTTGCTTTTGATACAAAAACTGATTGGCATTCTTGCTCAATGCTTCTTCTGCCATCCAACCGTACAGATGTTCAGCCCCTTTATTCCAAAATTGAATTTTGTTAACTAAATCTTGAACGATAATTGCGTCTGTGGTGATATCGAGCCAAGCTGCTTGCTCACGAATTTTTTGCTCTGCATTTTTGCGTTCACGTAGCACAGCTTGCTGTTCGGTAATATCAATTACAAAGCCCGCCATCCGAGCAACTTTGCCTGTAGAGTCTAAAAAGATATAACCATTATTTTCAACTGTGATGTAAGTGCCATCTTTGCGAGCGACGCGAAACTCAAGGTGGAATCGCTCTTTTGCGGATAAAATGCGGTTAATCTCTTCATTGAATAATTTTCTATCATCAGGATGAACTAACTCTAACCAACGCTTCAAACCTCCTAACATCTCAGGCATAGAGTAACCTAATATTTGCTCTACATTGCCACCATATTTAATATCGTTGGTATCCAAGTACCAGTCGTAGAGAATTTGACCACTCGCTTGAATTAGTGCTTGGTAGCGATTGTTCCACTCATCTAATGCAGCTGAATGACATCGCAGTTCTTCTTCTACTCGCTGGCGCTCAAAGATTTCTATTTCTAAACGTTTATTTTGCTCTGTGAGTTTTTTTGTGAGGTTTCGTAAACGTAAATGGATATTTACCCTAGCTAAAACCTCTTTATTTTCTAGAGGTTTAGTTATGTAATCTACTGCCCCAAGGTTCAAACCTTTGATTTGATCTATCTTATCGGTTATAGCAGTTAGAAATATTACTGGAATATCTTGAGTAGCTGGATTTTTTTTCAAAAGTCTACAAGTTTCAAAGCCGTCAATTCCTGGCATTAATACATCCAATAAGATTAAGTCAGGTAAGGCATTCTCTGCAATTTCAATGGCATTCATTCCATCTTCAGATACTAAAACCTTCAAGCCGTAATACTCTAAAAGCTTGAATAATATCTCTAAATTAATAGGGGCATCATCAACTATTAAAATGACATTTCTTTCATCTTTGTTAAAATTCATACTTGCCTCCTATTAAATTTGTTTTAAACTTATCGCATTTGTTGATATTTAAAATCTTTGGCAAGTTGACGAACATGGTTGGCAAAGGGCACTTCATCACCTAATTATTCGGGAGCATTCCAATGCAAGCAAATTGACCAAGATGATATATTGTAATTACGATTGATTGTCTACAAGACGCTAAGTGAACGCTCCATTTTATTAACGTGAGTTCGACAAGTCTATTTGACCTCTCCCCCAGCCCCTCTCCGTGTCGGAGAGGGGAGTAAAAAGCTGAATTTTTCGTTGCTCCTCCCTTTCCGTTTCGGAGAGGGAGGCTGGGAGGGAGAGGTTCGTCGAACTCACGCTTTATTAGGTACCCTGCAAGAACGCCAAAGGCGATCGCAATAACAGCTTATACTTTTACACATTTGGGTGACTCTCACTTGTGGGAATGAGAAAAAATTTTGCTAATTAGGCTATCACTTGGCTGATTTGGTGCATCACATCTTCTGCCAGATTTTTTAGATATGCACGAATTTTGGACTAGAAAGCAAAAAGATTTAATTAAAAGCAAACTATCTCCAGGAAATGCCTATATAAAGCAGAGCTTATAGGTCAATACAGTTCAGTTAAGTATTTCTTCTTTCTCTTTGCATCTTTGGTCTCCTTCTCTGCGAGACACTGCACGATGGCGGTAGCCTGCGGTAAGCCCTACGGATGACGCTCGTAGCTACGCTAACGCCAGTTCCTTTATGCTGGGGAATCCGTCCACCGGACTAGCTCACCACTTTGCATCTAGGTTATAAACAATTGACTTTAGAGTTTTACCCTTAACTGAACCTTATTGGTCTATATTCTATGCAATTGAGAACCGCTATAAATAAAATATGTAGAAAATTTAAGGTAGCGCAGCTAGTTGGGCTACCTTACTATAGACATCTGGTGAAAATGAATGTAGAGACGTTGCAATGCAACGTCTCTACAAGGGTTTCAGGTAAGCATAGTTAATTTCTGGAGATGTCTTATGTTTATCTATAAAATCATGGGGTTGTAGGGGTATCAAGTTTTATGCGACTTGTCTTAGGACGACAGGGGCTTCCCCAACAAACTTGTCCAGAAGGCATATTCGTCAAAACAGTACTACGAGCGCCAATCACAGCATTAGCGCCGATTTGCACTCCTGGTCCAACGAAACAATCTGCTGCTACCCATGCACCATTGTTAATAGTGATACTCGCTGTTTTTAACCCAAAAGCAGGATCTTGGAGATCGTGACTACCAGTACACAGGTAACTTTTTTGGGAAACTACGCAGTGTTCACCGATGTGGATCTGATCGAGGCTGTAAAAAACTACGTTATCTCCAATCCAACTGTAGTTGCCAATGGTAACTTTCCAAGGATAGGTGAAGCGGGCGGTGGGTCGAATTAATACACCTTTGCCGATACGAGCGCCAAATAGTCGTAGCAAAGCACAACGCAGAATATTTAACGGTTGAGGAGTAAGGGGAAATGCGATCGCTTGTACAAGCCACCACAACAATACATACCAACTTGGCCGTCCCCGATCAAACCAAGATTGGTCATATTTGCGTAAATCTACAAAAGGTTGGTCATTTGTCATTTGTCATTGGTCATTAGTCATTAGTTATGAGTCAATAGTCAATAGCTTTACCTCTGCTCCTCTGCTCTCCTGCTCCCCTGCTTCTGCCTTTGGGGTAGTTGCAGTATTTAAGTGGCCACCACAATTACGTAATTCGTAAAGTTTAACGCCAATTTGATATTCATATTGACTCAGCAAGCGTGCATAAATATATCCAGCTTTGCCATCCAAAAAACCGCGTTGAATTATATAAAATAAAACAAACCGTAAAATGGGTTTAAATGGCAGGTGTACCCACACTTTTTTCAAAAAGCGCTTACGTTGTACTGCATCACCAAATAGATCCGCGCCGATAGTGCCGCTATCATCCTTACCTGTGAGAATATTAAAATAAACGCTGGCTTCCCAATTCGAATAACGATTGTGCCGTTCTAACCAGTGGTAAAGGTCGCGGAAGTCCTCGTGGAGCATATCATTTTTGAGATACCCAACTTTGCCTTGCAAAATCACATGTTCGTGAACTTCGTTGTCACCAGTATTAGGAATATCTTCTGTATGTAGGTTTTCGTAGCGACCTTTTTTATGCTGAAATAAACGAAGATTCCAATCGGGATATTTCCCACCATAACGAATCCATTTTCCTAAGAAAAATACACGGCGGTTGAGATAATAACCTGTATATTCTTGATTTTGAATTGCTTGGTCAATTTCTTCCCAAAGTTCCGGGGTGATCCGCTCATCGCAATCTACAATTAGCACCCATTCGTTACGGAAAGGTAAATTATCTAAAGACCAATTTTTCTTTTTGGGCCAACGTCCATTGAAGTCAAATTGCACAACATTGACACCGTGGCTTTTCGCAATTTCAATGCTGTTATCGGTACTTTGAGAATCTACTACAAATATTTCATCTGCCCTGCTGAGGCTAGCAAGGCAGGCTGGCAAGTTTGCTTGTTCGTTTTTTGCCGGAATTAATACAGAAACTGGTATTTTAGATGACATATCAGTATAAATTATGTTATTGGTTATTTCTTATTTGATGTGAATAAAAGACCTTGAATAGCAGCATTTAAGTAACCAATCTGACCGTAAGCATATACAAGTTTGTCAAACCGTTCTGCTGGATCAGAAAAATATTGCAATGCTTTATACAAGCCCCGCACAAACCGTTCGCCACCTCGCTGCAATTGAGCAATTCCAGCTTTACCAGCAAGTTGTTCTCGATAGCATTCACTGATACCCTGCCACCAGCCTCGATTTAAAAACCAAGTGCGTTGTAGGCGTTCTGGGGCAACATTGTGAGCAACCAGCGCTTCAGGAAGATAAGCAACTTGCCAACCACGCTGTAGGGCAAATTCGGTCATTTGCAGTTCTTCATTTGATAATAGATTTTTCCCCACTCGACCGAGATGAGGATCAAAACCGCCAATTTCTTCTAGGAAACTGCGGCGAATGGAGTAATTTAAGCCTCTGGGTGTTAAGCCAGGTTGCTCGATGTAGATGTTACTGTCACCCAAGTCGTATGCACCCAGATTTGCCGCTAGCCCTGGAGATAGCCATCGTGGTTGTTCGATTCCGGGGGGCCATAAGAGAGTGACTTTGCCACCTGCGATCGCTAATTTAGAATTATTGTAATAGGCAAAATATAAAACTTGTAGCCACCCAGGGCTAGCAACAGCATCGTCATCAAGATAAGCCAGAATGTCGCCACTAGCTACTTTTGCGCCTGTGTTGCGGGCGACAGATAAACCGATAGTGGGTTCAAATACATATTTCAGGCGCGGATTATGGGCCCTTTGTTCTACAACCTCACGGGTGCGATCGCTAGATCCATTATCAACTACCACAATTTCAAAGTCAGCAGCAAAATCCTGCGCTAAAAGACTATCAATTGCAGCCCCTAAATAGGTATCTCGATTGTGGGTACAGATAATGGCAGAGATTTGGGTGTCTGGCATAGATTTTATTTTGGATTTGAGATTTGGGATTTTAGATAAAAATCTTAAATCCAACGCATACCTGCTGAGAGTTAATCTAAACCAAAAATTACCGACCCACCAACCGAGTTTCTTCGGAAATAATCTTTAAAACTTCACGTTTGTTGAATATGACTGTGTAAAACTACAAGTGTTTGGGCCAGTTGACTCAGGCGGGTTTCTAAAGATTGCTTGCGCCCCAAAAGCTGACGTAACTTTTGGTAACGTGCGATCGCCATACTAACATTAGCAACCTGATCTGCTGGACATGGGCGTGACCAGACTTTACCAGCATCGTCTACACCACAGAGGCGGTAGCCAGTAATGGATGATTTATAAGATACTTTCCCACCAGTGGCGCAAATTTCTTCTACATAGTTCATCAGGCGGTCAACTTCTGCATGGCGCAGTGTTGCGGTTCCTCCAGGTTCTGGTTCGCTGGGATTGGATTCTAACCAGCCATTGACAATTGGTCCTTCTAAGTAAATATCCTGAATTTGGTTCAAAATATTTTGCAGTTCTATTTGCCAACCAGCAACAGTTTCCTGAATTTCTTGTAATAGATTCATCGCCAATGCTGGATTTGCTCCGTGGCGATGGTTACTAAAACTTGGAGTTTTCAACTTGGGTAAGCTGGGTGTTTTGCCCCCATTCTCTTGTGTTTGAAAGGTCTGCACAGAGTCATGGTGAGGAAAGAAATTCTGTTCGGGAGGATAATCACTCTCAGTATCTACACCCAATTCAACTGTTTGTTCTTCCTGAGATGATGGAGTTTGTGTGCTATCTGTGGATTCGTTGGCTCCGACACTGATTCTAAAAGAAAAAGGCCGTTTTGTCGTCGAATCAGTTGCTTCGGCGGCAGGGGCAGTACCGCGATTCCCTAAATCGTGTAGAGTTGCTTCTATGCGTTTTAAGCCTGCGTTCATAAAGACATCCTAAATTTTGCTGTCCCCAATGGTGTTGAAGAAGAGGCAGGAGAGCAGGGAGCAGGGGGGATAATTCAGATGGGGATTCGACCCAATAGAACTAGAACCACACTTGGTTGTTGTGGGGGAATCAGACCCATGTTCTGCTTCGCTCCACAGCAGAGAGCAGGGATCATTTCCCCTTGCTCCTTTTCCCCCTGCCCCCTGCCTCTTGTTGAATCATTAAGAATGGGGTTGTTGGGATTTTCGGCTTTTGCCAGTTGTGACATCAATGATGTTGGTGCTAATTTTATCCCTTAAAAGTTATTTGAAACCAAAAATCTCGCTGATGAAGTAAAAAATGTGGTGATAAATTGCAACCGTAAGCATATTCTTGTTGAAGAAGGCAAAATACAGAATTCAGAATTCAGAATTCAGAACAAGAAAGTTGGGGATTCAGCCCCATAACACAGAATTCAATCCTGTTTGCGGAGCTTACTGGAGGTATTATTCTGGCTCCTGATTTCTGAATTCTCGTTTTGTTACAATACTCAGAAAACAACTTTGGGTAAAATCATCTTGGTAACAGGGCCAGCACGATCTGGTAAAAGTGAATGGGCGGAAACTCTGGCTATGGAGTCAGGGAAAGCAGTTGTTTACGTAGCAACAGCGACCGATAACACAGATGACCAGGAATGGCACCAACGTATTTTAGAACACCAACAACGCCGTCCCCAAGACTGGGTAACTCTAGCCGTACCTATAGAACTGTCTGCTACCCTCGCCGATGCCAAACCCTATAACTGCCTTTTAGTCGATTCTTTAGGAACTTGGGTTGCTAATCTCTTAGAAGAGGACGAATCTAGCTGGGAAAATCTCGTTGTAGAGTTATTAGAGACAGTAGAGCTAGTTGCTGCTGATGTGCTGTTTGTAGCAGAAGAGGTAGGTTGGGGTGTAGTACCAGCTTATCCCCTTGGGAGGATGTTCCGCGATCGCTTGGGTTCTTTAGTACGCCAATTAGCTGCCCTTAGTGAAACTGTTTATTTAGTAACTGGTGGTCATGTTCTCAATCTCAGTGTCCTTGGTTCGCCATTGCCAACCAGAGAGGATGCTGGAGTATTCAGAAGTCGAAATTCTTAACTATTGATTCAAATTAATCCAAAATCTAAAATCTAAAATTGTCTTATGGCAACCAAACAAGAAGTTAGAGGATACCTTGCCTACTGGTTTCAGTTGGGTAAGAAAGTGATTACGGGCAACGGGAAGGCAAGCATTTTGCCCAAATCGGTGCTAAATGGCGATCACTATAGTGAAGAATTTGAAGAGTGCTGGCAGAAAATTATTGCGCCTGAATCAGGTGATTGTCATTTAGAAGGTACGCAAGAAACCATTGCTGAATTGTTGACACCAGCATGGGATATGGTTCCTTGTGGTCGTTGCAGTATGCCAGTAGCCGCGCGAAACGTCGGGATGCCGGCATTGTTATGTCCCTGTAATAGTTTGCCTAACTGGCCTAATACAGAACTGCCAGCACCACGAGAGCCAATTAAGACTCAAGACCAACTTAAAACAATTCGCGATCGGCTTGTAGATAATATTGCTTAAAAAAGAAGCAAGGGGCAATACTTTTCGGTTAAACCCAATAATCTCTCTTTTGGTCTGGGGAAAGGTTAAAGGGCAATGGGGAAAGGGAAATTTAAACCCTTTCCCTTTCCCCTTTCCCCCAAAACCCGAAAAGTATTGGGAGAAGGGGGACAAGTCTTCTCCATCTTCCCTGTCTCTTCTTTATGCTCAATTCCCAATGTCTCATTCTCCCTGCCTCTTCGTTGAAGAAGAATCCAGAATCCAGCAATCTTTGAGTGGGAGATTCAAACCCGCCACTAATTGTAGACTGCGAAATCTTAGATATTGAGGAATTGGATAATTTATTTATTGGAAATCCATTAGTTTACTTTGGTGGTTGAGAATTTGGCGTTGGACAAGTTTTATTAGCAAAATCACACTGATAAATATAGGGTTCTTGCCAACTTAAGGGAATTTCTAATAAATCTCGCGTTCCTGTCATACCTTGTCCAATAAATAGCAACAAAGCAATGCAGTTTAAAATCGTATGGACAATCCGCCAGCGATTGGATTTATCTTGATAAATATCTTGAACAATAGCTAACGAAAAAATCATTAGTAGTGCTGCGGTAATACCAATATAATAATGTGACCAATACCACTCATTGGTACGGCGAAATACTCCATCTTGACAGCCTAATATGACTAAACCTGCACCAGTTAAAGTAGCAAAAGCTGCCCGCCACACTCGCTGCTTTGCCCGATAAAGAAATACTAAAGAGGCGATAGTAGCAGCTAATATTAATAGGATAAAAACAACTTGAAAAGGTGCTTTATTCCATAATTGATTTTTAATAATATTTTTACCAATAGGGTAGCTTAATCCGATTAAAGTTAATCCGACAACCGCACTTGTTAGTCTTTCACCTAATTGCTTATGTTCTACACCCACTACTGGAGGAATTTTGCTCTTACTGCCGGCTAAAATTTGTAATCGGCGTTGGCGTGTTTGCCAAGCAAAATTAATCACTGTCCCAATAAGTGGAAACACGAATATGATTGCGATCGCTGGATGTAAAAGACCAAGAAAATCTGCTATTCCCATACAACACCTTTAAATTAATCATCAAATTAATCTCAAATGACAATTTAAAGCATCGTAGTACCACTTAAATTAATTTAAGATAAGAATCTGTTGAATATTTATTTTTGTTATTTTTAGCTAATTTTAAGTAAGTAAAAATGTAAATGCCTTGCGAACAATCATTATCTAAAAACTAAAATTGTCTAATAACCTGATAGTCAACGATTGGATAATTTCGTCTTTGGGAGAATATCGCGTTGCCGTACACTGCGAGGTTTAGCTAATTTCCAAACCGAATAATATTTGTCACTATAAACAATGTCTGTCTTCAAATTATATTTTTTTTCTATCGTTTCGCGCCAACTGTCTGAAGGATTGAACAAAAAAACATCGGCAAACCTATCAGGAATTTTAGGGATTTTTTGATTTTGAACCAACAAAAATTGTACCTTTGGCTCCAAAAGATAGCTTAGAGAAAAGACATTTCCATAATTATTACCCAAAGCATCACTAATCAAAAGTGGGCGAGTGGTCAGATTGATGATTTGGGCAACTTTGGGATTGCCATAGCTTATACCCTTATTCCACCAAGTTTCTGCTTGAAAATTAACCTTACAAGAAATTAAACCACAAATAATTATCAATCCAACGATCGCATACCAAAGATTCTGGCGTGACACGCTCTCATTATATATTTGTGTACCTAGCAAGTAAGCAACAGCTACTTGAATCCCTAAATAAGATGGTATGAAATATGGTTCAGATGATTGTATATCCTCAATCATTAAATCTGGCAGTATTAGAGGCAGTACTGGCACGACAATTAATATAATGATAAATAACCAAATTTTATAGTTAGTTGTTTGGCAAAGGAAATAAATTGAATATCCTACAAATATGAAACAAATTACTGTAATTAAATAGTTAAATTGATTATCTAAACTCAGGTCTATATCAAAAAATATTCGGCTTAATTGCATCAACAAAAATTCAAATCTAGGCATCAAAGATGACTGTGGTGTTGCCTTATCTGCTGAAATCAAAAATTGGAAAAAATCACCTATCACAACTACCAGCCAAGGCATGAAGGCTAAAAAACCTATCAATGATGCTAGAAGATAAGTTTTGACAGTTGAAGAGAACTGGAATCTGGCAGTAGTAATAACATAAATTCCGTGAGCAACTGCGACAAATGCACTCCAAAGAAATGTATAAAGACTGATTGCCAAAGTTACTGCATAAATACTCCAGATAGTAAATGTTTCTGGCTGTTGTCTTTGTTTTGTTAGCTCATCTCGATCTTGTGATTCTAGGCGCATTGCTCGCAGCAAAGAAGCGCTAGATAGTAATATGGTGACTAACCAGAGAATATATTCTTGTGCTTCTTGGGCGTATACTAGTTGAATTGGAGAAATTGCCATAAGTGCGATCGCTACACCAGGAACCAATAGCGGCGCATTAAATAATTCTCGACATAGCCAATAAACACCAGGGAAAACCAGCAAACTGATCAAAGCAGATAAACTTCTGATCGCCGTCACCGAATTACCAAAAACTTCCAACCACAATCTGGCTATTATGTAATAAAGCGGTGGATGCAAAGAATCTTCTTTAGCCAAAGTCATTATTGTGTCATTTAAGCTTTTTTGATTTACCCCTTGAAATTGAGCAAAACTTTCTTTGCCAATGACACTACCATTAAACAGTTCATTTTGTGCTTCAGTTCTTGTATAACCAGAAATTCGCAATGAGGTATAGGTTTCATCATGGGAGTAAACCTTAGTATCAAGGTTAAAAAAGCGAAACAATATACCCATCGTCAATAAGAAAATAATTAAAAATCGCAACCAACTCGGAACAAATTTGAGGTGGCGCATAAGTAGTTTTCCCAATATTTTGTCTAAAATAATCTAGTCAGGCGTACTACTGGATGAAGTGTCGCAGCTACGCCCATCATCATAATTCGTAATTCTTAATTCTTAATTCTTAATTACGATTTATATCTAAGTCTGTTCATTACACATCCCAAGGGACGTTAGGACTAAAGATAATTTTTACAATATTTGATAACGCCATCTAGCAAAGTCTTTGGTATTAGATATGGTTAAAAAATCAATAGTTTTAAAGTGTCGGTCGATAGCGGGAATACTGCATATTTTAGCTCCAATATTCAAGTATGCCTGCAAAATTTTAGGAATTTCCACATTATTCAAGTCTGGACAATTTTGAGGCAGTTCTAGACAAGATTGTGAATTTGGATAAACCAAAATACTTGGATGCATCAAGCCATTCTTCTGAAAATAATTATAGGTGCAAGTAGCTTGCGAAGGAGATTGCGTTAGTAATGATGCACAGCCAAAGAAGTATTGATTTTTACTCCAGATCAGATAATTTGCTAGCCCTTTCCATAATAGTAAAAGTGCCTGACTGTTGCGGTATTCTTTAGCTATACATGCACGCCCAACTTCAACTGATGCCTGAAGCACAGAATTAGGAATTCCATTAAGATTAAATATATCGGCAGCATCAAAGCCTAGTCTTTGAGAAGCCATTGTATAGGTTTGCATCCGATAAGTTCCAATGGTTTTACCCGTTTGTTTGCAAATCATGATTAAATGATGGCAAACTGCATCAAACTTATCTATATCCATCTGAGTAAAGTTAGAAGCAGAAAATCCCAAGCCTAGTTCTAGATTAAAAACCTCAAAGCGTAACCGAAAGATTGATTCTAATTCTTCTTCGGTTGAAGCCAGTCGTAGGGTATATTTTTCAGTTTGAAGTATGGGAAAATCTTCAAAAGAGGGAGGAGGATTCAGTGAGTAATTGATGTTGCATCCAGAAACTTCCATCTATCTTCCTACCTAGATTTGCGAAAATATCCTACTATGATTTAGGCACTATACAAATAGCTCACATTATGCATTAATGTGTCGAAGCGTGATTGAGACATTTTTCGATAAAATAACCTCTAGAGAGCTTTCTTACTCTTTTGGATTAGAGGTATAGTGCTTTTATTATGGACATTAATTCCTAAAAAATCTGGCAATAAGATACAAAATTTTCCTTTGATATAGGCTATAAATACAAGTCAAATAAAAGGACAAGGAAATAGGCTTTTGCCATGAGTCTCAGCAGAATGGGGAAAGCCCCTAGATAAATCTAGGGGCTTTGATGGTTTTGGTTGCGATCGCTATAAAGTGGGCGGGTCTGCGATCGCAATCTGCGGTAGATGCACTCTAAAATACTTAATTAATTACGGTGATTATTGCTGTAGTGAACCCTTGTACCAGCCCAAAGCAACTTCTCCCGTAGCGTCTGATAGTAGGAATTGTTCTCGCGCAAAATAATAAATTTAGCCCGACATTCTGCCATCCGCACATCAACGCGGTGTCCAGGCCAAATAGAAGTCCCTAACACCCCATCTGTCCACAGTTTGGTACTCAAATCGTAATCCCCCAAAGGCCAAATACTCACCACAGAACCAGGGGGTAAAACGAGGGGGCGACTAGAAAGGCTCATTGCACAAATGGGAGTTATGGTAAGCGCCTCCATTCCATCGTGCATAATCGGCCCATTAGCAGAAACGGTGTAACCAGTAGAACCTGTGGGAGTCGAAATAATCAACCCATCCCCAACGTACTGATCGACTACCTCACCATCGATTTCCATTTCTAGAATTGAGGTTATCATTCGGTCAGCAGAGGCGGGTTTGACACAAAATTCATTTAAAGCCAGGTAACGCTCACTCACTGGTTCTAAATTAGACCCGTGACCCTCATACACCGCAGCTTGTAACATCATCCGTCGTTGGATAGCATAGCGATCCTCAAACAGCCGATCCCAAACTTTCTCTGTATCCTGAAATTCTTCCACCGACTCAGTTAAAAACCCCAGATGACCTCCCACATTCACTCCCAGAATAGGGATACCAGCTGGGGCTAAATGTCTGGCACCAGTTAAAACAGTACCATCGCCACCGAGTACCAAGGCGAGATCGATTGGTTGAGCCGCCGAAGCTAAAAAGACTGGATAAGGGTTGTCTTTTGGCCCGCTCGGCCCCATCAACACCTGGCACTCGCGGCTTTCTAGTTGTTTAGCACAGATTTCTGCCCATTGTTTACTCCGGGCATCCCGCGCTTTATAAGCAATGATTACCTGCTTGAGTTGCACGCACAATTACCACTTCAGGAGATTAAACTGCTCCATATCGACGGTATCGCGGTTGCGATAAATGGCAAGCACGATCGCTAAACCCACCGCCGCCTCGGCCGCGGCCACGGTAATCACAAATACTGTGAAAACCTGACCCTTAATTAATGTTGAGTCGAGGAAGTTGGAAAATGCCATTAAATTCAGATTAACAGCATTGAGCAGTAATTCAATTGACATCAGCACCCGCACAGCGTTGCGGCTGGTAATTAAACCGTAGATGCCGATGCAAAATAAAGCTGCTGCTAGTAATAAAAAGTACTGGAGTTGCATGAATTTGGGTATCCCTCCTGAAAAAACTGGCTGTTTATCTGCGATTCAGGTCGCAAATATTACTCTTTTGTTTCGCTGGTTGTTGATACTAGTTCTCTGGGGCGTTCTTGTAAAGTCAAAACAGTTTGCCCCACATTGGATCGTGTCAATTGGTCTGGCAAATACTCACGACGTGCCAAAATAATTGCTCCTACCATCGCTATTAGCAGCAAAATGGAAGCCAGTTCAAAAGGTAGTAAAAAGTCAGTGAAAAAATGCTCTCCAATTACAACTATTGAGCTTTCACCACCTACTACAGGAGTAGTTGAGTAAGCCCAAGGAGTAGCCAGCACCATTGTACTTAAAAGACCAAACAATCCTACGCTGACTAGACCAGTAAGTAATTTACGCACCCAAGAGTTGGGAAATGCGACAAAATCTTGACGCTTGTTCACCAACATAATGGCAAACAAAATCAGCACGTTAACCGCCCCAACATAAATTAGGATTTGTGCAGCTGCAACAAAATCACCATTTAGCAACAGGTAGATTCCCGCCATACTGATAAACACACCCCCCAGCATAAAGGCGGAATAGACAATGTTAGAGAACAGCACCACACCAATGGCTGCCCCAATCATCATCACGCCCAGTATGCCAAGTGATACTAACTGTACTCCTTCTGCTAGATTCACTGTTTTTTGTCCTTAGTCAATTGTCATTGGTCATTAGTCATTGGTCATTGGTCATTAGTCATTGGTCATTGGTCATTAGTCATTGGTTAAATAACAAGGGACGATTGACAAATGACAATGGACAAATTGCAAATGACATTTATTTTTCTGCTTGTTCTACCAGGTCTTCTGGACGCGCACCTGCACGTGGCGCATCTGCGGGCAGTCCGTGGGGTTCGAGGACACCCTTGGGTAGGTAAACTAGTTCGCGCAGTGGTGTAACCATTGGGTCATCTGTTACTTTATAGGGCAGACGACCTAGGGCTACGTTGTCATAATTCAATTCATGGCGATCGTAAGTGGCAAGCTCATACTCTTCTGTCATGGATAGACAGTTAGTAGGGCAAAATTCCACACAGTTACCGCAAAAGATACAAACTCCAAAGTCGATGCTGTAGTGGTTGAGTTTTTTCTTTTTGCTGGCTTTGTCGTATTCCCAATCGACTACAGGTAGGTTAATTGGACAAACGCGAACGCAAACTTCGCAGGCGATGCACTTATCAAATTCAAAGTGAATCCTACCGCGAAATCGTTCGCCAGGAATTAGTTTCTCGTAAGGATACTGTACGGTAATCGGTCGCCGCCGCATGTGGTCAAATGTGACAGAAAGCCCCTGACCAATGTAACGTGCAGCCTGTACCGTTTCTTTGGCGTAATCACCAACTTGTTTCAGGAACTTGAGCATTTTTGGTTCACTCTCTCTTTTTAAGCTATCAGCGTTATTTATCCCTTGTCTTTTGCCCTTGGTCATTAGTCATTTGTAGAAATGACTAATAACTAATGACTAAATGACTAACCACCAAAAGCGAAGGGAAAGGCTAGTTTCAGAGCGGCGGTTAATAGAAGATTAACCAAACCAACTGGTAACAAAAACTTCCATCCTAAATCTAACAGTTGGTCAATCCGTACCCGTGGCACTGTCCAGCGCAACAGGATGGCGACAAACACTAGTAAATAGGCTTTGAAGACGGTCATCGTGATTCCCAAAGAAGCAGTTACTATCTGGAACACGGGATTTAATTCACTGACTCCCAGCCAACCAGCGATGAGATTGAGGGGAATAGGAAAGTCCCAACCGCCCAGGTAGAGAATTGCTACTAATAAGGAAGAAAGGATCAAGTTAACGTAGGAACCCAGGTAGAACAGACCGAATTTCATGCCTGAGTATTCAGTCTGATAACCTGCGACGATTTCTTCTTCCGCTTCAGGTAAGTCAAAGGGTAATCGTTCGCATTCAGCTAGAGCGGCTATCCAAAAGATCAGAAAACCGATTGGTTGTCGCCAAATGTTCCAACCCAGAATGCCGTAGCCAGATTGTTGATTGACAATATCAACGGTACTGAGGCTGTTAGACATCATAGCGATCGCTAACACCGCCAGCGCCAAAGGAATTTCATAGCTAATAGATTGCGCTGCTGCCCGCAAGCCCCCTAAGAGGGAGTATTTGTTATTAGATGCGTAGCCAGCCATCAGCAAGCCAATGGGTTGAATGCTTGACAAGGCAATCCACAAGAATACGCCCATGCCCACATTGCTAATAACGATATTCTGCCCAAAGGGAACGATCAGGAACGACAGAAAAACCGGAATTACAACAATAATGGGGCCGAGGGTAAACAGCCAGGGGTCAGACTTGGCTGGTACTATATCTTCTTTAAATACCAGCTTCAAACCATCAGCTACAGGTACCAGCAAACCAAAAGGCCCCTGGTATTCTGGCCCAATTCGCTGCTGTGCGGAGGCGGAAATTTTCCGTTCTAGCCAAGTAGCAACTAATACCCCCACTGTTGCCCCAATCAGCATCAGTATCATTGGCAGGGGCATCCAAATCGCTTTGGCTGTTCCTGCTGGTATACCTAAATCCCGGAGGGATTCAATAAAAGTTCCTTGGAGGTCAATTCCTGAGTTCATGTTTCCGCTCTTTAAGACATCGAGTCATGGTGAGTTACAACTATTAGTTAAATTAATACCTGTAAATTCACCCATTTTTAATTTTTGCCCAGATGATGCTTGATTGAAGATTTGTCGCTAATTCCCATGCCTAGTATATCCTTGGATGGTTTTAGCCCTCTGAAGCGATATGAGAACTTCTACTTATGGTTGGCATTGGGATTGGCTATTCAAGGGACAAAAGGGGCAGAGGGAATGGGAGCAGGGGGCAGGGGAGACAAGGGGACAAGGGGACAAGAGGTGAGAATTTGAAACAAGTCTTTCCCCTTGTCCCCAATTCTCCTTGTCCCCTTGTCCTCTTGCCCATGCCCAACGCCCAATGCCCCATGCCCAATCCCCAAGTTACCGTTTGTCAATGGGAGTATAAGTAACTTCGTGCAAACCGTTGTAAACCTGGGTAGGACGGAAAATCCGGTTTTCTGCTAGTTGTTCTTTCCAGTGGGCTAGCCAACCGGCAACACGAGCGATCGCAAATATTGGTGTAAACAAGTCTGTAGGAATCCCCATCTTCCTATACACCAAACCTGAGTAAAAGTCAATATTGGGATAAATCCCTTTGCTACCGAGTTTTTCCTCTACCACTCGTTCCATTTCTTGAGCAATGTCATAGAATTTGTCATAGCCAAACTTCTCAAACAGTTGCTCTGCTAGACCTTGTAAAATTATGGCTCGTGGGTCTTTTACTTTATACACACGATGTCCAAAGCCCATAATCTTAGATTTAGTTTCTAGACAATGATCTATGTAGGGACGGACATTTTCTACAGAGCCAATTTTTTCCAACATCTGAATTACTTCTTCATTGGCTCCACCATGCAGGGGTCCACCCAATGTTCCCACAGCACTAGCAACCACAGCGTAAGGATCAGTTAAGGTAGAAGCTGTAACCCTGGCACTGAAGGTAGAAGCATTCATTGTATGCTCGACTTGAAGTATCAAGCAGATATCAAAAATCCGCGCCATTAAAGGATCGGGTTCTTTCTCATCGAGCATGTATAAAAAGTTGGACGAATAGTCTAAGTCATCACGGGGACGTACCGGGTCATTGCCTTTTCGCATCAGTTGGAACGCCGCCACCATCGTCGGAATGGTTGCTATCAGGCGCACCACGGAATCTCGAATGTAGGCAGGATTATGTAAATCCCGGAGTGAATAAAACAAACCTAAAGCAGCAGCAGAGGCTTGTAGGGCATCCATTGGGTGACCGCTTTCTGGAAAGCATTTCATCATGTCCCGAATGCGGTATTTTATCCGCCGGTGGTAACGAACTTCATGCTCAAATCCTTCCAGTTCTTCCTTGCTTGGCAGTTCACCCCAGATTAAGAGATAAGCAGTTTCTAGGAATGTACTTTTTTCTGCTAGTTCTTCAATCCGGATGCCACGATATTCTAGTATTCCTTTTTGCCCATCAACATAGCTGATACTTGATTGAGCGGCGGGAATGCCTTCTAAACCAGGCTTGTATTCGCACACCATCATGGCACCACCATTTGCTTTTTGAAATATCTGATCAAGCTAACTTACCAGAAATTTATTGTCGCCATAACAGTAGCCGTTCTAACAACAATCGAAAATGTTGGAAAACTGTTATAGCAGGTACTTGGGTGGTGTCAACCAAAACATCTGACTCCGACCCAGAGGAGAACCTGTTTCTGGTAGTTTTATCCCAATCATACCTGCTTTTTTCAAGACTAAGCTTTCTTTGACTTCTCCCCACAGGAGAATTTCTGCCCAATTGGTCAAATCAGGTTCGTGTCCAACCAGCGCCAGTTGGGTATTTTGGGAATAATTTCTCGGTTCTAACCAGTCTTTGAGCCAATTAGAAATTTGACCATCGTGGGCGAGGTGGCTAGATTCCTCTAACTGAGAGCTTAGTTTTTCTGCTATCAGGATTTCAGCCGTTTGGCGGGCCCGCACTAAGGGGCTGGTGAGAATCAAATCAAAGCTTAAACCCAATTTAACAAGTTTCTGGGCTACTTTCTCAGTTTTTTGCCTTCCTTCTTTGGTAAGGCTGCGTTCCTCATCCTTGATGCCTAATCCCTTGTCTTCGGCGATGCCATGACGAATTAAGTATAGTTCCATACTTTGTATTATGAGTGATCGGTTAGGCTGCTCTTAGGCAATCTTAAAACGCTATTTACCACTTAGCAATTTGTCATACTCTGGATGTGACCCAATCCAAAACCATACAAAATTTTCATCTTCTTTTACAGCAAGCGCCCGATAATATACACCAATACGCACTGACCAAAACTGACCAACTTTTTTGAAATGCAATGATGGATATTTGGGATCTTCCCGAAGAAACTCATAACATCGATCAGCAAGCTCTTGGATATCAATTGGTAACTGGCGATAGTAATACCAAAAATCTGGGGTTGCTTGATGTTTCACAGGTCAGTACAACGACCTTCTCGGAGATGTTTGAGTGCTTTCTCTGCCAATTCATCTAACCGACCAGCAGCCACATCTTTTTCAATCTGTTTATCCCAGGCTGCTGCATCGAATTCCGCAAACCAAGCACGAAAAGCAGCTAAATCCTCTGGTGAAAGTTGACTAACAGCGAGTTCTACTTCATTTAGGGTACTCATAATCTAGGTAAGCAAAGCTTGTCATTCTTTAAATTAAATATACAATGAGCGTTTTGCACAATGCGATTTTTCAGTGATCGCTCACAAGACAAGATCACGGTTATTCGTCAGCGTTAGGATAAAAGTCTAAATCTAAAATCTCATCAACAGAAAACGGACAAGCGATCGCAAAGTTATCTTCTGATAAACTTGTTTCCACTATTGCCTCTCGCCGCGATCGCTGATAAGTAGTATTGATCCACTCGGCATCATTTAAAAAACGCCGCAAGCTAGGACTTTCTTCCAGCAATTCATCTATATTCAGTCGCTCACGGGTAATGGTCACTTGCCAACTGCGACTACGATGTTCTGGTTGATACTTCCATTTCAACAAATGCGATAAGACTAACCGCAACGCACTTTGCAACGCTCGCTGTTGACTCTTACCCAAGTCCACCACTTCCTCAATTAAGTGTTCTAAATCCAGCGTGTCCCATTGATGCGATCGCAAAAGCTCTGCTGTCTGCTCTACCCAAGCATAAAAATCTTGCTCATACAGAGTTTGTAAGATTTGGAGTTTTATAGACTTCATGGCGCTCCTTCTTCACAAATAAATAAGTAGGCGCAAGTTAACTTTGATTTAATTCAGCCTTCGTCATAAAACCCAAATTCCCGACTTTTATCAAAAATCGGGAAGGGATGCTATATGAACAAACACTTTGACTGCTGCATTAGTTAGGAGTTCTCCGCCTCTCCTTGAGTTCCCTCTACTCCGACTGAATCGGGTTGTCTCTAGGATTAACCAACCTCAGCAGTTTTTGCTTAATTTGAGCGTCAAATACTTCCCACTTCATTTTCGCATAAGCGGAATTTTCGTTGCTGCCAGATAAGAAGCCCATCGGAATTTCAAAGCCGCCTGCGCTTGTCCTTCCACCACCAAAAAAGCGCCCGGCGCTATCTTGTCCAAAGGCTTCTTTGATGAATTCATCAGGGTCAAGGGTAAGTTTGCTAGTTCTCAGGGAACCGATGACTATTTCCAGTTCATCGTCTTCATCGTGAACAATGCCATAAACTACGGCAGTGTGAACGTTTTCTTCGGTGACGAGAAAATCAGCCGCTTGGGGAATGGCATCGCGGTCATCGTAGCGTAAGTAACCAACACCAGCAATGGAAAAGTTATTTTGAACGATGCGATTTTTTAGCGATCGCTCGATCACATCCATTACCCGCTTGGAACGGTTCGCCTGTAAAATGGCGTTTAGCAATTGGGCATCATAAAATCGGCTTAAATACGCAGCTGCCATAAAGTCTTCTTCTTGCGCTTGCATTAACCGATTTGTATCCGATCGCAAGCCGTGCATCAAGGCAGTGGCACATTTAACGTGTTGATTTATGCTGCTATCTAATGCTAGTAATCCCGTTTGGAGATACTGTGTAAAAATTGTTGCCGTTGCTCTTACGTAAGGACGGATATCCTCAAACTCTGATTGCAGATCGCCTTGGATACTATGATGGTCAACGAGTACCACTAGGGGAATCTTAGCCTGCTGCACTGCTGATAGTAGCTGTGAAGTAGTTCCCTGGTTATCAATTAATACAAAACCTTGATAAGATGACAAATCTTTAGTTTTCAAGGTTTGCGGTGTCCAGCGTTGGATAGGTAAGTTAGTCAGCCTTACCAAGGCAATATTTTCTTGATGGCTCAATGCGCCAGCATAAATGATTTCGCATTTGATATCATATTGCTGGGCAATTAACTGATAAGCCCATGCACAAGAAAGGGCATCAGGGTCAGGAAAATCTTGCAAAATTACCAGTTGGCGATCGTGTCGATGTGCCAAGAGGGTTTTTTGCAGTTCTTCGGACTTTTGTTGTGCCAGAGAATTACCACGGTGACTAAGAAATATAGCTCCGTCACCTACCGATGGCGGTAATGATGGACTTTTAAATGCAACTTCCACTGGCGCTTTCTCGATTTCAGGTTCCTCTGGGTTTGGCTCTGCTGTGGTCAATGACAAACTCTCAAACTGAGTAACGGGAGAATTCAAGTACATAGGGAACTTTTTTAAAGTGTGAGGCTCCTTTAATTCAGAAATACTAAGATCAGCAATTCACTGAATGTAGCCACATTATTTTGATCTTCGCAAAAATATCAAGACATTGCACTATACATCTAAGTATATTTTTTGTCAGTAACAGCGCTTGATATCAATTAAATTCCACTAGAGGGTATATGAGTGCTGAAAACAAGCAAGTTTTGTATATTCGGCTGTATCTGGCAGCATAAATCTGTTTGAGGAGCTTTTTTCTCTTCCTTAAATTGAATCAGCAGGATTTTTATCTGAATTTTTTATCTGACTTAGGGTATACTTTCTATTTTATACTTTAGGGTTAGTCCTTGATATTTCAAATATTCTTATGCTCAATAATCTCATTATTATGACTATTGAGCAATTAACAATTACTTTTAATTAACAACGCCTGTTTGTATCCCCTTTGAAAAGTCTCAGAAATCAGAGAGGATGCCTAGCAAAATTTGAACCACATACATAAGTGTATAGGCTTGAGCATTGACCATTGCGCCAATCTACGAGACGCGATCGCCTTTGTGACGAGCCATATAGCCGCCAATTTTTCAACACTCCATTACTAAAGCTGTTGGGTTGCTCCCAAAGCAATAAGGTATTTCTTTTTTATCCTCTGCTCCTCTGCGTTTTTGCTCAAAGACCTATAACATACTTTTGCCACTCTGTATGCAGTCCACTCTTAAGATGTTTGCTGACTTCGAAATAGAGGCTGCTATAAGGTTGGCGAGGAGGATGGCGTAAAGGCATGTGAGCTTCATGGGGAGTCCGACTGCCTTTTTTTACATTGCAACGGACACAAGCTGTCACAATGTTCTCCCAGGCATCGCCCCCGCCGCGCGATCGCGGTATTACATGGTCTAAAGTCAACTCATCTCCTGTGTAACCACAGTATTGACAGGCATGACCATCACGGTGCAATATATTTCGGCGAGTTAGAGGAATTTCTTTATAAGGAACACGCACGTAATGACGTAACCGGATTACGGTCGGCAACGGAAAATCCGAGTACAAAAATTTACCGTTGTGTTCTACGCGTTCTGCTTTGCCCTTGATTAACAGAACCACAGCACGCCGCCAACTCGTTATATTGAGAGGTTCGTAAGATGCGTTTAAGACTAAAACCTTCCCCATTTATCTGCGCTCAGGGTATTAGCTTTACATAAATGTTAACACAAATACACCCTGCTAGGGAGATGAGAATAAATTATACTTTCGGCAGAATTCGGCAATTAATTTATGACTTAAGAGTTATGAGTGAAGAGTTAGGAGTTTGGAAGTAAAACTTCTAACGTCACACCAAGGATTTTACGTAGGTTAATGCAAATAACACAGCAAAAAACCGAGCCATAAGATTTACCTTTAACTCCCTACTCATAAATCTTAACTTTTAGTTTACTACTGCAACATCTTGTATCACTTCCAATATGAAGGTTAAACTTCCTATTTAATCTGATCTCGCTTTTAGGAGCGTGTATAGATAGATAACTTGAAAGTTTAGCCGTGGTGGGATAGGAGTCAGTACAAATGTTAAGTCGCAAACAAATCCCTGGTGTAGTTCCTAATCAGCAGTGCGACACCTACGCGTGGTTTTCGCAACGAGCTTGGGTAGAAATTGATTTGGGGGCGTTGTCGTACAACGTACAGCAATTGGTGCAGTTTTTATCACCGCGTACCCAGTTGATGGCAGTAGTAAAAGCTGATGCTTATGGACATGGTGCGGTGACAGTTGCCCAAACTGTAATTCAATCGGGAGCTAGTTGGCTGGGAGTCGCTACAGTTCCAGAAGCTATTCAATTGCGAGAAGGCGGGATTGAAGCGCCCATTTTGATTTTAGGAGCAACTCATACACCAGAGCAGATTCATGCGATCGCACAATGGAAACTTCAGCCCACACTCTGTAGCCCTAAGCAAGCTTTGGTATTTTCCAATATTCTGGAATCCATGAATCATGGTTCGCCAGTGCCCGTACACATCAAATTAGACACGGGTATGTCTAGGTTAGGAACTAATTGGCAGCAAGCTGGTGAATTTGTGCAATTAGTGCAGCGCTTACCACATCTATCGATTGCCAGTATTTATTCTCATTTGGCAACAGCAGACGATCCTGATACAACGGCAATGGAAGAACAGCATAGACGATTTGAGGAAGCGATCGCTCAAATCAAAGCTATGGGAATTGAAGTGCCTTGCTTGCACTTGGCAAACTCAGCAGCTGCACTCACAAATCCGGCATTGCACTACGATATTGTGCGAGTAGGTTTAGCCGTTTATGGACTTTACCCAGCACCGCATTTACAAAATGCGATCGACCTCAAGCCTGTTTTGCAACTTAAAGCACGAGTCACCCAAGTTAAAACAATTGCGGCAGGAACTGCTGTTAGCTACGGGCATAAATTTATTGCCCCGCGTGAACTTCGCCTCGCTGTTGTGGGAATTGGCTATGCTGACGGCGTTCCTCGTAGTCTTTCTAACAAAATGCAGGTGTTAATTCGTGGTCAGAGAGTGTCGCAAATCGGCACAATTACAATGGATCAGTTGATGCTGGATGTAAGTGCTATACCCAATATCCAAGAAGGAGAAGTAGTCACCTTACTAGGGGAACAGGGAAAAGAACAAATTTCCGCAGACGATTGGGCAGAACAACTAAATACTATTTCATGGGAAATTCTCTGCGGGTTCAAGCATCGTTTGCCTCGTGTTGCGGTTATGTAATTGGGTATGGGGCATTGGGCATTGGGAATGGGGCAGAGGGACAAGAGGACTGGGGACAAGGAGAATTGGGGACAAGGGGAAAGACTTGTTGTAAGTTCTAAACTTTTGTCACCTTGTCACCTTGTCACCTTGTCACCTTGTCACCTTGTCCCCTTGTCACCTTGTCACCTTGTCCCCTTGTCCCCTTGTCCCCTTGTCCCTCTCCTCCCTGCTCCCCTTGTCCCCCTAATTCCCTATTCACAAAAATAATTTCTTATGGTATGATAGTAAACTGATGCGGATATGGCGAAATTGGCAGACGCGCTAGATTTAGGTTCTAGTTCCGAAAGGAGTGAAGGTTCAAGTCCTTTTATCCGCATTTTTAATAAATTGAATTGCCTTATCTAGGCTGGTAGTTATACTGTGCAGTGACTAATTTTTTTGTCGGTGACAGATTATTGTCATTAAGACAAACTAGTGGTCTGTCCCATTAATTTCGCTAGGTTTGTAGTAAGCACTTTAGTGCTTGAATATTTGAGGACTAAAGTCCTCACTACAAGCGTATTTACCCCTCAAATTTAATGGGGCAGACTACTAGTTTTGCTTTTCAACTTAGTATTTTCTAATATTTCCTCAGCACAAATTACATATCCCATTCCTGATTTTCCTGTGAAAAAAAATTATTGATAGCGCAGATAATATCATCGAAAGTTCTCACGATGACGCAGTTATAGAATGGAAAACTACTAATCCTGCTGCTAATACTTTTTCTGGAACTTTTCGAGAAATTCTGCTGGTAAGGCTTCCGCAGCATCTACCGAGGTATGAACAGTGAAATAAGACATACTATTATCTCTGTTCATGAAACTAAAACATATAAAAAATCAATTTATTATTATCAATAAACCAGTATTATTACTGTGGTCAAGTTGAAGTAACTCGATACAAAGTGGCTTCATCTAGCGTTTAGCTCCTTCAAAAATAGAGCTTACTTCAGTGTAAATACATAAATTCAAATATATCACTATCTACAAAATCAGTATTATTCCTGTGGTCAGATGGGGGTTACTCAATGGAAAGTGGCTTCATCTAGTCTTGACATTTTTATGTCTTATTCTCGCAAGATGTTTATCAATCTCAGTAACAGTAAGTAAATTAATAACGATTTATGAATTTACTAAGATTTACTCATCTGAAAATAACGCTACTTTCGTTGAGTTTTACCACAAACCTAGATATAAACTGATGTACTTTAAAATACAAAAGTTTGATGCTTTTTAGCTGATTTCAATTGTGGAATAACTCTATACTAATTTAGCCAACACGTATCGAATTTAGCTGAAGTAAAAGCAAAATGAGCACAACTCCTATAGGTAGCTACAGGTTGTTCCAGAAACTACATCCACTATCTCTGTTGGCACAATTAACCAGCCGCCGTGCTACAGGGTGCTTAAGCATATTTACTGGAATAGTTTCTTGGTCAATTTATCTAGAGGACGGTAAACTTACTTATGCCTCCTATTCAGATAAACTGTTTGAGCGGCTTGACAGTCACTTGCGACGCTTAAGCCAGCAGATTCCTGCTCTCAACAGCGCCACTCGCGTGCAAATGCGGCTGATGTTTGAGACGAAGAATGAACATCAATCAATACCCAATGCGGATTACCAAGCTATTTGTTGGTTAGTCAATCAGGATTATATTACTGCTGTGCAAGCAGCAAGCCTGATAGACGAATTGGCAAAAGAAGTACTGGAATCATTCCTGTGTTTAAAAGAAGGTAGCTATGAATTCAGCCCGGAAAGCTCTTTGGATGAGCTACCAAAGTTCTGTCGCCTGGATTTGCGGTTACTTGTTGAACACTGTCAAAGACAGTTAAGAAATCGGCAAAATATCCAGTCATCAATTCCGTCTGGTGCAGGTTCCCAAGTTTTATCTAAAATACAACCATCTCAAACTCAGCCACCACTACAAATAAAACTTGGGCAAAAGTTGCCGATATCAATCAACTTTGATATTCCTGAAAATAATAAAACTAATCAACTACCTGCTACCAAAAAACTATATACAATTGCCTGCATTGATGATAGCCAAACAGTTTTAAATTCTATTAAACACTTTTTGGATGAAAATACATTTTCTGTTGTGATGATAAACGATCCGGTGAAGGCTTTAATGCAAATTTTGCGGAGTAAGCCCGATCTGATTTTATTAGATGTTGAGATGCCAAGCTTAGATGGTTATGAGCTATGTTCCTTATTACGAAAACATTCAGCTTTTAAACACACACCTATCATTATGGTGACTGGTAGAACAGGATTTATCGACAGGGCAAAAGCGAAAATGGTTAGGTCGTCAGGATATTTGACTAAGCCTTTTACACAATCAGAATTACTAAAAATGGTTTTTAAACATCTTGGTTAATTTTAGTAGCAACCAATAACTATAAGCAAATTTAATCGCCTTAAGTTATTTTTTAGGAGATTTATATAGTGAGTCTAACTTTACTTGGCACAATTTTGATTGTAGAAGATTCTCCCAGTGAATTGGAATTAATGAGCCATTATCTCAAAGAGAGTGGTTACAACGTAATTAAAGCAAGTGGTGCAAAAGAGGGTTTAGAAAAAGCTGTGTTAGAAAAACCAGATGCGATAGTTACTGATGTAGTAATGCCAGAGATGAGCGGATTTGAATTGTGTCGTTCTCTGAGAAGAAATCCGATTACTGCAAAAGTGCCGATTGTGATTTGTAGTTCTAAAAACCAAGAGATTGACCGTTTATGGGCAATGAGACAAGGTGCAGATGCCTACATAACTAAACCTTACACCCGCGAACATCTCCTACGTACTATTAAATCGGTGGTAATTTGAATCAATGACTAGTACAAACATTACACTTCCTTTAAAACCAAATCAAAATAATTTAGCAGACAGTTATCTAAAGTTTCAGCTAAATCAACAGACTGCTGCTGTTTTATCAATGAAGCATACGCAAGAAGCAATTCTTGTACCTATTGAATCTGTAACTTCAATGCCTAATATGCCCACCTGCATATTAGGATTAATGAATTGGCGGAGTCGGATAATTTGGGTAGTTGATTTACCAAGAATGCTCAATTTAGAATCTCTCGATTATCGACTGCGGCAATACAGTACGATCGTTATCCAAGTTGAATCATTAGTGCTAGGTTTAGTTGTGCAAGAAATCAAAGGTACAACTAAGTTCATTGCTGATGAGATTCATTCTCCTATAGGACAAGTGGCATCCAGTTTAGTTCCTTATTTATGTGGCTGCGTTGTCCAACAAGAAGAAATCTTGCTGGTATTAGATGCACAGGCAATTGGGCAGTCTTCTATTCTCCGCAGTGATTAAAATGTACTACTAAAAAGGATTTTTAGTGTTCTTATTCACATAGTTAGGAGAACTATTTTTATGTTTAATAAAACCAACACAAATCAAGGTAACAGCGCTCAAAATAGAGCATCGCTAATTTCATCGCAAAAAATAACTAGTGGTGTCATAAAACTACCAACTAAGAATAGTAGCGGAACTGCTAATAATTCTTCGCTGAATCAGGCTTTTGCCTTTTTTACAAAACTCGGATTGGCTAAGAAGGCGACTATTTTAGCGATCGCAATCGGTACAATACCAGTATTGGGCATTGGTGCGATCGCTTTTACTTTTGCCAACAAGTCCATTACTAAGCAAATTACCCAGTCTCAACAAGCTGAAGCAACTGGTTTAAGTGATAAAATTAACCGCTTCATGTGGGGACGCTACGGAGATATTCAGGTAATATCAAGTTTGCCTTTTTTGACAAGTTCCCAAGATAGTATCAGCAATTCACAAAAACAAGCAGTTTTAGATCGAATTGTCGAAGTCTACAAAGCTTATGACAGCGTGGCTGTTTTTGATCGTCAAGGTAATTTAATTGTCCAATCCACAGGCGAACCCCTGGAAAATCAAAAAGACTTTACCTACTTTCAAGATGCTTTACAAAAAGATACTCCTGTCATCAGTAAACCGGAAGCAGTAAAAAATGCTGGTGTAGTGAGTATTTATATAGCTGCACCTGTGAAAGAGAAAAGGACAGGTCAAACCATTGGTGTAGTAAGAGCGCGGCTGCCTGTAACATCCTTAGAAGAAGTCATCAAAAACTACGTAGCCAATGGACAACAATACCAGTTGCTTGATGCTTCAGGAACAGTTTTCTTGAGTCCCCAAAAGGGATTATTGGGGAAAGAGGCAAAGGGAGAGTATGCTAATTTACCCAAACTGCTGACAGCAAACAAGGTAGATAGTTTTATAGATGTTCCTAAAACGGACAAAAAACAAAAATTAGTCAGCTACGTACCAGCCACCAAGCTAGATGGCTTACCTGATTTAAACTGGCAAGTACTTTTGTCCACAGACACTGCAACTGTATTTGAGCCGCAAAGACAATTGTTGTGGACTATAGCGATTGGTACAGCACTGACAGCATTGATTGTGGGTGCGATCGCATCTTGGTTAGCTAAACTTACTACACTGCCAATTCTCAATGCAACTGCGGCATTAACAAAGCTTGGTCAAGGTAAATTCAATACCCGTGTGGAAATCGAAAGAGAAGACGAATTAGGGGTATTGAGTGCAAATATCAACCTGATGGCCGAACAATTGCAGGTTTTAGTTAAAGAACAAGAAGTAGATGTTGAAGGGGCAAAATTACTAGCAGATATTACCTTACGAATTCGGAGAAGTCTGAAAACTGAAGATATTTATCACGCAGCAGTGAAAGAAGTTCAGCAAGTTCTAAAAACAGACCGAGTAATAATTTATAGCCTGAATTCAGATAATCGGGATGGCGTTGTTGTTGCGGAGTCGGTAACTGGTAATTGGCCGGAAATGCTCGGAGTGAAAATCGACGATCCTTATTTTCGGGAACGTTATATAGAAATCGAGAGTGATGGACAGGTGCAAGCAGTTGCAAATATTCATCAAGACCAAAGTTTGAAAAATGCCAATAGTTACATTCAACTATTAGAAAAATTTGCCGTAAAAGGTAATTTGGTTGTACCAATTCTTGCTCAAGAAAAACTTTTAGGCTTATTAATTGCTCATCATTGCGAAACTGTTCATATTTGGCAACAGCCGGAAATTGACTTATTTCAACAGATAACAACTCAAGTTGGCTATGCCTTAGAACAAGCCAAGTTATTAGAGGAGATAGAACAAGTTAGGAATATTGGAATCACCGATTCTGACGATGAACGGCATCAAAAAGAAACACTGCAACAACAACTTTTAGAACTACTCAACGACGTAGAAGGTGCAGCCAGAGGCGACTTGACGGTACGTGCAGACGTGACGGCTGGAGAAATCGGCACTGTTGCCGACTTTTTCAACTCAATTGTCGAAAGTCTCCGCGATATTGTTACCCAAGTTCAAAAAGCTGCCACCCACGTTAATACTGCCATTGGCTCTAACGAAGGAGCAATGCGCCACCTAGCAGAAGAAGCGCTTACGCAAGCTGCCGAAATCAACCGCACCCTAGATGCTGTTGACCAAATGACCCAATCCATGAAAGCTGTAGCCGAAAGCGCCGAAAAAGCTGCTTTCGTTGCCAATCATGCCGCTAACACTGCTACCAAGAGTGGACACGCGATGGATTTGACAGTACAAAATATCCTATCTTTACGGGAAACTGTGGGTGAAACTGCTAAGAAGGTGAAACGTTTGGGAGAATCTTCGCAACAAATTTCCCGTGTAGTTTCCTTGATTAACCAAATCGCCATTCAAACTAACTTACTAGCCATTAACGCCGGCATTGAAGCAGCGCGTGCAGGTGAAGAAGGTCAAGGTTTTGCCGTAGTTGCTGAAGAAGTCGGCGAATTAGCAGTCAGAAGTGCCGCAGCAACCCAAGAAATTGAACAAATTGTTGAAAATATCCAACGAGAAACCAGTGAAGTGGTTCAAGCGATGGAAATAGGCACTACCCAAGTGGTAGAAGGGACTCTAATCGTGGAGGAGGCGAAACAAAGCTTGAGTGAAATTTTAGATGTATCGCGTCAAATTGACTCCTTAGTACAGTCGATTTCCAGTGCAACTGCATCTCAAGTTGAAACATCACAAAGTGTTAGCCAATTGATGAAAGATATTGCTGCTATATCACAACGCACCAGTGATTCTTCTCGTCAAGTTTCCGAATCTCTACAACAAACGGTGGAGATTTCTCAACAGTTACAAGAGACTGTCGAGGCTTTCAAAGTTAGTTAATTTTGTCATTTGTCATTTGTCATTTGTCATTTACTAATGACCGGTGACAAATGACCATACAAATTTTAGATTTTAGATTTTAGATTTTGGATTGGAAGAAAAATCTAAAATCGGCAATCTAAAATCCAAAATTTATTGACCAATAACTAAGGACAAAAACCATGTTACAAGACAAAGAATTAGAAATCCAGATGCAGTTTCTGGAAGAAGCAACTGATTACTTAAATACCTTAGAAGGGGTATTGTTAGAAATTGATACTACTAACCGCATTGATTTAGAGAAAATCAATGCTGCACTCCGGGCCGCTCATTCTATTAAAGGTGGCGCGGGGATGATGGGATTTAAATCGCTAAGTCATTTATCCCATCGTTTGGAAGATTCCTTTAAAGTTTTAAAAACTAAAAAAAATTCTCTAGAAATTGACACCCAGTTACAAAGTTTATTGCTATCTGGAGTTGATTGGCTGCGTCAGATTGTCGAATTGCTGGCAGAAGGAAATGTTGTTGAAGATGCGTGGTTAGCAACCTTTTGTTACCCAGTTTTTGATGAGTTGCACGATCGCTTGGGCGACCCCACCCCGGAGGATGCCTCATCCATGCTATCCCCAGAGGATGGGCAAGACGTTATCCCCTTGCTATTTGCCACAGAAGTAGAAGAGTGTTTGCAGCGTTTAGAATCTATATTGGCAGATAGCGAACAGCCTGGTTTGCATGAAGAAATTGTGATCATGGCAGCGGAATTGGGCGGTTTGGGTGAAATGCTCCAGTTGGCAGCTTTTACCAAGCTTTGTGAGTCAGTAACGCGGCAATTGGAAACGGTTAGCAGCTCACGTATTCCCGAAATTGCCCAATTAGCATTGCAAGCATGGCGGCGATCGCAAGCTTTGGTGCTGACAAATCAACTAGATAACTTACCTACAGAACTTGATTTTGCTAGTTCTACGCAATCACCGCTACTATTACCAGCAGCAGAAGTAATACCACAGCTTCCCATCGCACAGATAGATATTGTCGAGCCAGAAGCAGTGCCAACACCTGTTTGGCAGCCAGAAAATACTAGAGAAAATTGGACTAATGATGAAGCGTTGGCGCAGCCTAGCGCAGGTATCGCTGCTAATTTTACATTTGTAGATGCAGAATTTGCAGATGATGTTAATTCTATCAATGTTACAGAACAAAATCCCATATTTACTAGAGAAAATAATCCTGCCGATGCTAAATCTAGTGAAGGAAAAGGAGAGTCAAATGGCGTTGTTAAAGATCGAGAAATTCATGAAAATAGCGTTCGAGTTCCCAGTAAACAACTAGAGCAAATTAATGATTTATTTGGCGAACTGATTGTTCAGCGAAATGGCTTAAACTCGCAACTAGAAAGATTACGCAAACTCGTTCGAAACCTGAACCAGCGAGTACAAGTTCTCGACCGAGAAAACCAGGATTTGCGTATAGCTTATGACAAAATTTCTACTCAAGCTTCTGGGTTACATGTACGTGCTGAAAATGGCCAGCAAACACAAGGTATAGACAGAGAATTTGATGTCTTAGAAATGGATCGCTATAACGATTTAAACCTGCGATCGCAGGAAGTTATGGAAACCATTGTTCAGGTACAGGAAGTTACAACTGATGTGCAACTCAGTGTAGATGATACAGACCAAATTGCTCGTAAAATCAACAAAACATCCAAACAGTTACAGACAAAATTAAATCACATCCGAATGCGGCCACTGTCCGATTTGACCGAACGTTTTCCTAGAGCTTTGCGCGATTTAAATGTAGAGTATGGGAAAAATGTTCAGTTAAAAATTGAAGGCGGCAATACTTTAATTGAACGCAGCATTTTAGAAACATTAAACGAACCTTTAATGCATCTCTTAAGGAATGCTTTCGATCATGGTATCGAAGACTCTGGCACTCGTCGTCTTTTGGGTAAACCAGAACAAGGATTGATTGAAATAACAGCTAGTCACCGCAGTAATCGCACCCTGATTACCATCCGAGATGATGGTTGGGGTATTTCTCTAGAGAAAATTCGCACCCGCGCTTTAGCTATGGGATTGGATGCTTCTCTACTCGCTAATGCTAGTGATGAAGAACTATTATCACTAATTTTTGAACCAGGTTTTACCACCTCCGAGCAAGTTACAGCATTATCTGGTCGAGGTGTCGGCATGGATGTAGTTCGTAACAATCTCAAACTAATTCGAGGAGATGTGAAAGTTGATACGGAACCAGGAGTTGGTACTACCTTCACCCTATCAGTACCATTTACACTTTCCGTTGCGCGAGTTCTGCTGGTAGAAATCAACAAAATGCTGTTGGCATTTCCCACAGATGTCATTTCAGAAATATTCTTACTCCAACACGAGAGAGTTTTCCAAATGGCAGGTAGCGAAGTTCTAAATTGGCAAGGAACCATGCTGCCACTGATTCGCCTGACTCCCTATTTAGAGTTTAATTGTCTGCGCTACGATACTTCAGAATTAGAGACTCCGGCAGCAATTAATGCTAACAGTGTGTTAGTAGTCAAAGGGAATAATCAGCCAGTAGCAATCCAAATAGACCGTTGCTGGGGTGAACAAGAAGTTGCTATTCGCCAAGTTGAGGGAAATATACCTTTACCGGAAGGCTTCAGCAACTGCACAATTCTCGGTGATGGTCGAGTAGTACCACTCGTTAATGTTAATGAATTGCTCTATTGGATTGCTACAAATCGCCGGACTCCTAAAGGGATTCAATTACCATCGGCAAGGTTAAAAACACCGTTCTTGATATTTGATGAAAACAAAATATCAGCAGCTTCGGTTAAGCAGAAAGGTACAATTTTAATCGTAGATGACTCAATTAACGTTCGCCGCTTTTTAGCCCTGACTCTTGAAAAAGGAGGGTATCAAGTAGAGCAAGCTAAAGATGGTCAAGATGCTTTAGAAAAACTCCATAGTGGATTGAGAGTTGAGGCAGTAATTTGTGATATTGAAATGCCTCGTCTTGATGGTTATGGCTTTTTAGGTAAGGTAAATTCAGACGTTGATACAAAAAATATTCCAGTTGCAATGCTGACTTCTCGTAGTAGTAACAAACATCGGCAGTTGGCGATGCAATTGGGGGCGCGGGCTTACTTTTCTAAACCTTATAATGAGCAAGAGTTACTTCAAACGTTGGAGGAAATAATTCGGAATGTGGCAGAAAAGGCAGCTTCTAATTGATAATTCATAATTAGGTTTTATATATTTTTTTATGGTGCGTTACGCCAAAGGCTAATGCACCGTTTGTTTTATAGTGCGTGGGCGATTAGAAATCGCGGCTACACAAACTTGTGTTGAGCAGAGTCGAAATACAAAACCCGCCTGCGCGGTTTAAAAGGTTGTTTTAAAAGTGTTTGGCTGTGCTTTTAAGTACTTCTAGATCCCCCCTAACCCTAGGCTGTTGACTTTGTTGGTTTTAAGGCAAAATTATTTCATGCAATAATGATGTTGTTGAAGTCGAGAAAAGTTAAAGCAAATGCAAGAGTTTAAAAGCCCAGTTAGTAGATTAGTACGGTTGTTTCAGAAAGGTCGAGATAGCTGGAGAGAAAAAGCGTTAGAGAAACAAAAAAAGTGAGAGCATTAGAAATAAAAGTCCGAGATTTAACTGCGTCACGAGAGTATTGGAAACAGAGAGCGCTGGCAGCAGAATCAGAGATAAAAGAGCAGAGAATAGGAGGAGTCAGTGAAAAAAAGAAGAAAATGTTAGCGAGGACATCAACTTAGATGATAACAAATATAGTGATGAACTAAGTATCAAGGGACATACTTATGATGCTCAGACGATTCAACAAGCTTTAGAACTTTTAATTGACTGTGGCATCAGTTTTAGAGCAGCAGAAAAAGTATTCGAGTTATTTAATTCTGAATCAAAGATAACCCCAAGCTTTACTTGTATAAGAAAATGGTTAGGGAGGATGGGGATATATGAATTGACAAGAAAAAAAGAATATCGGGATGATTGGATATTTATTGTTGATTTTACACTCGAACTTGGAAAGCAAAAAGCTTTAGTTGTATTAGGAGTTTCACAGGAGCATTTGAGCGAACAAGTAGTTTCTAAAAGACGAGCTTTATCACATGAAGATGTCGAACTATTAGGATTAGAAATTATGGGTTCGACAAAAGGAGAAATGATTCTTCATCAGCTAGAGAAAATAACTGAGCTAGTTGGTGTACCAGTACAAATAGTCGCAGATCATAGTAGTGACTTAGCGCGTGGAATCAAGCTATATCAAGAGAATCATCCAGAAATTATTTACACTCATGATGTTACTCATGCAATGGCTTTGCTTTTAAAATATAAGTTAGATGCGAATGATAGATATCAGTCATTTCTGCAAAAATGTCACAGATGCAGGCAAAAACTCCAGCAAACAGAATTATCTTTTTTATCTCCTCCATCACAACGTTCTCAATGTCGCTATTTTAATGTTGAAAGACTGACTAATTGGGCAATTAAGTTATTAAACTCTCCGGTAGAGACTCTGATTCAATTAATGCCAGACATTGAACATAAGCTGATTCTTTCAAAAATAGTAGAGAAGTTGGCATGGTTAGCTGATTATGAAACAGACTTGATTCATTGGAATCAAATGGTGACAATGACGCGCCGCCTAGAAACCCAATTAAAACAATTAGGACTTAATTCTCAAACTCTGCAATATTTTCAGCAAAATCAATCTGATTTGGTGAATGATTCGCTCCAATATTTTCAACAGCAGATATTTGATTACGTGACTAATGAGTGTTCGCAAATTAAGGATAAACAAACTTTTTTAGCCACTTCTGATATCATTGAATCTTTGTTTGGAAAATATAAACAATTTTCTGCTCGGTGTCCAATTAAAGAAATGGGGCAAATGTTGTTAACCATTTGTTTATCTACTATGAATTTAACGACTACCGTTGTGAAAAATGCACTTGAATCTATTAGTTTTTTCGATGTCGAAGAGTGGCTTGCGGAGGTTTTTGGACAGTCTATGCTCTCAAAGAGAAAAACTTTATTCTCAACCCAAATTAATGACACAGAAACAGCATGAACTTTTACTCTCCAAAAAGGCACAGAGTCAACAGCCTACCCTAACCCCCCTTAAAAAAGGGGGGAACCGGAATTAAAGTCCCCCTTTTTAAGGGGGATTTAGGGGGATCTGAACTTTTAATACCGATAAGGGGACTTTTAAAACATCCTCTAAGAACTGGGTTGCATCAGTAATAATTGCCCATTTGCGTAATACTATTTATATTATTTAATTCAATTTGTAGTGAATTTATGGTAACTGTAACACTGACGGCTGTTGCTACTGCGATCGCAACTACACTTTGGACTAAAGCACAGGAGAAAATTGGCGAAAACCTTGGTGATGCTACATGGACGCTAGGTGGCAAGTTAATCGGATTACTCCGCCAAAAGAATAAATCGCCATTACTCACCAGCGCTGTTGAGGGAAATGAATCGCAGCCTTTAGATTATGGTCAAGCAGTGTTGGAACTAAAAGCAGCAGCAGATGCAAATCCAGAAATTGCTCAAGCTGTTGTGGAAGTGGAAGCAGCAGTTAACAACGACCAGTCTGAGACTGCCAAGGAAATTAAAAAATTAGTAGAAGAAATCAAGTCACAGCCATCAGTTGTCAATAACTTTGCGAAGTTAGCAGAAGAAATAAAAGCTGAGAAAGGTGCAATAGTTGCCCAACAAATCACAATCGAAGAACAGCACAATACTTACAACTGACTACAGCCGTCTCAAGGGGAGGATGGGACAAAGTTAACTCCCGATGACTGGCGTAAAATCTGCCGTGAAATACTGGCAGAACGGCGCAAGCTGACTACATATCCTTTGACATCAACTGAAGGCGTTAACCTGCAAGTTGATGATGTTTACGTACCACTGGGATTAGTTGAGCGCAAAAAAGTATCGAAGCGTCAAGGTGATGTTTCTCCAGAACAGGGTTCAGAACTGTACAAGGAGACAGAAATCACTAAAACATTTGAGCATAATGTTTTTCTAGATGAAGTTCTCAAACAGAAAAACACGCCTAAAAGTCAAGGTAAGCGAATTGCAATTATTGGCGAACCAGGAGCAGGAAAGACAACACTATTACAGCAGATTGCTGATTGGGTATCTCGTGAGATTCACCAGTCGATTGTTATTTGGGTATCTTTAGCAGATTTGCGAGGTCAGGAACTAAAATCTTATCTGTTTGAAACTTGGTTAACTCAGGTAGCTGAGAAAATAGGTAAAGCTGAAGCCACTAAGCAACTGAAGGATAATTTTGTTGCTCTGTTTAATCAAAAGAATGTGTGGCTGTTGTTAGATGGGTTAGATGAAATATCCGCATCTAATCCTCTAACAGAGATTGCACGGCAATTTCGTGAAGGGGGGTTAATTTCTCAAGTGCGAATTGTGCTGACCTGTCGGGTTAATTTGTGGGATGGCAGCATTAATGCACTTGATGATTTTGATATTTATCGCAGTTTAGATTTTTCTTATCCAGAACAGGTAGAGAGATTTATTCACAGATGGTTCGCTGTTATTCCTGAAACTGGAAAGCAGTTATGTACTGCGTTAAAAGAATCAGGTAAAGAACGGATTCAGGATTTAGTGAAAAATCCTTTGCGGTTGACGCTGCTGTGTTTAAATTGGCAATCGGGAGATGGTAAATTACCCGATACTCAAGCGGGACTCTATCAGC
Source organism: Nostoc sp. ATCC 53789 (assembly GCF_009873495.1). GTDB lineage: Bacteria > Cyanobacteriota > Cyanobacteriia > Cyanobacteriales > Nostocaceae > Nostoc > Nostoc muscorum_A. The sequence goes on along the minus strand of NZ_CP046703.1, from coordinate 2,792,133 downwards.
AATTTGTTGATGACTTCGACAAGTGGAAAAAAGCCGAATTTGCTACAACATTTGAACAGCGTCAACAACTTAATGTCAAATTAGGGGAATTAGCTAAAGCAGCAATAGACAAAGAAGCAACTCGTTTTCGCTTGCGGCAAGGTTTTGTTACTCACTTTTTGGGAGATGCTGATGATGAAAATTCGCTGCTAAAATTGGCACTAAATCGCGGCTGGTTGAATTGTGTCGGGGTAGATACAAATAGAAAACCTGTTTACGCTTTCTTTCATGCCTCATTTCAAGAATACTTTGCTGCTAAAGCAATTAATGACTGGCATTTCTTTCTCAATCACGTTCCGAAAAATCCCAGCCAAGGAACTTATCGCATCTTTGAACCGCAGTGGAAGCAAACAATATTACTTTGGTTGGGGAGAGAAGAAGAAAACCTAAAAAACCAAAAGCAACAGTTTATGGATTCTTTAGTTATTTTTAAAGATGAATGTGGCAAGTTGAATAGAAAAGATGTGGCTATAAAAGGATTTTATGAGTATCGAGCTTATTTTTTAGCAGCCGCAGGGATTGCAGAGTTCAGAGGTTATTCTAGAGCCAATGAAATAGTAACACAAATTGTCAAGTGGAACTGTGGTTGTTTCAATAAACAGAACAGTTGGAAAAGTTTTTTTAAACCAATTGAGGAAGAAACTAGATCAGCATTGCAACAGATTAACCATACAACAGAGATCACTGCCTTTGTGCAACTGCTGCAATCAAAAAATGTAGATAAATACATCCGTAGCCATGCAGCAAAAAGCTTAGGGCAAATCGGCACAGGCAATAAAATTGCGATTGCTGCTTTGGTGCAACTGCTGCAATCAAAAAATGTAGATAAATACATCCGTAGCCATGCAGCAAAAAGCTTAGGGCAAATCGACCCAGGCAATAAAATTGCGATCGCTGCTTTGGTGCAACTACTGCAATCAAAAAATGTAGATAAATATATGCGTAGCTATGCAGTAGAAAGCTTAGGGCAAATCGGCACAGGCAATAAAATCGCGATCGCCGCCTTGATGCAACTGCTGCAATCAAAAAATGTAGATAAATACATCCGTAGCCATGCAGCAAAAAGCTTAGGGCAAATTGACCCAGGCAATAAAATTGCGATCGCTGCCTTGATGCAACTGCTGCAATCAAAAAAATGTAGATAAATACATCCGTAGCCATGCAGCAAAAAGCTTAGGGCAAATCGGCACTGGCAATGAAATTGTGATCGCCGCCTTGATGCAACTGCTGCAATCAACTACTGTGGATAACTCCACCCGTTCGCAGGCAGCAGATAGCTTAGGGGAAATCGGCACTGGCAATGAAATTGCGATCGCCCCATTAGTAGAACTGTTGCAATCTAAATCTGTGGATGACTACACCCGTAGGCTGGCAATATCTAGTTTAGGGAGAATTGACCCAGGCAATAATATTGCGATCTCTGCCTTAGTGGAACTGCTCCAATCTCAATCTGTGCATAGCCACACCCTTTGGTTGGCAGCAGATAGCTTAGGGAGAATTGACCCAGGCAATAATATTGCGATCGCTGCCTTAGTGGAACTGCTCCAATCTCAATCTGTGCATAGCCACACCCGTTGGCGGGCAGCAGATAGCTTAGGGAGAATTGACCCAGGCAATGATATTGCGATCGCTGCATTGGTGGAACTGCTGCAATCTCAATCTGTGGATGACGGCACCCGTATGGAGATAGCAGATAGGTTAGGGAGAATCGACCCAGGCAATGATATTGCGATCGCTGCATTGGTGGAACTGCTGCAATCCAAATCTGTGCGTGGCTACATCCCTTGGCAGGCAGTAAAAAGCTTAGGGATAATCGGCATAGGCAATGATATTGCGATTGCCGCCTTAGTGGAACTGCTGCAATCTAAATCTGTGGATATTTCTATCCATAATGAAGCAGCAAATAGCTTAGAGAAAATTCTACAAAATAATAAGCATCGCTTTAAGGTAGTCAAAAGTTTAAGCAGTGATCCGCAATTGCTTAATAAGTACTATGATTTAGCCTGGAAATGCGCCCAGAATATGCCTTACCCTAATTTCTATCAAGCTTGGCATCAGCATAATGTTGCTACTCGTACAATGCAAAGCTTAAAAAAAATTCTCTTTCCAAAAGGAATTTGAGTACTTTTGCAGTAGCGACGTTACAAATCAAGTTCCCGTGATCGCAACACCTTGTCAATTTGTTACCAAAACAGAAGCGGGCGTTAAAAATAAAGTTGTTTTCGTTACCACAACTTGTCCGTTGGTTCATAACACAAGTTGTTTGGTTCAGAATGCTTATCCGTTGTTACAGAAAACTTGTCTGTTCGTTCACAACACAAGTTGTTTCGTTCAGAACGCTTATCCGTTGTTACAGAAAACTTGTCTGTTTGTCCAGAACACAAGTTGTTTCGTCCAGAATGCTTGTGTTTTTGTGACAAAACTTATGTCTTCGTTCACAACGCTTAAATAAAACTTATTAATTAAGTTGTTTCGTTAAGAACGCTTATCTATTTGTGACAACGGTTATGCGATCGTTACCACAGCTTAAGCAAAACTTATATATACAAGTCATATACTATTAACAGCACAACTCAGATTCACGACAATGAAAGCAATTGAAGTCAAGGGAACCGTGAACGAATTGGGTCAAATTTCTTTAGACAAGCCGTTGACTATAGCAAAACACAGCCGCGTCCGAGTCATTGTCTTAATAACGGAAGAGAATGAAGAGGATGATGAACTTATTGAGTCTGCCAGTGAAAGTTTTCGTCAAGGTTGGTACGATGCGATGACCGGAAATACTATACCTGTATCTCAACTGTGGGAAGGTATTGATGCAGAGTGAACCACCTTTGATTCAAGTCGAAGCCACTGCTAAATTTAAACGTAATCTGCGTATCTTAGCCAAAAAGTACCGAAATATTAGTAATGATATTCAACCAATAATAAAACAACTGCAATCAGGAGAATTACCAGGAGACAAAATACCCGGAGTTGGATATACAATTTTTAAGCTACGGGTCAAAAATAGTGATGTTAAAAAAGGTAAAAGTGGTGGGTATCGAGTAATTTATTATTTAAAAACAGATACAAATATTATTTTAATAACCATATACTCAAAATCTGAACAAGAAGACATCTCAGCAGAAGAAATTCTACAAGTATTAGCTGACTTTAAGCAGCAACATCAAGAAGAATAGACTCGCTTCCTAAAATCCAAGGACAGAAAATGCTAAGATTCCGATCAAATATGGCATTTGCACAGCTATGACAAGTACGCTGCACAAATCAATCTCCTTAGCAGAGTTCCTCAAACTGTCAGAAACCAAGCCTGCTAGTGAATTTATAGACGGTCGTATTTACCAGAAACCAATGCCACAAGGCAAACATTCCCGGCTACAACTAAAACTTTGTAACGCAATTAGCCAAGTTGCTGAAGAACAAGAAATTGCTTTGGCTTTTCCAGAATTACGCTGTACCTTTGGCGGACGCTCCATTGTACCAGACGTGAGTGTATTTGCTTGGGAACGGATTCCTTTTGATGCAAATGGAGAAATTGAAAATACCTTTGGAATTTATCCTGATTGGACAATTGAAATTCTTTCACCAGAACAGAATACAACCAAGGTAATTATAAATATTCTTCACTGTCTAAAACACGGTACTCGATTAGGGTGGTTGATCGATCCAGATGAACGCTTAGTATTGGTATTTTTGCCAGGACAGCAACCTATAGAGATGACTGGGGATGAAGTATTGCCTGTACCTGAATTTTTGCAACTTAATTTAACAGTTACACAGATTTTTGCATGGCTAAAACCAACAAAAATTAGCCCTTGAAGAAGAATTCAGAACGGGCTAAACGCTCCGCTATCGCTAACAGAATTCAGGAGCGTAGCCGGAGACGCTCCGCCTCCGATCGAGTTTAAGACTGTGGAGGTTGACTTGTGTCAACCTCCACAAAATTTTGTTTGATGATTGCTGTAAATACTAAATCAATTTCTGAAACTAAAATACTCCCAGCAACCTTTATTAAGCCTCTACTTTTACACCCTTCCAGAAGGCTACATAACCCTCAATATTCTTAGCCTTCTCCTTGGTGCTGGGATAGTACCAAGCAGCATCTTTGTTGATTTGTCCATCAACCTCAATACTGTAGTAGCTAGCGACACCTTTCCAAGGACAAGTAGTGTGGGTATTACTGTCTGTGAAGTACTCCTTGTTAATGGTGTCAGCAGGGAAATAATGGTTGTTTTCCACAACTACGGTATTATCGCTTTCGGCTAAAACTGCGCCATTCCAAATTGCTTTCGGCATAAGTGAGTTTGCAAATAAACTATACACTTAACATTTTGACACGATCGGCTTATTTTATCCTCCTGAACGCCTAACTTACACCAGAGCGCATCTAACCTCAAATCAATAATCAATAAGGTTTAGAGAAAATTTTGCAATGCCAGTATTAATTAGCATCACTTTTGTTTATCAAATTAAAAATTAAAAGTATTTGCTTCTATCGAAAAGATTTATTAGCATATTGGTATGGAAACTTAAGTAGCTAAAAAAGGTTGGATTTCAGTTTATAGCCAAAAGTAAAAAATCTCTAGAAGGGAAAATCGTTATTACATATATATGAGCGATCGCACCTTAGAGAACGGCTAGCAAACAAGATATTTGATTTGGCGCACTTTTACATTTTCTAAGTTTTTACTTACTAAATCTTTTACAAATTTTCAACTCCTGAGAGTGGGGTTAATTTGACTCGGCTATTTGGTGTAATTAACAAACCAAGCTATCAAATAAACTGAGTGAAAAATGTTGAGATTTATAAAAAAGCAGACTATGCAACTAAATAATACTGACTGGTGTACTTCGGTTTAATTAAGGATAACTGTATGAAAATTCCAAACTTGATAAATTCTGCACATCTTGTTGCTTGGATTAATTCTATGCCTAAAATCACTAGTGTTCATACAGCCAATAATCAAAAATCTGGCGCATCAATGAACACGTTCGTAAACTCTGACGTTTTATCTACCTCTTCCAAGAATGTAAATTCTCTCAAATCATTTGATACTGCTTTTATTGCATATCAAATGATGGGACTGAGTAATTTTGATTAAAGAATATTTCGGAAGATAGGAACTGAATGTCAAGATCCTAAGATTACTAAAAAATAGGATTTTGTTACTAAATAAACTAATAAATCTAGTTCAATTGAGGAAAGAGTTATGAAACTAACAAATTTGATAAATTCTGCATTTGTCGTTGCCTGTATTGCTTTTGTACCTGGAATAGTTGACGCTCAAACAGTTAATAATAGTGGCAGACAAATAAACGCAGATTCGCAAAATGTCAGGTATCTTCAACCTTTCAATATTGCTTTTCTAGCTTATCAAGGTGCTTTCAGAGAACAGGGTATTCCCAGTGCCGGTACTTTGTTATCTGAATTCCAAATAGGAAACCTGACAGCAAAAGATATAGTGCAAGCTGCTATCAAAGCTAATAAGTTACCAACGCAAGTTTTGAACGATCGAGGTTATGTTAATGCGGTCGAATCGCAGGTGACATCAATGATCAATGGTAATGACATAGGTAGCTAAAGATGAGCAGGGGGCAGAGGAGCAGGGGCAATACTTGTCGGTTAAAGGGAAAAGGGGAAGGGGAAAAGGGAAAGAAAAAACCTTTACCCTTTAACCTTTTCCCCAAATCCAATTCCAAGTTAAAAATGCTTAACCGAGCAGTATTGGGAGCAGGGGGACAAGGGGGAATTATTGAACAAGCTTTTCTCTCCGTTGTCTGCCCTCTCTTTGTTGTCTCCCTTGTCTCTTTTTAATGCGCCCTGCCTCTTGTGAAATCAAACTCACCTATCCCTAGTTACTCATCGGATTGGGCATGAATCACTGGGCTGGCAATTTTGGATGTGTAGTTGAGTACTTTCCTACGATTTCAGAAATCTCAGGGTTGTAAAGTCTCAAATAATTCCAATAGTTGCCAAATACTTGACGTACATAATTTTTGGTTTCATCAAAGGGAATTTGTTCAACAAACTCATCTGGGTCTTGTGTAGTTAGAGTTTGCAGCCATTTGGAGACATTACCAGGCCCGGCATTGTAACTGGCGATCGCTAACAACGAGTTATTGTTATATTGCTGATGGGTATGATCCAAGTACCATGTACCCAGCATGATGTTATCGTTGGGATTTTCTAGGTTTATTGTTTTGTAATCCACTTTGATTTGTGGGGCGATCCATTTAGCTGTACTCGGCAATACCTGCATTAAGCCAGTAGCATCAGCGACGGATTTGATTTTTGGCTCAAACCTTGACTCTTGACGCATCAAAGCAGTTACTAGCAGGGGATTGAGTTTACGCTCAATAGACCATTTTTCAGTTTCTCGGAGATAGGGAAATGGATAACGCGCTTGCCAGTAGGCGATCTGTTTGCTCAGAGTTTGATATTGGGCAAGTTCTGCTGGTGTTTCCCGGTCTTCTAACTTAGAGATTTTGTCAATTCCAATGAGATTTTCTCCCCTTGCCTGGCGCATCAACCCTTCAGTAAATTGCTCTGCTACCGTTGGCTGAAGTTTATTCTGAAATTCCGTTTCCCATTGCAACCAGGCATCGCGGTCTTGACCCAGCAAATACAATTCTTTGAAAGTCTCAGAACCAGCCGGTGGTAATGAACGCTGGGGTGCGATTACTTCAGGGTTCATGACGCGCACGTTGTCGAAGTTGCCGACATTTAGCCCCCGCATATTCGCTGCTCGCCAAGCATAGTAAGAGTAGGGAAACTGACTAATTACATAGTCATAAGCAGTTTGAGATTCCTGCTGTTTTCCTAGCGAAGCTGCCCATTTGCCTACCCAAAAGCCTGCTCTCGGAGCCAAAATACTGTTGGGATTGTTAGTGACAATTGGCTCTGCCCATTGCCAAGCACCGACGTAATCTTTGGCTTTGGCTTTATCTTGGGCGATTTTCCAGCGATACTCTGCGGCTTCATCAGAATTGCCATATTTGGCTATGAGTAATTGCCACGCCGCGCTAGCTGACTTTTGATCCTTGAGGGTTTCGAGAGTTTTGGCTTTTTGTACTAATGCAGTACCAGCTTGTTTAGGAAATTTACTAATTACCTGCTCAAGATAGGGTAAGCCGTCTTTACCTGTTTTTGCTGTTTCTGCTAACCGTAGTAATGCAGTCCCAGCTTCCTCGGTATTGGGAAATTGCTGTACCAATTGTTTATAAGTGGCGATCGCTATTTCTTTGTCTTTGCCTCCAATCTGTAACCCTCGTGCAGTCCGGTAGAGGTTGCGCGATGTTTTGGGTGCTTTGGCATAAGCATTCGCCGCTTTCAAGAATTGGCTATTTTCCCAATAGCTTGTACCAATGAGTTCCCAATCTTCGGGTTTGAGGGTCGTCTGTTTGACTAACTGATCTAAAACGCCTACTATGCCTGGTTGATCGTAAGCATAAGTAGCCAAAATCAATTGTAATTTTGGCTGATTGGGGTTTTCTTGCAAGCGTTTACGAATAATTTCCCAAGTTAGAGGATTGGAAGGAAATTGAGCGATCGCTATTTCTTGTTGCTTTGGTTGGGCAATCAGATATAGTGCTTTCACCGAAGCCGCTTCTTTGGGATACTGTTTCAGCACACTTTGCCTGAGATCCGAAGCTTTACCATCTTCGCCCAGCATATCCTCTGCCTGCGCCTGTTTCAGCAAAATATAGGGTGCGAGGATGGGATAGTCTTTATCTAATCCTTGGAGTAAAGCCAGGGCTTTTTGGGCTTGGGTTCTTTCAATGTAATCACTCGCCAAAAGATAACGAGCGCGATTTCGGTCTGGCGATCGCGACTGCCCTGCGATTTCTGCTAGTTTTGCCGCCCGTTCTGGCAGAGATTGTGATATCAGTGGCAAGACGGCTGATTGGGCAATGCTCGCATCAGATGTTTGCTCTGCCTGATTCTTACCCAGTTTGAGCCATTGCCCAACGGTTTTACCAATCTCAGGTGCTGATACCATTGCCCCAGCTAAAAAGGCAAACAGTGCCGCACCCGCAATTATGGAAATTTGCTTTTTCTGTAGTTTCTTCAGCATGAATACCCGCTGAAAAGTTCCGATGAATTTCCTGAAACTTTAACACTCCTAACCATCAGTATTACCAAATTTTTAATTTTAGATTTTTAATTTTATGTACAAAAATACTAATTTTCAATCCTATGGTTGGTAGTACTGAGTTGATATCGCTTATTAAGTAATATTGCATCTATCTTTAGGATTATTTTTCAGCAGGGCGATCGCACTTGCTCTTGTAGGATGCGTTAGCGCCAGCGTAACGCATTACCCAAAACCTTGAACTCACCGATCCCAAACCTCTAATAAGGGCATCAATTCCTCCTTCATTCCCCAATCAACCGGATAAATACCCTGTGTTACATATCGGTGAAAACTTGAAAACTTCCAATCCATTACTCGCTGACACAACCCATGTTTTACTGGATTGTAATGGATATAATCACAATGCCGAGCAAAATCAGCATCATCTCGAATCCAATGTTCCCAAAATCGTCGCTGCCAAAGATTGCTTTCTCTGCGTTTATGCCGTGACTCACTCCGGTTTGCCTCCAACTTTAGGCCAGATGCTCCTTGCTTGGTGACATCGCTTTTAATCAATCGCCAACGAGTTGCATAATCACTATCATTGGGTGGTAAAGTCCAGATGCAGTGGATGTGGTCAGGTAACAACACAATGGCATCGATCGCAAACGGATATTTTTCACGAACCTTGAGAAATGCCGAGCGCAGCAAAGGACGAGCAATATCCGTACAAAGCCACGGTTGTCTTTCATGTGTTACCTGGGTAAAGAAGTAAGTGCCGCCCTCAATCCTTCTTCTGCGGTAGTTGGTCATTGAATGATGCCATTCGGATTTGTTGATTAGTTTGCCCAAATCCAGCTGATAATCTTTAATTCAGCACGTTGATTACATAGGGTATGCGTTACTACAAGAGCAAGCGATCGCACTCAGCACAAGTAATTTTCAACCATCCGCTACAAGGTGGTTGTTATGCCGCGTAGTTAACAAAAGTGCGGGGTAGGGGAATCGAACCCCTAAGCGTTGCTCTTGGTGAGGAACTCTTTCCGAAACTTACACTGCTCTCAGCACATTTGGGTAGTCACCAGACCTCCGCAGCACCGCTACCCCGCATGAACCGACTGTCGTATAGACAACAGGTGCAATCATAAGCCCCTCCCTAATATTCATAAAGAACGGAGACCATTCATGCACTGTTGAGCAGCCCTTAAGTACTTCTAGAAGTACCCGTACCCCCAAGGCTTCGGGAAGGCTTAACTATTAGCCACCCCATTATTTTGTAATAATAACTTCAGAACTAGGCTCAATACAACTGTTGTAGATATCTTTAGACGCTTTGTTCCTTCTTAAGAATTCTTTAAAACCACCTCTCAGCAATCAGTGCGATCGCCCGATCTTGTAGGATGCGTTAGCGCTAGCGTAACGCATCACCCAAAACTTGCTATAGCAATTTCTCCATTCTTTTGGCAGCCAATTCGTGAGCGTTTATTTCCAGCTATAGCGATCGCACTGTAAAAGGTTAGGCTAATTTGCAAGCAATGTGATCGCTCAATTAGAGATAATATTTCTATGATTCAGTAATTCTCTATCATCTATGACTCAAGCCATACCTAAGTTAGTAACCTTCGAGGAATTTGTCGATTGGCTACCTGAAAATCGACGAGTCCGCTACGAACTACATAAAGGACAAATTGTTGAGATGGCACAACCAGTAGGGGAACATGAGGAAGTTAAAAGCTTTCTAGGTGTCGAAATTCCTGTTGAAATCAAACGTCTAGGATTGCCCTACGGTATCCCTAACCAAGTTATAGTTAGACCTCCTGAAAAAGATTCTGGTTATTTTCCAGATGTCTTGGTGCTAAATCGTGCAAATCTGGAAAATGAACCATTGTGGAAAAAACAATCTACCCTGAGTTTGGGTGCATCAATCCCTTTGGCAATTGAGGTTGTATCAACCAACTGGCGGGACGATTACTACTTAAAATATGCTGATTATGAAGAGATGGGTATCCCAGAATACTGGATTGTCGATTATGCTGCTTTGGGTGGACGCAATTTTATCGGCAATCCTAAACAGCCGACAATCTCCGTTTGTAACTTGGTTGACGGAGAATATCAGATAAGTAAATTTCGAGAAAGCGATCGCATTATCTCCCAAACCTTTCCCGAATTGAATCTCACCCCAAACCAGATTTTTCAAGCTGCTGTAATCTAGCGTTTATCGTTTTGCCAATTCTGGAGTCCGTCCTTTCAAGCCAATCATCAATTTCAGCATAAACACCTTTAATACAGGAACTCGCTGCAAAAACCATAAACCCAAGCGACGAACCACCACTATAGGTAAGAAGTTATTAGAAAACATCCGATCTAACAAATCGGTGAAACCTAAAATAGTCAGGTTTTCCAACTTACGCCAGCGTTCATAACCTTTCAGAATTTGAATGTCGCCAATATCTTTACCCGCTTGGTGCGCTGCTTGGATTACTTGTGCCAAAGCTGCTGCATCCCGAATTCCCAGATTTAAACCTTGTCCACCCACAGGATGGCAATTGTGCGCCGCATCACCAATTAATGCCAGTCGGGGGAGAACATAGCGATCGCTTTGCATGAGTTGTACTTGGAATACAAAGCGATCGCCTAGTAATTCCAATTTCCCCATCTGATCGCCATAGCGACGGGTGAGTTCTGCTAAAAATTGCTCATCATCTAAGGCACACAAAGCTTTTGCTTCTTCGTGAGGGGCTGTCCACACAATGCGGCAACGGTTCCCCGGTAAAGGTAAAATCGCAAAGGGCCCGCTAGACCAAAATCTTTCGTAAGCGGTGTTATTGTGCGGCTTTTCTGGTTTGACAAATGCCACGATACAAGACTGCCAATATTTCCAGCCGGAGGTTTTGATACCAGCAGCTTGACGAATTGGCGATCGCGCCCCATCTGCTGCTATCAGTAATTTGCTGCGAACTGAGTATAACTGATCGGCAATTTTAATATCTATCGCTACTATATCTTGCTGGTAATTAGTATTTACCACTTCAGCCGGACACAGATATGTCACATTTGCACAATCTTGGACAAACTCCTGCAAAGGCTGCAACAGCGCTTGGTGTTCTGCCACATAACCCAACTCTGCTGTATGTATATCATCGGTGGTAAATTCCACCACATTGGGATAATCGGCATCAGAAAGACGAACTCGGCAATATTTGGCAATTTGAGGCAATATTTTGTCCCAAACTCCAATTCCTTGGTAAATTAGCGCTGAAAGCTGATGAACTGCATAAGCTTGTCCCTTAGCTACGGCCGCTGATGCGACTTTCGCCTCAATCAGCAAGATACTCAAGCCAGAATCTTTTAAAGCAGAGGCTAGAGTTAACCCAATAATCCCACCGCCGACAATTACCAAATCATATTCATATCCCCGCAAGTCTGGCGGTGTTGGTTGAGGGGAGAGAGGTTGCTCAAGCTGCGTTATGGCCATTGTTAAGTTAGGTTACAGCGTCTTTTACTCTTATTTTGACGCGATCGCGCCTCCTTGAGCAAGTTAATGAAAAAACCCGTTGATTGGTAGGGATTTCAACGGGGTTAAATAATGCAGTTATTTTTTCAGAGAAACCAATACTAAACTTTATTACAGAGTTACTAGAAACTGCTGCACATAATAGTAACTATTTATGAGTTTTAGGAGCTATATTTTTAGCATGATGTTTGTGATGTTTGTGGTGTTTCACGTGTTTAATTTTACTAGATTTTGTAGTAGCAACATGGTGGATAGATTCAGCTTGAGCTTGAGATGCAAAAGCGGTTACAGGCGCAGCAAAAATCACAGCCAAAAGTAAAGCTTTAGCGAACTTATTCACTTGAAATTCCTCATCAACTAATCAACAATCTAACTATCCAATAGGTATATGTCATGAGTTTGTAATTGATATGAATCTTTCATGTCTATTTTTACAACCGTAAAATATCGGAAAAATATCGGAATTATAGAGAATACTTGGCTAATCAGAGTTGCTGGTATTTCCAAGTTAGATGTAACATTTTGCTCTGTGCAAATTTTGATTACGAAATGCTGAGAGTCATCAATTCTTCTGTTATGTCGAAGTTAGCTGTGACATTTTGCACGTCATCCAAGCCTTCTAGAGTATCAATTAACTTGAAAAGCGATCGCGCCTGATCTGGATCGGTAACTTCTACACTATTACTAGGAATCCAGCGAAATTCGGCATCAGTTACCTTAAAGCCTTGATTTTTGAGCGTCTGACTAAGGGTTTCTAAATTGCCAATATCAGTAAAAACTTCAGCCATCTCATCTTCAGTCATCTCATAAGATTCAGCACCGCCTTCAAGGGATGCTTCTAAAAGCTGTTCTTCGTCAATCGCACCCTGTACTACACAAACGCCTTTTTGATCGAACATCCAGCTAACGCAACCTGTTTCACCAAGATTGCCACCATTTTTACTAAAAGCTACACGTAAGTCAGCAGCAGTGCGATTGCGATTATCTGTGAAGGCTTCGATTAAAATCGCTACACCACCAGGGCCATAGCCTTCGTAGCGAATCGCCTCAAAGATAGCGTTATCACCGCCAAAAGTGCCTGCCCCTTTAGCGATCGCTCGTTCAATATTATCATTGGGGATACTCGCTGCTTTTGCCTTGTCAATTGCCGTGCGAAGTTGAAAATTCAGCGCCGGATCTGGTACGCCGCTTCTAGCCGCCACAATAATCGCCCGCGATAACTGAGTAAAGGTTTTCCCCTTTTTTGCATCTACTACGGCTTTTTGGCGCTTAATATTTGCCCATTTACTGTGTCCTGCCATAATCTGAAATTATCAAAACTCTATTCAAGATTAGGATATAAACGCTTGCAAAAACCATGACTTAAGATAATTGTGCAACTCTAATCAAAGTGGCAAAGTTATGTTGAAGCAGCTACGAGAATCGATCAATCATTTTAATCAACATTATGCACAATTTTTTTTCGCCTCCTCGCTATGCCAAGCGAAAAAGAAAGAAAGTGTCAAATTATCTTAGGAGATTACTGCTTGTATTATTCGTAGGCATAATAGCTTTAGTTGGATGTCAAAGTATTCTACCTGTTATTAAGGAAGATAAAGTAATTCATTTAACCCTGTGGCAAGGTGTAAATCCGCCGCCAAATCGGGATGTACTGCAAAAGCTGGTAGACAAATTCAATCAATCCCACCCAGATATTCAGGTAGAGTCGCTTTATGTTGGGCAACAGGATCAGCAAACGCCCAAGATTTTAGCAGCAGTAGTAGGAAATGCACCCCCAGATTTATTGTGGTACAATCCGACGATCGCAGGTCAATTGGTAGAACTCAATGCGCTTTTACCTTTGGATGAACTCCTCGCAAAATCTCCAATCAAAGCCGAAATTGACCCCGCTTTGTATGGATCGATGAAATACAACGGTAAAATTTGGTCTGTGCCCTTTGCTACAAATAATGTTGGTATTTTTTACCGTCCAAGTTTGTTTAAGGCGGCAGGAATTACTGAATTACCCCGGACTTGGCAGGAGTTTGCACAAGTTGCCAAGAAATTAACTCGTGATACCAATGGTGATGGACGAACCGATCAATATGGGATGTTTCTACCTTTGGGAAAGGGAGAATTTACAGTGTTCACCTGGTTGCCGTTTATGTGGAGTGGTGGTGGTGAGTTGGTGAGTGGTGATTCACAGAATGCAGCAGCAGTAAATTTGCAAAATAATCAAGGCGCGATCGCAGCTTTGCAATTCTGGCGTGATTTAATTACGGATGGTTCCGCCATTTTATCTGGCCCAGAACGGGGTTATGAGACAGATGACTTGCTCAGTGGTAAAGTTGCAATGCAATTAAATGGCCCTTGGACTCTGGGACAATTTCAAGAGACTGGTGTCGATTTTGATGTTTTTCCAATTCCTGTTGGACAAAAACCTGCTACTGTTATTGGTGGTGAGAATCTCTTCTTTTTCAAAACTACACCGAAACGTGAAAGAGCAGCTTTTAAGTTTGTCGAATATGCTTTGAGTGAAGAATTTCAGACAGAATTAGCATTGGGAACTGGTTATTTACCAGTGAATTTGAAGTCTCGTGAAAGTCCAAAATATCAAGATTTTATCAAAAAAATACCACAGGTGAAGGTATTTTTAGATCAAGCTAAATACGGGCGTTCGCGTCCGATATTTCCTGGTTACAATCGGATTTCTGACAGTGTAGGTCGGGCGATTGAATCTGTATTGTTAGGTAAAAGTTCGCCAGCAGACTCACTCAAAGCAACACAGCAACGCCTAGATTTGATTTTCAAGTGATTAAGGCGCGTAGTTTACCGCCATAGGCATCGCATCCCGTTTAAATAAATACGCTTGGGTTAATATAATTGCTTTGTGAGGCTGCGCCAAATTTTCTTTCTTTGTGTCCTTCTCTGACGAGACGCTGCGCGAATGCGCCCTTTGCGGTTCGTTCCTCATATATTCATACAGAATTGGTATTAACTCTTTGTCAAAGTCAATTTTTTTAACGAACCGCAAAGGACGCAAAGAACGCAAAGGAAGAGAAGGAAGAGAAGGAAGAAATGCTTAACTGAACTGTATTGCTGTTTAAATTACAAATGGTTCAAGTTCGCGGTTGTACCACTCATCTTCAATCCGTTCAGTAACCAACGGTCTGATGATAAACTTGGGTGGGCTACCATCCAAAACATCAATCCGCACACATGAGTAAGGTAGGCGGTTCTGGAAATTGTCATCATGACGACCCACAAAAAGCGTTGAATCGGCAACTTTCCGAGTGGGTTTACCTGCAATTTCCGTAAAAGTCTCCATCAATTCAGTCCCCTTTCGTCTTTGATAGCGGGGACGATGACCACTACCACCAGAGATAATGCAGTTAATGTGAGAGTCAGCAAATCCGGTATCAGTTGTGCGAAGATGTTCCAAACAGTGAGCGTGACCATTTAAAATTAAATCGACTATGGGACGTTCTTTAATTAGAGAACCAAGATTTTCTGCCACTTGTTCAAACACCCAGCGCAAGCGGTGACGAACCGCCAAGGTTTGTGCCTGATTCCACTTAGTAGCTTCTGTGACGAATGGCGGATGGTGGAAAAAGATTACACGTCCGCGCACTTCGGAGTTGTTCCAAGATTCGATTAGTCTGCTTCGTAACCATTCAAGTTGTTCAAAGTCAATCGCAGGCATTTTATGAGATGCCAATTGTTTTTCAATATCGATTTTGATCTCGTTTATTTGGTCTAATTTGGCGCTAAGTTCATCGAGTTGTTCAGCTTCGGCGGGTTTATCTGGGTTGAGGCCATCGCATATTCCCAAAATCTGCAATTCTTCTCGATCTATTTCCTGGCGACGCTTTTGCAATTCCCGGCGGTAAATTTCCCCCTCTTCAGTTGCAGGTAAAGGTGATGGTGTATTAAAGGTATTAGAATCCAGCGCGAAAAAGTCAATCCCGCCGTAACGAAAGGTGTAATAACGATTGGGTAAGCGGGTAAACTGTCCGGGTTCGTAACGCAAACACCGCCCGGTATCGGTCTTAGCAGTATAATGTCGATCTAAATGACGTTCTAACTCTTGCGGGGAAGCGATCGCTTGGGTATAGTCCATAAATGCCCGTGCATAAGCATTCCCTTGATACGATCCATGCCAGCCAATCTCGATATCTTTGTAGCGGAACAGGCGACGTAATGAAGATGTTGTGCCAGTAACTAAACGGTACATCAACGGTACATCGTAGTAATCATGATTACCTGGCACTGGCAAGAATGGCATATTAAACACCATGCGGTCATAAGGAATGCTTTTCGGGTTGTCGCCACCTACAATAAATTCTCGGTAAGGCTCAATAAAGTTTGTTGAATAATATTCTTGGGAACCAACCACATAGATTACATCACCTGTGTGTAACACAAAACTGCAATCATCCTGGTGAGGAAGCATCAATTCGGCAACTTTTCGTTGGGGGTGATGGCGAGAATGGGATTTGGTGCCGGAATCACCAATAACCATAAAGGAAAATTCTGGACTATCTTCCCTGCGATCATCAATAACCATGCTGGTTTGGTCAATTCCCCGTTGCACAAAACTTGGATGCATCCACCGCACCCGTTCCTTCATTCTCTGAATTTTTACAGGAATCGGTGGATCGGAAATCAATTTCATGGCTGATAACTCTTGAATGCTTAACGCACAAGATGATTGTAACGAAATAAGCTAGCTACAGCAAAGCTTTGATAGTTTTCGGAGATGTCTTCTTTTGTCTCCCCATCAGACTAGTAGTTCGCCAAGTGAACTTGGCGGGGTAAAGGGTAAAGGGGAAGAGGGAAAGGTTTCAAATCCCTTACCCCTTTCCCCTTTCCCTTTCCCCAGCCATCACGCAGCATTTTTGGGTTGGCAGACTACTAGTCACACATACGTTTGCCCTAGTTGAACTCTCGTTAATAGGCCATCTTCCATTTCTATGATGCGATCAGCTATGTCTAAAATGCGGTTGTCATGTGTGACTAACAAGATAGTAGTTCCCTGATTTTTAGCTAGGCTCTGCATTATTTTTACGATATCGCGTCCTGATTGTTTATCTAATGCAGCCGTTGGTTCATCTGCTAGCACTAAGGGAGGACAATTTACTAAGGCGCGGGCGATCGCAATTCTTTGTTTTTGACCGCCAGAAAGATTGTCTGGATAATAATTAATTCTTTCTTCTAAACCAACAGCTTGCAGGATCATTTCTGATTTAGCTACTGCTTCTGTTTGAGAAATGCAATCGTTTAATTCTAATGCCATTTGTACGTTTTGCTTGGCAGTCAAAAACCTCAACAAATTGTGAGATTGAAAAATATAACCGATGTTACGTCGCATCTGCACCAGTTTGTTCTGACTAACACCAGACAGTTCTTCACCTAAAAATTTCAAACTTCCTTCTTGTACAGACCGTAAACCACCAATCAAGCTCAGTAACGTTGTTTTTCCTGAACCTGATGGCCCAGTCATAATTACAATTTCACCAGAATAAACTTTTAGGTTGATATCAAATAAAATTTGTTTTCTCAGCGCATTTTTCCCATAGTAATGATTCAGATTTTGAATTATAATTACAGCTTCTTGTCTCATTATAAATCTGACAATATTTAGTATAAATGATGTATCGATAGAACATATTGGTTAATGTTCTAGCGATACATCTGAATGATTCTTTGGAGGTTACGTTAACACCAACAGATAATACAGTACCTGATTAGTGTAAAAAGATAGATCAACTATGCAATGAAATCTGTTGCTGTCAGACTACTAGCTTGAATACGATCAACAACTGCTAAAGGTGGTTCACTGCTACCAGCGATCGCAATTAAAACGTTACCACCAGTTTGGATCAAAGACAGTTGTCCGAAGCTAATTTGATCGGGTAACTTAATGTGATCTACTCCTTTCTGGAAGTCAAAGATTTGGTCAAATCTAGCACCTCTACCTAAGACAAAAGTATCGTGTCCAGATCCTCCACTAAGCAGGTTGAAACCTAAACCACCATCGAGTAAATCATTACCTTCATCGCCGTTGAGAACATCGTTATCTGCACCTGCAAACAGTTGGTCATTGCCAAGACCACCATTGAGAAGGTCATCACCGGCATCTCCAACAATAGTATCGTTACCCCAACCACCATTGAGGAAATCACCCCCAACACCACCATTTACATAATCGTTACCGAGATCGCCATTAATAAAGTCACCGCCTTCGTCACCAAATAAGCGATCGCTACCTGTTCCACCGTTGATCACATCATTGCTCAGTCCGCCTTGGATAATATCGTTACCAAAACCTCCGTTGAGAAAATCGCTACCATCTGTACCAACGGTTTGCGGGTTTGCAACGCCAACGCTAGGAATATCTTGTGAAAGTGGTGATTCGTGTTGAGAGTACAGTTCGGCATTGCTAACTTGTACAAAATTAGCTGATGTGAACTGATCGGGACTAACAAAAGCTACAAGCGCCAATAACTCACCTGTTGCAGCCACAGAAATCAAGGAGCTAGGGCCGACTGCCTCTATCTTGATCTGATTGAATGATAAACCACCAGCTAAGGCAATGAAGTCATCGGTGGGGTTAAAGTCAACAAAAGAGTCTACCCCCTCACCTGCTTTAGCTACAAAGCGATCGCGCCCTTCTGCACCAAAAAGTACGTCGTTACCAGCACCACCATAGAGCAGATCGTCGTCAGCAGCACCAAATAGACCATCATTACCCGATCCACCTAACAGGGTGTCGTCACCACCACCCCCACCTACAAGGTCATTACCACTACCCCCAGATACAAAATCGTCTTCATCGTTAGGTAAACGTAAAAAGAAATCATTACCGGCTCCGCCAAAGAGAACATCTTGACCTAAAGAACCAACAATAAAATCATTACCCAGTCCACCGACTATTAGATCATTGCCATTACTACCATTAAGTAGGTCATTACTCGCCGTACCTACAAGTACTGAACTTGGGATGTGCAATCCTGTGACTTGATAATAAATATTTAGCAAACTATCTTGACCACCAAGGATGTTGGAATCAAAAAGATGAGGCAATGGTCTTGACATATTTTTGGTTAGGTATTTCTGAGAGTTTTATAAACTATGAAAAAGCAGCAATAGTCCTATAGCTAAAACTCAACAAGTTATAAAAAACTCAGTTGGTAAGCTTTAGCTGGGCTGTATATGGAAAATATCTGGTCAAATTTTGCAACTGATATAGTTACACGAATCTCAGAAAAGTTTTTGCATGAAGTGCAACGTTTTTAAGATTCTTCTCAGAATCATATAAATAAATGTATTTATAAAAAATTAAAATTTGTTTATCAACAGGTTAATTCTGATTGAATAATTGTTGATTGATTTGCATAGATGAAATCTTGATAAAAAGATTAAATTTTGTTTATGTAATCATTAATTGTGAACACTATTAAAATATAGAGCTTAAAATAAAAACATGATTAAATTTTCTTATATAGAGATAAAATTATAAAAAATATAAAATTCCTCTATCATTATGTGTGTATAATTTTTACGAATGGTGTAACTTGCTTGGATAAAGTGGATAAGTTCTACAGCTAACCATAAAAATTGCATCAAAAATCGACTTGATGTAGTCAGCAACAGCAATTCATTCTCAGTCTAAAAATACCTGCAAGATGTAGGTAAACTAAGTTAGCTTATCTATAAAGGGAATTCATGAAAACCGCTTGAGAAAAGTCATTCAAAACTAAAATGTGCTTTAAGCAAAGGTATTGAACTCAATATATTTAGGATAAGATATAGGGTTAGACTCCTTTAATTAACCGAGCATAAGGTCTTTATTTCAGTAATCTTCAAAATTGAAATTTTTGATTAGCCAAATCATATCGCTTGTGGACTTTGTTCACACGTATGTTTCTGTGCATAGTCTGAGTAATAGCGCCGAAAACTGCAAGGAACTTCAACCATTATGTTCTATTGCGGAAATGCTTTTGGATTTAGATTTTTGCTAATTTAGTTAGCTATTAAATTAGTTAAAATACCTAGAACTATTGTTGGATTTAGGCAAGGTCAGTTACGCATAGTTGCTTTTAGGTGTATAAAGACTTATGCAATTAAGAGACAAGATTTTTGGCTGTGCAGTTTATACCAGAAGCGATATCCTCGACAAATTGTTTAGACCGAAAAATATTCCTGATTTGTCAGATGGAGACAGCGAAGAAAGAAAAGAACGTCTCTCAGTTCGGCGAACAATCTTTCTACATCTGGATGGAATTGCCATAGGCCCAACTACAAATGCTCTACAGGAAAGAGGAGTCTTCTTCTTGTTTGAAGAAGGAAAAGTCGTACCCCTGAATCTAGTTCTGAAATATTTTCCGGGAAATATAGGCTATTTGAATGTTGCTTTGCGGTTAATGGTGTCGCAAGGATGGATGAAGCATCAAGAAATTGAGGGAGAAATCTTTTACACCTTGACTCGCAGAGGTAGCATAGCGTTAGGACTGTCATCAATTTATAAAGAGTTTGTTGCTTTTTTACCTACCCTGATTAATATCAATGACTATCTTTTTGGAGATTTAACTTTGTCGTTACAGTCTAAATTAGCTGACGGCATGAATTTCTCCTCTCTGCTAGCAAGAGCTAAAAGACAGTGGGACTTGGTAGAAAGTACAGATGAAGATTATCAGTATGTGTGTTGTCAGATATTGCACCATCTCAATGGCTTATTGGTAGGCCCAACAATGGTATCTTTAGCAATGGCTAATGTGTTTGAGCAAATCGATCCCAAAACACACACACTTGATATTGAGCAGTTAACAGGTAATCAAAAACATTTACTTGAAGCTTTTGAAATCCTGGCTTTACAGGGCTGGGTTGTAATTCAAGGTCGTCAAGTTCAGTTCATCCGTACAGGCTTATATGCGATTTCTAGAGCCTACGCTTACGGAGTCACGGTTTCTTATTTACCAACATTTGAGAAGGTTCCGGAACTGTTATTTGGCAATCCCGCTATTTTATCGGGACGAGATACTGATGGACATGAAACCCATGTGAATCGTCGAGTAAATATTTGGGGTAGCGGACTAGCTCATCAAACATACTTCCAGAAAGTTGACGCGATTATTAGAGATATCTTTAACCGTCCGATTGACGAACAACCCAAAGGAATTGTAGATATGGGTTGTGGGGATGGTACATTTATGGAGCATATCTATCACGTCATTCAAAATCAGACCGTCAGAGGGAAATTTCTCAATGAGAATCCCTTGATTATGGTCTGTGCTGACTATAATCAAGCCTCTCGGGAAGCTACTTATAAAAGACTCAAGGATTTGCAGTCGCCGATAAGCGTCATCTTTGGTGATATTAACGACCCAGACGACTTGGCAAAAGCAATACTCGCCAAATATGGAATACCATCTGACGAGTTTCTCCATGTCAGATCGTTTTTAGATCACAACCGTCCTTTTATCACTCCCAGACTGGGAAATATGGGCTGTGAATTGAGTTCTACAGGAGCTTTTGTTTGTAGGGGTCGAATGATTACAGCAAATGAACTCTTACAAAATTTATTAGAGCATTTACAGCGTTGGAAACCGCATATCGGGCGATTTGGTTTGTTAGTCCTAGACTTACATACGATTCCGCCAGCCCTAGCAGCAGCGAATATTGGGTATACCTTAGCCACAGCTTATGATGCGACTCATGGTTATACAGATCAATATCCGATTGAACTGAATCAATTCATCGCTGCGGCAAAATTAACTGGATTAACTCCCGATCTCCGCTACCAAGCCAAGTTTCCACCTAATGATTTGGCTACAGTTAGTCTCAATTTATTTGTCCCTATGGAAGTGGGGAGTGGTGAGTTACATTCTGACTAGATTGTTAGAAATACGAACTCCAGAGGATACGAATAGTTCATCAGGTCATACTGCAAAATCAAGTAGGTGGATTAGAGTTGTCTAATAACTTTAACGAAAAAGCGATCGCAATTATCGGGATGTCGGGACGTTTCCCCAAAGCAAACAACCTGGATGAATACTGGCAAAATCTCAAAAATGGGGTTGAATGTATCTCATTTCTGAGCGATGAGGAACTAGCGGCGGAAGGTGTAGATGCTTCTACCCTCAACGATCCCAAGTATGTCAAAGCCAGTCCGATGATTGACAATGTGGAATACTTCGATGCCGGATTCTTTGGCTATTCACCTAGAGAAGCCAAACTCATTGATCCTCAACATCGTGTATTTCTAGAGTGTGCTTGGGAAGCTTTAGAAGATGCTGGGTGCGACCCTGAGAACTATGAAAGCCCCATCGGTTTTTATGCAGGCGCGAGTATTAATACTTACATACTGGATTGTATTTTAGGCGATCGCTTGCGTCCTAAACTTGATTTTGAAAGCTTCCTGGAAACCTTCGTTGGTAGTGACAAAGACTTTCTCACCAGTCGCGTATCTTACAGATTAAATTTGAGAGGGCCTAGCGTCACAGTCCAAACGGCTTGTTCCACTTCCTTAGTTGCAGTACATTTAGCTTGTCAAGGCTTGTTGAATGGCGACTGCGATATGGCTTTGGCTGGGGCAATTTCCGTCAGAGTACCTCATCGTGCTGGTTATTACTATCGTGGTGGTGGTATTGTTTCTCCTGATGGACATTGCCGCGCCTTTGATGCCGAGGCTGGGGGGACTGTTTTCGGTAGCGGTGGTGGTATTGTCGTTTTGAAGAAGTTAGCGAATGCTTTAGAAGATGGCGATCGCATTCATGCCATCATTCGGGCGACAGCAATTAACAATGATGGTGCCCTCAAAACTAGTTACACTGCACCAGGGGTAATCGGACAGAAAAACGCCATCATTGATGCTTTATCCAAAGCTGGGATTAGTCCTGAAACCATCTCATACATCGAAGCTCACGGCACTGGGACTCCCATTGGCGACCCCATCGAAATCAATGCCTTAACCCAGGCATTTCACACACAAACTCAAAAACAGGGATTTTGTGCGATTGGTTCGGTCAAGCCAAATATCGGTCATTTGGATGTAGCATCGGGTATGGCTGGACTAATCAAACTGATTCTGGCTTTGAAACATCAGCAGATACCACCAAGTATTAACTTTAACCAACCAAATCCCCGCATTGATTTTGCCAGTAGTCCCTTTTACGTCAATACAAAACTCTCGCCTTGGCAAACCAATCAAATTCCCCGCCGCGCTGGAGTTACAGCCCTTGGACTAGGGGGGACTAAT
Organism: Nostoc sp. ATCC 53789; assembly: GCF_009873495.1. Taxonomy (GTDB): domain Bacteria; phylum Cyanobacteriota; class Cyanobacteriia; order Cyanobacteriales; family Nostocaceae; genus Nostoc; species Nostoc muscorum_A. The sequence continues at coordinate 2,769,263 of NZ_CP046703.1, read as the reverse complement.
GCCCATGCGATTCTTGAGGAAGCGCCAACGGGGGATAGGGTGGGAGATGGGGGAAATGGGTATTATTTACTACCTATTTCAGCCAGGAGTTCAGAAGCTTTAAAGTGTTTAGCAAAGTCCTATCAAGACTTTCTTAGCACTCAAGGAGAAACTCTACGAGACATTTGCTACACCGCCAGCGTCCGCCGTAGTCATCATAGTCACCGCCTGAGCTTGTTAGCTCGTTCCCCCAATGAACTATCGCAGTTACTAGAAACATATCTCCAGGGAGAACTACATTCCCAGATTACAACGGGTATCCAAACTCCAGATCGTCAGCATCTACCGATTTTTATCTTCCCTGGACAAGGTTCTCAGTGGTTAGGTATGGGGCGCAAATTATTACAGCAAGAACCTGCATTTAAGGCTGCTATAGTTCAGTGTGACGAAGCTATCAGTCAGTATACAAATTGGTCATTACTCGAACAATTGATACTTGATGAAGCTGATTCACGTTTGACAGAAATTGATGTTATCCAACCGACTTTATTTGCCGTTGAGATAGCCTTGGCAATGCTTTGGCAATCATGGGGGATTAAACCTGCGGCTGTCGTCGGTCACAGCATGGGTGAAGTAGCAGCAGCTTATATTGCAGGTATCTTAAACTTAGACGATGCCGCCAAGATTATCTGTAAGCGCAGCCAAGTAATTAAACGGGTTAGCGGTCAGGGTGCAATGGCTGTGGTTGGTTTGTCTTTGGAACAAGCCCAAAAGGTGATAGTTGGCTATGAAAACTGCGTATCTGTAGCCGTGAGCAATGGCCCGACATCCACTGTTTTATCAGGCGATCCCAAGGCGATAGAAACTATTCTGGCGAACTTACAAGCCAAAAATATTTTTTGCCGCTTAGTGAAAGTAGATGTCGCTTCCCACAGTCCGCAAATGGAACCTTTACAAGAGGAACTGCGGCAACTTTTACAAGGAATTCAACCTCAAGCAGCAACTATCCCCATCTATTCCACAGTCACGGGTAAATTAATTGATGGTTTGGATTTAGATACAACCTATTGGGTAAAGAATTTGCGGGAGCCTGTATTGTTCTCGACGGCTATTCAAAGCTTGATAGGTGAAGGACATGAAGTTTTTCTCGAAATTAGCCCGCATCCAATTTTAACCACAGCTATCGAGCAAGGACTACAGTATAGCGATCGCCAAGGTGTTGTACTTCCTTCCCTCAAACGCAACGAAGATGAATTAGCTGTGATGCTCAATTCCCTTGGTGCGGTGTATACTGCTGGATATCCTGTAAATTGGCGCAAACTCTATCCCAAAGGTGGCAACCACATTCAACTACCCACTTATCCCTGGCAACGTCAGCGATACTGGTTAGATAGAAAAATTGCCCGCAAAACGCCACTTCCAGAAGAAACGAATAAATCTGCAATATCAGAAGAATGCACCGATTTGTTCTATGATCTAACCTGGCGGTTAAAACCACAGCAAAATTCCACTAGTAAAAATAACCAAGATAGTTTGTGGTTAATCTTTGGCGATCGTCAAGGCTTAGGAACTGCCTTAGCATCCCAATTACAGGCGCAAGGTGCAACTTGTCACTTTGTAATTCCTGGAAATAGTTACAGCGAATCTTCACAAGGATATTTCACAATCAATCCTAGCGATCGCGAAGATTTGCAGCAACTAATCAAAGATGTAAAGGCGAACAGTCAGCTACCTCTGCGGGGAATCGTGCATTTGTGGAGCCTGGATATTGCTTCCGCACAAGTCACCGAAACATCCTTGCAAGATGCCGAAAAGTTACTCTGCGGTAGCGTGCTGCACTTGATTCAAGCCTTGGTGAAAAATCCCCCGTCCGACTGGCCGCATTTATGGTTAGTCACGCAAAACACCCAACCAGTGAAATCTTCCGTCAATTCTCAGGCGCTACCCCAATCACTTTTATGGGGACTGGGAAGGGTGATAGCACTGGAACACCCAGAACTGTGGGGTGGTTTAATTGACCTTGATAAAACCACCGCAGACCAAGCAGCCATGCTGTTGGCAGAAATCCAAACAGCCGACGGAGAGGATCAAATTGCTTGGCGTAATGGTCAAAGATATGTTGCACGTCTCGTCACCAGTACCGTGCCAAAGGCATTGAAGCCGTTAACAGAATTTAATGCCGATGGCACTTACTTAATCACAGGTGGTTTAGGAGGACTAGGTTTAAAGCTAGCAGCTTGGTTAGTCGCCAAAGGTGCAAGACACCTAGTTCTCACAGGTAGACAAGGACTCCCAGAGCGTTCTTTATGGGATACCTTACCGCCAGATGACAAGCACAAAAAGGCAATTACAGCCATTCAAACATTAGAAGCTCAAGGTGCAACAGTCAACGTTGTGCAAGCGGATGTCAGCAACTTTAGCCAGATGCAAGCTGTATTTGCCAGCAATACTCACTGGCGCGGCATCATCCATGCGGCTGGGATTTCCATCCCTCAAAACTTGGCAGAGATGAGTTTAAGCACATATCAAAATGTATTAGCAGCCAAAGTTAGCGGTACTTGGATATTGCATCAGTTGACTCAAAATCTCCAACTAGACTTTTTGATTTTGTTTTCCTCAGCCGCCGCCATCTGGGGTTCTAGCGGACTTGCGCCTTATGCGTCAGCAAACCACTTCTTGGATATTTTGGCTCATTATCGCCAAGGAAACAACTTACCAGCATTGAGTGTTAACTGGGGTAGTTGGGATGAGATAAACGTTGTTGCAGCTGAAGTCCAAAGCCTGTGGTCGCGTGTCGGGTTAAAACCGATGGCTGTCACACAAACTCTAGAAGCATTGAAGTTATGTTTGCAATCAGGTGTAGTACAAAAAACAGTTGCAGATGTTGACTGGAGTATCTTTAAACCCACTTATGAAGTCAGACGACACAGACCGCTACTAGAAGAGTTGGGACAACCGCAGAAAAAACAAGAAAATAGCGCTGTAACCAAGCCAGAGCTATTGTTGCAGCTAGAGAAGAGTTTAGCAGGCGATCGCCACAACTTACTCATCACTCATCTGCAAATGATCGTGAGTGAGATTTTGGATCTCGACCCAGAAAATCCTCCCGAAAACCAGCAAGGATTTTTCCAAATGGGGATGGATTCTCTCATGTCTATCCAACTAAAAAATCGGCTAGAAGCAAGTTTAAACCATCCCCTACCTTCAACCCTAGCTTTTGATTATCCCAACATCGAAATGCTAGCTAACTATCTAACACAAGAAGTACTATATCCAATTTTCCATCAACATCTTGAAACAACCCAAGATACACCTACACAGCCAACATCACAAAATCAAAGTAATAGCTTAGATGAGCTTTTCTTGCAAATAGAATCGCTTTCCGAAGACGCAGTAACACAGTTATTTTTGAACTAGTTTTTCAGGAGAAAAAGCAATGTCCATCATCTACACCGTTTTAGATAATATCTCTCAAATGTCAGGAATCAAAAAACTACTAGCGATTCTCAGCACATTTTTTATTGTGTCAATTTTGATTACAGGTTTATATTTGCTCTTTAGGAAGTATAATGAAGTAGGCTTAATTTCCATCATGTCAATTTACTTTATTTTGATGCCTCGCGATTCTTTTCTTGAGCGAAAAGAAATGAGAAAAATGGAAAAGCGAATGAATGCAGTCAAAGTCTAAATAAAAAATTTTCTCATAAATGTTTCTGCATCAAACAATTTTGGATTTTAAATTGAGATGATACCTGTTTGTGCAGTGTTCCCGCAGGATATATTTGGGCTTGCTTCAGAATTTGTAGATTTTAAAATTTGGATTAGAAATTCAAAAGTTAAAATCTAAAATTGGCTGAAAATTAAACACTCGCCCAAAAATTATCTTTCTAACTCCAGCTAAGTAAAAATAGAAAAAGCGATGACTGCTACCAAAGAACTTAACACCTGGATTTTTTCACCAAAACTAAATACAAAAGCTAAACTTCGCTTCTTTTGCTTTCCTTATGCTGGGGGTGGTACTTCATTATTTCGAGATTGGGTTAATGGCTTACCTTCAGATGTAGAAGTATGCCAAGTTCTGCTTCCAGGACACGATACTCGCATCAAAGAAAAGCCATTTTCCCATCTCATTACCTTAATAGAAACAATGGTTCCAAGTTTATTACCCTACCTGGATATGCCATTTGTTTTTTATGGTCATAGCATGGGAGCATTGCTGTGTTTTGAAGCAGCTCGTCGCCTTAGAAAACAACATAATTTAGAACCCAAACATTTATTTGTTTCTGGTAGCCGCGCTCCACAAACTCCATGTTTTCTAAAACCCACACATCATTTACCAGATAACTTATTTATCGATGAAATCAACAAGCGCTACAAAGCCATCCCCAAGGAGATTTTAAATAACCAAGAAATCATGCAGTTATTTTTGCCAGTTCTTAAAGCAGACTTTTCAATTATTGAAACTTACGAATATACTCCTGACTTACCATTAAATTGTTCCATTTCCGCCTTTGGTGGACTGCAAGACGAAATGGTAAATATAGAAGATATTGCTGCATGGGAAGACCAAACATCTGGAAAATTTACCTTGCAGATGATTGAGGGAGGGCATTTTTTCATCAATCATAAAAAACAAGAAATACTGAAAGCTATATCTGAACAACTAGTAGAAACCTTAACAATTTAATTCCCGGAGGTAGTTTTGGAAACCCTAACAGATATTTTTTCAGATGTATTAAACATCTCCCCTTTAGAAATCACAGATCAACTCAGCCCCAATACTCTCAAAAATTGGAACAGTATGGCGCACATGAAGCTAGTAATGGCTATAGAAGAAGCCTACGATATAGTCTTCACAGTTGACGATGTGAAATCTGTAAAATCCTTCGCAGACGCTCGCCAAATTCTACTTCAAAAAGGAGTCGAATCTTAACCTCTAAAATTACCTTCTGCGTGAGCTTTTTCTACACCCCAGCATCCGCCATGAAACTTGATACCCTCCCCCCAATCCAAGAAACTCAAAAACTGACTCCAATTTCAGATTATGACTTAGCAATCATACTGATGATTCGCCACTTTGAATTAGCACTTTTAGAGCTATTTTCTAGTGGTAAATTAAACGGTACAACCCATACTTGCCTTGGTCAAGAATACATCCCTGTAGCACTCAAAACAGTTTTAACTGATAGTGACTTCATCCTCAGCAATCATCGCGGACACGGCCATTACCTCGCAAGATTTGAAGATCCCGAAGGCTTGTTAGCAGAAATTATGGGCAAAGAAGGTGCAGTTTGTCATGGTGTAGGTGGAAGTCAGCACATCTACAGAAAAAATTATTTATCTACAGGAATTCAAGGCGAAAGTTTGCCTGTTGCTGCTGGGATAGCCTTGCATTTACGTCGCCAAGGTAACTTCGGGATGGCTGTAGTTCACATTGGCGATGGTACTTGGGGCGAAGGAGGAGTTTACGAAGCCCTGAATATTTCCCAATTATGGAGTTTACCTGTTTTAGTAATTGTAGAAAACAACAAAATAGCTCAGTCTACTCCTACTAAAATGCAAATGGCAGGCACAATTGCAGGTCGTGTTCAAGGTTTTGGAATTAATTATTTAAAAGTAGATTCAATAGATATTAACGAAATTAGGACGCTGATTAGCCCTCACATTCAAGCCGCTAGAACTAAATCTTTGCCCTTAGTAATTGAATTTGATACTAATCGAGTCGGCCCCCATAGTAAAGGTGACGATACACGAGACATTCAAGAACTAGAAAGAATTCAAAAATGGGATTGGTATTCAGTTTATCAGCAGCAATATCCAGAGCAATTTGAGCGGATAGAACTAAAAGTTAAAACTGAAATAAGTAGTTTGGTTAGAGATGTTGAATCTAGAGAATTAGTACAATGGAAACTACTCTAAAGAGAACTGAGCGAGTTGTTGAGAATTTAAATCGTGGACTACATCATATATTTGCTGTAGATCCTCAAGTTTTTTTAATTGGTGAAGATATACTCGACCCCTATGGAGGAGCATTCAAAGTTGGTAAAGGATTATCTTCTAATTACCCAGATAGAGTTTTAACTACACCAATTAGCGAAGAAGCAATTGTGGGGATAGGTGGTGGTTTGGCTTTGTGTGGCAATAAACCTATTATCGAAATCATGTTTGGTGATTTCATTGCCTTGGGATTCGATCAGATTTTAAACTTTGTTTCTAAATCTGTATCAATGTATGGCACAAAATTAGACTTAAATATGATTGTTCGCTGTGCAGTGGGTGGTAATAGAGGATATGGCCCGACTCATAGCCAAAGTTTGCAAAAGCATTTTGTTGGTATTCCCAATTTATATTTATTTGAATTATCGCCATTGCATGATAATATTGCAGTGTTTGAAAAGTTGGTTAATTTAACTTACCCCTGCATCTTTTTTGAAGATAAGGTACTCTATACTCAAAGAATTTACGCTGATGGATTGATTGACGATCTGTTTAGTTATGAATTTTTAGATTCTGCCAAGAATTTCGCTAGAATTTATGCCGATAGTTTTGAAGAAAATAACTGCTTACTAATTTCACCAGGGGGATTAGTACCAAGATGTTTAGCTGCGGCGCGGGAATTATTTATTGATTGGGAAATTGAAACTCAGATTATTGTTCCTAGTCAACTATATCCTTTTGAATTAGAAACCATCATAGATTTATTAACCGATAGCACTCATATCTTTATTGTGGAAGATAGTGTAGCTGGCGGTACGTGGGGGAGTGAAGTTGCTCATCAAATCTACAGTAGGCTTTGGGGTAAATTAAAAAACCCTGTCAAATTGGTTCACTCGAAAAATAGTATTATTCCTTCTTCTGCTCATTTAGAGAAGCAGGTGATTGTGCAGAAGGAAGATATTTGCAATTCTGTCAAGGAAGCCGTATTATATGTATGAGATAATTCTGCCAAAATTTAATAATAATGATGAGAGTTATACATTGTTATACTGGTTGTCTGATATAGGTAAGCCAGTAAATAAAGAAGAAGCGATCGCAGTATTTGAAACGTCCAAAGCAGCTTTTGATTTAGAGAGTGAAGCAGAGGGTATTTTGCATACTTTACCTGAAGCTGGTGATGAATGCAAACCTGGAGATGTCATTGGATATTTATTTGAAACTGAAGTAGAAAGACAAGATTTTCTCAAAAACTCAGGAAAGAAAGCAAAGACAACGGATGATAAATCTTTAACTATTACCAAGGTTGCTCAAGAATTAATTGATAAACATGGTATTTCTGAAGAAAATATCAGAAAATTAGGTAAAAATATTATTAAAAGGCCAGATATTGAAAAGTTAATTAACGAACAGAGTCGAGATGAAGTTAAAGGTTTAGAAATATCTCGCCAACAAATGGCGATTGCCCGCGTAGTAACCCAATCGCATACACAAATTCCCAAAGCATTTTTGTTGATGAAAATCTACGGCGATGCTGCAACTCAACTGTTAAGTGACTATGGGAAAAAACATGATATTATTATCGGCTTACCAGAACTATTAATTAAAATCACAGCTACTTTACTATCAGAATTTCCGTTTTTCTTTGGTAGCTTAATTGATGACAATAGATTCATGCCTGGAGAAGTGGCTAATGTCGGAGTTACCCTTGACTTAGGCAAAGGTTTATTTATTCCTGTAATTAAAAATGTCGGTGAAATATCTCTAATAGATATCGCCAATAAATTGATGGACTTCAGATTGAAAGCTATGCGCGGTCAGTTTAATGAAGAAGAATTGAATCAGGGAAATATTTCTCTTTCTATTAATATGGATAAAGATTCTCTGGTAACAATTCCTATAATTTTGCCTTCTCAAAGTTGTATGTTATCTCTTGGAGGAATCCAAGAAGAACTTTATTTAGATTCTGAGCAAAATGTCAAAAATCGTAGTTATATTAATTTAGGACTTGCTTATGACCACAGAGTTATTAATGGTCGAGAAGCTGCTCAGTTTTTAACTAAAATTAAGACTAAAATTGAACAACCAAGTATATAAGCATCATCTGCGTCTATAGGTCGTTAATTTAATTCTTCATCCCAGCATCAGGGTAAACACTAGGGGAAAAATTATGAGTAAACTTCCAGAGCGCATCACGAATCTTTCAGCGACTAAACTAGCGCTCTTGGTACAACAAATGCGTGCCAAAACTGATGGAATCGAACTGTTAAATGCCGAACCGATTGCGATTATTGGTATGGGTTGCCGATTTCCTGGTGGAAGTGATAACCCCGAAGCATTTTGGCAGAATCTTCGTAACGGAGTTGACGCTATTAGCGAAATTCCGCCAGACCGTTGGGATGCAGACGCATATTATGACCCTAATCCTGATGCACCAGGCAAAATGTATTCTCGATATGGTGGTTTTATTGGTCAAATCGACAAATTCGAGCCAGATTTTTTCGGTATCTCGCCACGAGAAGCGCAGAGTCTCGATCCCCAGCAACGGTTAATGTTAGAAGTCAGCTGGGAAGCGCTAGAAAATGCTGGGATTCCTCTGAATCAATTGCAAAGAAGTAAAACAGGCGTTTTTGTTGGTATTACCACCACAGATTATCTGCAATTGCAAACTGGTCTTGCAGATGATGAACTGATAAATGCTTATACAAATTCTGGTGGAGCAATTAACTTTGCGGCTGGTAGATTATCTTATTTTTTAGGATTACAGGGGCCGAGTTTATCTGTAGAAACCGCCTGTTCGTCATCTTTAGTAGCAATTCATTTAGCTTGTCAAAGTCTGCGTAATCAAGAAAGTGATTTGGCAATTGTCGGCGGTGTTAACCTAATTGTCATACCAGAGATGAACGTCAGGCTGTGTAAAGCCAAGATGATTGCCACTGACGGACGTTGTAAAACCTTTGATAGCAGTGCGGATGGTTTTGGACGTTCCGAAGGTTGCGGTGTTTTGGTATTGAAACGCCTTTCCCAAGCATTAGCCGACGGTAACAACATCGTAGCTTTGATTCGCGGTTCGGCAGTCAATCAAGATGGTTCTAGCAGTGGTCTCACTGTACCCAACGGATTAGCACAACAAGCAGTAGTACGGCAAGCATTAGCCAACGCCGGACTAGAACCCCATCAAGTTAGCTACATCGAAACCCACGGTACTGGCACATCTTTGGGAGATCCCATTGAGGTAAATGCCTTGGGTGCAGTGTTTGGTAAAGAAAAAACAGCTAATCAACCCCTAATGTTAGGGTCTGTCAAAACCAATATTGGTCATACAGAAGCAGCAGCAGGCGTAGCTGGCATCATTAAAGTAGCTTTAGCGCTACAGCATCAAGAAATTCCCCCACATCTGCATTTCCAAACACCCAACCCTCACATTGCTTGGCAGGATTTACCAGTTGCAGTTCCGACTGAGCTTACACCTTGGCTACCACACGAACAACGCCGCATTGCTGGGGTAAGTTCCTTTGGTGCAAGCGGGACAAATGCTCATGTAATACTAGAAGAAGCACCTGTGAAGAAAGTAGGGGGAGCAGGGGAGGTAGGGGAGCAGGGGAGCAGGGGAGCAGGGGAGCAGGGGAGCAGGGGAGCAGGGGAGCAGGGGAGCAGAGGAGAAGAGATTACAGAGCGTCCTTTACATCTATTAACACTGTCAGCCAAACATCCCCAAGCTTTGAGTGAACTAGCACAACGCTACATCAAATACTTTTCATCTCACCCAGATATACTTCTTGGCAACATCACCCACGCCTCACAAGTTGGCAGAACTCATTTCTCACATCGCCTTGCAATCATCGCCGCAGACAACGCACAAATGCAACAACAGTTGCAAGCCTACCTCGACACCACCGAAGTCATCGGTATCCATCACGGACAGGCTAGCCAGCAAACTAAAAAAATTGCTTTTCTCTTTACTGGACAAGGGTCACAGTATTGCCACATGGGTCGGCAACTTTACCAAACTCAGCCCAGTTTCCGCCAAACACTCGACCAGTGCGATACCTTACTGCAACCTTTGTTAGGCGAATCAATTTTACAGGTGATATTCTCTGACAATTTAGAAGATACTCGCCTCGATCAAACCGCCTACACCCAAGTTGCATTATTCGTTATAGAATACGCTCTTGCTCAACTTTGGTTATCTTGGGGTATCCGTCCCACAGCAGTTTTAGGTCACAGTGTCGGTGAGTATGTCGCTGCTTGCATTGCTGGCATCTTTTCCCTAGAAGACGCACTGAAATTAATTGTGCAACGTGCTGCTTTAATGCAAGCACTACCTCAAGGTGGAGGGATGGCAGCAGTATTCACCACATTAGAGCAAGTTACACCGTTAATTATTGACTATCCACAACAGTTGAGTATTGCCGCCATCAATGGCGAACACAGTATTGTTTTATCTGGGGAATTAGAGATACTCACAACAGTGCTGCAAAAATTAGAAAGCCAGGGTATTGAAACCAGAAGATTGCAAGTATCCCATGCTTTCCACTCGCCCTTAATGCAGCCAATGCTGACAGAGTTTGCCAAAGTAGCAGCATCAGTAAAATATCAACAGCCGCAATTAGATATTATTTCCAATGTCACAGGTAAGATTGTCAGACATGAGGAAATGTCAAATGCGACTTATTGGGTAGAGCATATACTCGCTAGTGTGCAATTTGCTGCCAGTATGCAGACGTTGTATCAAGCACGATATGAGGTATTTATAGAAGTCGGTTCCCATCCGACATTGTTGGGAATGGCACGGCGCGAGTGTCCCGAACAGTTGGATATGGAAGGATTATGGCTGGCTTCGCTGCGTAAAGGTAGAGAAGATTGGCAGCAGTTGTTAGATTCCGTGGCACAGTTGTATGTGACGGGGGTGGAGGTTGATTGGCGGCGGTTTGAAGCTGATTATCCGCACTCTCACGTGATTTTGCCGAATTATCCTTGGCAAAGACAGCGTTATTGGGTGAGTGATGGCAAGAAAAAGCGATCGCCCTTGCAAAAACTATTACATCCTTTACTCGGTCAACGATTGCGATCGCCCTTAGCTAACACAATTATCTTTGAGAGACAACTCAGCATAGCCGATGTACCCTTTATTGACGATCACCGTATCTACGGTATGGTAGTAGTGCCCACAGTTGCCTACTTAGAAATGGCTTGGGCAGCAGCTATAGAAGTCCTTGGTAAGGGTGTTTGTGTTTTAGAACAAGTTGCTATCCGCGAGGCATTCGTACTGGCAGAGGGTGAAACCCGCACTACACAATTACTTCTCACACCAGACGACAAAGGATATACTTTCCAAATCTTCAGCTTGGCATCCCCGGAAAAAGAAGACGGAACCGCTTGGAATCTCCACGCATCTGGTAAGCTGCGAGTTGAGCCTATACCAGAACACCAAATCATTGCAGATTTCTCACCCACAGCACTACAAGAACGCAGTCTGCAAGAAATATCCGGTGAAGTGTTCTATCCTTGCTTACACAAACGCGGATTAGAATTTGGCTCTAGCTTTTTGGGTATAGAAACACTCTGGAAACTCCAGGACGAAGTATTAGCAAAAATTCAAATGCCAGTATCCATCATGGCAGAGGCGGGTGATTATAATATGCACCCAGCCCAATTTGATGCTTGCTTGCAGTTGTTTTTGGCTGACTTACCCAGTGAAGATGATGTGTTCATCCCCATTGGTTTAGATAAGTTGTGCTTTTACGGGCAACCCACGACTGAGTTGTGGTCATATATGCGTCTGCACATTGGTAATACACCCAACCCAGAAACCTTTGATGTGGATGTCTGCATTGTAAATCCGGCTGGTGAGGTAGTAGCCCAAGTTGAGAAAATGCACCTCAAACGTGCGCCCAGAGAAGCTTTACAGCGTATTGCCCAGAAGAGTTTACATGATTGGCTGTATGAAATTAAATGGCAACCAAAAGTCCTACAGTCGTCTATCCAAGCTACTGCAACGGGGCATTGGCTGATCCTAGCTGACCACAGTGCGATCGCTGTAGAATTAGCTGAGTTCATAGAACAATCTGGGCAAACTTGCAAGTTGGTCTTTGCCAGTCAGGAATACCATCGCCAAGACTTTGAACAACTGTTCGAGAATTGTGCAAAAGATCAAGAATTGCGTGGTGTAATCTATTTGTGGGGTATAGATTCGACTTTAACGGACAAAACTTCTGCCAGTTTCCCCGCTTTGCTTCAAGCTTTAGTCGCCGCAGAATTATCTCAGCAACCCAAGTTATGGTTAGTCACACGGGGTTGTGTACCCGTGGAGTTAAAACCAGGAGAATTGAGTATTGCCCAAACTCCTCTTTGGGGATTGGGAAGAACCCTAGCTGTAGAACACCCGGATTTGTGGGGAGGATTAATCGATTTAGATCCAGGAACTAGCTTAGTCGAGCAAGCATCTAGTTTGTGGACTGAAATTAACCATCCAACTGAAGAACAAGTCGCTTTTCGGGCTGGACAACGCTATGTACCTCGGTTGTTGCGCTATCAACCATCATTCTCAGTAGAACCTATAAAAATTAAATCTAATGCTACGTATTTAATTACGGGTTGTTTTGATGATATTCACGTGAATCTTGCCAGTTGGCTAATTGAAAAAGGCGCTGAATATCTGGTGTTGATGGGTGAAGGAGAACCTGCACCAGAAATTTGCGATCGCCTCAAGCAAATGCACGCAATTAATCCAACTGTAGTATTATTTAACTTCAGTAGCTCCAAGTCAGAACAAGTCGCAAATGTCCTTCAATACATTGAAGACAAACTGCCAAATTTATCTGGTATCATCCATGCCGAAGGTATTCATCAAGACAGCCTTCTCTTGCACCAAACACGAGAGAGCTTTGCCAGAGTCCTCGCACCCAAGGTAACGGGAGCCTGGAATCTTCATACGATTACCAAGGAAATACCCTTAGATTTCTTTGTAATGTTTTCCTCAGCATTATGCCTACTAGGTTCGCCCGGACAAGGTAATTACGCTGCGGCTAACGCTTTTGTTGATGCTTTAGCTTACTATCGTCAATCTCTGGGTTTACCTGCTCTTAGCATTAATTGGGCACCTTGGGCGCATCAAGATAATCCTGTTGTCCGACGCTGGGCAACTTGGGGCGTAGATACAATTGATTGGCAACAAAGTTTAAAAATTTTAGAACAACTACTGACTGATAATGTCGCGCAAGTTGCCGTCATGCCAGTGCAGTGGAGCAAGTTTACTCAAGCCTTTCCTAGAGGGAAAAAAGAGGCAGAGGGGCAGAGGGGATGGGGAGCAGAGGGGAAAGAAAATGGACTTCCGCCCACAAGGGGAGGGGCTGGTAACGAAAATATTTTTTCTGCTCTGCTCGTCTACCCAGAATCTCTGCTTTCTTCTCAACCGAAATCTTCGCCAGCATCCCAGTTATACGAACGTTTAGAAAACGCTCCCCCCAGCAGACGCAAAGACCTAATATTTGAAGCCGTACAAGGAGAGGTTGCCAAAGTCTTGCGGATGAAATCAGCCCAGGTAGATGGGAAAAAGCCTTTTAACACAATGGGTATGGATTCTCTGACAGCAGTGGAACTACGAAACGCTCTCATGGAATTGTTGAAAGTAACATTACCTGCAACCCTCGTCTTTGAGTATCCCAGCCTAGAAAGCTTGTCTGAGTATTTAGCTGAGTTAGTGATTCCCAAAATCCCATCGTCCGCAACTAAGGAACTACCCACTGCTCCCAGCAAGATTAACTTGGCTTTAGAGCAAATGGAACAGTTTTCCGAAGATGAGCTAGAAGCCTTACTAGCTCAAGAACTGGCAACTCTTAATGAGTCATGAAGATGAACACCCCAGAACGTACTGACCAGCTACGGCGGGCATTAGTCGCCCTAAAGGAACTCCGCACCAAGCTTGATGCCATTGAACAGGATCGGCAAGAAGCGATCGCCATTGTCGGTATGGGATGCCGATTTCCCGGAGGAGTTAACAACCTCGAAACCTATTGGCAATTATTGAGCCAAGGTATTGATGCTAGTCGGGAAATTCCGAGCGATCGCTGGTCGGTCGATAGTTACTATACGCCTCATCCTGACACTCCTGGTAAAATGTACACCCGTCGGGGTAGCTTTATCGACCAAGTTGATGGCTTTGATGCCGATTTCTTTGGGATTGCGCCGCGAGAAGCAGTCAGTATAGACCCGCAGCAACGATTGTTGCTGGAAGTTGCCTGGGAAGCCTTAGAAAATGCCGGACAAAGCACAGAGAAATTAGAAGGTAGTGCCACTGGTGTATTTATTGGCATTTCCACCAACGACTACGCCCGCTTCCACATCAATAGCGGCGACCCTAATCGCATTGATGCTTACTCGTTCATTGGTTGCACTCCCAGCGTAGTTTCTGGTCGTCTATCTTACGTTTTTGGGTTGCAGGGGCCAAGCATCACCATAGATACAGCTTGTTCATCTTCCCTCACAGCCATTCACCTAGCTTGTGAAAGCTTACGCAAACGCGAGTCTAATTTGGCTTTGGCTGGTGGTGTCAACTTGATGCTGGCTCCAGAAACCACGATTTATTTTTGTCAGGTGAAAGCCTTAGCAGCAGACGGTCGCTGCAAAACCTTTGATGCTGCTGCCGATGGCTACGGACGAGGAGAAGGCTGTGGTGTCGTCGTACTCAAGCGTTTGCGGGATGCTTTAACAGATGGCGATCGCATCCTTGGTTTGATTCGTGGTTCCGCCGTTAATCAAGACGGACGCAGCAACGGTATGACTGCCCCCAACGGCTCGGCTCAACAAGCAGTGATTCGCCAAGCACTAGCGGCGGCGGCAGTACAACCCCAGGAAATTGGTTATGTGGAAGCCCACGGTACGGGAACCGTCTTAGGTGACCCCATAGAGATTCGCGCCTTAGCATCCGTACTTTGTGCTGACAGGAGTCAAGATAACGCATTAATTGTTGGTTCTGTCAAGACCAACATCGGGCATTTAGAAGCTGCTGCTGGGATTGCTGGAATTATGAAAGTAATTCTGGCTTTACAGCATCGACAAATTCCACCACACTTACATTTCAAACAAGCAAATCCGCATATCGATTGGCAGGAATTACCGTTAGTTATTCCGACTCAGCTTACTCCCTGGACTTCAGAGCGATTGCTGGCTGGGGTTAGTTCCTTTGGGATGAGTGGGACTAATGCTCATGTGGTTTTGGAAGCAGCACCGGTTGAGGAGGACGGGGGGACAAGGGGACAAGGGGACGAGGGGAATGATGAAAGCGATCGCGTTTATTTTCTACCTTTGTCTGCTAGAAGCCCAGAGGCTCTCAAAGAAATAGCTAAAGCATACCGAGAATTGTTATCAGGAAATTCACTACAGCTTGAGGATATTTGTTATACAGCTAGTTTGCGCCGCGTTCATTACGAATATCGTTTGGGGTTGGTGGGAAATTCGGCGGAAGAATTGGCGAATCAACTTCATGATTTTATAGAAGATATTCCCAATTCTGATGTTAATTGGGGATATCAAGGTTCTAGCCGTCGCCAGCAAATTGCCTTTGTGTTTTCTGGACAGGGTTCCCAATGGCTGGGTATGGGGCAAGAACTGTTGACGCAGGAGCCTGTATTCCGGGAGGCTTTGGAGGAGTGCGATCGCATTATCCAATCTCATACATCTTGGTCGCTGATTGCCGAACTGTCAGCACCGCCAGAGAAATCCCGTTTGGATGAAACGGAAATCGCTCAACCTGCCATTTTATCTCTGCAAGTGGCACTAGTGGCGCTGTGGCGGGCTTGGGGTGTGGAACCGAGTGCAGTTGTAGGTCATAGCGTTGGGGAAATTACAGCTGCTCACATGGCGGGTGTGTTGACTTTGGAAGATGCTTTGTGGATTGTGGTGCAACGTGCCAAACTGATGCAGCAAGCAACAGGCCACGGCAAAATGGCAATGCTGCATTTACCACACAAAGCAGTGGCAGAACTGATTGCACCTTATGAAGACAAAATAGCGATCGCAGCTATCAACAGTCCCTCTTCGACAGTCATCTCCGGTGCAACCGAGGCAATTGAAATTATCCTAGAAAAAGTCGAACAGCAAGGAGTATTCTACCGCCGCTTACCAGTGAATTACGCTTTTCACTGCCCGCAGATGGACGACTACAGTCGAGAATTAGAGAAAATTCTCCAAGATATCCAGCCAAAATCGCCATATTTACAGATTTTCTCCACCGTTAGCTGTCAACCAGAAGATTCCCCTCCCCCCCTCCGCTCCTCTGCCCCCCTGCCTCTTTTTAACGCTGCCTATTGGGGGCGGAATATGCGGCAATCTGTACGGTTTGCCGAGGCAATGGATAGTCTAATCCAAGCTGGATACGACCTGTTTGTAGAGGTTGCCCCTCATTCTGTCCTCGCCAAAGATATGCTGGAGTGCCTCAGTCAGACTCAGCAGCAGGGAACAGTTTTACCAACGATGCAGCGAGGAGATTCTACAGTCAGCTTCAGGTCATTAGCCAAACTCTACACTTTAGGACATAAAGTTAACTGGGATAACTTGTATCCCAACAGTGGCAAATTTGTACAGTTACCGACTTATCCTTGGCAACGTAAACGCTATTGGATTGAGCCAATACAGCCCAATGTTATTTCCACCACCGCTTCAGAATTATCAGATTGGCTGTACGAAATCCAATGGCAACCGCAACCATTATTAACCAAACAACAGACCATTGCTCCTACCCATTGGTTAATTTTTAGCGATCGCTCCGGCATCGGTGAAACCCTAGAACGCATACTACAAGCCCAAGGACACACCACCACCCTACTTTACTGTACAGATGCGTCTTGTACAGACGCGATGAATCGCGTCTCTAAAGTCTCAAACTTACAGATTGTCCATCTGTGGAGTTTGGATAACACTGAACAGTTAGTTAATTGTGGTAGCGTACTAGACTTACTACAAACCTTGGCACAAGTAGAATTACCAGCAGTCAAACTATGGCTAGTAACCCAAGGCGCGCAACCAGTAGGGGAAATTAGCAAAGAATTAGCGATCGCCGCAGCACCGCTTTGGGGTATGAGTCGAGTCATAGCAATGGAGTCTGCTGAAATCTGGGGAGGCATTATAGATATAGACCCAGCCAGCACTCCAGAGGAAGCGGCTAACCTACTGTCCGCCGAACTATCTCAATCAAAGAGCCAAGAAAATCAACTAGCTTTTCGCCAACAGCAACGTTACGTGGCTCGACTGACGCGGACAGTCGCAACTGTATCCACCTCACCTTTGAGCCTCCAAACCGATGGTACGTACTTAATTACAGGTGGATTGGGTGCTTTGGGATTACAAGTAACCCGTTGGTTGGTAGAAAAAGGGGCGCGTCATCTTTTATTACTCAGCCGTCGTCCTCCAGGAGAACAAGCACAAGCAGCTATTCAGGAGATGGAACATGACGGCGCACATATTCAGGTTGCCTTAGCAGATGTCACCAATCAAGCTGAACTTAGCACCATCCTACTAAACCTGAATTATCCTTTACGCGGCATTATCCATGCAGCAGGAGTATTAGACGATGGCATACTACTGCGACAAACTTGGGAACGGTTCGCCAAAGTATTAGCTCCCAAAATCGATGGGGCTTGGAATTTGCATCTTCTCAGCCGTGACTGTCCCCTAGATTTCTTCGTCATGTTTTCGTCGGTGGCTTCTTTAGTAGGCTCCCCAGGTCAAGGGAACTACGCCGCCGCCAATATGTATTTAGATACACTGGCTCACTATCGACGACATCAAGGCTTACCTGCTTTGAGTATCAATTGGGGGCCTTGGTCAGATGCAGGTATGGCAGCTGATTTAAATCATCGCAACCTGTGGAGTACTGAGAACGGAGTTAGTTACATTACTCCAGAACAGGGATTGCGAGCCTTAGAAGAACTGCTCAAACAAGGGAAAACTCAAGCTGGAGTCGTGCCGATCACCTGGGATAAATTCTCTACAGCTATACAATTACCATTGTTGCAGCAATTTACTACCAAGGTGAGTCAATCACCATCTCAGCCCTTCTTGCTACGGCAATTGGAATCTACACCAGTGAGCGCTCGCCGGGAATTGTTGATGTCAGCCGTACAAGCCCAAGTGGTGAGAGTGCTGAGGTTAGATAATAGCTGCCCCATCGACTCGGAACGCCCCTTGCAAGAAATGGGTATGGATTCCCTGATGGCGGTAGAATTGCGAAATGCTCTCGGAAAGTTGGTAGGAAAAACTTTACCGGCAGCTTTGATTTTTGACTATCCCAGCATCTCAAATTTGACAGAGTATTTAGGTAAAGAACTGGGGATATTTGCGACAAACGCATTACCACCTACTGTAGAGAATCGGGAATTATCACCTACAGAAGCGATCGCTGTTGTGGGGATGAGTTGTAGATTCCCTGGGGCAGATGATTTAGAAAGTTTCTGGCAACTGTTGTGTAATGGCACAGATGCAATTCGAGAAGTACCGGGCGATCGCTGGGATGTAGATGAATTTTACGATCCAGACTTGTCTTTCCCTGGTACGATGAATACTCGCTGGGGCGGCTTCATCAATCATGTAGACCATTTTGACCCCCAATTTTTTGGTATTTCTGCCAGCGAAGCCCGCAGCATGGACCCCCAGCAACGCCTACTCTTAGAAGTTTCCTGGGAAGCTTTGGAACACGCAGGCTATAGTTCTGACCAGCTGGCGGGTAGTCAAACAGGAGTATTCACAGGTATCAGCACCTGGGATTACTTCACACTACAACTAGAGCCACCTCCACGGGGCGGTACGGGGATGGCTTTGAGTATTGCAGCTAACCGTCTTTCCTATCTCTTAGATTTGCGCGGGCCAAGCATGGCAGTTGATACCGCTTGTTCTTCTTCTTTGGTAGCAGTTGATTTAGCCTGTCAAAGTTTGCGGAACGGTAAATGTGATATGGCATTAGCCGGGGGTGTAAATATCATCCTCTCACCACTGACTACCGTTGCCTGCTCCCAAGCTGGGATGATGGCTGCTGATGGACACTGCAAAACATTTGACCACCGAGCTGATGGTTATGTCCGGGGAGAAGGCTGTGGCGTAGTTGTACTCAAACGTTTATCCGATGCTCTCAAAGATGGCGACCATATTCTGGCTCTGGTGCGTGGTTCTGCTGTCAATCAAGATGGACGCAGCAATGGTTTAACAGCCCCCAATGGTTTAGCCCAACAAGCTGTAATTCGCCAAGCCTTACAAAATGCTGCCGTCACTCCTGATCGCATAAATTACGTTGAAGCCCACGGTACAGGCACAGCTTTGGGTGATGCTATTGAAGTAGAATCCCTGTGGACAGTACTCAAGGAAGGTCGCACTGACAATCAGCCTTGCCGGATCAGTTCTGTGAAAACTAATATCGGTCACTTAGAAGCAGCCGCAGGGATAGCTGGTTTCATTAAACTAGTGCTGTTGTTACATCGAGAACAGATTCCTCCTCACCTCAACTTGCAAACTATCAATCCCGTGTTGAATTTGGAGCAAACCCAGCTACAAATTCCTACCTCCTTACAACTGTGGAAACGAGGAGAGCAGCCGCGATTGGCAGGGATTAGTTCTTTTGGCTTTGGTGGGACTAATGTTCATGCAATTGTGGAAGAAGCACCCTTGGAGAAAGGAGGGGGGGCAGGGGAGCAGGGGAGCAGGGGAGCAGGGGAGCAGGGGAGCAGGGGGGCAGGGGAGCAGAGGAGCAGGGGAGCAGAGGAGCAGAGGAGCAGGGGAGCAGGGGAGCAGGGGAGCAGGGGAGCAGAGGAGCAGGGGAGCAGGGGAGAAGAAATTACAGAGCGTCCTTTGCATATACTCACGCTGTCGGCAAAAAGTGAATCAGCTTTGCAAAACTTGATTGGGCGTTACCACCAATATTTACAGGAAAATATTGGCGATCGCTTGGCTGATATCTGCTATACCGCTAATGTGGGACGCAGCCATTTTGCTCATCGTCTGGCATTTGTGGTCAATTCTCAGGCGCAGTTACGAGATACCCTTGCTGCTTTCAATGCAGGAGAACAAATTGCTGATGTACTCTACGGCAAGGTTGATACTCAACGTCAGCCAAAAGTCGCTTTTATTTTTGCTGGTGAAGGTTCCCAGTATGTTGGTATGGGTAGGCAGCTTTACGAAACCCAGCCGCAGTTTCGCCAAATTATAGAAGATTGCGATCGCCTCCTACAACCTCATCTTCAACAATCCCTATTTGCAATCCTCGAAGATGAATCACTGTTAACACAACCCCGTTACGCTCGTCCTGCTGTATTCGCCTTGGGATACGCCTTAGCCCAACTTTGGCGCAGTTGGGGCGTACAGCCTAGTGTAGTTATGGGTGGCGGAGTTGGTGAGTATACCGCCGCTTGTGTGGCTGGCGTGTTCAGTCTGGAAGATGGTTTGCGGTTAATTACTCAGCAGGAATCGTGGGCAGAATTCGAGTTAATTGCCAAGCAGGTGAAGTTCCAAGCGCCCCAAATTCCGATGGTGTCAACCTTCTATGGGCAACTGTTAGCTGCTGACTATATCCCAGACATTGACCACTGGAGACGATGCTGGCAAGCACCAGCGTTATTTAAAGGAGCAATGTTAGCCCTTACACAAAAAGGATGCAATTTATTCTTAGAAATTGGCTCTGACCCCCAATTATCGGAGATCCAGCAGCAAGGCACTTGGTTACAATCCATTAGACCTCTTGCAAAAGTGCTTTTTGCAACAGGGGGGAAAAGGGTAAAGGTTAAAGGGGAAGGGAACAATACAGAACTTTTTCCCCTTCCCCCTTCCCCTTTTCCCGACTTATGCAAGAAGTCTATTGATGATTGGTCAGTATTGTTACATAGCCTGATTGCACTTTATATCAACGGTGTAGCAATTGATTGGCAAAGGTTTGAACAAGGATATCAGCACCGTCGTGTGGTCTTGCCAACTTATCCCTTTCAACGGAAGCGGTACTGGCTCGATCCGGCAGTTATCAGATCCTTTAGCAAAAAGGAGGAAAATTTATGCAACGAGTAGGAATCGAGAAAATTAATTTATACTCTGGGCGTTTCTGTGCTGATGCCCTGGAATTAGCTAATTTACAAGGTAAAGATTTGGATTACGTATCTAAACAAGTAAAAGTAAAGACACGTTCTGTAATTCCTGCCTACGAGGATACAGTTACCTTATCGGTGAATGCAGCCAAACGGCTCCTTTCCCCAGAAGATGCGCGGGATATCGAACTGTTGATTGTGGCGACAGAATCGGCTGTGGATTTTGGCAAACCTGTATCTACTTGGGTACATCGGTATTGTAATTTACCTCCTAATTGCCGCAGCTTTGAACTCAAACACGCCTGCTACGGGTTGACAGCAGCCGTCAAAACAGCCGCAATGTGGCTGCAAGGAGGACTCACCCCTGGTAAAAAGGCATTAGTTATCGGCTGTGACTATAGCCGTCCCCACCTTGATGACCGTGATAATTTTATTGGCGGTGGTGCGGCTATTGCCATGCTGATTAGTACCGACCCCAAGGTATTTGAAATTGACTTGCATCCCGCAGGCTTTTGGACTGATGAAATTTCTGATACCTTCCGTCCGACTGCGAGAGTCGAAATTGGCGACAATCAAACCAGTCTTTACTCTTACTTAGACGCTTTGGAAGCCTCTTACACCCACTACGAAAAACTTGTGGGGGGAGTAGATTATGACAAAGATTTCCAAAAGCATATTTATCACACACCCTTTCCGGGAATGCCCTTACAAGCGCATCGGACTTTGCTGAGTTTATTTGACGTTAACGACTCGAAAATCTATGAGGAGAATTATCAAAAGAAGGTACAGGAAGGGATTTACTTCGCCCAGCAGGTAGGTAGTACTTATGGTTCATCTACTTTCTTGTGTTTGCTGAGTTTGTTACATCATGCCCAGGATTTACACGCAGGTGATCGCATTTCGATTTTTGCCTATGGTTCTGGTTGTCAAGGTGAATTTTATCGCGGTACTGTCAGTCCGGGAGCAATTGAATACATCCGTTCTTTGGATATTGACCGTCATTTGCAAGAACGTTTGCCATTATCTCTGATGGAATACGAACTTTTAGAATATGCACGAGAAAAATATATTGATGCGCCTGATTATCAGCCCAAAAGAGACAGTTTCCAAGAAGCTTATGACAAACTCTATGCCGGACAGGAACTGCTGGTATTAAAACAGGTAAAAAATTACTACAGGCAATACGAATGGAGCTAAAGTTAAAAGCAATTGAGTATCAAATAGATTCAGGAGTCGCTCACATCACATTATCAGCGCCAGAAGCTGGTAATGCCTTAAACGGCGAGATGTTGGCACAGTTTTATCAAGCTTTGCAAAATGCGATCGCTGACCCAACTTGTCGAGTTATTGTAATTTCTAGTATAGGTGCTGACTTTTGTACAGGGATGGACTTTAACGCCATCTTTGCCAATGGTTCCCGTCCTAATTTAGGGCCACTGCAAGCCTTTCGTGATTGCCTGTTACTAATTTATAGTTCTCCTAAACCAGTCATCACCTGTGTGACAGGTAATGTTACAGGTGGTGGTGTGGGTATAGTCGCCGCCTCCGACATCGTACTCGCCGAGGAAAATGTCCTATTCATGCTGTCAGAAGTGCTAGTGGGGATGATTCCTGCTGTAATTACGCCCTTTTTATTGTGTCGTCTTTCCTCCTCCCAGGTGAAATATCTCACCCTTAGTTCTAGAGGTATTGATGGAAACGAAGCCAAAAATTGGGGACTGGTGGACGAAATCGCTAGTGATGGGATGAACGATACACTCAACCGCCAGATTCAACGTTTATTTTATTCTTCACCGGAAGCGATCGCTGAAAGCAAACAATATTTTGACACATTTATCGGTCAAGATTTGCGACACCAAACCGAATTCGCCATGCAACGCCTACAGAAATGGTTAGAACAACCCAAAATTACCACAGCCATCCATCAGTTTAGTGAAGGCTATTCACCACCCTGGTTTCAAAAATATAGGAGGAATAGCACTAATTATCCAAAATAAGCCTACAAATATAAAGCTAGATTCTGACTCAATACAGTTCATTTAAGCATTTTTTTCTTCTCTTTCTCTCTTTTCTCTGTGTCCTCTGCGCCTCTGTGGTTCGTTAAAAAAATGACTTCAACAAAGAGTACTAGCCTTAACCCAAGCGTATTGGATTCTGACTCTCTTAATTACGAACTACGAATTAGTATTATGTCTGAAATTGTAACTCTTTCATGTTTAGAAGATGGAATTTGTCAAATCAACTTAAACGACCCAAAAAACGATAATCGACTCACAGATGAGTTAGTTGATAATTTATTAAAAACATTAGCAGAATGCTCCAAAACTCCTCATTTAAAGGTACTATTACTAACAGGACTTCCTAATGTTTTTTGTGGTGGTGCTAGCTTAGATGTACTGCAAAAATTACTGCGTGGTGACACAGAAGTTAAAGACCTCTTACTACCAGCACAACTATTACGCTTTCCCGTTCCCATAATTGCAGCAATGGAAGGACACGCGGTAGGAGGCGGATTATTAATTGCCTTATGTTGCGATGTAATTGTAGCAGCAGAAGAAAGTCGCTATGGCGTGAATTTTGCTGGATTAGGATTTACCCCTGGAATGGGAACAACATCTTTACTTTCATTATTAGTTGGGCCATTATTTGCCCATGAAATGATCCTCACTGCCAAACTTTACAAAGGTAGAGAACTACACGGAAGGAGACTATTTAATGATGTCGTTCCCAAACAAAGAGTAATGGAAGCAGCGATGGATATTGCCCGCAACATTGCCGAAAAACCCAAGCACGTATTAGAAATGCTCAAGGATACTTTAGCACTTCCCCGCCAACGTGCTTTACAAGAGGCTATGTCCCGCGAACATCTAATGCATACTGTATGTTTTAATCATCCAGATACCCAATCTATTGTCAAAGATATGTATATTTCCTAACAATAACAGTAGATTTTATCGGCGTTTAATTATTCTTTTTGGAGATTAGGAGAAAAATCATGGTGCAACAAACAGTTGAGCAACAAGTCCTGAATGTAGTTACCAAACACATGCGCTTGAACATCGAAGGTTTGGAAAATGCAAACATCGACCCAACAAAGTCAATGCGCGATTTGGGTGCTACCAGTTTAGATGCAGTAGAGATTGCCTCAGCTTCGATGAGAGAGTTAAAAGTGAAAGTTCCTAGAACCAAACTCGGCAGTGTTAAGAACATTCAAGAACTTGTAGACTTACTTGCTGAAATCAAGATACAGCAAGGGTGAAAAGTGTTGAGACGCGATTAATCGCGTCTGTACAAGAGTTAAGGGACTTCCAGAAAATAAATTATCCCAAATTATTTGTACATTTTTTGGTTAGGGACTTCCAAATAAAAAAATATGCCAAAACTGACGCAAAAACCCTCTGTATTTCCCCTCTCTCTGTGTTCTCTGTGCCTCTGTGGTTCGATAATTTATTTCTTGGAAATCCCTAAGAGTGCTGAGTCAAAATACTAGTCCCCAGTCCCCAATTCCCAGTTCCCCCTGTTATGAACAACATTAAACAACAAAAAAAGGAAGCGTTGGCTTTGCCCGCCGTAGGCATCGCTGTTATTGGTATGGGATGCCGATTTCCTGGGGCGAAAAATCCTGCTGCTTTCTGGCAAATGCTGCGGGATGGGATGAATGCTATTACACAAGTTCCCGCCAATCGTTGGTCAGTGGATGACCTCTACGACCCCGATTTGGCGACCCCTGGAACGATGAATAGCCGTTGGGGAGGGTTTCTGGAAAATGTAGACCAGTTTGATGCTAAATTCTTCGGCATTTCTCCCGGTGAAGCCGCAAGTACAGACCCGCAGCAGCGTTTGTTGCTAGAGGTAGCTTGGGAGACTTTAGAAAATGCTGGTTTAAATCCGCAACAAGTTTCAGGGAGTCAAACAGGAGTATACATAGGCATTGGTAGCAACGATTATGCCAATGTTTGCTTTGAGGATTTGACTCAACTAAATGCTTATTTTGTGACAGGCAATGCCCTCTGTACAACAGTAAATCGCCTGTCTTACTTCTTTGGTTGGCAAGGGCCGAGTTTAGCATTAGATACTGGCTGTTCTTCATCCTTGGTTGCCATCCATCTTGCCTGTCAAAGTCTGCAAACAAGAGAAATTGACCAAGCTTTGGTAGGGGCTGTTAACCTGATTTTGTCACCCAAAGCTAACATCGGATTATCCCAAGCTTGGATGATGACATCAGATAATTGTTGCAAAAGTTTTGATGCTGCTGCTGATGGTTACGTGCGGGGTGAAGGTTGCGGTTTAGTTTTGCTCAAGCGTCTAGAAGATGCCATTAGGGACGAAGACCAGATTTTAGGAATTATCCGGGGTTCAGCCGTTAATCAAAATGGCTTTGGGAAAAACTTGACCGCACCCAATCAACTAGCACAGCAGTCAGTTATCAGTCAGGCGTTGGCAAATGCTGGAGTTGAACCACAACAAATTAGCTATATTGAAGCCCACGGAGTCGGCACACCCTTGGCTGATGTCACAGAAGCCAGCGCCCTCAAGGCAGTTTTGCGACCAGAGGGGGATAGTTTACCGTGTTTTCTCAGTTCCGTCAAAACCAACATTGGACATTTAGAACCGGCTGCGGGAATTGCTGCTTTAATTAAAGTTTTATTGTGTTTCCAACATCAAGAAATTCCACCACACCTGCATTTTCAAACCCTAAATCCAGACATTGGGGATGATTTTCCCTTTATTATTCCCACCACAGCAAGTCCTTGGGAATTGAACGATACACCTCGTTTGGCTGGAATCAATTCCTTTGGTTTGGGGGGAACTAATGCTCATCTTGTTTTAGAAGAACCACCATTGGAGAGAGCAGGGGAGCAGGGGAGCAGGGGAGCAGGGGGGCAGGGGGGCAGGGGAGCAGGGGAGCAGGGGGGCAGAGGAGCAGGGGAGCAGAGGAGCAGAGGAGGAGAAAATACAATTGAGCGTCCGTTACATTTGTTGACGCTATCAGCTAACAGTGAAAAGGCATTACGAGAATTAGCTAGTCTTTACAATACACATATTGCTAAATCTATCAATATTGCCCTGCCGGATATTTGCTACTCGGCGAATGTAGGTAGAGCAGCATTGAAACACCGCTTGGCTATCCCGGCGGATACATTGGAGGGCTTGCAACAAGAATTATCAGCCTTCGCCAGTGAACAAGAGGCGGGAGAATGGTTTTATGGTCAACAGAACTCTACTAAAGTTGGATTCTTGTTTACAGGACAGGGAACGCAATACATTGATATGGGTCGTCAACTCTACGATACACAACCTGTATTTCGTGAGGTGCTAGAACGTTGCGATCGCCTACTCACCCCTCATTTAAATAAGTCTTTATTATCAATACTCTATCCTGAATCTGGTAGCAAACTATTACTACACGAAACCGTCTACACCCAACCTGCTTTGTTTGCCCTAGAGTTCGCCTTAGCAGAAATGTGGCGTTCCTGGGGAATCAAGCCGCATTGTGTTATGGGCTATAGCTTAGGTGAATATGTCGCTGCTTGTGTTGCAGGTGTTCTCAGCTTGGAAGATGCCTTAATTTTAGTGGCAAAGCGGGGACAACTGATGCAGCAGTTACCGCAAAATGGGGCTATGGCTTGGGTATATACCTCAATAAATAAGGTAACAGAAGTACTATTAACCTATCAGCATCAGGTTGGTATCGCTGCCATCCACGGCCAAGAAGAAATCTTGATTGCTGGTGAAAGTCAGGCTGTGCAGCGAATTCTCCAACAGTTGAAAAGTGAGGGCATAGCTTTTCTCAAGCTGAAGATAAATCAAGCTTTTCACTCTCCAGCCGTCGAGCCAATATTGGATGCAATGGAGGAACTGGCCGCCACATTCACCTACAACCCACCCCAGATGAATTGGGTTTCTAGTGTGACTGGAAAATTAGTGGAGGCGATCGCACCTCAACATTGGCGCAATCATCTACGAGATACATTACAATTTTCAACGGCAGTTGATACCCTAATTGCTCAAGGTTGTAACCTGCTTCTGGAATTAGGGCCGAGTTCGACCTTAACGGAAGCAGGTAAGCGATATCGACCCCAAAGCGAGGAGATTTGGTTATCTTCCCTGACAGAAGGATTTGAGGATTGGCAGCAGGTATTATCAACACTGAGTGCCTTGTATGTACAGGGAGCAGATGTTAACTGGGCAGGATTTGACCGCTATTACCAACACCAACGCCTAGAACTACCAACTTACCCTTTCCAAAGAAAGCGCCATTGGATAGACGCAAGAACGCAAAGACCGGAGATAAATTTTGTAGAGACGCAAAATTCAGCATCTCCACTGTGGGAAAACTTGAATTTAGAGGAGATGTCAGCTAGTAGTTCGCCAAGTGAACTTGGCGGGGTAAAGGGTAAAGGGGAAGAGGGAAAGGTTTCAAATCCCTTACCCCTTAACCCTTACCCTTTACCCAGCCATCACGCAGCATTTTTGGGTTGGCAGACTACTAGTCAGCGTTGGGAAAAACTGCAAGCCTACGTGCAAACTGAGGTAGCAACTGTTCTGGGACTGGAACCAACAGAGAAACTCGACCCAAACGAGGGATTTGCTACCTTGGGGATGAAATCTCTGATGGCAATTGAGTTAAAAAACCGCATTCAAACGCAACTAGGACATTCTTATTCTCTAGCCGCTACCTTGGCATTTGATTATCCCACAATTGCCACGCTCACAGAATATTTGGGTAGGGAAGTCTTGGGTTTAGATTCTCCCTCCACGAACCATGAAAACCTCCCGCACTCTTGTAAAGACGCGATTAATCGCGTCTCTACTGAAGATATCGCCATTATTGGTATGGGTTGTCGCTTTCCTGGAGGCGCAAATAATCCCGAACAGTTCTGGCAAATCCTCCAAAAAGGTATCGATGCTATTACAGAAATTCCCTCGCAACGCTGGAACTTAGATAATTACTTTGACTCAGAACCAGAAACACCAGGTAAAATGTACACCCGTCACGGGGGATTTATTGCAGACATTGACCAATTTGACGCGCAGTTTTTCGGTATCAGTCCCCGTGAAGCCATCAGCCTCGACCCACAACAACGCATATTGTTAGAAGTAAGTTGGGAAGCTTTAGAAAATGCGGCTGTTGCACCACAGAATCTTGTCGGAAGTCAGACAGGTGTGTTCATTGGTCTGATTTCCAACGAGTATATGCAACTGCAAATTCAGCACAAAGACCCAGAAACAATTGATGCTTATTACGGTACAGGCGGTATTGGTAGTGCGGCGGCGGGAAGGATATCTCATAGCTTGGGGCTGCGCGGGCCTAGTTTGGTTGTGGATACTGCTTGCTCGTCCTCGCTGGTTAGCATTCATTTAGCAGTTCAAAGCCTGCGGGGTGGAGAGTGCAATTTAGCATTGGCGGGTGGCGTAAACTTGATACTTCTACCGGAGACGAATATTTTCTTATCAAAATCCAAGGCTGTAGCTGCCGATGGACGCTGTAAAACCTTTGATGCTTCAGCTAATGGCTTTGTTCGAGGAGAGGGATGTGGTGTAGTTGTCCTGAAACGACTCTCTGAAGCTTTAGCTGATAATGACCCAATTTTGGCAGTAATTCGGGGTTCGGCAGTGAATCATGATGGACGTAGCAGTGGTTTTACCGTCCCCAGTACAACAGCGCAACAAGAATTGTTACATCAAGCATTAGCTAACGCCAATGTAGAAGCCCAGCAGGTGAGTTATATCGAAGCTCATGGGACTGGCACATCCTTGGGAGATCCGATTGAGGTTAGTGCATTAGCATCTGTACTCTGTGCAGGACGTTCTTTTGAACAGCCACTAGTAATTAGTTCTGTGAAAACTAACATTGGTCATTTGGAAGCGGCGGCTGGGGTAGCGGGTTTGATGAAGGTTGTTTTGGCTCTACAGCATCAAGAAATTCCGCCACACCTGCACTTGCAACAACCTAATCCGATGATTGCTTGGGAGCAATTGCCATTGAGTATCCCTACATCTGGGCAATCTTGGGTAGTTAAGGACTCGGCGAGGATTGGTGGGGTGAGTTCTTTCGGGATGAGTGGTACTAATGCTCATGTGATTGTACAAGAAGCACCTTTGGAGAAAGCAGGGGGAGCAGGGGAGCAGGGGAGCAGAGGAGCGGGGGAGCAGGGGAGCAGGGGAGCGGGGGGGGCAGGGGAGCAGGGGAGCAGGGGAGCAGGGGAGCAGGGGAGAAGAAATTACAATTGAGCGTCCTTTACAGTTACTCTGCTTTTCTGCTAAACATCCCAATTCCTTGCGGCAATTAGCTGAACAATATATCGAGTATTTGGGTAAGCATGGCGATATTTCTTTGGCTAATATTACCCACACTGCCCAAGTTGGACGTTCTCATTTTTCTCATCGTTTGGCTGTTGTTGCCTCATCTCATGCCGAGATGCAAGCAAAGCTTAAGGAAGCAGATTATGACTATCAAGTAGATAGTGGTAATTTCACTAGATGCGCCTTTTTATTTACTGGGCAAGGGTCGCAGTATGTAGGGATGGGAAGACAACTGTATGAAACTCAACCTGGTTTTCGTCACATATTGGATGAATGCGATCGCATTCTCCAACCTTTCCTAAACAAATCCATCCTATCAGTTATCTTTGCTGACACCACAGAAAATCCACTCCTCGACCAAACTGCCTACACTCAACCAGCCTTATTTGTCCTAGAATACGCCTTGGCGCAAATGTGGATTTCTTGGGGTATCCGTCCGTCTGCGGTGCTTGGTCATAGTGTCGGGGAATATGTGGCTGCTTGTGTGGCTGGTATTTTCTCCCTTGAGGACGGATTAAAATTAATTACCCACCGCGCCCGCCTGATGCAAGCATTACCGCAAACAGGAGGTATGGCTGCGGTTTTCGCTGGCGTAGAAGTTGTAGAACCCTTGATTGCCTCCTATCCTCAACAACTGAGCATTGCTGCCTATAACGGACAGCAGAGTTTAGTTATTTCAGGCGAGATACAGGCATTAACAGCAGTGTTGCAAAAACTAGAAAGTCAAGGCATCGAGACGCGAACTTTGCAAGTATCTCATGCCTTCCACTCGCCGTTAATGGCATCGATGTTGGCAGAGTTTGAGCAAGTTGCCCAGCAAATCGCCTATCATTCCCCCAAACTAGAAATCGTTTCTAATGTTAGTGGAAAGTTGATAACTAATGCAGAGATGTCTAGTGCCAGCTATTGGGTTGAGCATATCCAAGCCAGTGTCTATTTTGCTCAAGGGATGTCAGCACTTTATACCGCAGGCTACAAAGTATTTTTAGAAGTCGGTTCCCATCCCACTTTAATCGGCATGGCACGCCGGGATTGTGCAGAAGAGTTGGAAAGTGAGGGTTTATGGCTAGCTTCGCTACGCAAAGGCAAGGAAGATTGGCAACAAATTTTAGAAAGTTTAAGCCAGTTATATCTTCAGGGAGTAGAAATTGATTGGCTCGGATTCGAGAACGGCTATACACGAAATAAAGTAATATTACCCAACTATCCTTGGCAGCACCAACGCTATTGGTTTGAAAGCACTACCAAAAAACTAGTAGTACACTCACAATTACATCCCCTGTTAGGTCAACGCCTATATTCTCCACTCTTCAAGAGTCTAGTATTTGAGAGCGAATTCCACACAGATAACTTACCCTTTCTAGCCGACCACCGCATCTACGGGTCGATAGTTGCACCAGGAGCATCTTATATTGCTATGTTGACCCTAGCAGGTAAGCATATTTTCGGTACTAATGCAGTGTCTCTTCAACAGATTACGTTTCGAGAGCCTTTAATTATACCTGAAAATAGCAACGTCAAAGTGCAATTGATTTTGCAGCCAACTAAAAATCAAGACTACACCTTTGAACTGTTCAGCCTAGAAAGCGATGAACAATGGTGTCTCCATGCAACTGGTGAGTTATCTACCTTATCTGCTACGAGAGAAACTTGCTCTTGGGGAGAAATACAAGCGCGTTGTCCTGAAAAATCCACTGGTTCGCAGGTATTTTATCAGGATGTCGGAGATGCGGGGCTAGATTTGGGTGTAACTTTTCAGTGGATTGGTGATTTCTGGCGACGAGATGGGGAAGCCATTTGTCAGATGCAACTACCACCGGGTTGTGAATCAGAGACTAAGTTATATCCATTACATCCGGGGCTGATAGATTCTTGTTTGCGACTGTTGGGAGGTACTTTACCAGCAGAGATTCGAGATGCTGATGTTTATGTACCGATTAGTTTAGGTGGCTTTCATCTCTGGCAAAATCTGGACTTGAATCAGCCAGTATGGTGTCACGCCCGCCTGCAAAGCAAGAATCCAGAGGTGATAGTAGGAGATGTACAATTATTAGATGAATCTGGACAAGCGATCGCTCAATTCTGGGAACTCTGTTTAAAGCGATCGCCACAGCAAGCATTACTCAAGCAACCAAATCTCCAAGACTGGCTTTATCAAATCACTTGGCAACTTCAAGAACGAACAATTACGCAGTCATCTTTAGTAGCACAACAGCAATATTGGATACTTCTAATTGATGAAGATGGTGTAGGTACAGAATTGGTGAAATTGTTGCAGGCACAAGGTGAATCCTGTGTGGCGGTCATACCTGATTCTACTTACCAATCTTTGAAAGAAGGTAAAATTTACATTAATCCAGCCGAACCGCAGCATTTCGACCAACTGCTTCAAGAAGTCTCAATTAAACCAGGAATAGCTCTCCACATTGTACATTTATGGAGTTTGGCTACTGGAGATTTGCTAGATTCTACACAAATTCGTGTCTGTGGTAGTGTTTTACATTTAACTCAAGCCTTAGCTCGGATAAATTCTCCACTAGCTAGTAGTTCGCCAAGTGAACTTGGCGGGGTAAAGGGTAAAGGGGAAGGGGGAAAGGTTTCAAATCCCTTACCCCTTACCCCTTCCCCTTTCCCCAGCCATCACGCAGCATTTTTGGGTTGGCAGACTGCTAGGCTGTGGTTGATTTCTAGGGGTAGCCAGTCAATTAATCTACAATCTGAAATCGCCCTGTCTCAAACACCTCTCTGGGGATTGGGGCGAGTTATAGCAACAGAATATAGCGAAGTTTTCGCAGGGCTAATTGATTTAGATCCCCAAAGTTCAACTGTAGAAGCTGCAACTCAGTTGTGGGCAGAACTTTCTTATCCAGAATTGGGCGAACAAGTCGCCTTACGGGGAAATCAGCGCTATGTCTCCCGTTTGCAACGCGTTCCCAACACCATAGATTTCTCTGCTTCCTTTAACCCTTCCCTTGGGACTTACCTGATTACAGGCGGACTAGGAGGACTGGGGTTAACAGTGGCGAATTGGTTGGTTGAACGAGGTGTGCAACATTTAGTATTAGTGGGTAGGCGATCGCCATCTGATAAAGCTAAAAGTGCGATCGCTTCTTGGGAAAACGCTGGCGTGCAAGTTACAGTCGCCCAAGCAGATATTACCCAACTTGAACAAGTACAAAAAATACTTGAGGGCATTGAACCTCAGTTTCCCTTACGAGGTGTTATCCATGCAGCCGGAATTCTAGACGATGGGATTTTACTCCAACAAACCTGGAAGCGATTTACTAGAGTGATGGCTCCGAAAGTACAGGGTGCTTGGAATCTACATATCCTGACTCAAGATAAACCTTTGGAATTATTTGTGTTGTTCTCCTCCGTTGCTTCAGTATTGGGAACCACAGGACAAGCAAACTACGCAGCAGCAAACGCCTTTCTTGATGGGTTAGCCGATTATCGTCGCTCCCAAGGGCTGGCGGGATTGAGTATCAACTGGGGGGCGTGGGCGGAAGTAGGGATGGCTGCAACCTCTACAGGTTCTCCAGTGGGAGTAGAGAAAATTTTACCCCAACAAGGATTACAAATCTTGGCAGCATTGACGCATCAAGCCAATTCTGGACAAGTTGCGGTTTTACCAGTGCGCTGGTCAAAGTTTATCCCCCACTACTACACCCAAAAAGTACCGCCTTTGCTGAGTGAGTTTGTTGATTCAAGGCAAAACCAAGAGACTGCACAGCCAGTTTTAGCAGCGAAACCAGATATTTTACGAGAACTCCAGGAGGCTCACCCCGCAGATATTCAGCAAATTTTATTTAATTACATTCGTGACGAAGTAGCGAAAATCTTACGGCTCAATTCATCTGAGGAACTGCAACCGCGTCAGCGTTTATTTGAAGTGGGATTAGATTCACTCATGGCAATTGAGTTGAGAAATCGCTTGCAATCAAGTCTGGAGTCTTCTCTGCCAACCACCTTGTTATTTGATTATCCCACCTTAGAAACCTTAACTAAATATCTTACTAACGATGTTTTGGCTATTCAAACGGCATCTCCACCGCCAAAAAGCGATCGCTCCAACACCGAAATCAGCGATATTCAACAGCTTTCGCAAACAGAACTAGAGCGATCGCTAGCGGCAGAATTAGCCAGCATTGATGAATTAATGAAAAAAATTTAATCCCAATCAACAGGATATCTAGCGACAGGGTTCAGAGCATGAATAAAATCGACACAGAACAAAACAACATCAATCAACTACAACGCGCATTGCTGGCATTAAAAGAAATGCGTGGTAAGTTGGAGGCGATCGAGCGTGCTAAAACAGAACCCATCGCTGTGATTGGGATGGCGTGTCGCTTTCCTGGGGGAGCCGATAACCCAGATGCTTTTTGGCAAATTCTCCAGCATGGTGTAGATACCATTCAGGAAATTCCCCAAGAACGTTGGGATACGGAAGCTTATTACAGCCCAAATCCTGATGCTGAGGGAAAATCCTACATTCGCTACGGTGGTTTTTTAAAAGATATCGATTTATTTGATGCCAACTTCTTTGAAATCTCTCCCAGAGAAGCCGTTAGTACAGATCCACAACAACGCTTACTACTAGAGGTAAGTTGGGAAGCCCTAGAAAATGCCGGACAGTGTATCGAACGGCTTTCGCAAACTCAAACAGGCGTATTTATTGGAGTGATGAATAACGATTACTCACGCCTCTATTCTGGTAACTCTAATAGTATTGACACTTACTTTGGTACAGGCAACAGTTTTAGTTTTATTTCCGGTCGCCTTTCATATATTCTGGGTTTACAAGGGCCGAGCTTAGTTGTAGATACCGCTTGTTCATCATCTCTAGTTTCATTACATTTAGCCTGCCAAAGTCTGCGTTCTGGGGAATGCGACCAAGCCTTAGCAGGCGGAGTTAACCTGATATTGTCACCAGACACGAATATTTTTCTCTCCAAAATGCGAGCAGTTGCACCCGATGGACGCTGCAAATCCTTTGATGCCTCAGCTGATGGCTACACCAGAGGCGAAGGTTGCGGAGTGTTGGTACTTAAACGTTTGCCGGATGCTGTGGCGGCTGGTGACTCTATCCTTGCATTGATTAAAGGTTCAGCAGTCAATCACGACGGTCCTAGTGGTGGACTAACAGTACCTAGCGGCCCCGCACAACAAAAACTACTGCGTCAGGCTCTAGCTAACAGTAGGGTTGCACCACAGCAAGTAAGTTACATCGAAGCGCATGGTACAGGGACTCCCTTGGGCGATCCCATTGAAATTAACGCTTTAGCTTCTGTTTTGTGCGAACAACGCTCTTTTGAGCAGCCTTTGGTTGTTGGTTCTGTAAAAACCAACATTGGTCATTTGGAAGCAGCAGCCGGAGTTGCAGGTGTAATCAAGGTAATATTATCGCTACAGCATCAGAAAATTCCACCTCATCTCCACCTCAAACAACCTAACCCCCATATTCCTTGGCAAGAACTACCACTGGCTATTCCCACCACAGCTAAACCGTGGCATTCTGAAAACAATACTCGAATTGCTGGAGTGAGTTCTTTTGGCTTGAGTGGTACAAATGCTCATGTGGTGATAGAAGCAGCACCTTTGGGGGAAGCAGGGGGAGCAGGGGAGCGGGGGAGTAGGGGAGCAGGGGAGCGGGGGAGCAGGGGAGCGGGGGAGCAGGGGAGCGGGGGAGAAGAAATTACAGAGCGTCCTTTCCATCTATTAACTCTGTCGGCCAAACATCCTCAAGCCCTACAACAACTCGCTCAAAACTACATCAAGTACCTTTCATCCCATCCAGATATAGCCCTTGGTAACATCACCTTTACATCTCAAGTCGGGAGAACTCATTTCCCGCATCGCCTCGCCATCATCGCCGCCGACCATCAACAAATGCAACAACAGTTGCAAGCCTATTTGAGTGATACCGATGATTTCGGTATCCATCACGGACACAACAGCCAGCAAACCAAAAAAATTGCTTTCCTCTTCACTGGACAAGGTTCACAATACCGCAATATGGGTCGGCAACTGTATGAAACTCAACCAAGTTTCCGCCAAACCATCGACCAATGTGACACCCTACTGCAACCTCTACTAGGCGAGTCAATTTTATCGGTAATCTTCTGTGACAACTCAAAAGGCGATCGCCTCAACCAAACCGCATACACCCAAGTTGCGTTATTCGTCATAGAATACGGACTTGCTCAACTGTGGCTATCCTGGGGTATCCGTCCCACAGCAGTTGTAGGTCACAGTGTCGGTGAATACGTCGCTGCTTGCATTGCTGGTATTTTCTGTTTAGAAGACGCACTGAAATTAATCGTGCAACGTGCTTCTTTGATGCAAGCCTTACCCCAAAGTGGAGGGATGGCAGCAGTATTCACCACTGTAGAACGAGTTAGACCTTTAATTGCTGACTATCCGCAACAATTGAGTATTGCAGCGATTAATGGCGAAGAAAGTATTGTCTTATCTGGTGAATTGCAGGTATTAAACTTAGTACTGCAAAAATTGGAGAGCCAAGGCATTGAAACTAGAAAATTGCAAGTATCTCATGCCTTTCACTCACCCTTGATGCAGCCGATGTTGGCGAAGTTTGAGCAAGTGGCAGCAACAGTAAAATATCAACAGCCGAAATTAGATATTGTCTCCAATGTCACAGGTAAGACTATTCGCGGGCGAGAAATGTCAAATGCGGCTTACTGGGTAGAACATATCCGAGCAAGTGTGCAATTTGCCGCTAGTATGCAGGCATTGTATCAAGCAGGATATGAGGTGTTTGTGGAAATTGGCCCTCATCCAACATTGTTGGGGATGGCACGGCGTGAGTGTCCAGAAGTGTTGGAAGAGGAGGGGTTATGGCTGGCTTCGCTGCGAAAAGGAAAAGAAGATTGGCAGCAGTTATTAGATTCAGTGGCGCAGTTGTATGTAGCTGGGGTGGAGATTGATTGGCAGGAATTTGAGGCCGATTATGCTCGTAATAAGGTAATTTTGCCCAATTATCCTTGGCAGCGTCAACGTTATTGGCTACCTACTGCGACGACAGTGCGATCGCCCTTTTCCCAATCCTCTCTCTCAGCAGAACTACAAGATTGGCTCTATGAGGTGCAATGGCAACCCCAAACCTCATCAGATAAAACACTTGCGATCGCACCTGCTCACTGGTTGATTTTAAGCGATCGCACAGGCGTTGCTGATAACTTGGCGCAACTGTTAGCCAAACAGGGTCATACTTATACTTTAGTTTTCTCAGGCGATTGCACTCACTTTGAGCAACTGCTAGACGGTATCCCAACTCAGTCACCATTGCAGATTTTACATCTGTGGAGTTTGGATGATACTAAAGAGGCAGAAATATTGATAAATATCCAAAATTATGTATCGGCTGTATTGCATCTCATCCAAGCACTAGCCAGTCGCCAGCAGTCGATATCGGCGCGGTTGTGTTTGGTAACACAAGGGACGCAGGTAATTGGAGAACATTCTGGGGAAATTGCGATCGCTGCTGCACCATTATGGGGATTGGGTGGAGTGATTGCAATGGAATACCCCGAAATCTGGGGAGGTTTGGTGGATCTCGACCCCAGCAGTTCACCAGCTGATGCTGCGGCTTTATTACTGGCAAAACTGCCAACAATGATTTTAGGCGATCGCATTGCTTGGCGACATCAACAGTGGCATACTGCGCGTTTGGTACGTAGTCAAATTTCACCAGTAGCCGCCAAATCCCTCAAATTCGCTCCAGAAGGAACATACTTAATTGCTGGCGGACTTGGTGCTTTGGGTCTGCAAATTGCCCGTTGGTGTGTGGAACAGGGTGCAAGACATTTAGTGTTACTCGGTCGAAGTTCTCCAAGTGAAAGCGCCCAAGCAACAATTCGAAAGTTAGAACAAACAGGTACGCAAATAACAGTAGTACAGGCAGATATTGCCCAAGCCGAACAGTTGCAGCTAGCACTGAAAGCACTGCAAACACCACCATTGCGGGGTATTATCCATGCAGCAGGTGTTCTAGATGATGGGATGCTGCTACAACAAAACTGGGAACGGTTCGCTAGGGTGATGGCTCCTAAAATCCAAGGTGCGTGGAATCTGCACACCCTGACACTGGATCAACCCCTAGATTTCTTTGTACTATTTTCATCAACAGCTTGCATCCTTGGCGCACCAGGTCAAAGCAACTATGCTGCTGCCAATGCCTTTTTAGATGCTTTAGCTCATTACCGCCAAAAACAAGGATTAGTCGCTACCAGTATCAACTGGGGGCCGTGGGCAGAGGTCGGGATGGCAGCATCATTCGGTCAAAGGTTAGCGGCAGAAGGCATTGATTTGATTCCACCAAACCAAGCCTTGCAGTTACTCAGACATTTCCTGCAACAGAGAGTTTGTCAGGTAACTGTACTCCCCATCAACTGGACGCAGTTTTTACAACGCTTTCCTACAGGGCAACAACCTGCTTACTTTCAGGAATTGTTTTCGGATGGACAACAGCAAGAAAGCCAGCCATCCGAACTACAACAACGCCTACAAGCAACACCTGTTAACGAATGGAAATCTCTGTTAGTTGCTCACATTAGCGATGAAATTACCAGCATCTTAGGCTTGATCCCATCCCAAACCCTCGACCCCCTACAAGGATTTGCGACGATGGGCATGGATTCACTCACGTCAGTGGAATTTCGGAATCGCCTCCAAAAAAGTTTAGGTAAATCGTTGCCTTCAACACTGACATTCAATTATCCCAACATCAATACATTAGCAAGTTATTTTGTCAATACCCTAGATAACCAAAATATGCCGCCTGAAAGCAAACCGACATTAGTTAATCCCAGCCAATCTATGACGGTGACACAAATCAAACAACTCTCGGAGGAGCAGGTTGAATCCATGATTGATGAAGAATTAGCTTCCCTGATTGAATTTAGTCATTAGTCATTGATCATTTGTCCTTAGTTCTTCTCGCCTCTGTTCTGTAAACCAAAATGAGCCAAATGGAAAGTATCGACCAGCTATCACCATCCCAACGCGCCCTTTTGGCGTTGAAAGAACTGCGTGCCAAGATTGATGCAATGGAACGGGCGAAAACAGAACCGATCGCAATTGTTGGTATGGCGTGTCGGTTTCCGGGTGGTGCTGACGATCCAGAAACATTTTGGCAGATATTACGGGACGGTACTGATGCCATTGTAGAAGTGCCGAGCGATCGCTGGGATATTGATGCTTATTACGACCCCAACCCAGATAGCCCTGGTAAAATGTCTAGCCGCTACGGTGGCTTTTTAAAGCAGGTAGATCGATTCGATGCCGAGTTTTTTGGGATCTCGCCACGGGAAGCAATTAGCATCGACCCTCAACAGCGTTTGCTATTAGAAGTCAGTTGGGAAGCTTTAGAAAATGCTTGTCAACCTCCTTCTGAACTTATGGGTAGTTCAACAGGGGTGTTTGTCGGTGTTACTACTAATGATTACACCCGCTTTTATGCCCAGGCGGGGGAACAGGGAATTGACGCTTATCAGGGAACAGGTAGCGCTTTTAGTGCGATGGTTGGTCGTCTTTCCTTTGTTTTGGGTTTGCAAGGGCCTTGTGTAGCACTGGATACTGCTTGTTCTTCTTCCCTGGTGTCCGTTCACCTGGCTTGTCAAAGCCTCCGCAACGGCGAGTGTGAGTTAGCTTTAGCCGGGGGAGTCAACCTGATTCTCACACCAGAAGCCAACATTATGTTCTCCAAGGCGAGAATGATGGCAGCAGATGGACGTTGTAAAACCTTTGATGCCGCAGCTAACGGTTACGTGCGCTCAGAAGGTTGTGGCATGGTTGTACTCAAACGCCTTTCTCAAGCACAAGCCCAAGGAGATAAAATCCTAGCGGTAATTCGCGGTTCAGCCGTCAATCAAGATGGTCGCAGCAGTGGGTTAACTGTACCCAACGGCATCGCCCAAGAAAACTTGATTCGGCAAGCGATCGCTAATGCTAAAGTACAACCACAGCAAGTAAGCTACGTTGAAGCCCACGGTACAGGGACATCTTTAGGAGATCCGATAGAAGTAGAAGCGATCGCTGCTACTTTAGCAAAAGAGCATACTACAGATCGACCTTTGGCGATCGGTTCTGTCAAAACCAACATCGGTCATTTGGAATCGGCTGCTGGCGTTGCAGGTTTGATGAAGGTGGTGTTGGCACTACAACATCAACAAATTCCACCCCATTTACATCTAAACCAACCTAACCCGTTGATTCCTTGGTCAGAACTGCCTTTAACAATTCCCAGAACTCTTACACCTTGGCAAACCAACGGTGAAACGCGAATTGCTGGGGTAAGTTCCTTTGGATTTAGCGGCACAAATGCCCACGCCATATTAGAAGAAGCACCTTTGGAGAAGGCAGGGGGAGCAGGGGGGCAGGGGGGCAGGGGAGCAGGGGAGCAGGGGGGCAGGGGAGCAGAGGAGCAGGGGAGCAGGGGAGAAGAAATTACAGAGCGTCCTTTACATCTATTAACTCTGTCAGCCAAACATCCTCAAGCCTTACAGCAACTCGCTCAAAATTACATCAAGTACCTCTCATCCCACGCAGAAATTCCCCTTGGTGATATCACTCACACTTCACAAATCGGCAGAACACACTTTAGTCATCGCCTCGCAATTATCGCCGATGACCATCAGCAGATACAACAACAGTTGCAAGCCTATCTAGACAACACTGAAATCATCGGTATTCATCACGGATATAGCAGCCAGCAAAGCAAAAAAATCGCCTTCCTTTTCACCGGACAAGGGTCACAATATCGCAATATGGGTCGGCAACTGTATCAAACTCAGCCCAGTTTCCGCCAAACTCTAGATAACTGCGACACCCTACTGCAACCACTGTTAGGTGAATCAATTCTTCAAGTAATTTTCTCGGAAAACCCAGAAGATACTCGCCTTGACCAAACCGCCTACACCCAAGTTGGATTATTTGTTCTAGAATATGCCCTAGCTCAACTATGGCTATCTTGGGGTATTCGTCCCACAGCAGTTTTAGGTCACAGTGTCGGGGAATATGTCGCCGCTTGTATCGCTGGTATTTTCTCTTTAGAAGATGCACTGAAATTAATTGTGCAACGTGCTTCTTTGATGCAAGCCTTACCCCAAGGTGGAGGGATGGCAGCAGTTTTCGCTACTGTAGAACGAGTTACACCGTTAATTGCTGACTATCCGCAACAGTTGAGTATTGCAGCGATTAATGGCGAACAAAGTATTGTCTTATCTGGGGAATTAGAGATACTCAATTCAGTACTGCAAAAACTAGAAAGCCAAGGTATTGAAACTAGAAAATTGCAAGTATCCCATGCTTTCCACTCGCCTTTAATGCAGCCGATGTTGGCGAAGTTTGAGCAAGTGGCAGCAACTGTGAAATATCAACAGCCGCAATTAGATATTGTCTCTAATGTCACAGGCAAGATTGTCAGACAACAGGAAATGTCAAATGCGGCGTATTGGGTAGAACATATCAAAGCGAGTGTGCAATTTGCTGCCAGTATGCAGGCATTGTATCAAGCAGGATATGAGGTGTTTGTGGAAATTGGCCCTCATCCAACATTGTTGGGGATGGCACGACGCGAGTGTCCAGAAGCATTGGACGAACAGGGGTTATGGCTAGCTTCGCTACGCAAAGGAAAGGAAGATTGGCAGCAGTTATTAGATTCAGTGGCGCAGTTGTATGTGGCTGGGGTGGAGATTGATTGGCGAGGGTTTGAGGCTGATTACCCGCGTCATAAGGTTGTTTTACCGAATTATCCTTGGCAGCGTCAACGCTATTGGTTGCCTACTGCTACCAGCAAGCCAGTAGTTAGACAAATCAGCGAAAACCTGCTGCATCCTTTATTGGGTTATCAATTGCGATCGCCATCTCTCAAGGATATTGTTTTTGAAACTCATTTGAACACAGCTAGTTTACCTTTCCTCGATGACCACCAAATTTATGACACGGTGGTAGTACCGGGAGCTTCGCATATTTCTATGCTGTTGCTTGCAGGTCAAGAAATTCTGGGGACAGGGGCAATTTCGCTGAGTAACATTACATTTAGGGAAGCGCTGACGGTTGGCGATCGCGAGACTATCAATGTACAACTTATTTTGCAACCTGAAGCCGCAGGTAAATATAAATTTGAACTATTTAGTTTTAATAAACAAATAGATAACTGGTTGGTACACGCTACAGGACGACTCAGCCAAGATGCAGGCAATATTGAAAAACCTTTATCTTGGGCTGAGTTACAGACGCATTGCTCCCAAATGCTGGCTGGTTCAGATTTCTATGCCCAAGTTAGAGAACAAGGACTGCAACTCGGTCAGCGTTTCCAATGGGTAGAATCTATGTGGCGGTGTGATGGTGAAGCATTGTGCCAAATGCAATTTCCCCAAGAATTTGCAGATGAAATCAGCACATACCTTCTATATCCGGGATTAATCGATTCCTGTTTTCAATTCTTAGGCTTTGCTTTACCCCAAGAACGACGAGATAACCAAGTTTACGTACCCTTTAGCATAAATCACTTTTATTTTTGCCAGTCGCCAGATTCTAACAGCCGTTTGTGGTGTTACGGAAAACTAAATTCTCAAACAAGTTCAACAGCAGGAATGTTCATCGGTGATATCTGGCTGCTGAATGAAGCGGGAGAACTAGTAGCCTACATTGAGGGACTTTGCTTAAAGCAAGCACCGCGTCAAGCTTTGCTCAGAGCCAACCAAACATCGACTCAGGAATGGCTGTATCAAATCCAGTGGCAACCAAAGTCTAGATTATCAGAACAATTACCTGTTATTCCCGGTCGTTGGCTAATTTTCACCGATGCTAATGGTATTGGTAGAGCATTGGCACAAAAATTAGAACATCAAGGCAAAGTTTGCATCTTTGTTTCTGTTGGTGAAATTTATCAACAAATTGGTGAAAGTCAGTTCCAACTCGACCCTAGTCAACCGCAACATTTCCATCAACTCTTGCAAGATATGGGGTCAGATAATGCACCATTGCAGGGTATTATTCATCTCTGGAGTCTACTGGAAACCGAACAAACAAACTATCTAACGAGTTGCGGTAGTACTATCTACCTGTTGCAAGCTTTATCTAAATTATCAAACTGTCAAGCACGATTGTGGCTGTTCACCCAAGGTAGTCAACCTGTTGGTGATGAATTGACAATGAACAGTCTGACTCAAGCGCCTCTCTGGGGACTTGGGCGAGTAATTGCCATTGAGTACCCAGCAATTTGGGGCGGCTTGGTAGATATTGACACTAATAATTCTCTAGAACAGACAGCAGAATTGGTACTAGGGGATATCTTACAAACAGAGTCAGAAGATCATCTGGCTTTTCGCAACCACGAACGTTATGTGGCTCGTTTAGTTCGGGCAAAGCCTCAAGTATCAACACAACCTGTAACATTTTTTGCCGATGCTACTTATCTAATTACTGGGGGACTAGGCGCACTAGGACTAGAAGTTGCTCGTTGGATGATACAGCAGGGAGTACAAAACTTAGTTTTAGTCGGTCGTCGTCCGCCTTCTGTAACTGCGTTGAATACTATTCAAGAGATGGAACAGGCAGGGGTTCAGGTGCAGGTAATACAAGCAGATATTACCGATTTGAACCAAGTTAAACAACTGCTGGAACCCTACAAATCTCAACTACGCGGCATTATCCATGCAGCTGGAGTGTTGAGCGATCGCATTATCTTACAGCAAACCTGGGAAAGTTTTACTCAAGTAATGGCTCCCAAAATTCAGGGAGCCTGGAATTTACACCATTTAACTCAGGATATATCGCTGGATTTCTTTGTGATGTTTTCCTCAGCCGCCTCTTTGTTGGGTGCAGCCGCACAGGGGAACTATGCAGCTGCAAATGCCTTTTTAGATGCCTTCGCCCACTACCGTCATTCTCAAGGAGTACCTGCACTCAGTATCAACTGGGGAGCTTGGGCAGAAGTAGGGATGGCAGCAACCTTAGACCACAGTCTGTCTGTAGGAGTGGAACATATTGGACTTCAACAGGGATTACAGGTATTAGAGTCGTTGCTGAGTCGAGCCGATATGGCACAAGTGGGTGTGATTCCTGTCAATTGGCAAACCTTCCTCAAACAGTATCGCCCTGGTGAAGTACCGCCACTGCTGCAAGATTTTGCTGAGTATACCCAACCCGAAGAGAAATCAGAAACTACCCAAAGCACAATTCTGGAAAAACTGCAACAAGTTTCTGACGACAAACAACAGTCTTTGCTGCTAACCCACGTCCGCAAACTGGCTGCGAAAGTGTTGCGACTCAACTCTTGGCAAAACCTCGATGCCGACAAACCCTTAATTGAAATGGGTCTTGACTCACTCATGGCGCTGGAGTTACGAAACGTTCTCGAAAATAGTTTGGCTTGTTCCTTACCAGCCACATTGTTATTTGATTATCCGAGTCTGCAAACTTTAGTGAATCATTTAATCCAAGATGTGCTGTCGTTATCCAAATTAGAGGACTCATCACCTGCACCATCACTAGAGGAGAGTGAGCCATTAATCTCCCTGGAGGATTTAACCAGGATGTCGGAAGCAGAAACAGAATTGCTACTCCTGAAAAAACTAGAACTCATAGATGGTAACTGAGATGAGCAAAAGCAACGAGCGAATTGAGGAATTATCCCCTTTAAAACGAGCTTTACTGGCATTGGAAACAATGCAAGGCAAGCTGAACCGCCTGGAATCGAAAAAGACAGAACCAATTGCGATCGTTGGGATGGGATGCCGTTTTCCAGGCGGTGCTAACAATCCCCAGACTTTTTGGCACTGCTTACGTGATGGTGTGGATGCAATGCAAGAAATTCCTGGCGATCGCTGGGATTTGGAAAAATACTACAATGCCGATGCTGATGCTGCTGGCAAAATGTACACTCGTCACGGTGCTTTCGTTGATGACGTTGATAAATTTGATGCT
The DNA here is from genome assembly GCF_009873495.1 of Nostoc sp. ATCC 53789. Taxonomy (GTDB): domain Bacteria; phylum Cyanobacteriota; class Cyanobacteriia; order Cyanobacteriales; family Nostocaceae; genus Nostoc; species Nostoc muscorum_A. The sequence continues at coordinate 2,725,029 of NZ_CP046703.1, read as the reverse complement.
GGTTTTTTCAGTATTTCTCCCAGGGAAGCCGCATTTATTGACCCACAGCAGCGCTTGTTTTTAGAAGTATGTTGGGAAGCCCTAGAGCAGTCAGGAGAACGACCAGACCAACTATCAGGTAGTCGTACAGGGGTATTTGTCGGTGTGATGTACGCCGATTACTCGCGGTTACAGGGTACTGTAATTGATGCCTACAGTAGTACTGGCAATAGCATGAGTGTGGTATCAGGACGGGTTTCTTACCTGCTGGGTTTGCAAGGGCCAAGTGTCACTTTGGATACAGCTTGTTCTTCTTCATTAGTAGCTGTACATTTAGCTTGTCAAAGTTTGCACTCCGGTGAATGTAACTTGGCTTTGGCGGGTGGAGTGAGTTTGATGTTGATTCCCGACAACAACATTACCCTGTGTCGCACCCGTGCTTTATCTCCTACGGGACGTTGCAAAACCTTTGATGCTGATGCTGACGGCTTCGCGCGTGGTGAAGGATGCGGTACGATCGCTCTCAAACGTTTATCAGATGCGATCGCAGATGGCAACCCCATTTTGGCAGTGATTCGCGGTTCTGCCGTTAATCAAGATGGACGCAGCAACGGTTTGACTGCTCCCAATGGCCCGGCTCAACAGGCAGTTTTACGAGAAGCTTTAGCCAACGCCGGGGTGAAGCCGCATCAAGTCAGTTATGTGGAAGCTCATGGTACAGGTACGCCTTTGGGAGACCCGATTGAGGTGAGTTCACTGGCCGCTGTTTTGGGTGAAGGGCGATCGCCAAATCATCCTTTAGTTTTGGGTTCAGTGAAAACCAATATTGGGCATTTAGAATCAGCAGCTGGTGTGGCAGGTTTAATCAAAGTTGTCCTGGCAATGCAGCATCAGCAGATTCCGCCCCACCTCCACTTCCAAAAATTGAATCCTTACATTTCTTGGGGAAATCTGCCGATTTCAATTCCCACAGAACTTACCCCCTGGAATAGTGGCACAGAACGACGCATTGCTGGGGTGAGTTCCTTTGGCTTTAGCGGTACAAATGCTCATGTGATACTCGAAGAAGCACCGCTTTTGCCCACAGAGCCAGCTTTGGTATCAGTAAAAGATTATCTTTTACCTCTATCTGCTAAAAATCCCGCCGCACTCTTGGATATGGCGCAAGCTTACCGAGCTTTTCTTTCAGGTAAAACTAACTTGCTGGATATTGCCTATACTACTAGTCTGCGCCGTCCTCATCATAAGCATCGCATCGCTTTGGTAGGGCAGTCTATCGAGCAATTGACAGCAGCACTTGACGCTTTTATACAAGACCCCAATTTAGTATCCAATCCAGATGATTTATCTGGCTTGGTTTTCGTTTTTTCTGGACAGGGGGCGCAATGGATCGGGATGGGACGGCAACTCTTGGCACAAGAGCCTGTGTTTCGAGAGACTATGCAAGAGTGCGATCGCATCTTAAAATCCCTCACTCATTGGTCGCTACTCCAAGAACTAGCAGCACCAGAGGATATTTCTCGACTCCAAGATACTGAGGTTGCCCAACCTGCCATTTTAGCGATCCAAGTTGCCCTAACTGCCTTATGGCGTTCTTGGGGCATTGAGCCTGCGGCAGTTGTGGGTCATAGTCTCGGTGAAATCACTGCTGCTTATGTAGCAGGTGTCTTTAGTTTAGAAACAGCTTTGCGGATTGTTGTGCAACGAGCATCCTTGATGCGGCAAGCTACAGGAAAAGGCAAAATGGCAGCGATTGGGATGCCTTGGCAAGAACTCAAACCCTGGCTAGAGGAATTTCCTAGTTTGGCGATCGCAGCTATTAATAGCCCCACTTCTACCGTCGTTGCTGGTGATGCGACTGCCTTAGAAACTTTGTGTCAAATACTACAAGCCCAGGAAATATTCTGCCGATTGTTGCGGGTCAATTATGCCTTTCACTGTCCACAGATGCAGCCTTACAGCGAGGAACTGGTTAACCTTTTGGCAGGACTGCAACCGCAAGTTGCCCAATTACCCCTCTTCTCCACAGTTACCGGAACCAGCAGCCAAGGACGAGATTGGGATGCTGCTTATTGGGGGCGGAATATGCGATCGCCTGTGCAATTCAGTCAGGCAATTGAAAACTTGGTATATGAAGGATACACCTATTTTGTTGAGGTCAGCCCTCACCCCGTCTTATCCCAGAATATTCAAGAATGTTTGCAGCACACAGGCAAAGCTGGAATTGTCCTCGCCTCTATGCACAGAGAGCGACAAGAGCGTTATTTCCTACTCAGCGAACTAGGTCGGCTCTACACCTTGGGCTATCAACCACGATGGCAGGCTTTCTATCCAGAAAATAGAAGGTGCGTTTTACTACCGACTTATCCCTGGCAACATCAACGCTACTGGTTAGAAGGTAGCAATTCTCTACCACCAAGAAGAACATCACAACAGCCCTTATTAGGAGAAGCTTTGCCCAGTCTGGCACATCTGCCAGAAATGCGGATTTGGCAAACACAATTGGATTTGCGATCGCTTCCTTACCTCAATGACCATCGGGTACAAGGTGTGATGGTGTTACCGGGGTCAGGTTATGTAGAAATGGTATTAGCTGCTGCAACTGAGATATTTGGCGCAGGTAAACATACTCTAGAAGTTTTGCACTTTCAACAAGGTCTATTCATTCCCGAAACAGAAACTCAGACTCTACAAATTTGCTTGCAACCAGGAAACACACCAGATACTTTCAACTTTGATTGTTACAGCCGCCCTGGTATAAACCCAGAGACGAGATGGCGGCATCATGTCAGTGGTACAGTGCGCCGAGGCGATGAGGAAATTACACCCACCATTCCCGCAACGGTGGCAGAAATTCAAGCCCGTTGTCAGGAAGTTATTTCTGGCACACAGCACTATCAACAAATGGCGGAACAGGGTTTGCTTTATGGAGCCAGCTTTCAAGGCGTAGAGCAAATCTGGCGACGTGAAGGGGAAGCCCTCGGACGCATCCATTTACCAGCATCTTTACACGCAGAAATCGCCAACTACCAAATTCATCCCGTTCTTTTGGATGCCTGTTTTCAGGTGATAGCCTTGGCGACTCCCTTAGCTAACCCCGATGCTGAGGCAGAAGGAGCTTATTTGCCAGTACGCCTAGACAAACTCCGACTTTATCAGCAACCGGATGCCACAGGTTTATGGGCACATTTGCAGTTAAAACCTGTAGTAGAAACAGATGCCTTTGCTGCTGAGTTAGTCCTGTTCAATGACCAAGGACAAAGAATATTAGATGCTGAATGCTTGCGTATTCAGAAACTTGATAGTCAAGGTCAGAATAATTCTAGCGATTGGTTCTATGAGATTAGCTGGGAACGGCTTTTAGAACCCAAGGATACAGCGCCAAGACGCAGCGAACAAAACCAAGGCTATTGGCTGATATTGGCAGACAGACAGGGAATTGGGGAAAATCTCAGTCAACAATTGCAGCAGCAAGGCGAAAATTGCATCTTGGCTTTTGCAGGTGAAAGTTATCAAAAACAGGATTCACAGCATTATCAAATTCAGCCAAATTGTTTAGATGACTTCAAGCAACTCCTACAAACTGTTTCTAGTGAGTGCTTGGGCGTGGTGCATCTGTGGAGTTTAGATATCACTCCAGCAGAATTGACTACTCTAGCTTCACTAGCTGGTGAAAATATGGGAGATCGTCCACTTGGCGATCGCAATTTGGGATGTATTAGCACTCTCCATTTAGTCCAAGCATTGGCGGAAACAGGTTGGCAAAATACACCCCGTCTCTGGCTAGTTACCCGTGGCGTACAACCTGTAGATTCGAGTCCTAGTATTGCCCAATCGCCTCTGTGGGGACTGGGACGCGTCATTGCTCAAGAACATCCAGACTGGCGTTGCTCAATGGTGGATTTAGCACCAGTGCCTAAACCATCAGAAATTGCATCACTTTTGCAGCTACTACAAGCAGACGATGTAGAAAATGAAATCGCTTTGCGTGGGGATGTGTCTTACGTTGCTAGACTGAAGCGATATTTACCCAGTTATTCAGAACTACCAAACTTCGACCCCCAAGCAACTTACCTCATCGCCGGAGGTCTGCGGGGTCTGGGTTTACAAGTAGCTACTTGGATGGTGGAGAGGGGAGCTAGATATTTGGCACTGATGGCGAGAAGTCAGCCGACACCCGCAGCCTTAGAAGTTTTACAAACTCTGGAAACTGCTGGAGCAAAAATTAAGGTGCTTCAGGCGGATATCAGTCAGGCTGAGGAAGTAGCTAGAGCGATCGCTCAATTAGACCAAGATATGCCACCATTGCGGGGTGTAATTCACAGCGCTGCTGTTTTGGATGACGGCATTCTCTTACAATTAACCCCAGAAAGGTTGCACAAAGTCATGCAACCCAAGATAGAAGGGGCATGGAATCTCCATACGCACACTCTCAATAAATCCCTAGATTTCTTTGTACTGTTTTCTTCAGCTGCTTCACTCCTGGGTTCCGCCGGACAAGGAAACTATGCGGCGGCCAATGCCTTTTTAGATGGGTTAGCTCATTATCGGCAAAGTCAAAATCTGCCTGCACTCAGTATCAACTGGGGTGCGTGGGCAGAAGTAGGTTTAGCAGCAGCCCAGGCAAATCGGGGCGATCGCATGGCATCTCTGGGTTTTAGTAGCATTCCCCCACAGCAAGGCTTAGAGATTTTAGGACACCTGCTAACGGATAAAACTGCACAATTAGGTGTGATTCCCATCAATTGGGCAAAAGTCTTGCGTGCTAATCCAGCCGTTATCAAGATGCCTTTGTTTCAATTGCTGACGGAGGTCTTTAGTAACTCTGGAGAAATCGAGACTGAAAACACCACAAATTTCCTTTCCCGTCAAGCACTTTTAGCAACTCCATCAGATGAGCGTCAACTACTTTTAGAAACTTACTTCCACGAACAAGTGGCTAGGGTACTGCGAATGCCAGCCTCGAAACTCGATCGCCATCAGCCCCTCAACAGCCAAGGACTAGATTCTTTAGTGGCGGTGGAGTTAAAGAACAAACTCAAAAACGACTTGGGCGTTGATTTACCGATGATTCGCTTCATTCAAGGCCCTAGTATTGCCCAGTTATCTGCACAAGTACTCACTCAAATTACACAAGAAATGTCGTCAGTATCATCTGTCCTTGTATCTCCTCCTCATCTGAGGAGCGATTCTGCTAGACCTGTTGAATTAGCCACCAGTAATCAAGAATGGGAGGATGGCGAACTATGAGCGCGAGTCAACTTTTGGATGATTTGACGCAAAATGGAGTGTATTTGTGGGCTGAAGGCGACAAATTGCGTTTCCGTGCCCCCAAAGGTGTGTTAACGGAAGAACTGCGCGATCGCTTGACTGCTCACAAGTTAGAATTGCTGGCAATTTTGCAAACGCCCATTTCAACGGCAGAATTTACCCTAGTTCATGCCCCAGAGGAGCGTTATCAGCCATTCCCGCTCACTGACTTACAACAAGCTTATGCTTTGGGTGGTAGCAATTTTTTCGATTTGGGTAATGTATCTGCTCATTTCTACGTAGAATTTGCCGTTACTAATCTCGACATCGAGCGATTGAATTTGGCTTGGCAACGTTTAATTGAGCGTCATGAGATGCTGCGAGCAGTGATTTTACCTGATGCCCAACAGCAGATTCTCGAAACTGTGCCTCCCTTTGCTGTGGAAGTCATCGACTTACGCGGTCAAAAAGAGGCGGAGCAGCAAATAGCAGCGATGCGCCAGCAAATGAAGGATAATGGCCCGTCACTCGATAAATATCCTTTATTTGAGGTGCGGGTACAGTTATTGAATGAGGAGCGAGCGCAACTCCACATCAGCATTAGTTTATTAATCTGCGATGCTTTAAGTGGTGGATTTGTCTTCCAAGATTTGTATCAGTTTTACCTCAACCCCCAAGCACAGTTACCAGCCCTGAATCTCTCTTTCCGAGATTACATCCTGACGCTGAATCAACGCCGTCAAACAGCAGCCTATCAGAAAGCCCGTGATTACTGGTGGCCAAGGTTATCTGAAATTCCCCCAGCCCCAGAATTGCCCCTAGCCAAAAGTCCGAGTGCTATTGAGAAACCCACTTTTACCCGTTGGCAAGGGCAACTAGCACCAGCAGTTTGGCAGCAATTCAAAACACGAGTCAGTCAGCTGGGACTAACACCGGCGGCGGCGATTTGTGCTGCTTATGCCACCATCCTCACCACTTGGAGCAAAAACCAAAAACTCACAGTTAACATCCTCTACTTTAACCGTGAACCACTGCATCCACAGGTGTATCAGGTTTTAGGTAACTGTAGCTCCACCCTATTATTGACAGTTGACCACACCCAAAGCGAAAGCTTCGCCGCCCAAGCCAAACGCTTACAAGAGCAGTTGTGGAGTGATTTGGAACATACGGCGGTGACTGGTGTGGAAGTGTTGGGCGAACTCAACCGGATGCAAGGGGGAACTGCTAGAGCCGCAATGCCTTGTACCTTTGCCAGTGCTTTGGGTTTGGGAAACCGCGACACTCAAACTAATGCTGCGGGTGAGCAGGATTGGCAGGTAATTTGTAATGGCTTGTTGCAAACGCCTTTCGTCCTCCTCGACCACCAAATTGTTGAAGAAAACGGCGCTTTGCTCCTGAATTGGGATGCTGTAGAAGAAGCTTTTCCCTCTGGTTTAATGGCCCAAATGTTTGATGCTTACCAACTGCTACTGCATCGTTTGGCTGAGTCAGACAATACTTGGCAGACTACCACAGAATGGTTGATACCCGAAGCACAGCTACAACAACGAGCAGCCGTCAATGCTACCAACACTACTATTCCCACCCAGTTGTTGCATGAGTTGTTTGTTGAACAGGCGACTCAACACCCACAAAAATTAGCGATCGCTGCTTCTCAATTGACTTTGACTTACGCCGAACTCGATCGCCTATCTAACTACATCGGTAGACAACTGCGAGACTTAGGCGCACGTCCCAATCAGTTGGTAGCCGTGGTGATGGAAAAAGGTTGGGAGCAGTTAGTCGCTGTTTTGGGAATTCTCAAATCAGGTGCAGCTTACCTACCAATCGACCCCAGCCTACCCCAAGAACGTCTTAGCTGGCTGCTCGATAACGCTGAAGTAGCGATCGCCTTTACCCAACCTCAGCTAGAAGCAAATCTCAGCTTCGCGACTCAAGTCAAATGGCTAACAATTGATGACTCAACCCTGGTACAAGCCTCTACCAAGCTACCTTTACCATCTATCCAAACCCCAGAAGATTTAGCCTACGTCATCTACACCTCCGGCTCAACCGGTACACCCAAAGGTGTCATGATCGACCATCGCGGTGCAGCCAACACCATCCTCGATATCAATCAACGGTTTGGCGTGACAGCAGAGGATCGGGTATTTGCCATTTCTTCCTTGAGTTTTGACTTGTCAGTATATGACATCTTCGGAACGCTCGCAGCTGGTGGTACAATTATCATGCCCGATGCTCAAGGCAGCCGCGATCCGGTGCATTGGCTAGATGTTCTCCAACGGGAACAGGTGACAGTCTGGAACTCTGCACCAGCGTTAATGAAATTGTTAGTCGAATATGCAGGCGATCGCTGCGATCGCTTACCATCTTCCCTACGGTTGGTGATGATGAGTGGCGATTGGATTCCGGTAACTCTACCGGAGCAAATTCACTCCTTGGGTAACAATGTCCAAGTAATCAGTTTGGGAGGAGCCACGGAAGCTTCCATCTGGTCAATTTTCTATCCTATCGAAACTATTGACCCTAGCTGGACTAGCATCCCCTACGGTAAACCCTTGAGTAACCAAAGCTTCCACATCCTTGATGAAGCCTTGCAACCCCGTCCTGATTGGGTTCCAGGACAAATTTACATCGGTGGTATCGGTTTAGCTCAGGGATATTGGCGAGATCCAGCCAAGACCCAAGCCAGCTTTATTCACCATCCCCGCACGGGAGAGCGTCTTTACCGCACGGGGGACTTGGGGCGCTATCTGCCGGATGGTAACATCGAGTTTTTAGGAAGAATTGATTTTCAGGTTAAAATTCGCGGTTATCGGATAGAAATAGGCGAAGTTGAAACTGTCTTGCAGCAAAACCCAGCCATCCGTTCTGTTGCTGTTTCAGCCGTTGGCAAACAACGGGATGAGAAGCAACTGGTAGCTTATATCGTTTTTGAGCAGGAACAATCAATTACTTCATTAGAATTGCGTAGCTACCTCCAGCAGAAGTTACCAGAATACATGATTCCCTCAATGTTCATGTTTATGGACAGCTTGCCCTTGTCATCCAACGGTAAAGTAGATCGCCGTGCTTTACCTGACCCAGAACAAAGTCAAGCAGATTTAGGGGCAATTGTCCCACCCAGAGACAGCTTAGAGTTACAACTTGTACAAATTTGGCAAGAAATCTTGAAATTGCCGGAGGTAGGTATTACTAATAATTTCTTTGAACTGGGTGGAACTTCTATTCAAGCTGTGCGCTTGATGACGCAAATTCACAAACTCTTTGCTCAGAATTTGCCCTTGTCTACGTTGTTCCAAGGCGGGACTGTTGAGCATTTAGCCCGGACTCTGCGGGAATCGTCAGATAGTTCTGTACCTTGGTCGCCTTTAGTCAGTATCCAGCCCTCTGGCTCTCAGCCGCCTTTCTTCTGCGTTCATCCGGCTGGCGGTAATGTGCTTTGCTATATGGATCTCTCCCGTCGCTTGGGTGCAGATCAGCCGTTCTACGGTCTCCAGGCTGTGGGGATGGATGGAGAACAACCACCATTTACGACTATCGAAGATATGGCGGCTTATTATATTGCAGCCATCCGCACCGTTCAACCACAAGGGCCATACTCTATCGGTGGCTGGTCTTTTGGGGGAATTGCAGCCTTAGAAATTGCCCAGCAATTGCGCCAGCAAGGTGAAGAAGTCAATATGCTGGTACTTATCGACTGTCCCGCACCCTTATCTAGCGAAGATTTGGACGAAGCCACCTTAGCAGCTTGGTTTATCCAAGATTTAGAAGGTCGATTTGATGTTGATGCTACTAGATTGCAGCAGTTGCAGCAGCTAGATACCGCACAACAATTGAACTACATCCTAGAACAAGCCAGACTACTGCACTTAGTTCCGCCAGATGCCGGAGTTGAACAAGTCAACTACTTGTTCGAGGTTTTCAAATGCAATATGCGAGCGATCGAATCCTACACACCGCGTTCCTACGAGGGGCTAGCAACACTGCTACGGGCAGAAAACCAACCACCAGAAAATCCCACTGACCCAGCTTTAGATTGGCACAAATTACTCACCAATTTGGAAGTGCGTTGGATTCCAGGCAACCACTACACGATGGTCAGAGAACCAGATGTGCAAACATTGGCAACCCAATTGAGGGCTTGTCTGGCAGTTATGAACAACTGGCAGCCAGGAAGATACAACTAACCCGGATTTCTCACCACATCTCTCAAAGTCTTTTGCTCTTGAGCAGGGGAGCAGGGGAGCAGGGGAGCAGAGGAGAGTTCAATGTGCCAAGTTCAATCCCCTCTGCCCCTCTGCACCTCAAGCTTGTGAGAAATACAGGCTAACCCTATCAAATCCTCTGTGTCCTCTGCGTCTCTGTGGTTTAAAAACTCTTTTTTTAACCACAGAGGCACGGAGAACCCAGAGACTAGAAAGTTATTTGACGGAACTCACGTTACTTTAGGAGTTAACTTGTGGAACTAATGACACAATTTCAGTTTGCAGTGGCTTTCCCAGAACAACTACCACAAGTAGATGTCAAAGCCATTCTCTGCTTGGTTCATTCACTGTATTGGCTATTAATTGTCAATGCATCCATCATTAGACGGCGCAAACTCAATAACCCAGAGTCATTTGTTGACACCTCCACAAAAGAACCAGTTGCTAGTGAGTCATCCATCACTCCTCAAGGCCCGCCAGCACTATTTCTCACCAGTGCTACCTACGGTATTTTTTACATTTTGCTAGCAATTTGGTGGGCAAATCCCGATGCGCTAGGATTTTTTGTATTTCAACCGACTTTTCCGATTCAAGCTCTAGGAATTGCTATTCTTGGTTTGGCATTAATTGTGAAAGTATGGTCTTTTTGGGTTTTTCGCAGTTGGCGGTTATTTCCCCACATCGATCCCGGTCATCAACTTGTGACCAAAGGGCCTTATAGTTTTGTCAGACATCCACTTTACTTCGCTTTTCAACTTCTGTTTTTTGGCTCGTTTCTAATTGTTCCAAGACTGGGATTTTTACTGCAAGTAATTGCTAATTTTTTAGCTCATGATTTTCGCTGCCGAGTTGAAGAAAAAATATTGCTGCAAGCTTTTAGTAATGCATACGAGGCATATAAAAAACGCACTCGTCGTTTATTACCTTGGGTGTATTAATCGAGCCTGAAAATACAGAGATATATTTGTAAAAAACAGCTTTTACAAATATATCTCTTGCCTACATTGTCACTTTTGTAAAAGTAGATTTTAGAGATTTAAGTTAAATTATGAAATATCAGTTTTTTGCCAAACCTGTAGACTGGAGATTTGTTGTAATTTTAGGCGCTGCGGCTTTAGCTACTTGTGCTACTTCGTTTTATTTAGTTTTAAATAATCAACTAGAAAATCAAAAGCGATCGCAACAGGCTATTGCAGCTAATAATAAAATTCAAGTAAGTCCCAGTGCGGTTGCTGCTAGAGGATATCTAGAGCCTAAAGGAGAAGTAATTAAGCTATCTGCTCCTACTTCTATACAAGGTGAAGGTGTACGAGTTGCAAAGCTACTTGTCAAACAAGGAGACAAGGTAAAAACAGGTCAAGTAGTGGCAATTCTGGATAACCAAGAACGTCTGCAAGCAGCTTTGGAACAGGCAAAAACTGAAGTTAATGTTGCTCAAGCTAAACTAGAACAGACTAAAGCTGGCGCGAAAACAGGAGATATTAACGCTCAAACGGCAAAATATCAACAAACAAGAGCAGAACTAGAAGGTCAACTCACAATTCAAAGGGCAACTATTGCTAATTTAGCAGCTCAGTTACAAGGAGAAAAGAATTCTCAAGCCGCAACCATTAAGAGGATTCAAGCTGAATTGCGATATGCTCAAACTGAATGCGATCGCTATAATTCTTTGTATCAAAAAGGAGTAGTTTCAGCTTCTCAACGAGATAGCACTTGTCTACAAAACAATACTACTCAAGAACAACTTGCAGAAGCTGAATCTAATTTACAGAAAATTATTAGTACTAGAACAGAACAAGTCAAAGAAGCACAAGCCAATTTGAATCGCACATTAGCAACCTTAAAAAACGAAGTTGAAGAAGCCAAAGCAACTCTAAATGCCACCGCAGAAGTCCGCCCTGTAGATGTCAGTGTGGCAGAATCAGAGCTAGCAAATGCCCAGGCTGCTGTGAAAAAATCTCAAGCAGATTTAAATTTGGCTTATGTGCGATCGCCTAAAAATGGACAAGTTTTAAAAATTCACACATGGGCTGGTGAAGTTATTAGCAAAGATGGAATTATCGAGTTAGGTCAGACAGAACAAATGTACGCGATCGCAGAAGTTTATGAAACCGATATTAGTAAAGTTCGTCTTGGTCAACAAGCAACTGTTACCAGTGGTGGATTAATCGAAGAACTGAAAGGCAATGTCGATGAAGTTGGTTTAAAAGTTGGCGTTTTAAATGCTTTAGGAACCGATCCTGTTGCGGATGCAGATACTAGAGTTGTCGAAGTTAAAATTCGTCTGTCTCCACAAGATAGCCAAAAAGTTGCTAACCTCACTAATTTAGAAGTCAACGTCATGATTAATACTGAATCACCATAAAATTGACAAAACTTTTATCTCTCAATATCCAACTAATAAAAATCTCATTATTAGCTATTTTTTACCCTGTTCTAAATTGGAAATATAAATATGATACTTCGCAAAAAAATACCAGTAGCTTGGTTGCAACTTAGATATCAGAAAGCCAGATTAATTATTGCTTTATTAGGAGTGGTTTTTGCTGTAGTAATTGTCTTCGTCCAACTAGGCATTCGAGATGCTTTATTTGACAGTGCTGTTCGTTTGCACCAAGGCTTACAAGGGGATTGTTTTTTGATTAGTCCTCGTTCTACAGCTTTAATTGCTATGGAAAGTTTTCCAGAACGACGTTTATCTCAGTCTTTAGCATTTCCAGAAGTTAACTATGTTGCACCGGTATATTTAGGCTTTGGTCAATGGAAAAATCCCGAAACTAAAGATTATTGGCGGAATATATTTGTGATTGGTTTTGATATTCGCTATCAGGTCGTAGATTTTCCTGGAGTTGAGGAAAATATCAACAAACTAAAAATTCCAAATGTGGTTTTATTTGACCGCAGTTCTCGCGCTGAATTCGGGCCTGTGGTTGCAGATTTTGAGCAAAAAGGTAATGTAGAAACAGAAATTGGTAATCGTTCTTCAAATCGCCGGGTTAAAGTAGCTGGACTATTTAATCTAGGTACATCTTTTGGTTCCGATGGAAATTTAGTCACCAGTCATCTTAACTTCTTAAGGATTTTTAGCTCTCGTTATAAAGGATTAATTGATATTGGTTTAATCAAATTAAAACCAGGATATGATGCCCAAGAGTTTACAGAAAAGTTAAAAACCTTTTTACCTAAAGATGTAAAAGTATTATCAAAAGAACAATTGATTGCTTTTGAAAAAAATTACTGGCAAACTAGTACAGCTATTGGATTTATTTTTAACTTAGGGGTAGGATTAGGAATTGTGGTAGGTATTGTAGTCGTATATCAAATTCTCTATACCAATGTTTCTGAACATTTACCCCAGTATGCCACTTTAAAAGCAATTGGTTATCAACAAAGATACCTTTTATCTATAGTTTTACAGCAAGCATTATTAATTGCAATTTTAGGCTACATACCGGGGTTTTTAATTTCTATAATTCAGTATGAATTTGCTAAAAAGGCAACACTTCTACCTATTGTAATGACAATAGATAGAGCTGGTTTTGTGCTGATAGCAACTGTTATTATGTGTTTTGTTTCGGGTGCAACAGCTGTGAGAAAACTCAAACAAGCAGATCCGGCTGATATTTTTTAGTTAGTAGAGACGTTGCAATGCAACATCTCTACAGGATTTATACGCATTGTGATTAATGTGAAATAGATTAGTCTGCTGTTTTTTCTAAGTAACCTTTTCCAATACTTTTAGCTTCAGCTATTTCCCTGATATTCTCCATCACTCTCGGTAAAACTTTTTTAAACTTTTTGCCGAGAAGCCAACCAAATAAAAATGCCAAGGCTCCTTTAAATGACACTTCATGAGTAAATGATGTAGTATCTGCATAGATACTCAAGTAGCGATGTACATTTAACTTGCAAAATGGTAACTGAATTGTGAATGTATAACTCTTACCTGGGCTAAACTGCGAAATTGTAAATTTAGAAGTTGTACCCGTTTTCGGTGTTAATTTACCTATCGCACCAAGCTTAAAAGGACTCTCAAGATATGAATCACACAGTTCGGTATCCCATACTGACCAATTATCTACATCAGTCCAAATCGCCCAAATTTTTTCAGGTGTGGCAAACGTTGTGACAGTATTGCTAAACTTCATATGACTCTCTCATCTGGTTAGATACAATGCAGTATGCAAGTTTTTGAGATTATTTAAGCTGACTGATAGGGCCTCGTGTAACGATCGTAGGATCTTCAAGAATATTGAACTTTTTGACTACGATATTACTAATTGCTGAGTTATTTCTCATTCCAACATTGAAAATATTTTCGACATAGTTGTTCAGAGATTTTTCATCTTCAAACAGATAAAACCCACTAGCTTCTTTGTTACCTTCATCAATTGACCAAATTTTCCAGCGTAGTCCTGGTGCTTTGGCGATACGAGGCGCAACATCCTTCATCTGCTTTCTAAAGTCAGACGTGGAGTTGTTGTATTTGAAATTAATCTGAAGGATACGACTAGAAGTTGATGGATTTGTCTGATTTTCAGCCAATAAATTTTGCGAAGTGACACTCGTCGCACCAGCAAAAGATCCTGCTAGCCCAACTGTACCAACCACAAACATCAAGCGAAGCAATTTCCCTAGCATATTTTTTGCCTTTTGATCGAGATTTGGCAACATTTGAGACACAAAGGACAAAACTGTCGTGAAGAAGTACTATATTGACATTGCCAATATGACATTAAATATTGTCACTGTCAATATGACCTATGAAACCAAAAGATAAATATCATCACGGTAATTTACGTAACAAATTAATTGCAATTGCAACAGAACTTCTGTCAGAAGAAGGCGCTCATAGTTTGAGTTTGCGGAAGATTTCTCAAAGAGCAGGAGTCAGCCATAACGCTCCGTATATGCACTTTGCAGATAAAGAGGCGGTTTTAGCAGCGATCGCAGAAGAAGGTTTTCGGTTGCTGTCAGCGCAAGTAGAAACAGCAATAAAGGAAGTTAATAAAGATACTAAGCAACAGTTGATTGCTGCTAGCAGTGCATACGTCAACTTCGCCTTAGAGCATTCAAATCATTTACAGGTAATGTTCTGTTACTACAATCCAGAGAAATATCCGAGTTTGATCGAGGTTTCACAGACATCCCTAGATCAATTATTTAAAATTGTCCAAGCAGGACAGAAAGACGGAACGCTGATTGCGGGCAATCCTCACGAAATAACCAAAACAATTTGGGCATTGGTACATGGTGTAGCAGCGATTTCTATTGCTTATGAATCAAAGATTATACTTCCAGAAAAAAATTCAGCACAAGAGGTAGTATCCACATTTGTGACGCTGTTGCTGAATGGATTAGCCAGATGAAGTAAGCAACTGCTCTTCTCATGAAGAGTCTATTGCCAATAAGAACAGTTATGTTACGCAATTGTGACTTTGATCATAAATTGAGGTGAGACTCGTTCCAATACTGCTCGGTTAAAAGAAAATAGGGGGTGAGGTAAAGAAGAAACTGTTCGCGTGTTTATTACGAGAAAAAATGAGAGAACAAGCTAGTTTCAGAGATGGTGCAAGTATCTCTAAAATTAGGAATTAAACAATTGAGGGTGAGTAAATCGGCGAAAAAAGATATCAATTTACGGGTTCAAAATGAATTAGCTCAAATGTCTTGCGAGTTAATCTCCTCTTTGACAAGTTATGATTTCATCCATGAAGCTTTATTCTATGCATCTTCATAGAGAATTGGTATTACGCACTCAAAATCTAAAACCCCCTTAAAAAAGCTTGGGTCTTTATCTTGTGCGATCGTAAAAGTATATGCTACTATCAATAATTGTGTGGTTAAGGACGTATAGCTCAGTTGGTTAGAGCGCTACGTTGACATCGTAGAGGTCACTGGTTCGAATCCAGTTACGTCCATTTTTGTTGTAGATTCACGAATTGTTGAATTTACAACAAAACCAAATTGGTTCATGGTGTATTGCCATCCCAGCAAGTGGAAGCATTTGAGCTAGCCAGCATCTATTTTACCACAGATGCGTAGGCAAAGCCCGTCGCAGACATCGCTTCCAATTCTTGGTAACTCAGAGAGAGGGTTAAAATAGGTCCTATGTTAAGTTTGCAGGAACATCAATTTTTTGTGGGATGAGAGTAAAGTGAGCTTTAAGGAGTATCTATGTCACAGTTGGAGCAAGCACTGCCAGACACCTTTGTAACCAAAAGCTTAGAAATCCCCAATATTTTCGACCAGGTTGAGGCTCTAGCTAAAGACTTTGCCACCCGTGCAGGCGCACACGATAAAGAGGGTTCCTTTCCCTTCGAGAATTTTACAGCTCTGTCTGAGGCAAAATTACTTAGCCTCACCATTCCTCGTGAATTAGGTGGTGAGGGTTTAGGGCTATCAACTATCTGCCGAGTCATTGAAGGGATAGCACGTGGCGATGCTTCAACTGCGCTAGTACTGACGATGCACTATCTCCAACATGCCAATGCAGCCCGTAGCCGTCGCTGGCATCCAGAAGTATATAAAAGGTTGTGTCGTGAATCCATTGAAGGCATTGCCCTGATCAATGCCGCCCGTGTTGAACCAGAGTTAGGAACCCCAGCTAGAGGCGGATTACCTGCCACAATTGCCGAACGGACAACAGAGGGTTGGCGTTTAACAGGCCACAAGCAATACACTACCGGTAGTCCCATCCTCAGCTACTTTGTGGTTTGGGCGCGGACAACTGAAGATGAACCACAAGTTGGCAATTTTTTGGTTCCGCGCGATTTGCCCGGTTTGCAAATTGTCGAAACCTGGGATCACTTGGGGATGAGAGCTACAGGCAGCCACGATCTGATTTTGGAGAATGTATTAATTCCCTTAGAGTACGCCCTGAATATCAGTCCCATATCTGCTGCGCCATCACTTGATCCACTGATTTCCACTTGGGGCAGCTTGACAGTGAGCGCTTTATATCTCGGTGTGGCTACCAGTGCGCGAGACTGGCTGGTTAAATATCTTTGGGAGCGATCGCCTTCTAATCTCAAAGAACCGCTAGCAACTCTGCCACGCTTCCAAACTGCCGTGGGTGAAATAGAAGCACTGCTATTTGCTAACAATAGATTAATTTATAGTTTGGCTCAAGATATTGATCGGGGCGAGTACGATCCTAACGTCGGATTACAGGCACAAGCTGTTAAATACCTTACTACAACTAACTCAATTCGTTCTGTGGAGATTGCTTTGGAACTAACTGGTAATCCTGGTATGTTAAAAAGAAATCCTTTAGAGCGACACTACCGAGACGTTCTGTGCAGCCGTATCCATACACCACAAAACGATGTTATTTGTCAGTCATTAGGGAAGTCGGCACTGAAAGTCAAGTAATGGAGGAGTGGGGCAACAATTCTCATTATGAGAATTGCTGTAGAGTTTGAGATATACCAGATCACTTCAACTTTTTCTTCAAGCAGAAATAGAAAGAATTGATGGGCGAATCTATCGGTTAAATTAAGCCTTGGTGTAATTGAAAATATTGTAGAGTATAGAATTGCCCTAAGTATTGTCCTACGCAACTCACCCTATGACTACCGCACCCTTAAGCTGGGAAGAACTAGAAGCCCTTACGGACTATCAAATAGATACCGTTAATGGTCTCACCAATGCTAAAGCCCGGTTGCGCTTGTTTGGGAAGCCAGAATCTGATGTGCGGGTAACGCTGTACCGTGATAACCATGCCTGGTGTCCTTACTGTCAAAAAGTTTGGTTATGGTTAGAGGAAAAACAGATCCCTTACCGCATCGAAAAAGTGACAATGTTCTGCTACGGGGAGAAAGAAAGTTGGTACAAACGTAAGGTACCGTCAGGAATGCTCCCTGCGATCGAGCTAGATGGACGGATTATTAAGGAAAGCGATGACATTTTGATCGCTTTGGAAAAGGTTTTTGCTCCATTGAACCAAGGGATGGAAGACCGCATGGTGCTTCCTCTACGTCAATTAGAACGACTATTATTTAGAGCCTGGTGCGCTTGGCTATGCTCTAAAGCCGGTTCCTCTCAACAAGAACAACGCAACCGAGAACAATTTATCGCAGTGGTGGCTATGGTCGAGGAGGCTCTGGGCCGCACCCCAAGCCCTTACTTTCTAGATAGCTTTGGCATCGTCGATGTCATTTTTACGCCATATCTCGAACGGATGAATGCGAGCCTTTACTACTACAAGGGCTACTCCCTGCGATCGCAAAACCCCCGCTTGAGCGCATGGTTTGCGGCAATGGAAAGCCGACCAACTTACTGCGGTACCCAGAGCGACTTTCACACCCACGCACATGATTTGCCGCCCCAGATGGGGGGCTGTTGGGAAAACGGCGAAACCCAGATGCTTCTCAATAAAGCACAGGTGGATAATGGCCCCTGGTTTGGGCTACCAGATGTTGCTTATCCAGAACCCGAAAACTCCCGCATGGAAGCTCTTAAGCGAACCATCGAGCATCGCATCAATATTATCCGAGTCAACCCCTTAGATGATAAATTGTTTGATCAAGCGCTACGTTGTGCTTTAACACACATGATGACAGGTGAAGACTGTGTACCTCCATCGGGAGCTGATGTTGCTCTCCGATATTTGCGCGATCGCATTAATGTACCGCGAGATATGTCCATCTACGCAGCCAAGCGATTGAGGGAATCCCTGGAAAAAACCGCAGCCCTGGCGGGTGATGGGCAGCCAGACCCCATTCCCACTAAGCATCGACGAGATCAAGACCCGTCTAACTTTGTCATCAAGTAGGATTACCGCACCCAATACGGTTCGGATAAGCATTTTTCACTTTCCTTGTGGTCTGGGGAAAGGGTAAGGGGTAAGGGGTAAAGGATGGAATGGCACTAAGTTAATCGCAAAGCCCTGATATAACTTGCTTTTTGAGTGTGGGGAGTGGGGGAAGTGTGGGGAGTGTGGGGGGTAAGACTTCTTCCCCATCCTCCCACACCTCCCACACCTCCCACACCTCCCACACCATGCCCTGACGAGGTTTCAGCTTTTCTTAGTGCCATTCGGTAAAGGATGTATTCAAAACCTTTCCCCTTTTCCCTTTCCCCTTTAACCGAACCGTATTATTACCGCACCCATCCTGCCAGATCGCGCTCCTCTCTCTCAAAATGAGCCAATGGTGAGTAACTTGTTAAAATTTTGATCGCGCCAACTTTTTCACCTCTGAGTATTGGGTGATGTTTTTCAAGAAGGCTGCAACGCTTTTAGCTGTGCCCGTAACTGGGCAATTTCTTGAGCCATATCCATGACCATTGCTGCGCCTACGAGATTTAGCCCCAAATCTTGACGCAAGCGTTGGATTTGAGCAATTCGCGCAATTTCTCGTGAGTGTAGCATTGAGCCTTTCGGTTCGATCAATCCGAGTTGCACAAATTGCTCAATTACAATCGTTGAAGTTTGGGTAACAGAGGCTGCATACTCAAACGTATAAAGGCGATCGCCTTCATGGGAAACAACTGTACTGGAGAGGCTAAACTCGCTCATAACGTTACTCCTTGTAATGCAGTACGTGGATTAAAGCTGCTATTAGCCTGAATCTTTTCATAGCAATCCCGCTCAATTTTGCTTAACTCTTTCGGAGACACGATCTGAAGTTTCACAATTAGGTCAGTTCGCCCGCCTTTTGGTTGCGTCCAGCCTTTTCCTCGCAACCGCAGCGATTGACCGGAACGCACGCCTTTCGGAACGCTCAATGTGACGCTACCCTCTGGTGTTGGTACTTGAATTTGAGCGCCTAAGACCGCTTCATCTGGACGAATAGGAACTTCGCAGGTTAAGTTGTCACCCGAAAACTGAAAAAACGGATGGGGAAGCACCTCGATTGTGAGATACAAATCACCTCGCTGTTGAGAAAAAGGGCTAGAGCGACCTTTACCTTTAATGCGAATTCGACTACCCGGTTTGGCACCTGCGGGAATCCGAACGTTAATGGTTTCATCATCCAACTGCAACCGCTTTTGAATGCCATGAAACGCTTCCGAGAAGGAAAGTGCGATCGCAGCTTCGGTATCGGGTGCTGGTGCTTGGCTACGAAATGGGCCAAAGTCATCAGGCTGCCTAGTCGAGGTGCGGTAATAAGTCCGTCCTGCTCTTGTCCTATCCCCTAAACCACCCAGCAAATCATTGATAAAATCATCAAAGTTGCTATATTGGTCAAAATTATCTGCATAGGTGCTAGTTCCTCTAGGAGGAGTACCGCTAACCTCCGCTTGCTTCCAGTACTGCCCAAAAGAGTCATACTTTTGGCGCTTTTCTGGGTTTGATAAAACTTCGTTGGCTTCATTGATGTCTTTGAATTTTTCCTCGGCTTCTGGATTGCCGGGATTCACATCAGGATGATATTTGCGGGCAAGTTTGCGGTAAGCTCGCTTAATTTCGTCAGAAGTTGCAGTTTTGCTAACTCCCAAAAGGTTGTAATAATCTTTGAAATCAGTTGCAGTTGGCATGATTCGATACTCAAAATCCGACTATTCTGCACTCGGAACGTCTTTTGTCAGTGTCATTGTTGAGTTGTTGAAAGTCGGTAGTCTCCAGTGGTTGTAATGCAGGCTTTAGCTAACAAAATCGGCATCAATCACATCGTCATTGTTTTGTCCGGTTGGCTGATTTCTTGGATTAGGATTGCTAGTTGCTGCGTTAGCTTGGGCGTAAACGGCGCTACCGATTTGCATGAGTGCTTGTTGAAGATTCGTTGTGAGCGATCGCATTTGATTGTAGTCTTCTCCCTCAATTGCCGATCGCAACTCGTCAATCAATTGTTGCGCCCGACTTTTATCTGCTTGAGAAACTCGACCATTCAAGTCTTGCAGTTGTTTTTCTGCCTGATAAACCAGCGAGTCCGCATTATTTTTGGTGTCGATTTGCTCGCGGCGTTGGCGATCTTCTTGGGCATGAGTTTCTGCATCTCGTACCATGCGTTCCACGTCGTGTTTATCCAGCGTCGAAGCGCCTGAGATTGTAATCGATTGTTCTTTACCAGTGGCGCGATCTTTAGCAGTTACCGATAGTAACCCATTTGCATCGAGGTCGAACGTTACTTCAATTTGAGGTACTCCACGCGGAGCCGGAGGAATGCCATCGAGCCGAAACGTACCTAAACTCTTATTGTCTGCGACAAGTTCCCGTTCTCCTTGCAGAACATGAATTTCGACATTCGGCTGGCCATCGGCGGCGGTTGAAAACGTCTCGGATTTCTTCACCGGAATCGTCGTGTTGCGGGGAATAATTTTTGTCATCACCCCGCCCATCGTTTCCACCCCTAAAGAAAGCGGTGTTACATCTAGCAGCAGTACATCCTTCACTTCTCCCGCCAGTACTCCACCCTGAATTGCTGCACCCACAGCAACTACTTCATCCGGGTTCACTCCCTGATTTGGATCTTTGCCTGTGATGCGTCTAACGAGTTGTTGCACGGCGGGAATTCGGGTGGAACCGCCTACTAGGACAACTTCATCAAGATTGGCATTGTTCAGATTGGCATCGTTGAGAGCTTGTTCAACTGGGATGCGGGAGCGATCGAGCAAGTCAGCGCAGAGTTTCTCAAACTCCGCCCTAGTTAAGGTTATATCCAGGTGCTTTGGCCCCTCTTGAGTTGCCGTGATGAAGGGAAGATTAATCGTCGTTTGGGTAGCGCTAGAAAGTTCAATTTTGGCTTTTTCTGCGGCTTCAGTTAACCGTTGCAGGGCTTGCTTATCTTTGCGTAAATCAATACCTTCGTGGCGCTGAAAATCATTTGCAACATAATCGACAATCTTTTTATCAAAGTCATCGCCGCCTAAATGGGTATCTCCACTCGTGGCTTTGACTTCAAATACACCTTCTCCAACTTCTAAAATCGAAACGTCGAACGTGCCGCCCCCTAAGTCAAAGACTAGGATTGTTTCGTTGCCTTTTTTGTCTAAACCATAAGCAAGTGCTGCCGCCGTAGGTTCGTTAATGATGCGGAGTACTTCTAGCCCTGCAATTTTGCCTGCATCTTTGGTTGCTTGTCGTTGCGAATCGTTAAAGTAAGCAGGCACAGTAATGACTGCTTGCGTAATGGGTTCTCCTAGATATTTACTGGCATCATCTGTAAGTTTTCGCAAAACTTGAGCAGAAATTTCTTCAGGCGCGAATTGTTTTTTTAGCGCTGGACAATCGAGTTTGACATTGCCATTACTATCACGAACGACTTTGTAAGAAACTTCACTCGCTTCGTGGGTGATTTCATCGTGTTTGCGTCCGATAAACCGTTTGACCGAGTAGAACGTGTTCTCTGGATTCATTACCGCTTGTCGTCGAGCAATTTGACCAACCAGACGTTCGCCTGTTTTTGTATATGCAACTACAGAAGGAGTGATGCGTTGTCCTTCTGCATTGGCAATCACAAGTGGTTGTCCACCTTCGATGACTGCAATACAAGAGTTAGTTGTCCCTAAATCAATTCCAACAACTTTTGCCATAACTTTCGATTCCTCTCATCAGATTTTGAGCTGCTGATTGTAGTTCTAAGAAACTTCAGTAGTATTAAAAGCTCAACTTGTAACTAACAGTTCTCCGACAGATTGTCTTGTTCTTCTTTAAGGAAACTATTCAGAAATTTTCTGTGCATCAACCGATAGAAAGACAAAAAAGTATCCAGTATATATATTTTTGCCATTAACGTTGTGAGTTATGCATTCGGATCGGACAAGTGAGCGTTGCTGCGTAAAGATGCGATCAAATCAGTTTGGCTAACATGGGCTTTTTTCAGGTTATTTAATTGAATTTCGCCATCTTGAATTAGAATTAGCGAGTTACCAGTGATGATTTGACGGAAACTGTGGGAGCGATCGCTAATCAAACCAAAATACCCACCAGCACAAAACTTACACCTATGGTTCCCAAAAATCGTGCCGAGCCATTAATTGCACGGCTCAACAGAGAGCTGGAGGTAGTACTAATAGCCAGTTGATATTGTCCCCAACTGTTGATTCATCTGATATTTATTCAATCTCTATTTCCCAAGGTTCTCCTTTATTATCTGGTGTAAAAAGCTGAATTTTGGACTTGTTAGAAAATTGCTTCAACTGTTTGATGAACTGTGGAATAGCATCAACAATATGCAGATAGCTTTCTATGTCATAGCAGATAATGATTAACATCAGAGGACTAGTATTTATTTTGAAATACCAGTGACAATTTGATAGTAAAACTCGCATAAGTGGGGAACAGGCTTGATAAAATCGCCTACAAGTAGCTTCTTCTAGTTGCCTGTAAAATAACTCGTTAAGTATAGTTGCTCCAGTTGGAGGCAGATCATCTGCGGGAAGAAGGGATTTATTCATAACACGAAATTAGGCATTGTGAATTAGTTTTTCTATTAATCACTGATAACTCAGGATTTACCAGCCTTACTTAGCACGAAGATTTTTTGGAGTATTGTGTAGTAAAAAAAGGTTGGCGAAGCAATTTTTTACTAATGCTACCTCCATTTTTTAAACACTTAGGACTTACGCAAAAACCCTTTAAAACTCTCATTCCTCAGTGACCTCTGCGGTAGCCTGCGGCAAGCCACTTTGTGTCTACGTTTTTCGTTACTCGTGCGTAAGTCTTAACACTATCAAGTGCAATACTTGCTCTAGGAAACGGCGTTTGTCAAAAATTCCCTGAATCAGCACCTCTAGTTCAGTTGCGCCCTTGGAAGCAAAATCCTCACGATTGATTGTGTGCTAGGGTAAAAACTCTTGCCATTCCAAGGTTAATATATGGACTTATGCCTGATTTTGGTAAGCAATAATTAGGGCTGTAGTGTAAAAAAGCTTCAGTCTCTGTTGAGAGTAATACTGGATTCGCCGATAACCTTTGCTTGGATGAATCGAGACAATAACTGCTAATCTGTTTAGTGCTTAATCTTTGCTTCAGCCTCTAAAAACAGATTGCCAATATCAAACAAAAACTGCATAGTACCTCGATAGCCAACTTTGGTAAATTGACTGTGATCTAAGCGGTCAAAAATGGGAATCCCTTGACGGTAGAGAGGAATTTTTAAGCGTTGAGCGATCGCCATTCCATGAGAGTTGGTAATCAGCAAATCAGATCCAACCGCCAGTTGTTCAAAGTCTTCCAAATCGCCAATAGTGACGCTAGGAATCGGCAGTTTTTCTAACAGAGGAAAGCGTGTTGTTGTTACTGCTGCGTGAATCTGAACTCCTAGCGATCGCAAAAAAGAAACCGTTGACCAAAGTAAATCGGGTTCCAGCGCCAAAGAAACTCGCTTGCAACCAAAGTAAAAGTGATTCTCCAACATCACATGTTTTAGCTGACGGCGTTGACGGCGGTATTTCTCCGGTACGCTGACACCACTGATATCTGCCAATGCTTGCAAGAATTTATCTACTGCTAGTAGTCCCGTCAGTTCACTAAATACTTCATAGGGTATATTGAATCTCCGATCCAAAATTTGCGCTGCACCTCGCATACTCTCACCTAGTGCCAAAGTGAATACAGAAGTGCCAATTGAACGCAATTGTGCCAATGTAGTGCCATTAGCTGCGATGGCGCTAGAAGAATCTTCTATATGACTATCTAGTACGCCAGAAAGGTCAGGTACAACAATAGGTTCAAGTCCAAAAGAGGTGACAATCTCTTTGATTTCCTGTACATCCCCTGGTGTGAAAGCAGAACTCGCTAAAATGGTGATTTGTGTAGGACAAGCATTTTGCTTGGAGCTTTTTTGGGGAATTTCCCTGACTATACTTTCGACTGCGCCAGCAAAGCCATCCTGTAATGTACCTTTGAAATCAGGTGTAGAGACAAGCACAATTGGTAAATAATCCAGTTCTGGGTGACGGTGGCGAATCTCTTTAACAAAGCGCCCCATATCATCGCCTCTGGTTTCCACGAGTCCAGTGCTACAAAGACCGATAATTTCTGGCTTGGATCTCTGCACCAAAGTCAAGATTGCTTGTTCAACCCTTTCCTCGCCACCCAAAATGGTTGCAACTTCTGTCATTGCCGTACTGGAAAGGGGAATCGTCTGACGGAAATGCTGTACTAATACTGCCTTCGTCAAAGCAGTACAGCCTTGTGAACCGTGTAACAAAGGCATTATTCCCTTTAACCCCAAAAAGGCTAAAACTGCACCTACAGTCTGGCTTTGCTTGAGGGGATTAACTGCAACAGATGTACTCGTAACGCTAATAATCGCCATTAGATGTTCTCCTCTGGAGAATTTCCTGTTTCCCACGGGGCTGGTTGAGATACTTGCTCCCACACAGGGGTGTAAAAAGCAGCATAGAGTTCTCGTGCTACCTCTAAAATTCCCATATAGCCTGCATAGGCATGGTTGCGTTCTTGATTAACGTCTAGGAATGGAATCCTAGCAGTAAGAGAGGTGTCTTGATGGTGTTTATCAGCAATTAACATATCAGCTTGATTTGCGTTAATTATCTGTAAAATTTCTTGAGGACTATTTTGTTCTAGAATTATGCCATCTTGACCCAGTAAAGTTTTGACTCTAATTCTATCCTCCTCAGTATTATTATTAGTACTAATAGCAATAACTTCCATCCCCAATTTCTTCGCAGCAAAGATAATCAACCAGCTCTTGAAACTTCCAACAGAAAGGAGAACCCGCTTACCTTGTAATTGGGTGATATAAAGAGCGAGTTTTTCATCTATTGCAGCAGTCTCTTCTGCAATTAGCTGTTCTGTACGTTCTTGTAAACTAGAATTACCCAACTTGGCAGCAATATTTCTTAGACATTGATTGATTTGCTCTATCCCGTAAATAGACTCTTCAATATAAGGAATGCCATATTTTTTTTCCATCCTTTTAGCCACGTTGATTAGTGCTTTGGAGGAGAGGATCACATTAAGTTTGGCACGATGGGCACAGCAAACTTCTTTGTAGATAGCATCGCCTGTAATTTTTGCCAAAACTCTAATACCTAATTTCTCCAACAACGGTAGAACATTCCATATTGCACCTGCAATATTGTATTCACCAATTAGGTTGATATCATAAGGTGTAGTTGTATCTGGTTCAGCTGTTCCAATAACGTGTGAAAGCATTGCTTCACCAGCGACACGGTTGCCCAAATTTTGGTTCCCAATGAATCCAGGGCAATGTACAGGGATAGTGGGTATTCCTGTTTTCTCGGTGGCATCTTTGCAAACTCCCTCGATGTCATCCCCAATCAAAGCGGTGATGCAAGTGGAATAAACAAATACCGCCGCAGGTTTGTAGCGTCTTTGTAATTCTAAAATGCCTTTGTACAGCTTTTTGGCTCCACCGAAGATGATATCGTTCTCATCGATGTCACTGCTAAAGCGTATCTTGTACAGCATCGAACCAGATGAGAGACTGCCGTGAATTCCCCAAATACTGGCAGCACAGCCACTTGGCCCGTGGACTACATGAGCAGCATCAGTGATTGGTACAAGAGTAATCATTGCACTATCAAAAGCGCAACTCCCTTGAGTAGTTCCAGGTTGGGGTAATTGTGTGGAAGACTTTTTTTTCTTTTGTATCTGCTGCTGACGAGCATCTTCAGAATTAGAGTCACTGAGTGAATCGTTGGTTTTTCCTGGCGTGGGATTCATTTGTTTGGTGACAATAGGTAGAAATTTTTAGATATTAGCTGAATTCCCAAAGGCTGAGGAGGATTTTCATTTATTCACCGTGGTATCTAAAGATGGATAAAAGGGAATGATCAAGAGAATTTATCATCCCCTAAAACATAAACATCATCTAGGTTAGAGAAGGAGAAAACAAAAACATGAACTAGACTATTAAATTATTAATGTTGTCCTGTACACGTTAGTTGATTAGTGTTAACACGGTGAAAAAGAAACGCGCAGAGTTAAGATTAGCTATTCGACTACCTCCATTTTAAATGATTGGTGAGAAGGTGGGCTATTCTCGCCCACCTAATATTTACTTTGTATTTAGCACCTGATTCTGAAGAATAAGCTTACTTCTTCTCGCTACCAGAAACTATTTCTACGTTTCCTTTTTTGAGTGCTTCTAGTGCTTCACCTTCAGCATCTTCTTGTTTTTTAGCTGCGTCTGCTTGGCTAATTAGTTTCGCAGCATTTTCTTCACTTTCAAGGATACCGAATTCAATCAACAAATCTTCTAGCTCATCCATCTCGATGGGTGTGGGAACGGCGAGATTTGTATTGTTGATAATCTTGTCTGCTAATGTACGGTATTCATGAGCTTGCTTGCTGTCGGGTGCATACTCGTTCACTGTCATCCGCCGCAATTCGGCGTGTTGCACGATATTGTCACGGGGGACGAAGTGAATCATCTGAGTACTTAATCTGGCTGCAAGGGTGCTAATCAGTTCATCTTCCCGGTCAGTTTTGCGGCTGTTACAAATTAGCCCACCCAAACGTACCCCACCTGTGTGAGCATATTTGAGAACGCCACGAGCAATGTTGTTAGCTGCAAACATCGCCATCATTTCACCGGAGGTAACGATGTAGATTTCTTGGGCTTTACCTTCACGAATTGGCATAGCGAAACCACCACACACAACGTCGCCCAACACGTCGTAGGATACGAAATCTACATCTGAGTAAGCGCCGTTTTCTTCAAGGAAGTTGATAGCAGTGATGATACCCCGACCGGCGCAACCAACACCAGGTTCTGGCCCACCTGATTCTACACATCTGATATTTCGGAAGCCAGTTATTACCACTTCTTCGAGTTCAATATCTTCCACAGCGCCCCGTTCAGCAGCTAAGTGCAACACTGTGGTTTGGGCTTTACAGTGCAAAATCAATCGGGTAGAGTCAGCTTTGGGGTCACATCCGACAATCAAGATGCGTTTACCCACTTCTGCCATCGCAGCAAGGGTATTTTGGGAAGTGGTAGATTTACCAATACCACCTTTACCGTAAAAAGCAATCTGTCTAATTTTTTCGTCGGACATGATAATTTATCCTGCAATTGTTTGTTTGGTGGGTCTGTCGATTCATGAAGCGATGCCTACGGCGGTAAACTACGCACTTTGTGCCGGAAGTACTCGCATTGTAAAATTACAGCACTGGCCTTATGTAGAACGTCGTTGGAGGCGCTCGTTCTACAGCAAAAAGAGCCCGAATCCACAACATATTCAAGTTTTGGTAAGTTTTCATTGGCCATTAGTCATTGTTTTTTCTGACTAATGGCTAGAGCAATGAGACATCACTCAAGGAATATTGCAAGTATTACCATCCGCTCACTCAAATGATTTCTCTAGCGGTAGTAGTACCAATTGGAAAAAAGAAAGCTACATATTCCAAACTGGAAACTCAAATTCAATCCGAATTACGAATTACGAATTACGAATTCAGCATTATCAGTTGTTGTAATTCTCTGAAGGTCGCTCAAACCTCAAGAGTGGTTGCAGCAGGAATTTCAATTTACGCCAAGTATTCCTTTAAGCACACAACCAACCATTGCAACCCACTCTAAACAGTCGCTACAACTTCCCCGATTTTGCTGATATCGTAACCGCCGAGAATTTCAAATTGTGAGTGAACCATCCGATGTCCCAAAGTACTGAGCAATTGCTGTACAGGTGCTTCTTCTAGATATTCCTTGAGAATCACCAAATCATATCGTGACTGATGTAAAGGGATAAATCCCAGCCCAAAAGCGGTAGCTACAGATGCCGTACTCATACCAGCATCAGCAATTCCTAATCCTACAACTTGGGCAACGTCCTGGTGACTTTTGAATACATTGTCAAAGCCCTGAACAGCATCGAATGGTATCTGTTCTTTGTGGAGTGTTTGTTCCAAAAGCATCCGACTACCAGAACCGATTTCGCGGTTAACAATAGTCGCTCCCCCAGCAACTAAGTCAGTCACTGTTCTAATTCCCATCGGGTTGCCAGGCTTCAATAAAAGTCCCTCTTCCCAAACACCAAGGGTAATCAGAACTGCTTCCCTCCCAGCCAGAACATCTCGAACAAAGGGAGTATTATACTCACCAGTTTCAGGATCGTACAAATGCATCCCAGCGATGTGCGCCTCACCTCTGCATAGACTGTGCAATGCAGCCATGCTATTGGCGAAGTTATATTGAACTCGCAGTTGGGGATGCCAGCGTTCGGTGGCTCTTGCCCATAGTGAAATCACAGGGGCACAACCAGCAATCACAACGGTGTTGTGAAGTGTGTCGAGATTATCGTCTAGTAGCCTGACTCGAACTTTACTTGTACCTATTTGGCTAGTACCTTCTCCATCAGCCGGAATCATATCTTGGCGAAAAGCATCCTTACCAATCAAGGGATAAGCTATCCATTGTCCTCCTACACGAGCCACACTAACTCGTAGTTGCTGATCGTTAGGAACAGGTTTGGCAAGGACGGCTTCGATTTCAGGTAAATCCCGCTCTAACCAGAATAGATCCTCAACTTGACAGCCAAGCGCTTTGGCCAAGCGAAGTGTTATGGCAACAGAGGGAGCATATAATCCCGACTCTACACCACTAATAGTCTGACGAGTCACACTAGCGATGTTAGCCAAATCTTGTTGGCTCATGCCTAAGCGAGTTCTAATGGACTTCAAGTTATTACGGAGGTCACTATCCTGCTTCATTGGCTTTATCTCTTAGTTTCAAAAAGCCGTAGCGGATTTAACTTGTATCTGCCAAGGCGAAAGTATGGTCTTTGAGTTTATATCATTTCTCTCTGACGACTTTTTGTGCTTTCGCTATCTTGATTCCCCATACAAAAAGACTATCACAAAAATTGCAAGTTTGCTTGCGAAGCGCAAATTATTTTTGCAAGTGGTTGTTTTTTAGCTGCTATTATCGCTCAAAAGCCCCAAATTCCAATAAACAGAGCATGTGTCTAGCAAGAAAGATTTACCAATAAAATTGGTAAAAGTAGCGTTTGATACAGTTTTAGAGATTATTTTCAGCTTTGATGCTTGATAGACGAGTAATAAAAGCCGTAGAAAACATACCAATCAATTTCGTACTTGGGGATGAATTTTACCCTGACTAAAAATTACCAATTTGACTAGAGTGAATATGCACATAGCATCAGCAAAGAATTGCTGTTTTAATTGGTTGCACAATTAGGTATTTACCAAAGTATGCAACAGATGACATGAGATTACTATTGTTAGGAACAAAGCAATGATTACCGAAGAAGACTTAGCCCAGCAATTTAACGTAATTATTGAACACACTCACCCACAGGTATGGAAACTGTTAAGCCAATGTTATGTGAAGGTGATCAATCCTCATCCTCACTTAACAAGAGTGAATATAAAAACGTGTATCCGTCATGCAAAATACATTGGAATTTACTGCCCTGATAGACTAATTAGTGCTGTCGTAGAACAAAAAAATCTCATTAGAGAAGTAGCAGAATATTTGGGTCTAGTTGAGGTTGTTTGCTTGAATGCCAATAACTTAATGCGCGATCCACTCTCAAATCTTAAGCAAGCTTATCCCCAGTTGTGGTTAGACTTGTTGTGGATTGTCACTCAAGAACAAGAACTCTAGCTATTATCGACAGATTTTTGTGCAATCTTCTATCTGGAAAAACTGTAATTACCAATCTTCACCGCAGCTTTGTTACATCAAAGCAATCTAATGGAGGCGATCGCCTTTTTAACTGATTAATTCACCACAGACACTTCTGACAATTTGTAGAAACTCCCGTAAAACAGGTGTCATATCCTCTTGTCGCCACACTACAGCCGTTTCTACTAACGGTGTTTTTTCTTCTAAAGTGCGATAAACTACACCAGCCCTTTGAAGATTTTGCAAAGAAGACGGTATAATCGCAATCCCCATTCCCGCAGACACTAGTCCGATGATTGTCTGCATTTGGATTGCTTCTTGAGTTACTTTTGGGCTGAAATTTCCTTGCTGGCAAAGACTCAGGATTTGATCGTAAAGTCCAGGGCCCAAATGGCGGGGGAACATAATAAAATTTTCGTCTTTTAGCTCGCGCACTGAAATATTTTCTTGTCTAGCTAAGAAATGAGTTTCTAGCAAAGCTACAATTAGTCCTTCTTGCTGAATACATTCTTGATTGAAAGTGTTGTCTTCTAAAGGTGGATGGGCAAAACCTACATGGATGCGGCGATTGAATAGCGCTTGTTCTTGCTGAGTTGTCGTTAACTCCTGCAATACTAACTCTACCTCTAGAAACTGTTCTCGAAACCGCCGCAAAATCACAGGCAGCAAATCGTAAGTTACCAAGCTGGTGAAACCTACTCGTAGTTGTCCTTTCTCACCCCTACCTGTCCGTTGAGTCAGATCAATTGCCTTGGACAGTTGAGCGAACAATTGATAAGCTTCTTGCAAAAATACTTGTCCGGCTTCCGTTAGCTGCACCTGTCGTTTAGTTTTGCGTTGAAAAAGTTCTACCCCTAGTTCTGTTTCTAGCTGCTGAATTTGCTGGCTTAAGGGCGGTTGAGCAATGTGAAGTCGCTCTGCGGCTCTACTAAAGTGCAGTTCTTCAGCTACAGCAATGAAGTAGCGCAGGTGTCGCAGTTCCATAAGTTTGATATTTTATAAGTCTCAAATATTCATAAATATATATTGGACATATCAAAAGCTGCTACATATCATACTCATATATGCAAGTCAGAGGATGATGTAACTATGTCGGAGAATTTGAGAAGCCAAGTAGTAACGCAAGGAGTACAGCGATCGCCAAATCGAGCTATGCTGCGTGCAGTTGGTTTTAAAGATGAAGATTTCAACAAAGCCATTGTCGGTATAGCCAACGGTTACAGCACCATCACCCCCTGTAATATGGGGATAAATCAACTGGCGCAAAGGGCGGAGGTAGGGATTAAAACCGCCGGAGCGATGCCGCAAGTGTTTGGCACGATTACCATCAGCGACGGCATTTCAATGGGAACAGAAGGGATGAAATATTCCCTAGTATCGCGGGAAGTCATCGCCGATTCCATTGAAACCGCCTGTACCGGACAAAGTATGGATGGTGTGCTAGCCATTGGCGGCTGTGATAAAAATATGCCAGGCGCAATGCTGGCGATCGCCCGGATGAATATCCCTGCAATATTCGTTTACGGTGGCACAATTAAACCTGGTCACTACAACGGACGTGACTTAACTGTTGTCAGTTCTTTTGAAGCTGTTGGTCAATACAGTGCTGGAAAAATTGACGAAAAAGAATTATTAGAAGTCGAAAGTCGGGCTTGTCCTGGCGCTGGTTCTTGTGGGGGAATGTTCACAGCTAACACCATGTCTTCAGCATTTGAAGCGATGGGAATGAGTTTGCCCTATTCTTCCACAATGGCAGCCGAAGATGCTGAAAAAGCTGACAGCACCGAAAAATCAGCCTTTGTGTTAGTCGAAGCCATCAAAAAACAAATCTTACCTCGCCAAATTATCACCCGCAAATCTATAGAGAATGCCATCTCTGTGATTATGGCGGTGGGTGGTTCAACTAATGCCGTATTGCATTTTTTAGCGATCGCTCGCGCCGCTAATGTAGAGTTAATCCTGGATGACTTTGAAACAATCCGCGCCCGTGTTCCCGTTTTGTGTGATTTAAAACCAAGTGGTAAGTATGTCGCTACAGATTTGCATAAAGCTGGTGGTATTCCGCAAGTAATGAAGATGCTACTTGTGCATGACTTGTTACATGGTGATAGCCTGACCATTAGCGGTCAAACCATTGCAGAGATATTAGCAGATATACCAGAAGAGCCATCCGCCAATCAAGATGTGATTCGGACTTGGAATAACCCGATGTATGCCCAAGGACATTTAGCCATCCTCAGAGGTAATCTGGCAACGGAAGGGTCTGTCGCCAAAATTACCGGAGTTAAAAAGCCAGTAATTACCGGCCCCGCACGGGTGTTTGAATCGGAAGAAGCTTCTTTAGATGCAATTTTGGCCGGTAAGATTCAAGCTGGTGATATTCTCGTCATCCGTTATGAAGGGCCTAAGGGCGGCCCTGGAATGCGCGAAATGTTGGCTCCCACCTCGGCAATTATCGGTGCTGGTTTGGGTGACGCTGTGGGATTAATTACTGACGGACGCTTTTCTGGCGGTACTTATGGCATGGTAGTTGGTCATGTTGCGCCAGAAGCAGCCGTTGGTGGTGCGATCGCGCTTGTCGAAGAAGGCGATAGTATTACGATTGATGCACCTGCACGACTCTTGCAGTTGAATATCTCCGAAGAAGAATTGGCCCATCGTCGTGCTAATTGGCAACCCCCCACTCCACGTTACACCAAAGGCGTGTTGGCGAAATATGCCAAACTGGTATCTTCTAGCAGTCTTGGGGCTGTAACAGATTTGGATTTGTTCAAATAATATATAGATCGGGTAATTGATACAGAGTTTTAAGATTGCAGAAAATGTAGTTAGCCTAAACTACAATACATTTGTACTAAATTATCTCTGCAACAATTATGGCAGTTAAACCTATTCCATCCGGTTATCATACTGTTACGCCGTATCTTTTTGTCGAAGGGGCAGCAACCCTAATCGAGTTTCTCAAACAGGGATTTGCAGCTAAGGAAATTCGTCATACCCTACATCCAGAAGGTAGCATCATGAATGCTGAAGTCAAAATTGGCGACTCAGTAATAATGGTGAGCGAAGCAAGGTGTGAATTTAAGCCGATGCCAAGTTCCATTTACCTATATGTTGAGAATACGGACACAATTTATGACAATGCTCTCAAAGCAGGTGCTACCTCAATGATGCAGCCAAATGATGAATTTTGGGGCGATCGCCATGCGGCTGTGAAAGACCCAAACGGAAATTATTGGTGGATTGCGACTCATCAAGAGGATGTTTCATCCGAAGAGATCGAACAACGAATTAAAGTCTTGTTTGACAGCAAAGAAGAAGTCTAATTTGGCATCCCAACTAGGTAAGTATGACTTGAACAAGAAAGTGGATAACCTCTCCCTTTCTTGTTCAAATCACAACAGAATTAAGAGACTCCTTAGTTCAATCAAGCCTTAATCGTCAACACATTGGCTTTGATACAGTGAGTAAAAAACGTTTTTAATTTTTAATTTTTAATTCCGCCTTGCGGTGACTATGAGGTTGCTGATGAAACCTAAAGTTGTAATTACCCACTGGGTTCATCCAGAAATTATTACAAACTTAAGTGAGTATTGTGAGGTAGTTGCAAATCCAACTAGAGAGACTTTACCGCGTGAAGAAATTCTCAAGTTGGCGCAGGACGCTGAAGCTTTGATGGTTTTTATGCCAGATCAAATCGATGAGGCGTTTCTGAAAGCTTGTCCAAAATTGAAGATTATCGCCGGAGCATTGAAAGGTTACGATAACTTTGATGTTGATGCCTGCACTCGTCAAGGTGTGTGGTTCACCATCGTGCCTAGCTTATTGGCTGTGCCAACAGCTGAGTTAACCATTGGACTGATCATCGGGTTAGCCCGTCAGATGTTGCCAGGCGATCGCTTAATTCGTCAAGGCAAGTTTGCAGGTTGGCGGCCCCATCTATACGGCGTGGGATTAGCAAACCGAATAGTCCTACAGTATTAGATTTTACTAATTAATCGGCGAGATTCAAGCCAGTGTAATTATCGAGAAAGAGAGAAGGGAAATGTTGAAGAAGAAAAAACTTTTCCCCACAATGCCAAGAAGTCAAGAAGTCTATTTTTTACTAACCCAAGCAAGATCGGAAATTCTCGAAAAAATTGCGTTAGATATTGCTCTAATTAAGGCTGACCAAGGAAGTCTTGTTTGCCAAGTTCGACACCGCAGTGTCTGAGAATGTTATATGCTGTTGTAACATGGAAATAAAGATTTGGTAAAACAAAATAGAACAGATATGGCATTCCTTGAAAAGAGAGAGTATTGTCACGCATTTGTAGGGTAATTTCTCTTTCTTCTGAACCGTCAATTTGTTCAGGTTTAAACGTATTTAAATGAGAGATAGTTTTTTGAATGCGGTCAATAAGTTGAGGAAATGTAGTTTCATTGTCCTCGAATTTAGGTGGTTCTATAAGAGCTAACCGTGCGGCACCTCTATTTACTATGTCAGAGGCAATTTGCACTTGTTTTGATAATGGAAACATATCTGGGGATAGACGACTATTAATCAACACAGAAGGATCTATTTTTTTAGTTTCAGCATAAGCAGCACCTTTTTCAAGAATGTTTGTAAGGTTATTCAGTGTGCGAATAGACACGGGTATTAAAGCTTGGTACATTGAAATGGTCATTGAAATTTCTCCAGAAAAAGTTCAAACGACTTTGAGCCGCCCATCTAATATTAGAGGGTATTGACTGTGATGTTGTGTCAAAGAATATGGAACCAAATTTAGTCACAGATCCAAAGATACTGAATGTTTTGAACGAACTCATACAACTCTGGACGATCTTTCATCGCCCCTTTCTCACGCCATCCATCCATTCATTCCACTGTGGCGCATCTGTAACCAGTTGAGCAAATTTGTCATATTCACATTCTCAAACTTCAGCATCACGCCGCGACGCTCACCACTATTGCCCAAAGTATTGCCCATCCTCTCCAACAGCGATGGCGCAAGCAGAGGCTAAAAATGCTTTAAAAACTTCAAAGTAAGAAACTTTAGAACTTAGGTTTTTACTTGGGTTGCCACAATGGAGTGATATCAAGGTTTTCAGCAGCAGATACGGCATTTCTAACCTACGTCGGTACGGTTTACACCCTTTAATTTTTGTAAAGCCATCGTAATATTTATTTATATAAAGCAATATTTGCTTACATAAGCAAACTCAAATAAAAGAGTAGGTAATAAAAGCGATGAATCAACCCATTGAATTATCTTTAGAACAAGAATTTAGCCTTAGAACTTTCTCTGATCAAGTGCAGCAGATGTCCCGTGAACAAGCTCAAGAGTTTTTGCTGATGCTGTATCAGCAGATGATGATAAGGGAAAAGACTTACCAAGAATTGCTCAAACATCAGTGGGAAGTTGATTCCGGTTCAATCTTGGGTTAAAACTAACCTTGTGAAGTTACTTTAAGCGACTCAGAAGACAACGAACACAAAATTGTTTTTTTCAAGGGCAAGGCAATAGAGATTATTTGCTCCAAACTGGGAAACTGCAAAATAACCGACTACCAGTAACAGTTTTGATGAAATAGTGTACTACTGTGACCTACACCACCACCAACCAATTGCACACCACAGACGTACACCTGCTCCTAAAGTTAACCCAAATCTGCCACAGCCCCAGGTATGCCATCCAGTAAGGCTTACCATCAGCAATGCCAACAGCCGAGCCTATTGTGGAGACTAGCTGTTGGTAGAACTGACCAGCGCTGTGCAAACCTTGCTGCAATTTCAGCTTCAGGATTTTTGGGTATTGGGTGTTAGGAATTAGGTTGCTAGGTTAAATTATTTGCTTTCTCAACTGCTTCCTTTAACTCTTCAAAGGTAATACTACCGTCTTCGTCTGAATCATAATTTACTAGTAATTCCTGGGGACTAGTGGTATTTGTTTCGGATGAGACGATTGCACTTAAGCCAGGACTTAAAAAAAGATCATTAATGGATACTTTGCCGTCTTGATCGCTATCTAAGGTATTAAAAAGAGATTGAAGCTCTTGCTCGGTTGTCATAAGTTTCTATCTGAATTAGTTTTTCAACTTAATATCTCATTAATCTCTGATTAATCTCTCAAAATTAAATAAACTTGTATCTTTAGACGTAGAAACGGCTATCGCTGGGGCTTAGATCGGGTGTACGCTGTGGGTTACAGGGGTTACACCGTATTGATCGTTGAGTAACAAAAGATTTAATGTCTGCCAAACACGGCAATCAACAGATGATTCACGCCATCCACTCCACCCTTGAATTCGCAGACTGCGATGGCGCAAGCGCCCGCCGTAGGCGATCGCCAGAAGTACCTCTGTAAGCAAAGAAACCAACTCCAATTGCCTCCGGGTCAGCAGTATACATTCCATAGGATTGCTGACGAACAACTTGCAGGCAAAAAGATCAATCGATTGTGCAGTCAACCACTGATCTAATGTTTGGGCAGGATCGGCAACCAGGGCAAACGCATCTAAATATTGACGAACCTGAATCAGAGTGGAATTTAGCAAAACCCCAATCAGATAAGGCTTTCAGGAAATTAAATATTTACGTGTATGGTAATGTAGTAGTTTTTTAATCAAATAAGATTACCATATCGATGTCTATATATTTTCTCCAAACTCCTATTTAGGATACAGCTTAAATATTTATCCCCCCAAAGATAGAATTAAAATTAATTTTTACTAGCAAAAATTAATCTAATTTTATTCCTTAAGGTAGATGACTTTTTAATTAAAAAACTATCCTGTGAACACAGTTTTCCATTATAAATTTAATTACTATTTTTATTATTTCCATAAATTTTTTCAATATCTAAAACTCTAGTGTTAAACAGCAAATAAGTCTACAATGAACTGTTAATTGCTGGATGTAGCAATTTGTACTTGATTAAATTAAATTTGAAAGTTATTAGGTTAGGTAAACCGAAAAGTTAAAGTATGTCCTGTACCGAATGGCACTAAGATAAGCGCAAACCCTTGATTTCACTGGCTTTTGAGTGTGGGGAGTGTGGGGAGAGGGGGGAGTGTGGGGGGTAAGACTTCTTCCTCATCCTCCCACACCTCCCACACCTCCCCATCCTCCCACACCTCCCTCAGACAAAGGTTTCAGGTTTTCTTAGTGCCATTCTGTCCTGTACCTTTTCGCTTTACCTTACCCAATAAATTTGGCGGACTATTAGGTATCAAGAAATCATGTTGAAACGTCGCACAATACTAGTTGGTTTAGCTGCGTTTGGCTTAACGTTAGCTGTTAGTACACAAGTTCATGGACAATCTACTAGCGGGCCAGAAGCTTGGGAAAGTGTCTACAATGAGGCGGCTGCTGGGGCAACAACGATAATTACAGTTCCACTTTTGAACTCCTTATTATCATCTATCTTGCAAGTAGTCTTCAGATTGGCAGGTTATTGGGGTGGTTAACCCGCATTTCTCATACTCAAACAGAAAAAGAGCCTAAATACAGACGAGTGCAATGTAATTTTTGAGTAATTCCTGCGGTGGCGATCGCGTTTCGCCAACTGTAGGCAATTGCTTGACTATATCTCTTACTTGAAGAGCGCAGATTATCCCATAGCCAAATATTCCAAAAACCGTGAGGAGTTTTCTTTCCATGTTCAAACCTCGCCCAATTTTTAGCGCCTTAGTTGCAATTATCCTAGCGTTTGCCATCAGCACACAGATATATATACAACCCGCAGTAGCTGCTGGAGGAACGTGTAATCCAACTGTGGGAAACCTACCTGTATGCCCAAATACCGCACCTTCCGAGTCAGCTAGTTTTGTTGACCCAACAGCAACAATCACCAATCCCACAAATATTACCTTGGGCGAAAAAGTCTACGTCGCTCCATTTGCTGAGTTAGATGCTACTAATGCTCCTATTAGTATTGCAGCAGATTCTAATGCCCAAGACCAAGTGAAAATCATAGCATCAGGAACGGGAGTGGAGATTGGCGAGCGTGTCATTCTGGCACACATGGCCACGATCAAAGGTGCAGCTAAAATCGGTACTCAAGGCTTAACCGGGCCTTTTACTGACCCAGTTACCAATACTCAGTTTAGTAATACTATTCCAGAGACATTTCTCGCCTTCAACTGTGAAATAGATGGTGCAACTATAGAAAGAAACACAGTAGTAAACTTTCTGGCGCGGGTTGGCCCTGGTGTTACCTTACCTGCTGGTAAAGTTGTTTTGCCCGGTAAAAACGTCACAACTAACCTACAAGCTAGTAGTGGCAGTTTGGGGAAAGTAGTCAACCTGACACAAGCAGACGTTGCATTAATGGAAGGCATTATTGAAGTCAATGAAGCATTTGCCAAAGGTTACACAGATTTAGCTAGGGCAGACTTGACAAACGTCACAGGAATTAATTATGCTCCCGTCACCTTCTTTAATTCTGGAAGTCTGCCGCAGATAGGTGGAAGTCAAACTCGTGATCCAAACTTCCGTAACCGCATTATCGGTAATCTTACTTTCCAAGATTCTTTACCAACTCTCAACAACAAAATAGCTAATAGAATTTCGCTGCGTGCTGATGAGGGTGAACCTTTTAATGTTGGACAAATTGCTGGTATGGCAAACGATGTTGTCTTTCACGCATTAGAAACCACTAGTTTGACTCTTGGTAATGGTGTTGGTTATGGGCCTCGCACTCTAGTTCATGGCGGTAGGCAGGTTGTCAATGGTGTTGCTAATGGCCCTGAAACTAGCATAGGTGATGCTGTAGGGCTAGGGCCGAACTCTGTTATATTCCGCGCCAGCATTGGCAACAGATCAGCAATTGGGCAAAGAAGCGCAGTCTTCAACTCTACAGTAGCTCCCAGAACGCATATCCGTTCTCGAACAATCTATGCCGACAACGGCAGCATCATTCTACCTGTGGAGTGGTAAGGGGAGACAGCTTTCACTCCTATACCAGCCGTATTTTTAGCTGCTCGTTGTATAGCGTAGCTCTCTTTTATAACGGCTGGTATCTTTTTTCTTGGCTTGTGCCTAAGCAATTAACTTTTGCATAATTATGAATCTGAAAATCTTGTCGTTAGTGCAATTACAATGCCTACGATTGATGCTGCTGTTAACTTTGATATTCGGGCTGATATTAGTTGTTGATGATGGTTCATCTGTAGCTGCACAGATTGGGCAACCAGGATTTATAAACCCTGTAACTGCTGATATCACCTCCAGTCAGCCTCAAGTGGTACAACCTTCAGTTACCCGACTTGTGTCTACATTGTCGGATGAAGTCGAGGAATTACCATCAGACTTAATTCGCTGGTCGACTTACTGGCAACTTTGCTGGGAAGCATATCCTGAAGCTGAAGCATACGAACTGCAAACGGTTCTGATGGAAGGCAAGTCTCCCAAATTGAAACGACAAAGCGATCGCTGCTTTCGTATACAAGCTGCATCTAATGAAAACGAAAAATCACAAGGATTACTCAACCGTGATTTGATCTTGCTAATGCATAAAATTCAGCTTGGTTATCGAGTGCGAGCCGTCTTAGATAACAACCGCGTCAGTGAATGGTCTCAAGTAATGGCAGTCGGTGCAACTACTACTTCTGAATTGAATGGCACTAAGAAAAGCTGAAACCTCCTTGCTGGCAGGGTGTGGGAGGGGTGGGAGGGGTGGGAGGACAGGGAAGGGTGGGAGGTGTGGGGGGTGTGGGAGGCAATGCAGCGTTCATTGATGTGCAGTTATTCAATTTCTCCTCTTTCTCCCCACCCTCCCCACACCTCCGATACTCCCCACCCTTCCCACACTCTCCACACTCAAAAAGCAAGTTATATCAGGGCTTTGCGATTAACTTAGTGCCAATTCACCTCTGAATTGAATAGTACCCAGAACGCCTGTGATAGCGGTTGTGGTACTAAGGATCGCACCAGGAGTGAGTTTTTCTAATCGTTAAACTCATCATGAAAAACGAGAAGATTGATAAGAGTCCCTTAAATTAGTTCGTCACATATACTGGTGTCGTTAGTACATACACCATGAATGCCTAACTCAATATACAAATCTGAGACAGTAATAGTCATGCTTCCCCTTGAACCATTGTTTTGTCCTTGTTGTACTCCAGCCATATTACATTTGCTGACTCAATCCGACCTGACTCAGCGCCTACTCCAATTAAAAACGGGGTCAGTTTCTGCGCCTATCAGAAAGAATCAAAAACAGTAGCAGCGATCTCTCTATCCGTAGTAGGGCAAACGTATCTAATGTTTACTCCAGGGTCGCTTGAATATTTAGCTGAAACCGCAATTCATCTCACACTCCCCTCCGGGTGAGATGTGATATGAATTGCGGGTGAAATACAACAACAGTCCTCTGACCAATTTCCCCCATAGAGAGAACAGGACATGGAAGAAACGAACTCTCATTAATCTTCTGGTTGTTGCTGATCTTCTTATCTTCTTCTGGGTCTTCTATCTAATAAATTAACCGCAGCACCAGCAGCAGCACCATTGACACCATTTTTCCAGGTAGTTCTACAACCACCAGAAATTGCACCTGCCAATACACCAGCACCAGCACCTACAGCGATATCTTGAACAGGTAAACGTCCGTTTCTTCTTCTGGCTCTGTTGCTTCTTGCACCATTGGCAGCATTAACAGCAGCACCAGCAGCAGCACCTTTAAAAGCATTGTCTAATACGGAACCACAATTTGTTACAACTCCACTTAATACACCTGCCCCGGCTCCAATGGCTGCATTATTAATAACTCGGTCATCAGCAGAAGCAGGTTGAATCGGGATTAAGCTAGTACCAGCTAAAGTAGCAGCCATCAAGCCAGGTAGGAATGCGCGTTTTAGCAGATATTGCATGGTAGTACCCTCTAAAAATCTTACGATTGGTGAACAATCAAATTTCAGTGCGATCGCTAATCCTCATATCTCTAATTTTTAGACAACAGCAATGTTATCTAAAATAAGGATATTTGGATAATTACACACACTAAAACGTAATTTTAGCCCAAAGCCTGTTGTATTTACTGAGTGGACAATAATTAAACTGACACATTAACTAAAAAACAGTAAACCAAAAAGTTTTTCCTCAAAGAGCGATCGCTTCGTTAGGTGGAGAGTAGTCTTCTGAAATCCTCTTGCCTATTGCCTATTGCCTACCTACGCAAATGATTTCAGTAATCAAACCGGATTCCTATATCTACCGGAGTGTTATTTTTAATATTTTTGAGAATTTGCAAGGATTTTTCATTTAAAATCCCAAATTGGTATGATTTATTTTTCGGAAATCCCTGAGTATAATCCTGATCAGTGTCGCGCTTTCTGATACCAATTGCAAAAGAATCTACAAGCAAGAATTCAGAAGTCACAACTTTAAAAAGCTAATTCTTAGAGAGGTTAGTCATGGGAACTCCTGATTCAGACGCACTGGTATTTTTTGGGGCAACAGGTGACTTGGCCTACAAGAAAATCTTCCCCAGCCTTCAGGCAATGGTAAGGCGGGGCAATCTTAATGTCCCAGTAATTGGGGTTGCCGGACGACCTTGGACGACTGACCAACTTAGGGAAAGGGCACGTGATAGCCTAGAACATAATGGTGGTATAGATCAAGCCGCATTTGAGAAACTTTCTGGTCTACTCCAGTACGTTGCTGGTGACTACAACAAACCAGAAACTTACGAAAAATTACGTCAAGCCCTTGGTGATGCCACTCATCCCCTCTACTATTTGGCAATTCCACCGAGCTTGTTTGCACAAGTAGTCTCAGGATTGGGTGAATCAGGCTGTGGTAAAAATGCGCGGGTGGTAATTGAAAAACCATTTGGACGGGATTTGAAATCGGCACGTGAGTTAAATCAAATTCTGGCATCGGTTTTTCCCGAATCATCCATCTATCGCATCGACCATTACTTGGGCAAAGAACCACTACTGAATTTAC
Source organism: Nostoc sp. ATCC 53789 (assembly GCF_009873495.1). GTDB lineage: Bacteria > Cyanobacteriota > Cyanobacteriia > Cyanobacteriales > Nostocaceae > Nostoc > Nostoc muscorum_A. The sequence goes on along the minus strand of NZ_CP046703.1, from coordinate 2,683,132 downwards.
TCTATTTTCGGTTTGGCAACTCTTTTCTTGAACCTATCTGGAATCGCAACTATGTTGAAAGCATCCAGATTGTGATGGCAGAGGACTTTGGCATTCAAGGAAGGGGGCGCTTCTATGAAGAGACTGGTGCAATTCGGGATGTGGTGCAAAACCACATGCTGCAAGTATTGGCTTCAGTGTGCATGGATGCCCCCGCCAGTACTGCTGGCGATTCGATTCGGGATGAAAAAGAACGTATTCTCAAAGCTATACCTTCACTGCAAGCCGATGATATTATTCGCGGTCAATTTTCTGATTACCGCAACGAAGAAGGTGTTTCTCCTGACTCTCAAGTAGAAACATTTGTTGCAGTGCGGTTATTTATTAATACGTGGCGGTGGTCAGGAGTTCCCATCTACATCCGGGCTGGGAAGAAATTACCTGTTAAAACTACTGAGGTGATGGTCAAACTCAAGTGTCCACCTTTAAATGTGTTCCAGGAGGAAAGAAAAGAAAACGCTAATTATGTTCGTTTTTTACTAGATCCAGAGGTAATTGTGGGATTGGGCGCTCGCACTAAAATCCCTGGAGAAGATATGAGCGGCTCTGCGGTTGAACTCCTGGCCTTTTACGGAGGTGGCGACGAGATGGAACCCTATGAACGTCTATTGGGTGATGCCATGCGGGGCGATCCTACCTTGTTTGTACGCGAAGATACGGTAGAAGAGGAATGGCGGATTGTCCAGCCAATTCTTGATAACGTCACACCCATCTACGAGTATGAGCCAAATACATGGGGCCCACCTGAGTCAGATAAACTGCTCTCGCCAAGGGATCATTGGTACAATCCCTTAGCTAAAGAGTAGGATATATTACAATACGGTTCATTTAAGGGCTACTGGCAAAAATTTTGGGTTTTTGAGACGCGATAAATCGCCGTCTCTACAAGTGTTTTGGTCTTATCTGAACTGTATGGGGATATATTAATCGCAGACTTGGCAATATAATATCGGGGCTTCACCAACTAATGCCAATAGACATCTTGCAAAATGAACTTTTGCAAGATGTCGGGGAAAGGTTAAAGGGTAAATTCCATCCCTTTCCCCCTTACCCCTTCCCCTTTCCCCCACTTCTGCAAGAAGTCTAATGGTAAGCAAGTTCGTAGTAAGAACTTTAGTCCTTACTACAAACCTCAAAATTAGCGGGAGCAAAGTACTAGGTAATTACAGTTGGCTGTTCCCGTCCTGTCAGTTCGCGGATCTGGGCGATATCTTGGACAATAGTGATTAAAGAAGCAAGTGCTTGCTGTGGATCGAGGTCATGTTTGGCGGGATCTGGCTCGTAGCTTTCTAGATAAACTCTTAGGGTTGCACCTTGAGTCCCCGTACCAGAAAGCCGCACTACAATGCGGGAGCCATCGGTAAAGCCAATGCGAACACCTTGTTGCTCGCTAATGCTGCCATCAACAGGGTCGGTATAACTAAAGTCATCACTGTATTCAACTTGATAGTTACCGAATTGCTTGCCTTTGAGATTTGGCAATAAAGAACGCAGTCTTTCTATTAAAGTGTTGCCTTGCTCTGTCTGTATCTCTTCATAGTCATGGCGGGAGTAATAATTGCGTCCATAAGTCTGCCAGTGTTCCCGTACAATCTGCTCAACAGATTGTTGCCGGACTGCTAAGATATTGAGCCAAAACAGCACAGCCCATAGCCCATCTTTTTCGCGGATATGGTCAGAACCGGTACCAAAACTTTCTTCACCGCACAGAGTTGCTTTACCCGCGTCTAAGAGATTGCCGAAAAACTTCCAGCCAGTGGGTGTTTCGTAAGATTTAATCCCAATCTGAGCAGCAACTCGATCTACTGCTTGGCTAGTAGGCATCGATCGCGCTACCCCGGCTAAACCCTCACTATAACCAGGGACTAGCTTGGCGTTTGCGGCTAACACTGCAAGACTATCGCTAGGGGTGACAAAGAACTTACGCCCTAAGATCATATTGCGATCGCCATCTCCATCAAAAGCTGCTCCAAAATCTGGCGCATTCTCACCGTACAAAATATCCACCAAATCATGAGCATAAACAAGATTTGGGTCAGGATGTCCGCCCCCAAAGTCTTCCAGGGGTGTACCATTTTGCACAGTTCCTACTGGTGCGCCCAAACGTTGCTCAAAAATGGCATGGGCATAAGGGCCAGCTACGGCGTGTAAGGCATCAATGCTGAACCGAAAATTTCCTCTTGTCAACAGTTGCTGAATCCGTTCAAAATCAAATAGGGATTCCATTAACTCTTGATAATCCTGTACGGAGTCAATTACCTCAACTACCGTCTCTCCCAAATGTGACTCACCTAAAGTTTCTAAATCTACATCTGGTGCTTCCAAAATTTGGTAGCTATCAATGACTTTACTGCGATCGTAAATCGCCTCTGTCACCTTTTCCGGTGCTGGGCCACCATTGCTAATGTTATATTTCACACCAAAGTCACCATTTGGCCCGCCCGGATTATGGCTAGCAGACAAGATGATGCCACCAATAGCCTGATACTTGCGAATAATCGCGGAAGTCGCAGGAGTAGACAAAATTCCCCGTTGACCAACTTTAATCCGCCCAATGCCATTGGCCGCAGCCATTTTCAAAATGATTTGAATAGCTTGGCGATTGTAATAACGACCATCACCACCCAAGACTAAAGTTTGAGAGTGCAAGTCCCCCACAGAATCGAAGATGGATTGGATAAAATTTTCCAGGTAGTGGGGCTGCTGAAAAACCTTAACTGATTTCCGCAGCCCAGAAGTACCAGGCTTTTGGTCGCTTAAGGGAGTAGTAGAGACTTTACGTATGTTCATAGATACTGTTTATTTAACAAGGCATTTTCTTTTTACAGCTTTACATAAGTTTGTTACAAAAAATTGCCACGTATCATGTACCAAATGGCAGGCGTAAATCCCTAATATCACTTTTTAGGGGTGGGGTTACAATACTTGTCAGGTTTTGGGGTCAAGGGACTCATGTTAAAGGGGAAAAAACTTTATATATCAAGCCTTCCACTCCTTTTCCCTATAACCTACAAGTATTGTAATCACAGCATAATCAAACCCAGTCGCACACCCACAGCAACAGCCTCAGTACGGCTGGAGACACTGAGCTTTTGAAAAATAGATGAGAGATGAAATTTGACGGTATGCTCAGAAATCTGCAACCGTTTAGCGATCGCTTTATTCCCCAACCCAGAACCAAGCATACCTAAAACTTCTATCTCGCGTGGTGTCAATGTTTGTACAGGATTCGCCACCACTTTTTCTCGGATAGACAGTAATTCTATAGCATCCGGGTGCAGCACCACCAAACCAAAAGCGATCGCTTCCACAGCCGCGACAATTTCTAACTCTGTGCTAGTACTGGGCAATATCCCCCGGATACCAGAACGTAACGCCGTCTCTAAGTCGATGCTGTCGAGTTCCTCAATAATTGCGATCGTTCCTAATGGGTATTGCTGTTCTTGAATAGGCAGTAATTTTTCCCACACCGATTGTTGAAGGTTACTACTCAAATCTACCAGCACCACATCTGGTTGTAATTGCCCAACTTCCCTTGCCAATTCATCCAAATCGGATGCACTCCCCACAACCGTCAGCCGAGGATTGGTAGTCACCACAGCTGATAACCCTGCCCGCACAACAGGGGAAGTGGCAACTACCATTACCCGAATCACGTCGCCTCCACAGCAGTTTTTCCAGACTGCACTGCAACATAAATCACGAATTGTTGCCCACCGCGTAGGAGTTGTAGCGGCACAGATCCTTTACTGTCATGGAGATATTTAGTTAAATCATTCACGCTAGTGAATAATCGCCCCGAAACTCCAATTAAAATATCGCCGATTTGCACACCAGCAGTTTCCGCAATGCTACCAGGTAAAATTGACAACACCAATAAACCCAAGCTACGCCTACCTAAAAGCACAGGTTGCAGCGTGACTCCTAGTTGCGGACGACTATTTCCCTGTAAAAAACGCTCAACGGTGTTGCTGGGAACTGCTACAGCCAAACCATTAACAATCATGGTGTTAATTCCCACGACTCGGCCTTGATAGTCGGCAAGTGGCCCGCCAGAGTTTCCAGGATATAGTTGCAAATCAGCCATAACAGCCCGCGAATTATTTGCATAGATAATTCCAGTTGTCACAGCACCACTGTCGGCAAAGGGATTACCCACCGCCAAGACTAATTCACCTACTCGTAGCGCCTCAGAATTGCCAATGCTTGCAGCAGTTAAATCAGTGGCGACAATTTTCAGGGCTGCTAAATCCTGCTGTGGATCAAACTGTGTACGCACCGCATCAAATACTCTGCCATCTGCCAATTCCACAGTTGCGCGGTTGCTGGTTGCGACATGGGCATTAGTGATAATTAGCCCGTCAGATTGCCAAATTACACCGGAACCGATTCCTAGAGAGCCACTTTTCACTTTAACAGTGCGATCGCGTAGTTTAGCAGCTACCTCTGTCAATTCAGCAGCAATATTAGTTAATGTTGTGTTTGCCATGTTATACAATTTTTCCCCATGCCAAAGTAGAATCTGTTGGCTGACAATAGTTTTTAGTCGGGTTGGGATAATTGAGAATGCTACAAGATATCAGTCAACCCAACTTTGGAAAGCAAATTTTGACAGTTCCGAGTTCAGAAGCTCAACGTTCGAGCAAAAAGGTCGAAGTTCCGAGTTCAGAGGCTCAACGTTTGAGCAAAAAGGTCGAAGTTTTGAGTTCAGAGGCTCAACGTTCGAGCAAAAAGGTCGAAGTTTTGAGTTCAAAGGCTCAACGTTCGAGCAAAAAAGTCGAAGTTCCGAGTTCAAAGGCTCAACGTCCGAGCAAAAAGGTTGAAGTTCCGAGTTCAGAAGCTCAACGTTCGAGTAAAAAGGTCGAAGTTCCGAGTTTAGAGGCTTGAATGAATAGAAAATCTAGATAAATCTTCTTGACAGAGCTAGTTAAGGGATTTCCAGAAATTAAATGATCCAATTTTTAGATGACGATCGGATTCTTCCCCCCTGCTCCCCTGCTCCCCTGCCTCCCCTGCTCCCCTGCTCACACTTATTCCTCCTTATTAGGTCGTTCGCCAACTGCGATCGCTAACTCAATTAACACTCCACCCCGGACAACTTGCAGGTTGATAGTTTTACCAATGCGATCGCTACTATTGAGCAGTGCCAACACATCACCTGTATCGCCCACAGTTACCCCATCGAACGTTACCAAAACATCGCCAAGCAACACGCCTGCATTATCAGCAGGCCCAGAAGACTCAACATTAACAACAATTACCCCAGTTGCAGAAGTTAAATTGAGAGCAGTTTTTAGGTTATTTGGTAAACGTACAGGTTGCATTCCTACACCCAAGTAGCCTTTTGAAATACGTCCTTTTGCTACTAATTGGTCAACCACGCGATCGACTGTAGCAGTGGGAATAGTCAGAGCAGTACCACGCCGCCCCGATGTATTCATACCTACCACAAAACCAGCAGCATCTACGAGCGGCCCGCCTGCAAAACCAGAGTAAAGGGTGATGTCTGGGCGAATGAATTGGTCAATATTTCCGCCATTCATACTGCGCCAAGCACCGCTAACTACACTCACCGCACCCATCGCCGCCCTTAAGTCACCTTCGCTACCTCTCGCCAGTCCTAACACCAGATGACCAACTTTGAGCGTTTTGGCATCGCCAACTTTTGCCACAGGTATTTCTACATTTTCTAGCTTAAAAACAGCTATATCGGTGCTAGAGTCATGACCAACAAGTGTTACTGGTACAGTACTACCATTTGATAGAGTAATGGTGATGTCGTCATAGCGCTGGAGAGACTCATCAGAGGTAACAATGATGCCATTACGCCAGTGAATGCCACTTGGGGAAACACGAGTACCCCCATTCACAGCAACTACAGCAATTCCAGCTTGTTCTACCGTGTCAGCTAAACTGTTGGACAAAGCCATTAATGAAGACATAAGATTTTTCCAAAAACATTCTTAGATGTTCATATCGTGTCCTTTTCTCAACACAGATGACATCGGAAAAATGGGGAGAACTCATCCTAGAAAAATGGCTAGGATCAGTAAACTAAAAAGTTTTTTCCCAAAGAGCGATGCCTGCGGCGGGTTACTTCTCTACAGGACGCTACGCGAACGTGGAAGCAAGCTACGCGCAGCGTCTTGTAGAGAAAGTGGGGGCTACACACCTACGTCAATCCTAGTTACGTAGGTTAAAGCGCTATAGACCAATACGCTTGGATTAAGCGCTATTTGTGTACAAAATCGTGGGTTTTGAGACGCGATAAATCGCCGTCTCTACAAGTACTGTATTGCGCTATAGGCTGCTTATTCTCTAATAATGCTTGGGGAATAAAAAAATATTCAATTATTGATTGGAGTTCCCTTAGAGGATGTTTGAAAAGTGGTTGGCTGTGATTTTAGGTACTTATTGATCCCCCCTAACCACCCTTAAAAAGGGGGGAATCGGAATCAAAGTTCCCCTTTTTAACGTGAGTTCGATGAACCTCTCCCTCCCAGCCTCCCTTTCCGAAACGGAAAGGGAGGAGCAAGAAAAATTCCGCTTTTTGCTCCCCTGTCCGCGTCGGAGAGGGGCTGGGGGAGAGGTCAAATAAGACTTGTCGAACACACGTCTTTTTAAGGGGGATTTAGGAGGATCTAGAACTTTTCACTACCGAGAAGAGGACTTTTAAAACATCCTCTTATACTCTTTTTGAGTTATACGGAGTTTTTTCAAAAATCAAATATGAGTCCTATATAATTACTTATTTATTAGCAGAAATCCACGCAGCTTGAAAAAATTCATGCTCACAAAACATCGCATAACGGTAGGTTGAATTCACTACAGCATTGTTAGTAGCATAATTCTCAACTAAAGTTTCTAATTGTTTTATTAGTGATTGAAAGTCTGTGCTGCTGTAAGTACGAATCCAGTCTGCATATTGATGATTAGGAATACCATGAAGAGCCAACTGTTTTCCCAAGAAACCATACAAACGCATACAAGGAGACATCGCCGCAGCAGTCAAACCCACATCTCCACCCCAAGCAGTTGCTAACAAAAAATCAGTATAGCGGCGGGTGGCATAGCCAGCTTCCACAGAATGTAAATTCACTCCCCACTGGGAAGCATAGCTACTATGCAGCCTTAGTTCTTCTAAAACTGAACTCGCTAAGTTATGAAATGTGGTAAAACCTAACCAGTCTGGTGCTTTAGCTGCGGCGATACTGTACGTCCGCGCAAAAGCTTCTAAGAAAAAAACATCTTGCCCCACGTAGTAGGCAAATTTTACCTGCTCAAGAATACCATTGCCAATACCTTGAACGAAAGGATGCTTTAGGCAAGCTTGGGCTAAGTCTTGATTTGCTGCCCATAATTCGTTAGATAAAGCCATTTGTTAAAAGTCATTTGTCAACTGTTATTTAATGGTATAGGAGTCCGGTTTGATTTCTGTTCGGGCAGCGTGGCGTAGCTATATTTACTCGGCGGTGGCTCTGTCGTGTTTTGATCTTCTGAAAGTTGCTCCCTACCTAAAGGCTTGTAGCACTTGGCATACCTTCGCTACTTGCGCGATCGCTTCTAGGGAATCGCCGGAAAAAGTAGCCTACTGGATCGGCGATAACGTGCAAACAGTTTTGAGGTACTACTGCCACCCAGATGTCACCAAAGCTGAGTGCCCAGATTTTTGATTACTACTCACCTGCTACTCAAAAGCAGGTTGAAAATGCTTGCAATCTAGTTAGGAGGTAATTCCAAACTCATTTCACCTAATAACCCCTTACGAAAATCTGTTAAAAGTTGCCTTGCAGCACGCTCTACATCACCTTTGTAACGATGCTCTGCTAAAGCATGGAGATAAGTATCCCCGGTGTCTGAGGTCGAATCGAGTTGGTAGCGGGACTGTAATGGTTTCCTCGGTAACAAATCTGTAGTTACGGCTTCCAAGTAGTTGAATAAATCTACTAAGGCTGCTGCTACTAGCTGATTATCGTAAGATGCTTCGCCGATATCATCACAAATGGCTAATTTTAATGCTGCGTCTTGGTCTTCTAGCCTTAGAGGGATGACACCAGGAGCATCTAACAATTCCAAATGTTCAGAAATTCGCACCCAGCGCAATTGGCGAGTTACCCCAGGACGGGCTGCACTTTCCACTACTCGCCGTCCTAAAAGGCGGTTAATCAAAGCTGATTTACCAACATTGGGAAAACCAATTACCACAGCCCGGACTGGACGAGGTAACATTCCGCGATCGCTTCTTCTTTGATTGAGTTCTACTCCGGCCGCTTGCGCTGCCCGCGCCACTTCTGCTATACCTTTACCATGTTGAGCGTTGGTAAAATAAGGGACTTCCCCTTGACGTTTAAACCAATCTATCCACAGCGATCGCATTTGCGGCGTAATCATATCTACTCGGTTAAGTATCAATACCCGTGTCTTACCCTCTACCCACTCACCTATTTGGGGATGATGAGTCGCTAAGGGAATTCGGGCATCTCGTACCTCAAATACCACATCTACGCGCTTAAGCTGTTCTTTGAGCTTCTTTTCGGCTTTCGCAATGTGACCTGGATACCATTGAATTACGTTTAATCTATAGTTTTGAGTTATAGCCATTTTTTTATTTGTCCTTTGTTATTTGTCCTTTGTTATTTGTCATTTGTCATTAGTCATTTGTTTGTCCAAAACCAATGACTAATGACTCTCTGTAGTAGCAGCTTGATGTAAAATCAGACGATTACCATCAGGGTCATAGGCATAAATTTCTCTGCCGTGAGAAGCAGTGGAAATATTTCCTGGTGGAGGATAACCTAAAGCTGTTAGGTGAGCGATCGCATCTTCTAAGTTACTCACTTCTAAACACAAACTTATCTTATTTTTGGCGTAGACACAAAGTGAGCTGTCGTTAGACATCGCTTCAAATTCCGATTCGTTTGTCTTCTTGGGTTTAAAAATACCTAATCGCATACCAACCAAATTAAACTCAGCATAGACATTCGGAATCAAAATAACTGCTTTTTGCTCCAGAAGTTTAGTATAAAAATCTACTAATTTATCAAAATTAACCGATCCTATAGTGACAAATGCGTTAGTGTACTCGAAAACCATATTTGCCTATTGCCTATTGCCTGTTGCCTTATCCCAACATCTTATTTTGGCTAAGGTATTGTAACTAAACTGAGAACTTTTAGTAAATATTGTGTCAATGTAAAGGCATCTACACCCAATTCAGTCCGCTCTTGGGCTGCTAAAATCCCAGCTTGTGAATGCCACCAAGCGGCAGTTGCCACAATATCTTCTACAGAAATCTGTTTAGTTGCGGCTTGTGCCAACAATCCACCTAGTAGCCCAGTTAATACGTCGCCACTACCTCCACGTGCCAGAGCGGGTGTGCTTTCAGTAATCATCCAAATGCCACCTTGAGGGTTTGCGATCGCAGTTCTCGCCCCTTTCAACAATACCACCGCCCCACTTTGCGCTGCTGCTTCTTGTACTGCTTTCACTGTGTCATGTTTAGCATCGGCGACATCAGGAAACAATCGCTGGAATTCGCCAGTATGGGGTGTGAGTACGGTTATAGCAAGACGTTTTTTTAAAGTGGCGATCGCTCCCATTTGTGCCAAAATATTTAAACCATCGGCATCGAGAATCAAAGGGCGTTCGCTTTCTATCACCTCTTGCACAATGGGAGCAGCATCTCGTGTTAAACCGGGGCCACAAGCGATCGCATTAAAGGAAGTCAGATCGGTTTTTTCTGGTAATTGTAATTGAGCGATCGCTCCACTTTCCGTCTCTGGACAACCGATAATTAGCGCTTCTGGCAAGTGCGACACCAAAAGAGATTTTAGTGATTCGGGTACGGCAATAGAAAGCATCCCCACACCACTAGCCCTAGCACCTAAACCAGTTAAAATTGCTCCACCAGCATAGCGCCGCGAACCGCAAATCAGGAGTAAATGTCCTTCTTTATATTTGTGGGTAACTGATGGGCGAGGTAAGGGTAAAGTAGCGAGTGCCGTTGCTGGTGTAATACGTTTGATGCTGGGTGCATCTTTGAGAACAGCTTCTACATCAGCTAAAGGAATATCAAAATCGATTAACTCAGCTTTGCCAACATATTCTAGCGCCCGATCTTGGAAGAAAGCTAGCTTCCATAAACCCAAGCAAAAAGTGTGAGTGGCGCGAATGGCAGTTCCTAATACAACGCCAGTATCGGTGTGTAAACCTGAAGGTAAATCGATGCTATAAATCGGCACAGACAATTCATTTAGCTGATTAATTGCAGAGGCAATAGGATCAGTCAGGTTTCTTTCTAAACCAAACCCAAACAAGCCATCAATCAACAAATCAGAATCTGGCAGTTGCTCAATTGTTTGATAAATTGGAATGCCCAAACTTTGAGCATACTGCAAGTGCTGCGAAGTTAATTCCTTAAACTTAGAGAAAGGAGAATAAATCCAAACCTCATACCCACGAAAGTGTAATTCACGGGCTACTACTAAAGCATCCCCACCATTATGACCAGGGCCGACAAGAATTCCGACACGAGATCCTCCCTTTTTTAATAAAGTGTTTGAAGCAACATAGCCCTGCTTTTGAAGAGGGGTTGGGGGGATCTCTTGAATCCGACGGGCAATTAATCCCGCCACCTTTTCCATTAAAGCGACTACAGGCATTCCTGCTGCAAAGATCCGATCTTCAATATCGCGCATCTGCCCAGCAGTCACTATTACTTGCGAAATTTTCTCTTGCCTGTTCTGCATCAGCCCTAAGTCCTGTTAGCGATCGCGGGGTATTTAGCCCGTGCTAAGTTATAAGTTTTAGGTTAATTGAAACTTTAACAGATTTCACACAATTATCTCTAAACGACTTCCCAATCAAAAAATATCTCAAAACTAACGCCAAAATCTTCTCTATCTCTCCTCACTCTGCGTTCTCTGCGCCTCTGTGGTTAATTCATTTCTTGGACAATCCCTAACCGTGACTAATCCATGTATCCCTAGCGCTGTGATTACTCCTCCCAGTAATCCCCAAGTCCCATCAGCAAATACATTGATGCGATGAATGTAGGTGCGATGGTAAGCATACTTTAACTGCCTATCATTAACTTTTCCGACTTCTACTAGGTTAGTCACATAGTTTTCAGCTTTGATCAGTGCTGCATAATCCAGGTTAAACCAATAAAGCGATACTCCCACCACCGCCAACCCAGGAAAAACCAAAGTAATTAAGAGAATTGCTTTGCGCGTCTTCATCCATACCTCCCTCCTTGTGTACCTGTTCAATGCTGACATAGCAAGAATCTTTGTGTTACAACTTGGCAGATCAATTTGATACATGGAGTGGGTGAATCAAATTTTGGGAATAATCCTCATAGTGTTTGAAAGCATTGTTTTAGTTGGGCTTCACGCTATGAGAGCGCGATTTCTAGGTAAAAATCTGATTTTTGGCTGTTTATCCCTTGTATTTTGCTGTATTTTGTGGATTTGTTTGTCATTAATTCCAGTACACGCAACTTCCACACAGTCTATTGATACTCTGCGACAAAAGCAGCAACAAATGAACCAGCAGCGTCAGAGTGTGGTTAACGATCGCGATCGCTTAAAAAATCTCCAACAAGAGGCCCAAAAACACCTCACTGGTTTAAAGCAAAATCTGCAAACTACAGATAGCTACATTCAAGAGAGCGAATCTCGATTACAACTTGCCACCCAACGCCTCCAGCAGTTGGAAACTGATTTAGCTGTAGCACAACGTTCCTACGAGGAGCGGCAAATAGCAACAGTAGCACGATTGCGTTATCTCCAGCGATCGCCTGCATCTGTTGGCTGGGCAGTTTTGCTCCAAAGTGAAAATATCAGTGATTTTATCAGTCGTCGTCATCAGTTGAAATTAGTGTATCAGGCAGACGAGCAAATTTTGGTGAAACTCAACGCCCAAGCAAACCTGATAAATCAACAAAAAACGGGCATAGAACAACAAAAAAACGAAATTGCCTTGATTCGTGAGCAATTACTGGCACAAAAAGCCGGTTATCAAACTCAGGCGGAGTCACAATCAGAATTGATTCAACGCCTCAATAGCGATCGCCTAGCCTTGGAAGCAGCGCAAAACCAGCTAGAGAGGGAATCAAAAAATCTGGAAGTCTTAATTCAACAAAAGGTAGCAGAAGCCAGAGCAACAGAACAGGCGCAAACAAAAACCAACAGCCGGACTGCGATCATTCGAGGAACCGGTGTAATGGCATATCCTAGCGACGCTTCTACTAGTAGTCCCTTCGGCTGGCGGGTACACCCCATCCTTGGCTATCGTCGCTTTCATGCCGGGTTAGATTTTGCCGCTAGCTATGGTAGTAAAATTCGGGCAGCCGATTCAGGCAGAGTGATTTTTGCTGGGTGGTATGGTGGTTATGGCAGAGCGTTAATTATTGACCACGGTAATGGTATGACTACACTATACGGACATACCAGCGAGTTGTATGTTTCTGAAGGACAAGCCGTTGAACGCGGACAAGCGATCGGTGCTGTGGGTTCCACAGGTTTCTCAACTGGGCCCCACCTCCACTTTGAAGTCCGTCGGAATGGTACACCAGTAAACCCAGCTAATTATCTGTGAACCTAGGGACTTCCAAATAAAGAAATACTCAAAAAACTCTCTCCTTTTTATTCCTCTGTGTTCTCTGTGTCTCTGTGGTTCGTTTATTTGGATAATTTATTTCTTAGAAGTCCCTAAACTTAATAAACCAAGTTTTTCTAGGCTGAGAACTTTATCATAGACGTGCTATAATGGGTGAGATTAAGGGCGCGTAGCTCAGTGGATAGAGCAACAGATTCCGGTTCTGTGGGTCGGGGGTTCAAATCCCTCCGCGCTCGTTTTTTATTTTTCGATTGACAATTATTGTCTAGGCTATATCTACTCAAGCAGATAGGCTGATTTTGCCACAGCTACGCTTTCTTTGGTTAAGACTGGACGTGTTGATAAAAAATCCGTTTAACGTTTTCTGCACAGATGATATAAAGTCCCACAATTGCTGCCAGCACTAAAAGGAATTCAATGGGTAAAGGTTGGAACCCTAGTAAACCTGCAACTGGAGTATAAGGAATCAGGAGGGTGACAATAGCGATCGCAATCGTTGCCGTCAATAAGTACTTTCCTGGCTTGCTCGTGAGGATAGATTGCCGTGTCCGAATTACCAGCACAATCATAGATGCAGAAATCACTGATTCCATAAACCAACCAGTTCTAAATTGCGCTGAGTTAGCGTGCAGCAGCAATAGGAGTGCTGCAAAGGTGAGATAATCAAAGACTGAACTCAGCAGCCCAAACACCACCATAAAGTTACGGATAAATGTGATGTTCATCCGTCGTGGTTTGTTGACCATTTCCCGGTCTACGCGATCGGTTGCGATCGTCATTTCTGGGAAATCAGTCAACAGGTTTGTGAGCAAAATTTGGCTGGGTAGCAAGGGTAAGAAGGGTAGAACCAGAGAAATACCTGCCATGCTAAACATATTGCCGAAATTAGCACTTGTTGCCATAAACACGTATTTGAGCGTATTGGCAAACGTTACCCGTCCTTCTTTCACGCCTTCGACCAAAACATTTAGGTCTTTTTGCATCAACACGATGTCTGCGGCTTCTTTGGCTACGTCAACCGCACTCTCAACAGAAATACCCACATCGGCAGCATGAAGCGCTGAGGCATCGTTAATGCCATCACCAAGATAACCGACTACATTTCCAGTTTTTTTCAGCGCAATGATGATCCGCTCTTTTTGATTTGGCTCAACCTCAGCAAAGACATTTATTTTGCCAACACGATGCATTAGGGCTTCATCAGAAAGCTCTTGCAATTCGCCACCAGTTAAAACCTTTGGTTTTGGTAATCCCACTTGTTCAATGATACTGATGGCAACCGCTCGACTATCGCCCGTGATCATTTTTGTGGTAACTCCAAGTAGTCCCAAATCTTTGAGTGTATCAGCAATATCTGCTTTTGGTGGATCGAAAAGAGCAAGATAACCCAAAAACGTCATGTTTGTTTCATCGTCTTTGGTGAAGGAATTGCGATCGCAGTTGCGGTAAGCCACCCCTAAGACCCGAAACCCTTCACTACCAAGTTCCTCTGCCCGTTGTTGAATCTTGTCCTGCTGTATAGCAATATCAATTGTCTTTCCGTCACCAGTTTCGACGGTTGAGCAAACATCAAGAATTGCCTTTAGCGCACCTTTGCTGACAATCAGATTCTTATTATCTTTCTTCAACAGAATGCTGAGGCGTTTACGGTTGAAATCATAAGGTACTTCATCTAGTTTCTGATAAGCAGAAATGTCAAATTGCTTGTGCTGACGAATTGCGGCATCGATAGGATTTACATAACCTGATTCAGACGCAGCATTCAAATAGGCGTAAAGCAAAACGCGAGTCGCCTGCGGCGTTCGCGCAGCGTCTCGTAGAGAGGCTCCGCCAACGCTCTCTTTCCCCTCCACATCAACCGCAGCGTGAATTTTCACTTCCCCTTCCGTTAGCGTGCCTGTTTTATCTGTACAAAACACGTTCATGCTGCCAAAATTTTCAATTGCGGACAGTCGTTTCACAATCACCTGCTTTTTCGCCATTTGTTTAGCGCCGCGAGCCAAGTTAACGCTAACGATCGCAGGCAACAATTGAGGAGTCAGACCGACTGCAAGCGCTAGGGAGAATAGAAAAGATTGTAGAACAGGGCGTTGCAAGTAGACGTTGGCGACAAAAATTAGAACAACCAAAATCAACGTCACTTCCATGAGAAAATAGCCAAACTTGCCCAGTCCCCTTTCAAATTCGGTTTCGGGCGGTCTGAGTTTCAGGCGTTCTGATACCTTGCCAAATTCAGTCTGCTTTCCGGTCTGCACCACAACCGCTTTCGCTGTACCACTGATTGCGTTAGTACCCATATAAAGGGTGTTTGTTCGCTGGCTGAGTCCGACTTCGTTCGGCAATACGCCACTTAGTTTGTCAGCAGGATAGGTTTCTCCCGTCAGTGCTGCTTCATTCACTGACAGATCCTTCGACTCTAAAATCAGACAGTCACCAGGGATACTATCGCCAGCAGCAAGCAACACAATGTCACCTGGAACCACCTCCTCATTAGAGATTTCTTGAGATTGACCATCTCTCAAAACTGTGGCTTTTACTTGCACTAAAGCCAGTAGCTTCGTTACGGCATCTCTAGCACCTCGCTCTTGCCAAAATCCTAATAGTCCACTAATTAGTACAATCGTCAGAATAATAATAGTATCAATGACATCTCCAAGAAAACTGGAGAGAATAGCAGCTGCCATTAAAATCAAAATAATCGGACTCTTAAACTGGTTCAGCAACAGGAGTAGTGTGGATGACTGTCGCTTTTGCTTCAGACTGTTTGCACCATATTGAGTGAGCCGTTGCTGCGCCTCTTGGCGACTTAAACCCTGGTGGCTACTCTTAAGCTGATCTAATACCTGTTCAGCAGGCAGACTCCAAAATGAAGGGATGACTTGAGGCATAGATGTCAGTATCCAATTTTTTTAATCCTAAATAGATAACCTTGCTTATCTACTAAGTTAGTTCGTATAAATAAACCCAATTATGTTACGAAACGTAAATAGTCCTAAAGTCCTTACTAATGACTAATGACAAAGGACAAATGACAGCCCTTTCCAGTTAGCTTTAATTGCGCCAACCTACTACTACCGTTTAATTTACTGCGTGAATTAATAAATTGTAATCAAAAGCAAAAAAAAGCCCAAAGACCCAACAAAAGTATTTACGGAAGTTTTAACCTCAAAAAAATCGGCTATCTCTCTGACTGATTTGGTCAAAAATTATGATGGGCTAACCATAACTTTTGCACCGTTTATGTTATCTCACGACTTCCTCAAATTTGGCATTTAACATCAAGTGGATTGATCTGTTTTTTATGTCTCGTAGGAAAAAGCAGAATTATGGTTTCGACCATCGATCTGAATTCCGTGGCTGGGTTATCTGAGCTTGAAGCGATCGCTCGGCTCAAACAGGATGGCTACAATGAACTTTCCTCGGCTCGCTCTCGCAGTATTTTATCCTTCGCTTGGGAAACCGTTCAAGATCCGATCTTTCTCTTGCTGGTCGGCGGCGGGATCATTTATTGGATTTTAGGCGACTTACAAGAAGCCCTGATTTTGCTGGGTTTCGTCTTCTTCATCACAGGAATCAGCCTTTACCAGGAAGGTAAAACCGAACACGCCCTAGAAGCCTTGCGCGATCTCTCCAGTCCTCGCGCCTTGGTAATTCGGGATGGACAGCAAAAACGGATTGCGGGGCGAGAAGTCGTTCGAGAAGATATCTTAGTGCTAGCAGAAGGCGATCGCGTGCCTGCTGATGCAATCATACTCTCCTGTATAAATCTCTCAACTGATGAGTCGTTACTCACTGGGGAATCCCTACCTGTTCGCAAAGTTGCTGCCGCCGGTACCGTGGAAATGGCGCGTCCGGGGGGAGATGAGTTGCCCTTTGTATATTCTGGAACCTTGGTAGTTCAGGGACAGGGAATTGCTCAAGTCCAAGCAGTGGGCGCTCAAACAGAGATGGGTAAGATTGGCAACGCTTTGCAAAAAGTGAAGCCGGAACCGACTCCGCTACAACAAGAAATGACTCGGTTGGTAAGCCGTTTATTTGGCATCGCTTTATTGTTGTGTGTGGCGATTGTTGTCATTTATGGACTGACGCGAGGAGATTGGCTCAAAGGATTTCTCGCAGGTATTACCCTAGCGATGGCAATTTTGCCAAACGAATTTCCGGTTGTCGTGACGATTTTCTTAGCATTGGGAGCATGGCGAATTTCTCAGAAACACGTCTTAGCTCGTCGCGCTTCCGCCGTGGAAACCTTGGGTTCGACAACCGTTCTGTGTGTGGATAAAACCGGGACGCTGACCCTGAATCAGATGGCAGTACAACAGCTATTTGCATACAACCATGCAGAAAACTCTCACCCATATAATTTAGAATTACATTCACGAGAGTCGCTCCCCGAAACAGTTCATAAATTAGTCGAGTTTTGCATTCTGGCGAGCCAAAGAGATCCTTTTGATCCAATGGAGAAAGCGTTTAAGGAATTGGGCGATCGCTATCTCGCACATACGGAACATCTGCATGACGATTGGATACTGTTACGAGAATATCCCCTCTCACCCCATCTATTGGCAATGTCTCACGTTTGGCAGTCCGCCGATGGTAAGCAGTATGAAATTGCAGCGAAAGGAGCGCCGGAAGCGATCGCGGATCTCTGTCATTTCACGCCCGAACAGCAGAGAATTATGGCAGCCCAAATCAGTGAAATGGCCAATCAAGGCTTGCGTGTGTTAGGCGTTGCCAAAGCCTCTCTTGTTGATGCGCCACCGCCATTTTTACCGCCTCATCCGTCCCTCAATCCCGATCATTTACCCGATGAGCAACATGACTTTCCTTTTCAATTTCTCGGATTGGTAGGACTGTCTGATCCAGTGCGTCCAAATGTTGCGGTGGCAATTCAAGAATGTTATACCGCAGGTATTCGAGTGGTGATGATTACGGGTGATTATCCCGGAACGGCTCAAACTATTGCTCGTCAGATTGGATTGATGCAAATGGGAGCTATTCTGACGGGAGCGGAATTGGATCTGATGAGTGACGCTGAACTCGAACAACGTATTCAAAGTACGAATATCTTTGCACGAGCCGTTCCCGAACAAAAATTGCGCTTAGTTAATGCTTTGAAAGCCAAGGGTGAAGTCGTTGCCATGACTGGGGATGGAGTGAATGATGCTCCGGCTCTCAAATCTGCCCAAATCGGGATTGCGATGGGACAGCGAGGCACAGATGTTGCCCGTGAGTCGGCGGCGTTAGTGTTATTGGATGATGATTTTTCGTCCATTGTGCAAGCGGTGAAACTGGGACGGCGAATTTTTGATAATCTCCGCAAAGCAATGGCATATCTGCTAGCGATTCACATTCCGATCGCTGGCATGTCTTTGATTCCGGTGTTGTTTAAGTTGCCATTAGTCTTGCTTCCCGTTCACGTTGCCTTTCTCCATTTGATTATTGATCCAGCTTGCTCCATCGTTTTAGAAGCCGAACCCGCAGAAGCAACGGTGATGCAGCGTCCTCCCCGCAACCCCAAAGAACCCTTATTTGGCAGGAAAACTTTGGGTTTGGCAGTGCTACAAGGGGTGGGAATTTTGGTAATTACTCTCGCCATCTTTGTGGTGGCGCTATATCGCCGACAAGGTGAACTTGATGCTCGTGCCTTAACGTTTACGACGTTGATTTTGGCAAATTTATTCCTAATTTTGAGTGAAAGTTCTTCATCTCGCCTCAGTCTAAAAATCCTGAAATCTCCCAATAATGCTCTCTGGTGGGTGGTTGGTGGGGGACTGGTTTTTCTGGCGTTCGTGCTGTATGTTCCGTTCTTGCGTCAATTGTTTAGCTTTTCTTTTTTACATCCCATCGACCTAGCAATTTGTTTAGGGGGTGGAGCGATCGCTCTGCTTTGGTTTGAACAGTTAAAGTTTCTCAATCGACCCCAACGAGTTGTTCAATCTAAATCAATAAAACCTATCCAAGAAAATCTATAACTGATTTACTTTCCTTATACTATCAATACGGTTCGGTTAACATTTTAATCTTTTGAAGATCCCCCCAACTCCCATTAAAAAGCAGGGTGGATTAATTGTCTAGAGAGAAAAATTAAAACCCTCATTCTTGCGTTCATAAATCCAGTTCCCCTGTTAGCAGGCTGACGAGGTTACGGGGATTACAAATTTTCTCTCCGCACAATTAATCCACCCTGCCCAACTCCCATTAAAAAGGGGGTCGCCGCAGACGGGGGGATCTTAACCAAACCGTATTGCCAATACTGTGGGTGATGCTAAAGCTTATTGGGCAGTATTTTAACGGCAATTAGAACGGTTTCTCAGTTTATCGAAATAGCCAAGATAAATGTGAAGTTCAACGAGCGATGTCTACCACGGGCTACACCTACGCACCAATCATAAAATAGGGAGTAGATCGTTTACCACTCCCTACTCGCTCTATGCTTCAATAACTACCCGCAAATTGCCCCGTTTTTTCGCAACGCGACAAGCAGTAGTTGTACCAGAACGCTCGAATTCTAAATCGAGAATGGTGGGGCCGACTCGCAAATTGTGAAATGACAGGCGATTAATCGATTCTGGCAAAGCGGGGTCGATTATTCGCAAGCAGTTATTTTGAGCATCAGGCACCAAGTTGACCATCATTTGCAGCAGTTGGAAGATACTACCAGTCGCCCAAGCTTGGGGAGTGCAAGCAACTGGATACTGCACAGGGGCATTATCACCGTTCCGTTCATAGCCGCAGAAGAGTTCTGGAGGACGTTCATAAGGCTGCTGACTGGTCATATCGAATAAACCTTGGAAAAGTTCTAAGGCTTGATCGATTAGACCCAGCGATCGTAATCCCATTGCGATCAGAGCGTTATCATGGGGCCAAACCGAACCAATGTGATAACCCATTGGATTGTAAGCGGGTGATAAACTACTCAGGGTACGAATGCCCCAACCATTAAACATATCTGGTGCCCGCAACCGTTCTGCTACACTGTAGGCTCTTTCGTGGGTGAAAAGACCCAAATGCAGACAATGACCAGGGTTTGAGGTAATACTGTCTACAGGTTTACCATCTCCATCTAAAGCCAAGGCGCAGAAATCCTGGTCTTCTACCCAAAAATCTCGATTAAAACGAAGCTTGAGACTTCTAGCCTCTTCTAGCCAACGATCTGCCAAATCAAGGCGCTTTTTCATCTTCGCTATTTCTGCTAGGCGCATTTTTGCAGCATAGACATAAGCTTGCACCTCACAAAGGGCAATTGGGCCGTTAGCTAATTCTCCCTTATGGTTGACAATGCAGTCGCCAGAGTCTTTCCAACCTTGGTTAGCAAGACCGCGTTTAGATTTACGGAAGTAGCTGAGGTAACTGGTTTGTTTGGTATTGCGATCGATCCAGTCCATTGCTGCTAAAGCATTTGGCCAAAGTAACTCTAGGAGTTCTTGGTCGTGAGTCCAAGCATAATGTTCGGCATACAGCATTAGCCACAGGGGAGTCGCATCAACTGTACCGTAGTATGGCGTGTGAGGAATTTCTTGACAACGAGCCATTTCTCCCAAACGTAACTCGTGCAAAATCTTACCCGGTTCTTCTTCGCGCCATTCGTCGTCGATTTTGCCTTGGTATGTCGCCAGTAATATTAGGGTTTCTTTAGCGATTTGCGAGTTTAACATTAGGGTTTGGGAAGCTGTAATCAGCGAATCCCGCCCAAATAGTGTAGAAAACCACGGTACTCCAGCCGAAACTGTCTTATGCTTTCCAAAAGACTGGCGCAACAAATACATATCTTGCTCGGCCCGCTCAATCACTCGATTGAAAGTGCTTTTATCTGAGCTAATGCGAGTAATTTGCTGTACCCAGTGTTGCTCCTCCATCAACTCAGCAGCTTTCGCCTGTCCTAAAGTGATGGCGGCGCTTACGGTTGAACTAGATTGGTTGTTTTTCAACATATTCACCCGATAACCCAGCTTTTGGGTTTCGTGAGAAGCCAACTCTAGCTGCCAAACCGCAGTGTAGCCTTTGAAAGAGTCTGGTTGACGATGCTGGAATAAAATCCGAGATTCCATCACCGAACCATCCAAACCTTGATAGGCAAGTGTTAAGGATTCTTCCCTAAAAGTTGATGGGTCTTTAGTTACTGGTGAAACGCCATCGACGATTCCTTCTTCAGTCGTGGGTTCTAGTAGACGTAAAAGCCTACCGCGTTTTTTTCTGTCATAACCCCGGACTTCAAATAAATCAACAAAATCTGCATCGAAGCTGATACTTAGTTCAAAATTGACAGTTGTTGTGCTGTAGTTAGATACTTCTATTTCTTCAAATAGAGCGCCATTGAGTACTATTTCTCGCCGAATCCCGATAGTTTCGGCTTTTAGGCGTTCGTCAATTCTGGGGTTAGTACACAAAACCGAGAGTGAAAACCCTTTTCCGGCAGTACTACTGAGAAGTACAGGCGATCGCCCTTCAATTTGCAACTCTAAGCGATTGAGAAATCTCGTATCACAGCAAAACAGCCCCATGCTGGGATTACCCTCACTGAGGGAACAGCCAGAAATATTCCCGATAGTATCTGTCACGAAAAATAAATCATCATCTTTAACCGTCAGTGTCGGTTGTGGTCTTTCACTCACAACACAAGGCCACTCCGGGATAGGTAATTGTTCAGCAGGAATAAAAGTTTTTCCATCCAGGAAAATTTTTTCCGGGGTCATTAGCGTATCCGGTGTCATTAGCCAAAGTTCCGTGTACAGGTCGTAGATTGTTTGTGGTATTCAGAGTAGAGGTCTTTACCCCTCACAACTTGCAGAAAAAAGACTCTTTGTAAAACTTGTTTGAGCTATTCTAGCCAAAATAATTTTTACGTACTGTTGACAAAGTAGCAGTGTCCAAATCTATATAAGTATTGTATAAGTCTAAACTCAAGACTGAAAACTCAGAATTTTTAGATAAGTGCTTAGTTGTCAAACTTTCTCAAGATACAAGATATATAGTATACTCAGCAAAAATGCGAAGTTCCCAGTTCTACTGGGTAAAGCTAGCATTTATTGACTAAACTATTATACGATTTTGTTTTAAATATCTTTGGCGTTAGATTAGACAAATTTCCGATATTCAATTGATTGATTAATTTTAATCAATCATTGACTGAGTAAATTATGTGGTATGTAGCAGTAATGGTTTTTGGGTAAGAAAATTCTATTTAGTGAGTGTAAATATTATGACGGGCTACGCCAAGGCGTGGACTATCAATCAATGCTGAGTAAAGATTAGTGAATTTAACGGTTAAAACAATACAAAAATTATGTGGCTGGTACTTAGTAATGAAAGATTTTAGCTGTGCAAGCATATTTCAAAGTTAGTCAAGAATGTATATTGGGCGTAGTAGGTTGTCAATCAATAAATACAATTTGGTAACAAAATGTTGCGCCTGCTTTGGCGAAAAGTGCATTTTAGCGTTCTTTACATATTGCAACTCTCTATTTAACTTGAGAGTGCCTTGGAATTTGTACAATGCAGCTGTGACGTGGATCTTGTCGAGGTTGAGCGTTTAACAATAATTCATGAGCATTTCGACTTCTGTGCTGAGTGATCTGCTAAAGTTCCTACCATACTTGCGGCCCCAGCTATATTTTAAGGCTTCACTAACAGCGCTCTCCCATGCGATGGAAGATCAAGTTTTGGCTGCGACTTTAGCACAACCCCTTGTAATTGCTAGTTTCCAGCGAGAGCGATTCTACCGCCAAGAAGCTCATCGCTACCTGCGACTTGCCTTGCGGAGTAACCAAATATACGTATTAGCTGCTCCAGAAACGGATTTCGCCAATAGTTCGGAACACTACGAAAAGATCGCTTTTGAGCCAACGGATGGTTTAAGTCAAGAGTGGCATTTGGTAGTGATTGCTGACAATTATGCAACTTGTCTGGTTTGCCGGGAAAGTCTTGGTTCTATTGCCAAAAATAAGCAACTACCAGAACTAAGCCCTAATCTGGATATAGACACAGCGCGAAGATTTGAAGGAGTTTGGACATCGGAAAGGGGAGTTAGCCTCAAAGCAGCTGAATTGCTTTTAGACAGGATTTTAGTTTACAGACCAGAACTGGCAAGTAAAATAAACGAGGCACGTCAGAGGTTTAGCATAGGAGAGCCGCGAAGCCACTCTGGAGCAGAACAGATCAACGAATATGCTTGTGACATCGATACAGATCCCTTTGTGCAACGCTTAGTAACTTACTTGCAAGCTAGTCAGTACAAATTGCACAAAGCCTACCGTTCCATTGCTGCCCAAGCACGAAAAGAACGATTAGTCAACTCAATTAGCACAGCTATTCGGCGATCGCTCGACCCTCATGAAGTTCTCCAGGTGGCAGCACAAGAATTAGGGCAACACCTAGAAGCTTGTCGCTGTCTAATTTACCGCGCTCAAGCTACAGATAACCAAGCCATAATTGAACACGAGTTTTTGAATCCCGGTATCTTATCCGTTCGTGGGCAAACTTGGGAATTAGAGAAAAATTCCCTATTTCAGGACATCGTGCAACAAGGCGAAGGTGTTTGTATTAGCGATACGCTGAATGACCCTCGTGTTAACAATTCGCCAGGGCTTTCCTTAATTGCCAAAAAGTTTGCCATTCGTTCTTGGCTGATGGAACCAGTATTTTATCAGGGGCGGTTGTTGGGCATCGTAGAGTTGCATTACTGTGGAATGCCACCGCACGAGTGCCAACCTGGGGAGTTGGATTTGGTAGAAGCGATCGCCACCCAAGTCGGAGCAGCCCTAATTCAAGCGGAAGCCTATGCCAACCTAGAAGAACTTAACCAGCAGCTAGAAGCCCTAGACCGCACCCGCAGCAATCTTATAGCCATCACTGGACACGAACTGCGTACTCCCCTATCCACCATTCAAGTGTGTCTAGAAAGTCTTGCTAGTGAGCCGGATATGCCCTTGGAGTTGCAGCAAATTATGCTCAACACGGCTCTTTCCGACTCAGAACGGATGCGAAAATTGGTACAAGATTTCCTCACACTTTCCAACTTGGAAAGCGGGCGAGTGCAATGGCATCCAGAATCCCTGACTTTACAAGAGTGTGTGGATTTAGCACTCAGCCGCAATCGCACGCGTTCTTCAACGGAAAAGCCGCCCCAAGTCAAAACTCAAATTGCCGAAAATCTACCTCTAGTAAGGGCTGATGGTGATTGGCTAGTAGAGGTACTGGCAAAACTCATGGACAACGCTTGTAAATTTACGCCACCCCAAGGAGAAATCACCATTAAAGCGATTTCCAACAGCCATCAAATGGTCGAGGTGACTGTGGCTGACACTGGACGCGGCATTGAACCAAATCGCTTAGAAGTAGTTTTTGACCGCTTCTATCAAGAAGAGGGAGCGCTACGCCGTACCACTGGCGGAACAGGACTTGGTTTAGCAATTTGTCGTCAAATTGTGAATGGCTGGGGCGGAGAAATTTGGGCAGAGTCAACTGGCAAAGACCAGGGTAGCCAGTTTCACTTCACCATCCCCATTGTTCAGAATAGCCACGAGGAAAAGCGGGCAAAAGTCAAGAGTAAATAGGTATTAGTCCTTTGTCATTAGTCATTAGTCATTGGGCACTTGTACTGAGTGTATCGCTAAAGCGAAAGCTTCGCTAACGTGTAGCGTCTCGTAGAGAATCCGTAAAGCCTGCGGCATAGCTACGCTTAGGGCGGAGCCTCTCGTAGACTTGGATTTCTCACAAGTGAGAAATCCAAGGGGTGTGGGAGGTGTGGGAGGTGTGGGAGGTGTGGGAAGTGTGGGAGGTGTGGGAGGTGTGGGAGGTGTGGGAGGTGTGGGAGGTGTGGGAAGTGTGGGAGGTGTGGGAGGTGTGGGAAGTGTGGGAGGATGGGGAAGAAGTCTTACCCCCCACACTCCCCACACTCCCCACACTCCTCTTTTCCCTCTGCCTACACTATGCGTGAGAAATCCGGGGTAGAGAAGTATGGGGCATTGGTTTTTAACAAATGACAAAGAACAAAGGACAAATGACTAAAAACTGTTACAGTCTATAACGCGATCGCAATATGATCCTTGTTGCGGTGTTAGGATTCCCTAAAAACGTTGAGAGAATCATCTTTATGGCAGAAACACTCTCTGGACAAACCCCACTATTTGCTGGCAGCACTGGTGGCTTGCTAAAGAAAGCAGAAGTGGAAGAAAAGTACGCTATCACTTGGACTAGCCCGAAGGAGCAAGTATTTGAACTGCCTACAGGTGGTGCTGCTACTATGCGGAAAGGCGAAAACCTGCTGTATATAGCTCGGAAAGAATATGGCATCGCTTTGGGCGGTCAGCAACTTCGTAAACTCAAAATCACAGACTACAAAGTTTACCGGATTTTACCCAACGGAGAAACTACTTTACTGCACCCAGCTGATGGTGTCTTCCCCGAAAAAGTGAATGAAGGTCGTGAAAAAGTGCGTTATGTCCCACGCAGCATTGGGCAAAACCCCAATCCATCACAACTCAAATTCAGTGGTAAAGCTACCTACGACGCATAGGGACTAGGGACTGGGGAAGATGCATGAAGCAGGGAGCAGGGAGCAACGGAGAAGAGTTTTTTCCTTTACCCCCTGCACCCTGCCCCCCTGCGTCTTTTCAATGCCCCATGCCCAATGCCCAATGCTCCCCCATGCCCAACCTCTTAGCTATTTATGGTATTCCCCGATTTCTCTGAATTTTCTCAGCTAGCTTTACAAGGCAACTTTGTTCCGGTATATCAAGAATGGGTAGCGGACTTAGATACGCCCGTATCTGCTTGGTATAAAGTCTGTGCAGGTCAGCCCTATAGCTTTTTGTTGGAATCGATAGAAGGTGGGGAAAAACTAGGACGCTATAGTTTAGTGGGCTGCGATCCGCTTTGGGTTTTGGAAGCAAGGGGCGATCGCACCACCCAATTAAACCGCGATGGTTCGCAGGTCGTTTTTGCAGGCGACCCTTTTGCAACTTTAGCCGAATGTTTAGCACCTTATCACCCAGTCAAGTTACCACAGCTACCGCCAGGGATTGGCGGTTTATTTGGGTTTTGGGGCTATGAATTGATTAACTGGATTGAGCCGCGCGTGCCAATCTATCCGCCAGATGAGCGAAATATTCCTGATGGCTTGTGGATGCAGGTAGACCAGCTGTTGATTTTTGACCAGGTGAAGCGAAAAATTTGGGCGATCGCTTATGCTGATTTACGTGACCCCAATGTAGATTTACACGCAGCCTATCAACAAGCGTGCGATCGCGTCACCCAAATGCTCGAAAAGCTATCTCTCCCCCTATCCCCAGAAAAAACTCGGTTGGAATGGAAACCACCAGGAAGTAGGAAAGCAGAAGAGCAGAGCGGCGAAACAGATGAATACAACAGTAATTTCACCCGTCCTGATTTTTGCGCTAGCGTCCAAAAAGCCAAAGACTACATCAAAGCAGGCGATATCTTTCAAGTAGTAATTTCTCAGCGACTATCAACACCATACACAGGCGACCCCTTTGCCCTTTACCGCTCCCTACGTCAGATAAATCCTTCGCCTTACATGGCTTACTTTAACTTCCAAGATTGGCAAATCATCGGTTCCAGTCCTGAAGTGATGGTGAAAGCCGAAACTGCTCCAGATGGGGGAGTTATAGCAACGGTACGCCCCATTGCGGGGACACGTCCACGCGGTAAAACTACCCAACAAGATGCAGCATTCGCTCAAGATTTACTCGAAGATCCCAAGGAAGTTGCCGAACACGTGATGCTTGTAGATTTAGGGCGGAATGATTTGGGGCGTGTTTGTCAAAATGGTAGCGTCAAAGTTGATGAATTAATGGTAGTTGAGCGCTACTCCCATGTAATGCACATTGTCAGCAATGTTGTGGGTAAATTAGCACCCGATAAAACAGCATGGGATTTATTGAAAGCTTCCTTCCCAGCAGGTACGGTAAGCGGCGCACCCAAGATTCGCGCAATGGAAATTATCCACGAGTTAGAGTCTAGTCGTAGGGGTGTTTATTCGGGTGTATATGGATATTACGATTTTGAAGGACAATTAAATACTGCGATCGCAATTCGCACAATGGTAGTACATGACAAAACGGTTAGCGTACAAGCTGGCGCAGGTTTAGTAGCTGATTCTGAGCCAGAAAAAGAATACGAAGAGACGTTGAATAAAGCTAGAGGTTTATTAGAAGCAATTCGTTGTTTGCGTTGAACTAGAGACTAGTAGTGACGGAACTTTGTCTAGCTTTAACAGGTAATTAAAGTTCTGCGGCTCATAATTCAAGTCCGCTCAAGTGTTCAAGAATACAGCAGATTGCAACTTGGTGAGGTACAGACAATCATAGGGGCAATTCATGAATTGCCCCTACCCGTGTACTTCATTTACCTGAAATACGCTGTAACTAAAATTCTTATTTAGTCATCTGAAAGAAATGCAATAGAACTCGTACTGTAATACGAATGTACTACAATACGAATTCAAATAAAAATTATATTCGTTATCAGAAAAATGGGTTTAAAACCCCGTGTTTCCAGCACGGCTGTAAAGTAATGAGTAAGGAGTAATGAGTGGCTGAAAAATGGGTATTTACTCATTACTTATTACTTATTACTCATTACTCCTTCTTAAGAGTGCGTACCCTTCTCCTGACGGAGACGCTGCGCGAACGGGAACGCCAAGGGCGAACACGGCGGTGAGGATGTCAAGTAATGGTTTTATAGTTACTATCGCTTGCAATTAATGGCCAACTGATTTTTATTGGTTAGTTGTAAAACCGGACTTGATATAAGCACAGTAACAGTTCGATTTGCTGTATGAGAATCTAGACCAGACTTTAACAGTTGATTGATCAATATTCTTCTATTTTGAATTACATAGGTTTTGCTTTGAACTGCAAGATGTTTGGAAACCATTTCTGCTACTTCTAAGCCCATGTATCCACAATACCGTGACAAATTAGGAAGCTTTATAAATCCAATCAACATCGAAATTTTCCCAAAGCTAAAGAGACTTTTTTAGACTTATTGAAAAGCAAAAATAAGTCTTGGTATCCCAATCCAAGACCTCCATTGAAGTTACCAAAAAAATGAACAAATTTGTTCATCCTAATTGAGTGAAATAAATCGCCCAAATCATTCCAGTTACTCCAATAGCGATTAAGAGATTAGTGAAAAATCTGCCGAATTCAATTTCTTGTCCCAGTCCCTTATCATCTTGACCGCCAGTAAAAAACAATGACCACGCTTGATTTGCATTGATGGTCTCAAAGTTGTTGAAATCAGGTCTAAAAACGACTGTTCCAATCAAATCTTTTCTGGGGTAATCAAAATCAGTTTTCATAAGTTTGCCTTTAAATTGTTTTATTTGTCAACTGGAGAAAATTCGTAAATCTGAAGTGTTGTTCTCTAAAAACTAGTTAGCCAT
Source organism: Nostoc sp. ATCC 53789 (assembly GCF_009873495.1). Classification (GTDB taxonomy): domain Bacteria; phylum Cyanobacteriota; class Cyanobacteriia; order Cyanobacteriales; family Nostocaceae; genus Nostoc; species Nostoc muscorum_A. The sequence continues at coordinate 2,655,066 of NZ_CP046703.1, read as the reverse complement.
CCAATTAAACCGTATCCGGTGAAAACTTCCAACGCGATGAGTGAGATAAAACCAATCATTGCCAAACGACCATTGAGTTTTTCGGCATATTCGGTGAAGCCTGTCCGTGGGGTTTCATCAACATAAATTTTGGGTTCAATCGCAAATCTGTTGAGTTGACCGCGTTCGTTAATAGTAAAGCCTTTATTTGTCATCTTTTACTTTTTATTGTTGTCTTCTGTAAATGAATGTAACTTATTGTAAATATTTTTTGCAAGTACTTGACACAATAAAAAAGGTAGTAAGAACCGCACTAAGCAGGTCGGGTCTTTTGCAATACTTGTCGGTTAAGGGGAAAGGGGAAAGAAAAAACCTTTAACCTTTACCCTTTAACCTTTTCCCCAAACCCAATGCCGAGTTAAAAATGGTTAACCGAGCAGTATTGGGGTCTTTTGGATTCATGCCAAAAGATAAAAGATGTGTACGACAGCACAATAGGTTTGGTAAAAGATTGTTTGCGTAACTTTGATAAATCTAGAGACGTGTGATGTGTACGACGGGCTACGCCTATGCTCTTGTGAATGAATACACACAAAAGCATTAATTGCCTTTAATGTAACTTCAGTAAAACTTATCATTTACATAAACAAAAATTATCATTTTATAGCTGAGAAAGTATTGCTTATTTGTAACGGAATTGTTATGTTTCTTTACATAAAGATACAAAAGCAAGATAAATGCGTTAAATCACTACTAACCATAGTTTTTTAAATAACTATGTAGTTACTCAACTCGCAATATCTTTGGTAAAGCGATGTCCACGATGGGCTACACCTATACAAAGAATGCTGAGTACCTTTATCAACAGCTAAACGCATTTCCCCTCTGTCTTTGCACATTTAATTTTCACATCCGATAGAACTGTAATTTTTTTAGGGAACATCTGCTATGTCTTTTACCATCAAGTCGGCTCAAAGTATTTTTCCCGGCACGCTAGTTGCTGACGTTGTTCCAACTGTTGTCGAATCATTCTCTCAACTCAATGCTGAAGATCAACTAGCATTACTCTGGTTTGCTTATACCGAGATGGGTAGAAGTATTACGGTTGCCGCTCCTGGAGCAGCTAACATGGTACTCGCACAAGGCTTACTTGAACAAATTAAGCAGATGCCTTTCGAGGCTCAAACACGAGTCATGTATGATTTAGCTAATCGTGCTGACACTCCCCTCTGCCGTTCTTATGCATCTTTCACTGTAAACATCAAGTTGGGCTTTTGGTATCAGTTAGGAGAATGGATGGCTCAGGGAATCGTTGCTCCTATTCCAGAAGGCTACAAGCTTTCTCCCAAGGCTGCTGATGTGTTAGAAGCAATCAGAAATGCTGATTCAGGTCAACAAATCACAATTCTCCGCAATACCGTAGTGAGCATGGGATTTGACCCGAACGCTCCCGGTAGTTACAAAAAAGTCTCAGAACCTGTTGCTCCACCCACAGCACCAGCATTTCGAACTAAAGTCACCATTGAGGGTATCAACAACCCTACAGTGCTTGGCTATATCAACAACATGAATGCCAATGACTTTGATGCTGCTGTTGCTCTGTTTACCTCTGAAGGTGGTTTGCAACCTCCCTTTGAAAGACCGATTATTGGTCAAGATGCAATCCGCGCTTATATGCGTGAAGAATGCCAGGGATTAAAAATGATACCAGAGCGTGGTATATCCGAGCCAGTAGAAGATGGCTATACCCAAGTTAAAGTCACCGGCAAAGTCCAAACCCCTTGGTTCGGTGCAAGTGTGGGAATGAATATTGCATGGCGGTTTTTGCTCGATCCTCAAGGCAAAATTTTCTTCGTAGCGATTGACTTGCTTGCTTCTCCTAAAGAATTACTGAACCTAGTACGTAAGTAAAAGCTAGATTAGTCATTGCTTAAGCGTGGATGAGTGAAAGAGCAAGCACCTCACCACGTTTAAGCAAAAGAAACTTATCAGGATAACGGCTTCCTCTAATACTTTTTGAAAGCAACCATTCTCATCGGCAATATTGTAAAAGATTGTTAAATAATTTTAATCTTGGTGCGAAGTTTTAAAAGTCTCTTAATAAGAAGTATTTTCAGAAATTATTGATTTGATACTGTAATTTTCAGGTGAAAAATGGAAATTTGGAAGGCAAGCTGTATGGATGCTAATGAACTTCTCAAACGCTATTGTGCAGGAGAGAGAAATTTCACTCAAGTAAGCCTGCACTTAGTTAACCTCAGCGAGGTGTGTTTAGCTGGAATCAACTTGAATCGATCTAACTTGGCTAACGCGACTTTATCACAGACTAACCTACGCGGAGCAAACTTAATTGAAGCAAATTTGACTGCGGCGACCTTATGGAGAACCGATCTAAGTGGCTCAAATCTGATTTTAGCAAACCTCAAGACTGCTAATCTGATTCGGGCAACTCTTAGGAAGGTGGACTTGCATAAGGCTTCCCTTATAAAAGCAGACCTGCGTTTAGCAGACTTGCATGATGCTGACCTCAGTAATGCAAACTTGGCTGGAGCAGACTTGCGCTATGCTAACCTCAGTGGTGTCAACTTGGCTGGAGCAAATCTCAGTGGTGCAAACCTGACTGGCACAAAGTTGAGCAACACAGACCTGAGTCATGCCAGTCTCACCAAAGCTATTTTGTGTAAAACGGATTTAATTGACATTGATTTAACTGAAGTAGACCTGACTGGGGTCAATCTACACCACTGCTTATTTAACGGAGTCACGCTACCTGAACGAAGCTTAATTGAAGCGGGTTAAGTGTTGCTGTCGTCTAATTAAAAATTTAAAATTCTGCTCTTGCGAAAATCCTTGTTTCTGTCTTATTTTCTCCTACAAGAGTAATTATTGCTGAATTTATGGGAACAATACAACTGTCGTCCCAGGAAAAATTCATTAGTAATGACAACCCCTGCAACAGAACGAGCATTGCTAGAAAGTTTGATTGTTGAGAATGAAGACTTAGAAAAGCTGGAATCAAAACTCGCTCAGTTTAATATTTTTGAAGCTGAATCCTGAAGATAAAGTTTAGCGATCGCTCCTGAATAGCCTGAATTAGTAAAAATTTATACTAGCAATTTTTGCATATATACTAAGCCGATTTATGTTGATGCGATCGCACCCCACACAACCCCACACAGCACTAAACTAGAAAGTAAGATGCTCAGGATAGCTTATGAATGCTGTTACAACCACTTTACCTTCTACAGTCAAGTTGAAAATCGACTTAACTGACGATCAATTTTTCGAGATGTGTCAGAGAAACCGCGATTATCGATTTGAGCGTACAGCATCAGGGGAATTATTAATTATGCCACCTACAGGTAGTGATACTGGCAACCGTAATTTTGATATGGTTGTTGAATTAGGAATCTGGAATAAACAGACTAAATTAGGCAAAGGTTTTGACTCTTCAACTGGTTTCACCTTACCTAATGGTTCAGAACGTTCTCCTGATCTTTCTTGGGTAAAAATTGAGCGGTGGAATACTTTAACCCTAGAACAACAAGAAAAATTTGCCCCAATTTGTCCTGATTTTGTAGTAGAGTTGCGTTCTCGTACTGATTCGTTGAAAGACTTACAGGAGAAAATGCAAGAATATATAGAAAATGGCTCTCAATTAGGCTGGTTAATTGACCGGAAAAACAAGCGAGTAGAAATTTATCGTCCAGGTAAAGATGTAGAGATATTAGACAATCCTGCTAGTTTATCAGGAGAAAATATCCTACCCGGATTTGTGTTGAATTTACAGCAAATTATGTAGCCTTATCGATTAGAATAAACATAACGCATTTCAAAGCGACTTTGTTCCCAAAGTGGTAGCAAAGCCTGTTTAGCAGCATTTAATTGAGCTTGAGAAAAAGATATTTTTCCATTTTCTATAATCCAAATAAATATCCGAGTTATTAAATCTGCCTTTAAACTATTCTCGTATTCACAATTATTTATTCTTGCTACTTGCTTATCTAAGCAATCAATAGCATATTTAAAAGTCAAGTTTTTCCAGTCTGTGCGATCGTTATAAATTTCTTCTTGCGTATTTTTCCACTCGATCCTACGCAAATTTCCTATAATATAGTCTATGCCTGTTATAGAAGAATCAGTGTTACGTACCAAATTTGTATAGGCTTGGTAATATGGTTTCAACAGAGAGGAAGCAATATTTTCTACATATATATTTAGCCAAGATTGGATGTCGTGAAGATAAGGTGCTAAATCTCGGATATTATCAATTTCTTGAATCAGCACACGACCATTTGTATAATTTGTTATTTTTGCTAGAAATTCAGCTTCAGATATTTGAGACTTTTGTGAGTAATACAGGACTTACGCATTGACAAAATAGGCAAAGAATGTATGAAATAAATCAGGAAGAAATAGGCGATCGCTAGCCACCAAAGGCATTGAAAGACAGATAATACTGAGGTTGTCTGTATTAAGGGTGAAGACTATCAGAGCAACTACGAAGCCATCGACCGCCAAGTGTGATCTCAACACTTATACTCTGTTTTTATTAGCAGAATCAAAGTACGCAGGCTGCACACGTTTGGCAGAAATCATGGAAGATTTGTCTCATGATAGTGTCAATAGATTTTTGCTGCGTGAGCAGTATGAACCAAAAGACTTATTTGATGAAGTTAAGCTCGATATCAACTTAGTAGGTGGCATATTAAGTGCAGACGATACAGTAATTGACAAGCCTCATAGTGACCCAAAATTAACAGAACTAATTAGTTACGTTTATTCAGGAAGGCATCATCGTACAGTCAAAGGGATTCAACTAATTACCTTGTATTACACGGATTTATCAGGTAAATCTATACCTGTAAATTATCGAATTTATGACAAACAGGATGGTCAGACAAAAAATGATTATTTACGAGACATGATTACGGAGGTTTTAGTGTGGGGATTAGAGCCTCATACTGTGACTACTGACGCTTGGTATTCCAGTAATAAAAACCTGAAGTTCTTTAAAAACAAGGGATTAGAGTTTTTAACTGGTATAGCCAAAAATCGTTTATGTTCAGTTGATGGGAAAAATTTTATCCAAGTCCAAAATATAGAAATTCCCGAAACTGGTTTAATAGTGTATCTGAAGAAGTTTGGGCAAGTGAAAGTATTTCGGAGAAGTTTCAAAAACGAAACTCATAGATATTACATTATGTTTGTACCTGACAAGGATGCACTGTTTTTAATTTCTCTGACAGAGTTGAATGAATTACATTCAATTCATTGGGGGATTGAATGCTACCATCGAGCTATCAAGCAGGTGTGTGGAATTGAACTATTCATGGTGAGGAAGTCTGAGGCAATTAAAACTCACTTTTTTAGCGCTATCCGCGCCTTTACACAACTAGAATTAATGCGAACCGAAGAGTTAATTGAAAACTGGTATGAAGTCCAGAGAAATTTGTCTCTTCAGGTGGCTCGTGACTTCATTCTGGAACATCTTGAACAAAAGATGGGCTTGAATACACATGGTCATATTCCTGTCAATGCGTAAGTCCTGTAATAGTTAATAACTTTTGGAATATATTTCTTTAATAACCACTGTTTAGTATATTTAGCTGTCCAGGTTCCCCAAGACCCAATATCTTGCTGCCATGAGTTACATTCATTTGTATCAATAGATTGTAAGTTAACATCATTTAGTTCATAAATTACGTTAACTTGATGATTGTTAGGTAATGAAGATAAATTTATATCAGTTTGGTGGGAAATAAATGTATGATCGTGAATTCCTCTACTCACTCGAATTGACATACCTTTTGTATGAAACAAATGCCATTCTGATTTACCTTTGATATAATCAAACTCATTAGCGAACTGCTGCATTAGATTCCATAATTCTTGTCTTACAGAAAATAGGATAAAACCTCTATTTCCTGAAAAGTTTACAAATTTAAAATCCCATGTTTCTAAAATGTTTTCAAATTGAATTAGTAAATCTTTATATTCTTGACAAACTCCATCAATACATAAACATAAGTCTGCTGCTTCTATATCTGATAAAATTAGAGTTGTTTGACCTAAATAAACCTCAAAAGCATTTTTATCTAACTGTTTAAAAAACCGACGACATCCCCATTCTGGCTGGGTGTGCAGTCCAGTCATTAATTGACCTAAAATATCTTGATGATTTAAGTAAATTTTTAGACCTCTTAAAATAATGCTGCTGAACTCTATTTCACAATTACCCTCTCCAAAAGCTTTGGGTAAATTATATGCGATCGCTACTTTCTTTTTCACAACAACTAAGCGATAGCCTTCCCTTTTAGTGGAAGGCTCAAAATCACATTTTTCCAAAATATCCTGTAAATCTGGATGTTGTCTTAAAAATCTCTCTATTAATTTATATTTAGTATTTAATAAACTGCTTGTTGTTTTGTTGATATTCTTAACTAATTCAAAGTTTAGTTTTTTATAAAAGTCTGAGGCAATATATTTATTTTTTAGTATATCTATATTTAGATCAAAAACAGATTCTTCTTGATAGTAATGCAAGCCTTTAAAAACTTTTATTTCATATCCGTTAGTAATTATAAAAAACAGTGCATTAAACCGATCTCTATAAATTTTAGTTTGTTGAACAATGTCATTTAATTTAGTTTCATCTGGTGCTATTATCTTAATAACAATAAGTGAGTTATTTATATTTTGTTGATTAATATCATCTGTTGGATAATAAACCTGAAAAATTCCAGTATTTATGTTATAATTTCCTGGTTTAGATGTTGTTAAAGGGTATTCACGACGACATTTCTCTGGATAACAGAGATAATGAAGCATTGGTAAAATAAACTTTTCTTTGACATCATCTTCATTTTGTAAAATCTGATGGTCAAAACCTTGTATCCATGTAATAAATTTTTTAATTGACTCTGGAATAGTCATCAGATAATCTACCTGCTGGTATAAATTTGCTATACCTTATTTTGTTTATATAATTAGCAATTTATCAATTCAGGTGGAATAGGATCGTGATTTTGAATACTATAATGAACCCTTCATGTTGATGTAAAAGACTGAGCGAATAGAATAAGACTGTTGGCGAATTAATGTAATTAATTTCAGTGCGTTTCAACACACTTTAGCTATTAGCCCGCAATGTATTGCAAACTGGGAAAGCAACACTCTCACCAAGGTTTTAGGGCTGGTGATTTTAACCCATCGTGAATTGACCAACAGCCTTATAGAATAGAGCCTCTGACACGCTGACGCAAAGGCTACTACACAAACGAAATCTGCATACGACAGGGCTAGGACTAATGAAAAACCACTAATTAAGCAAAGGCAAAAATTGGCGAATTAACCCAATTGTGACTGCTGGCAATTCCAACTGTGGTGTTAACCCCACATCTTCCAACTCTTGAAAAAATCGGATTGCTTGGGGATTAATTTCGGCAAGGCGGCGACCAATTGAAGGCCCTGTAAATTCTGACTTTTGCCCCCAAATAATGGCGGTGGGAGTTGTTAATTCTTGAATGTAAAGAGATAAATCAAAGCATAAATCGCCACGGACAAAGGATAGTGCTGCATATTCAGCATTAGGCTGCTGGGCTGATTGCAAATAAGCATCTACAATTTCTTGGTACACTCGATTAGACTTAGCAAATTGCCGTTGCTCTAAGAAACTACGAATACCCCCACTGGTGGCTACCCCTGTGCTGTAAATTAAACGGTCAACAATAGGAACACTGATTAATTGGGCAAAAAAACTACGTGAGTAGTCTTCGCCAAAGTCGGAAAGTCCGGCGGGGGTGGTGAGAATTAAAGCCTTGAAGAAATCAGGATGAGCTGCTGCTACTCGAATTGTAAATGCTGCGGTCAAAGAAGAAGCGATCGCAGTTACTGGGCCACTACAAGTCTGCTGTAAAAACTCCCGAATCGTGGTCAAATAATCCTCAATATTATAATTCCGTGCCGGATGCTCAGACCGACCCCAACCGATCAAATCGGGTGCAATGACCCGATATTCGGCGGCAAAAGCCGGATAAACCTTCGACCACTCATAGGCAGAAGACCCACCACCAAAGCCATGCAAGAACACTAAAGTTTCCCGATCATCTCTAGCAGTTACATTATTCTGCCAAGGCGCTCCATCAGCAGAATAATACACCATTCTACCTAGTGAGGTATTTATAGAGCGTTGGTCAAATCCTTGTGGTTGAAACATAAGTATTTTTTGTTGACTGTAGTCATTCGTTGGCAGAAGTGAAAGTAGTGATGCGGGTACACGCAGAGAGGATTTTGATCCTGCCTTTGCGTACTCATATCCTTTAGTTACATTGGATGCTTACGTGTTTAGTTCAAACTTCCACTCATTGTTATTATCAGCGAATCAATTGCTCTAAGACTTCTCACCACCGTCAGATTAAGCAGATGTAAAATTACTGGATTACTTGTAAAGATTTGGTGATTTTTTTTCACAATAAAAAGGAAATTAACCTTGAAATTACTGTCTTACAAGGTTTTTTATGGTAGCGACTATCACTAAAGTCTGAATCCAGCATAAGTTTTTATGGTAATCTATCAAAAAACTAATAAATAATTTTGAGCGTTAAAAACAGTTGAAACGCTTATTTTAATAGGCTATTTATTCTACTTCTATATGTAAGATAAATTGCTTTTGATGTATAACTAATCTGATTATTATCTAAGTAATGGTAAGGCGGGATGTCATGGTAAAGCAGGCTACTCTTCAATCAAATAAACTACCAACGATTGAAGACGCTGAATTTGCGCTTGACAAATTTAATATACAAAATGAAATTAAAGCTTCAGCTTGCAGGGATCAGTTTGAGTCAGCCATTGATGCCGCCAGAATTAGTGTACCTACTTGTATATTTTTAGACTTAGAAGAATTGAAGTGTTTTGAACCAGTAGAGCGCCAGTATGAACGCTGGGGAGTAATTTTTCACAATTCTCTAGCAATACAACCATCAAATCCAGCATTTCCAACCTATTCAGGGCTAACAGTTTTAATGGGAGCGCCCAAAAGTGGATTTGTAGAAGCTACTTTCTTGCGTCCGGTTAACTCGGTTAGTGCCTTTGTCACTAGTTCTCAACGGCTAGTACTTTCTGCTTACGATCGCGATCGCCAACTACTTGGTCAAACTGCACTACCAGGCTCTAATCTTGCTAATTCAGACTCAGCAATTTCTCCCAATACCTTATTATCTATAAATGTGAATAACATCTATAGCGTTACCTTCTGTGCTTTTGATGGTCAATTCACCATTGACAATTTTCATTTTTGCCTTTAAAAAGCCTTTATGCCCTTGCTCTGAGCTATCTAAAATGGTATCTTTATTTCCGCCGTGCTGTACTAGTCTACTATCCGTCGATGCAAAGCAGGCATCTTGTGGTTTGGGTCTTCACCTTTTCTTCATTCCCTAGTAAAACTTATACAATAGGTAATTTCGTAATCAAGTAGGTAAACACTGTGGCACAGGCTTCGTCTTCTTGGCAGCAATTGATCAACCAGATCCACAACTGGAACTGGTCGCATCCATTGTTCAAGACAAAAGGAGCTACAAAGCAGCAAACATTTCAGCGTTTCTCTGGGCCTGGAGGCTTTTTTGGGTTCCTGACAATCGTCGTTGCTATGTTGTTGTGGAACTGGATGCTGCTATTGGCTCTCTTAATGGGCATTGGGGTAATGGTATTGGTTTACTCAATGCAGAAGTGGGACTGGCAATTGCACTGGTCTAAGATACGTAAGTTCTTAAACAGTTCAAATCGTCGATTAGTCTTAGCGGTCATTAGTGGTGGTCTTGCTACTGTCAGCACTTATATGGCCGCTGCAATTTGGGTTGACTCTCACAGTTCCTGGATTGCAGCTGGTGCTATTATTCAAGGCGTGGGAACCCTGTTAACTTTAATTTTATTAGTCTGGCAAATTGTCAACTTCTATGAAAATCGAGAAGAAGACTTCCTCGATCGGTTGTTGGTCAATTTAACAGACAAAGATCCATTGAAACGGTTGATTGCCCTACGTCAACTAACTAAATTCATCAGTCGTCAGCGAGTTGATTCTTCAGTGCAGCAAGATGTTGCCGAATGCTTGCAACTCTTACTCAGTCGAGAGGAAGAAGTTGCAATCCGAGAGGCAGCTTTTAAGAGTTTACAAGCTTGCGATCGCCTCCAGCCGGTCGGAGACCATCGCCTACAAGTGCTACCCCCTAAAACAGCAGCACCTTTTGTACCCATATCAGCAAAAGTCAAGCATCACGTTTATTAGTTATTTGTCATTTGTCCTTTGTCCTTTGCAAATGACTAATGACAAATAACTATTTTCGAGACAACTGTCCATTAATAACTTGCACTACCGGATGATTGCACCGCCGTACCAATTGTTCATCATGGGTGGTAACAATTACCGTAGCTCCAAAGGAATTTAACTTCTGGAGAATCTGGATTACTTGCCAGGAATTATCAGGATCGAGATTCCCAGTAGGCTCGTCTGCTAACAGTAGTGGTGGTGTACCAACGATCGCACGAGCAATACTCACCCGTTGTTGCTCTCCCCCAGATAGTTGATCTGGGAAGCAATCAGCTTTACTCAGCAAACCTACCAGCTTTAAAGTTGGTTCTAAACGTCGTTGAATTTCTTTACGGGTATACCCTTGAGCTTGCAGCACAAAAGTCACATTTTCTGCTACTGTTCGTTGGCTAATCAGTTTGTAGTCTTGAAACACAATGCCAATCCGTCGCCGGAATAATGACAAGCGATCGCCCCGTAAACCCGCTATATTACACTCATCAACAATTACTTCTCCGTGTGTAGGCAACTCCTGACCATACAACAGTTTCAAGAGCGTTGATTTACCAGAACCACTTGGCCCAGTGATAAACAGAAATTCTCCCTTTTTTACCTCAAGGTTCGCATTCAATAAGGCGTGAGTGCCGTTAGCATAAGTCTTGCTTACAGATTGCAATGTCACCTTTGCAGTAGTATTACTACCATGCTGTTGAGTTGCAGAGTCCTCTCTCTGAACGGATTTATCTGTTTTAACTTGAGTTGTTAATACTGGCATTGTTAAATTTTCCTCATAACCACAACTAAACAATTTGCCGACTTAGATGTGACATTGCCTATCAAAATAAGGATTCCCAGGTTTTGCCTGGGAATTTAAAATTCAACAAAGAAAATTTAAAATTTTTTGAAGACTTCAGTATTAACTAAGTAATAACACGGACTAAACGCCCCGCTACTGCTAGCAAAACTCTTAACCAAGTAAGTTTGTAGAAAGAAACAAAGTTATGTTACGCAAAGCCCTTACTAACGACCAAGGACAAATGACAAAGGACAAATGACCAAGGACAAATGACAAAGGACAAATGACAAAGGACAAATGACCAATGACAAAGGACAAATGACCTTTTTTTAATTAAAAATTAAAAGTTAAAAATTAAAAATTAGTGAAGAAGAAGAATAATTTTTAATTAATTTTGGGTACAAGCCCCCACTGATAGCGCCGGCGGCAAGCGAGTCCCCGATAGCGACGCAGGAGCGTCGCGTCTTGCAATTTTTAATTTTACATTTTTAATTTTTAATTGGAGCGAAGCGACTTGACAGTCCTTGCCACTTAGCTTTAATTGCGCCAACCTACTTAACTAATTGCATCTTTCGCTGTCAAACGATAAATAAAAGCCTTTACAGCAAAAGCTGGCAAAGCCAACATTCGCCGCCAACGCCAAGGTTCTTGATACAGCCGATATAACCATTCCAAATTATTATTTGCTAACCAGGCGGGAGCGCGGGTTTTAGTTCCCGACCAAATATCAAAACTACCACCAACGCCAATCCAAATTGCTTGAGGACACAAATGGCGGTTTTCGGCAATCCATAACTCTTGACGTGGCACTCCCAAACCGACAAAAATCACTTGTGGCTGCAATTGAGCAAGAGTTTGTTGCAATTGCGCTTCTTCTTCTGGAGAATGGTAGCCTGAGTGAGTGCCTACTATATTCAAATCTGGAATTTGCTGCTGCCAAAAATCTGCCGCAGTTGAGGCCACCCCAGGCGCTGCTCCATAAAAAAACACCTTTGCCCCTGTCTTCTGTTGTCCAAGTTCTTGCAAAAGTTTTTCTGCTAATTCAATTCCCGGAAAACGCTGCACTTTTTGCCATAATAATAACCGTAAATACAGAACAACCCCGGCCCCATCGGGAATAACTAGTTCAGCATTTTTAATTATCTGAGCGAGGAATTCATTCTGCTCTGCCTGCATAGTCATTTCTGCATTGAGCGTTACTACATGAATTCCTCTGCCTTGTTCTAGGCTTTCTAACAACCAGCCTGGATAGTTAGCCATCACATGAACTGGTATTCCCAATACTGAAAATGCTTGATTGCCTTTAGACATAGCCTATTCTTGAGTAACCCTCACGCCAGATTTACTTGAATGTTAAGTTTATCAAATTTTTTTATATTAGAACTTAGGCAGGAAAGATCCCCAGTGCCTTGGAACAATAGAAAGCTTGACATACTGCCCATTTTAAAAATTGGCTCTACAAGCCTGCGGTTTTGAAAGTGGGGATTTCTCAGAGCGCTTGTACTTGGGCTGGATCAGTGCAAACTTTATTGTGAAAGTGTAATATTAACCCAGTATAAAAAAGCTCAACTCGCAACTCTGGTTCCGGGAACAGAAGCTCCTACTATACTGCTTACAGTTAGTGTGGGAGTATGTCACGAAACTCGACTTTATGGTTAAGGTAGTGTAACGGGCTGAAGTTGGCTATGAGTAAAATTCGTATTGCTTTAATTGAAGATCATGACCTCACTCGCGTGGGTATTCGGACAGCGCTCATCCAAAAGGATGAAATTGAAGTTGTAGGTGAAGCTGCCAATGCTGCCGAGGGGTTAAAGATGTTAAAAATGGTACAACCTGATATTGCGATCGTAGATATTGGTTTACCAGATAAAGATGGTATTGAACTAACACGGGAGGTAAAATCTACTGCAAATGGGCAGCAGCTAGCCACAAAAGTGTTAATTTTGACGCTGCGGGATAACAAAGAAGCTGTGTTGGCGGCTTTTGCTGCTGGTGCAGACTCTTACTGTATGAAAGATATCAAATTTGATAATTTGCTGGAAGCAGTGAGAGTAACTTACAATGGCAACGCCTGGATCGATCCAGCGATCGCTCGAATTGTATTACAACAAGCACAACAAAATCCTCAAAAGTTGGAATCGGCTTTTGTAGATGCTAAGACTATTGCCTCTAACCCTGATTATGTCGAGAATCTGGAAGGAATTCAACCTTACACCCTGACAGAAAGGGAATTAGAAGTGCTACAGTTGATTGTCGAAGGTTGTAGTAATGCACTAATTGCGGAAAGACTTTACATCACTGTTGGGACTGTTAAAACTCACGTTCGCAATATTTTGAATAAGCTATGTGCCGATGACCGTACCCAAGCAGCAGTCCGCGCCCTGCGTTCTGGTTTAGTTGGGTAAAGGTAATTTTGATGTGGAGCAATTGAAAACGATCAAGGGAAACTCATAACTTTGAGAAAGTGATATTTTCAAAGTGAATGGCTTCTCTGATTTTCTGTGATTTATTATGTGGGATAAACATCACACTATATCGCCATTCAAACATCTCAAAAGTAAAGTCAAATATGGCTGAGACAGGGGTCGAAAAACTTAAGCTCATGGTGGTAGATGATGAGCCAGACAACCTAGATTTACTCTACCGCACTTTTAGACGAGATTTTCAAGTATATAAAGCCAATCATGCCTTTGGCGCTCTGGAAATCTTGGATCAATTTGGCGAAATGGCGGTGATTATTTCTGACCAAAGAATGCCAGAAATGAATGGAACCGAATTTTTTAGTCGGACAGTAGAGCGCTTTCCTGACACGATCCGGATTTTGTTAACTGGTTTTACTGATGTCGAAGATTTAGTGGATGCCATTAACTCCGGTCAGGTGTTCAAGTATATTACCAAACCGTGGAATCCAGATAAACTCAGGGCATTAGTTGAGCAAGCGACTGATACATATCGTGTAGTCAAGAAGCGCACCCAAGAGTTGCGTCGGGCCCTACGGCGAGAATCTTTGTTTAATGCCGTAACAACCGCAATTCGTGAGTCTTTAGACTACGACAGTATGCTGCAAAAAATTGTCGCAACCATTGGACAAACATTTGACGCTAGCAGTTGCTTGCTCAGACCAGTAGAGGGCGATCGCCTGATCCAAGATGAGTTTTCATACTACGATCCTAAATCCAATGCATTAGATTGCTTCTTCGACCCCAGTATTTTAATTGAAAAAGTGCTGGAAACCCGTCATTATCAACTTACTCAAGAAATATACGAGGGCAACCCCTGTCACCATTTGGTTGTACCACTTAGCTACCAGCAGCATTTGTTGGCTGTGCTGGCCCTTCACCAATGGGGACGCGATCGCCCTTGGCAAGACGAAGACATCCAACTAATTGCAGGTGTTGCCGAACAAGCAGCCTTAGCTCTCTCTCAAGCAAAACTTTACCAGCGTCTCCAAGAAAAGCAACAGCAGATTCATAATGAGTTGGAGGTGGCTCGGCAAATTCAATACAATTTGCTACGCCAAAGTTTACCTGATATCAAGGGTGTAAAAGTGCAAGCCTGCTGCTACCCGGCGCGGGAAGTAGGAGGCGATTTCTTTGAAGTGTTTGTTCATCCCAAAGGGGACTTGTGGTTAGCAGTAGGTGATGTCTCTGGTAAGGGTGTCCCAGCTGCTTTATTTATGGCTAGTATTATTTCAGTTTTACGCCGGGAATTATCTCAAGAAACACCAGCCGAGCCGAATGTGGTTATGCAAAACCTCAATCATGCTCTGAGTGAAGATTTAATTAGCAACAATTATTTCATTACTCTTGTGTTAGCCTGTTATACCCCTAGTACTAAGGAACTCGTCTACACGAATGCCGGTCATATTTATCCACTGTTATGGTCACGCCAAGACGCTTTAGGCGACAATCCTAATTACCTGAAAGTCCGCAGTGTTCCTTTGGGAATCTTACCCAAGTGGCAGGCACAGTCTGGTCGTTTGGTTCTCGCTACTGGAGACACATTATTACTCGCCAGTGATGGTATTACAGAAGCAACGATCTCAAATGATTCTGATTTAACAGTAAAAAACGGGTCTAGTGCTGAGGCAGTTAACCGTTCTATGCTGAACCAAGATGGTCTTTGGCAACTGTTACAACAAGAAGAACAACCACTTTCTCTCAACCATTTACTAGCTCGCATCCAGGCAGATAACCACATTCAAGAAGACGATCAAACTATACTTTCACTGGAGATTTTATAAGTGATGAAAAGTGAGCTTCATGTACCAAGTGACTTGAATTTTCTGAATATTGTCGAAAACTGGTTGCTGGGATGTTTGAAAATTCAGCTAGGAGAATCCGTGGATTGGTCACGGCAATCAAGTCGTTTGAGACTGGCTTTGGTGGAAGCCTACTCAAATGCAGTCCGTCATGCCCACAAGGACAAACCAAATTTACCAATTTTACTGCGTTTGGAAGTGAAAGACCGGGATCTGGCCTTAGAAGTTTGGGACTACGGCGAAGGCTTTGATATGTCTAACTACTACGCTCCCAACCCTTTGGAAAAACAAGAAGGTGGTTATGGTTGGCTGATTATGAATCGTCTGATGGATAAAGTAGACTATGAGTTGCAGATTGATGGTGCAAACTGTCTCAAGTTACAAGCTACTTTACCCGAATTAGTCAAATAGACAAAAGTTATTTATAGGAATTTTTGATGCCTAGATTTTGTTTTGGGTAATATCAAACATTTCCTCAACAATTATACTTATTTACTACTTTTCACGGCGTAAAGAAAGTAACTCTTGGGGAGAAGCTAAAAGTTTGATTCTAGTATAGAAAATTTGCCGTTGTTGGTTGAGGATAAATAGCCACAAGACATTCACACTACACCAGGAAGTTTGGGCTTTGCCTGCTACCTGAATTTGAATCTCACCGGTTTCTAAAGTCTCGGCGATTGCCGTGTTGGGGTAAGCTTTAACGTTTTGGCCTTCTTGTTTTAAGTAGGCTGCGATCGCATCTGTCCCCACAATATCAGATTCAAAGGGTGGACGCATCACACCATCTACCGCAAATAAGGCAGCAGTTGCCTCAAATTCTCCGGCATTTAAGGTTTGAAAATAACGCAGTACGCTTGTTTCTGTGATTCCCTCAATCTGGAATTCTTCTTTCAACTGTGCTGGGGATATAAATTCAGCAGAAGTCATAAAATTCTTTGTATTATGCTAACTGAATATTCATTTCAATACAAAAATCGCTCAAAAGAAAGCTGCTTTTGAGATAGATTGCTCCATATTGTTAAATCTTCCTCACGATGGAAGTTGAGATGTTGCAATGGAATGTCTCTACATTGGTGTTGCAAAAATTGCAGAAGGCAGGGGGCAGGAGGCAGAGGGCAGAGGGCAGGAGGCAGGAGGAATACTACCCTCTTGCCTTCTTCATTTCTCGATAAAATTGATACGTAGGAAAAGTAACAAATATTCATTAAAGGTATTGACTAGGTAATATATAATTTATTTGCCTTTATTTAGGCAAAATCCAAATAAAAAAATGAGTCAGTATTCTGTAACAAGCAGTAGTGTGGTGAAAGAAAAAGCCAGCGAGTTGGGCTTTCACAAAGTTGGAATTGCTGCTGTAGATAGCATAGATGCCACAGAAGCGCAGAGGTTACAAGCATGGATTGAACTGGGTTATCACGCCGATATGGAATGGATGGCTAACCCAAAACGTCAAAATATCCGCTTAGTGATGCCAGAAGCGCGATCGCTAGTGTGTGTGGCGCTAAATTACTACACACCACATCAACGTCCCGTTCGCGGAGCGTCTCCGTCAGGAGAAGGCGAAGAATATGCCAAAATTTCCCGTTATGGTTGGGGAAGAGATTATCACAAGGTGATGCATAAAAAACTCAAGCAGCTATCTACATGGCTGGAATCACTAGATGAAAGTGTAAGAGTTCGTTATTATGCAGACACTGGCCCAGTACAAGATAAAGTATTGGCTCAACTTGCCGGAATTGGTTGGATTGCCAAGAATGGTAATGTGATTACACGAGAATATGGCTCTTGGGTATTTTTGGGAGAAGTGTTAACCAATTTGGAGCTAGAGAGCGATCGCCCGCATACAGAACACTGCGGTAGCTGTACTCGTTGTCTTCAGGCTTGTCCTACAGGTGCAATTACTCAGCCTTTTGTTGTGGATGCTAATCGCTGCATCGCCTATCATACAATTGAAAATCGGGACAAAGAACTGCCAGAGGCGATCGCACCTCATTTACAAGGCTGGGTTGCTGGTTGTGATATTTGTCAAGACGTTTGTCCTTGGAATCAACGTTTTGCCCAAGCAACTGATATTCCAGAGTTTCAGCCTTATCCTGGGAATATTGCTCCCAAACTGCTAGAATTAGCCCAAATCTCAGACCAGGAGTGGGATAAACGATTTCCAGCATCTGCCTTGCGGCGGATTAAGCCAGAAATGTTACGACGCAACGCCCTAGCTAATCTTGACGCATCCAGGCAAATAATGACCCCGAAAGTAATTATTTTTGATTTTGATGGCACAATTGCTGATACAGTAGATGCCCTTGTAAGTATTGCCAATCGTCTAGCTGTAGACTTTGGTTATAGACACATCAGCCCAGAGCAATTAGCCCTCCTTAAAAACTTAACATCTAGGGAAATTATTAAGTTCTCAGGAGTTTCTCTATTTAAAATACCTTTTTTAGTTAAAAAAGTTAAAGGGGAATTAAAAGACAAAATTCCCGAATTAAAACCAATTCCGGGAATTAAAGAAGCATTAATAGAACTGCAAAATCAAGGATATAAACTGGGTATTATCACTTCTAATTCTAAAGATAACGTTACCCAATTTCTCACAATCAATGATTTAAATCATCTGTTTGATTTCATCTACTCAGGAATTACAATTTTTGGCAAAACAACCATAATCAATAATGTATTGAGGCAAAAGCAACTCAAACCCCAAGAAGTTATTTATGTCGGAGATGAAACCAGAGATATAGAAGCATCAAAGAAAGCAAATATCCAAGTAATCGCAGTAGCTTGGGGCTTTAATTCATCGGAAGTATTAGCTAAACAAAATCCAGATTATTTGATTCACCAACCTAGCGAACTGCTAGAAGTGATGAATGGTTATTAATTATATAAATATCTCCATAAATTAAATATGCGTTATCCATAACCATTTTAGAAACCTAGCATTGTAGAGACCTAGCATTGCTAGGTCTCTACGTTCTTTTTCACCAGATGTCTAAATATTGGATTAGCAAAAATTACTTTTTCGGTTGACCCTTTTCCAAAGCTTTTTGTACTAGTTCATCACTGACATTAGTCACACCTTCAGTTCTAGAATTCCCAACTTCCTTTGCTAACTCTGCATAATCGTCAGGATTACCAGTTGACTGCGCTTCAATTTTTGTCTCTTCTGGCTTAGAGGTTTGATATTTAGGTGCTGTGGCTGCTTCGGCTGCTGCTGCACCTTCACCAGTACGATCAACTTCACTCACGCTAAATTGTTGTGCAGCTGCATAGTCAGCATCAAAATCAACTTTTGGCGCTTTTTCTTCACCACTAGCGATGTTTTCGGCAGCTAATTGAGCATCATGGGTGGGAGCTTCATTAACATTGGGCTTTACTTCATCAGGCATAATTAAAATCCTTAAGTTAAATTTTTTATTGCTTACTTGAAAAAGCATAACAAGGTAATTAGCTATTTTCATGCTCCCTGGGGAGAGACTTTACGTCTATTAAAAGATAGATTAAAGCTGAAATTTGCAATTAACATAAATCTTTCTCTCGATAGTAGAAGCTGATGCTCAAACTTTGGTAAGCCTTAGTTTAGCGTGTAAAATTTCTTTGGAAATAAAATTATGACTGCAAGTTACGATAAAACTATTTCTCAAGCTCAGAGCAATGAAACTCAAAAATTGGTGGATGCGTTTAACAATTTAGATACCGATGCAAAATTAGCTTGGTTCTATTTGGTTTATAAAAAAATGGGTGATTCTATTACGCCAGCTGTTCCTGCTGCTGCTGAACCAGAATTATCACCACTTCTGCTAGGAGACTTTTTTGAATTATCAGATGAGCAACAACTAGATATTATGCGGGATATTGTTAACCGCAAAGATACAGAATATTCCCGTGCTTATGGGGCGATAAAAGAAAACAACCAGCTGTTAGTTTGGTATGCTTGGGCGGTAGCTATGGGGAATCAAGTAGTTGACTTACCAGGTAGCTACGAGCCAAGTAAGGCAATTAACGATCTGGTTTCCCAGATTGAAAAACTAGATTTTGACGAGCAAATTTCCGTGTTTCGGACAATAGCGGGTGAAGTGGGTTACACCGATGTTAAGCCGATCGCAACGCAAGCAGAAACTGGAAAAACGTCGAGTTTGTAATCGGGACTGGCAGCTAGAAGTCTCGGCTACACTAACAAAGTCCGCTTCCTCCTACGCTGTGCCAAGCTACGAGTAGCGTTCCGTTGGACAGCCTCTCTTAGAGAAGGAAAGCGGACTTTTATAACTTATGAGACAGCCAACTGACTCAAGTCGCTTGGGGTGAGGTTAGAATGTACCACTTGACCATCGCGGAACCAAACGATGCGCTGGGTTTGACGGGCAACTTCTGGCTCATGTGTCACCATGACAACAGTGATTCCACTGGCATTGAGTTCGCTAAAGATATCTAAGACTTCTTGGGTTGTGCGCGAATCAAGTGCGCCTGTGGGTTCATCGGCTAGGAGTACTACAGGACGATTGACAATGGCTCGTGCGATCGCTACTCTTTGTTGTTGCCCCCCAGATAGTTGAGTTGGTTTGTTGTTGAGGCGATTTGCTAAACCGACTCGCGTCAATGCAATTGTGGCGCGATCGCTTCTTTCTTTTGGATTCACACCAGCATACAGCATTGGCAGTATCACATTTTCTAATGCTGTTAGTTGGGGCAATAGGTGAAATTGTTGAAACACAAACCCCAGTTTTTTATTACGGATATGCGCCAATGAGCGATCGTCCATTTGGGCTACATCAAGATTATCTAAGTAATAATGTCCCATTGTCGGACGGTCTAAACAACCGATAATATTCATGGCTGTGGATTTACCAGAACCTGAAGGGCCCATGATTGCACAATATTCGCCCTGTTCCACAATTAGGTTGACATCATTCAGCGCTCGTACCTCTGTTTCGCCACTACCATAAATCTTGAAAATGTTTTCTAGTCGAATGATTGCTGGTTTCGGTAGAGGATTAGGAACCAGAGAATCGTTAATTGAAATAGTGTTTGTCATAAAGATTATAGGTAATCTTGGGCTGGTAAGTTACTTTTTTCCCAGTTGTAACTATAGTAACCATCCTCACAAGGTAAATTGTCGGGAAGGAATTAGCGATCGCTAATTACTTTGATCAGTTAAGTTGGCACAATAAAATTAAACTATCTTGTAAAAATCGTTATTTTCACGATCTTCGTCGAGCCTTCGCGTGAGACAAAAAAATATTTATGCAAGAGACCAATGACAAATGACAAATGACCAATGACCAATAACATCTAATTTCTTCCAAATCCCTTAGAAACTGAGCGCTTTTTTAAACTCTCAGAATTTTTACCAGCAAACATCCATTGCAAATGCTGTGGTAACAGTTTGGCTAAATCATAACGCTTCAAAATAGTCTCTCGCGCATTCGCACGAATTTTTTTCATCTCTTGAGGATGATTCAGCGCCTCTTCAACCCGATTAGCAATATCCTGGGGAGAAAAGAAATCTACCAACAATCCATTCACCCCATCGTGGATGACCTCCAATACTGGCGGAGTCTTAGAAGCTATTAGTAAACATCCTGCTGCCATTACTTCTAACATTGACCAGGATAAAACAAAAGGACGGGTTAAATAAATATGAGCAGAAGAAGCTTGTAAAACCTGAAGATACTCATTGTAAGGTAGTCTATCTGTAAAGTGCAGCCTCGATAAATCTAAAGATGATTTTAATTTTTCTAGCATTAACTGTTTATAAGTTTGACCATCGGGGAGATTCTTCCCATAAGCCACCCTATCTTCTCCCACAACTACTACATGACAGTTAGGTCTTCGCTGTTGAATTAGTGCCACCGTTTCCATAAACTGTGGAAATCCTCTATAAGGTTCCATTCCCCGTCCCACATAAGTTACCAACTCTTCGACATAAGAAAGGTCAAGATTTATTCTTGGTAAAACTAACTTTGCGTCTGGCTTGGGGACAAAATAATTGGTATCAATACCATCATGAAGTACAGTGATTTTGCTATGATATTCTTTGGGAAACTGGTGACGCTGCCAATTAGTGGGAGAAAGACCGCGATCGCAGCTATATAAATCAGTCAAAATCGGTGCATTTTTCACGCGGATACGGCATTCATCATCAGCATTCAATGGTTCATTGGGATCAAAATCTGCATCCGAACCGTGAGCGTGATAAAACCACTCGAAATAACACAATAATTCTGCTTTGGGAAAAACATCTTTCATAAATAAAGTCGGGCCCCAACCAGAATGACCATAAACTATATCTGGAAAGAAACCCTCAGCTTTTAATTTTTCGGACACGCGATAGACAGCCTGCGCGGTGAGAACAGCATTTTCTAGGTTGCGAACGTAATGGTGAGTTTGGGGAGCAGCTTCACGAGAAGGAGTGTAAATAGCTTTAAAAACGCCAGGTATTTCCCCTTCACGACGATTTGTTCCAAAGACGACTTTGCAATTAGGATCTTTACCTAAAACTGTCGCTAGATTGCGAAATTGTGAAGGAAAATTGGGATGTAAAAATAATATTTTCATTGGAATAATCTTGATTAATTTATTGCCAGATAAAATAAATTAAGACAAGCTATTTCAGATTATAAGATTATTTCTCACAATTTTTAGCAAGTAAATTTAGGTAAATGGTAGCCTGAAAATGCGAAAATAATCGCAAATTCATGTTATGACAATGAAATTTATTGGCATTGATTTAGGCTGGCGATCGCAACCAAGTGGACTATGCTGTTTAGAATGGATAGATGGACAACTGCAACTACTCGATCTAGACCGCAAAGAAGCTATTGCAGACATCCTCACCTGGATCGATCGCAGCGTCCAACCAGACGAACCAGCCATCATCGCCGTAGATGCACCTACCCTCATACCCAACGCCACCGGAAGCCGCCTCCCCGACAAACTCAGCCACAAGTACTTTGGCAAATATCATGCAGGCTGCTACCCAGCTAATCAAAACCTACCCTTCGCCGATCGCACCATCAACTTTGGTTTAGAATTAGAATCACGTGGTTTTGCCCACGCACCTACCATTGAACCGCAAAAACTTAGCAGATATCAAATAGAAGTCTTCCCTCACCCAGCAATCGTTAACCTATTCAACTTAGAACGCATCCTCAAATACAAAAAAGGACGACTCACTGAGCGTCGCCTAGAACTAATCAAACTCCAAAATTATCTTCTCGATATCCTCCCCTCTCTTTCTCCTCCTCTGCGTTCTCTGCGCCTCTGCGGTAGCCTACGGCAAGCCGCTGGTGCGTCTACGTTTCCTTCCAAAATCCCCACCACAGGCGCAGCCCTGAAAGCAGTTGAAGATCAATTAGATAGCTTAATTTGCGCCTATGTTGCCGCATACTGGTGGTATTGGGGAGAACAACGCAACTTAGTATTAGGCGATCGCACCACAGGCTACATTATCATCCCCCAAAGAATATTAGCCTAAAATTGTAATGTCGTAAGATTTAACTCAAAGAGGTTTTATGCAAGGAGTTAGTTCTAACTTGAGTTTAAAAGAGCTTTACGAAATTGACGAGCATCTCTGGTTAGAGGAAACAATCAAACTCTTGAAAGCTAACCATTTAGAAGAATTAGATTTAGAAAATTTAATTGAGGAGCTAGAAAATTTGGGTCGTAGAGACAAAGCCAAGGTTGCTAGTTTATTAGAATAAATTATTAGACATCTTTTGCTACTGCAATACTGGACAGAGGAATCTCAATATAATTCTGGACATTGGAAAGCAGAAATTAGAGGTTTTAGGAATCAATTAAAACGTCAGTTAACAACGAATTTATATCAATTTTTAGAAAAAGAATTAGCATCAATTTATAATGATGCTTTAGGATATGTAATTGATAAAACTGAAGGCAAACTCGATAACTTACCTCAATATTCTACCTATACCTTAGAACAGCTACTAGATATTAATTACTTACCTGAAAACTTGTAATATAAAAGACGTTGCTAACTTAAGTTAGCAACGCCTATTCTTGAGTATTTAATAACTACTCAGCACTCTTACTCTGCCCAAGCAATCAACCTTGGTTCATAAGCATTAGCCAGATTTGGATTTTTCGGCAATACACGCAAAGACAAGCCCTGTAAACCAGAAGCGGTATAAGTAATATTACCCGTGTAAATGCTCAATTGCTGTGAATCTTCACCTTGGTAATCCATCACCACTGTTACAGCGTTGACAATCTCACCATTGGCATCGATCGCACCTTGATATAACTCCACCTGCACATCATCATTGGTCAAGGTTGCTAAGTCAACTTTGGCTTTGACAGCAACAGTTTGGTTAACCTCAATGTCTGAAGCTGCCGATACATCAACATCTTTGATTCTGATGTTGAACCAGTGTTCGCCCAGTTTTTCTTTCCAAGCAGCTAGTTCTTTCGCTGGGGCATAGTTATCAACAGTCAGGGTATGATAGCGATCGCTAGCCGGGAAATAAGCTCTTTGTGCATATTCTCCTACCATCCGTGCTGTATTGAAGAACGGACAATTCAACCGAATTGCATCCTTCATTTTGGCAACCCACGGACGAGGTAAGCCATCAGTATCCCGGTGTTCATAAAATAGCGGTACAACTTCCTTCTCTAACAATTCGTAGAGAGCATTTGCTTCTACTTCATCTTGATAGTTAGGATCGTCGTAATTCTCGCCGTGCCCAATCGCCCAACCTGTGCGGACGTAATCAGCTTCATCCCACCAGCCATCTAGTACACTTAAATTCGGCAAGCCATTCATTGCGGCTTTCATGCCACTGGTACCAGAGGCTTCCCGTGGACGACGCGGTGTATTTAACCAGATATCGCAACCCGCAACCATCAACCGGGAGATGTGAATGTCGTAATTGGGAACAAACACTACCTGTTTTTCTAAATGTTGTTCGCGGATAAAGTGATTGATCTCGCGGATCAGTTCTTTACCGGGGATATCCTTGGGATGTGCCTTACCAGCAATTACGAATTGCACTTTCCGGTCTTTGTTAGCCAGCAGAAGCCGCTTAATCCGATCCAAATCACGCATCCAGAGGGTGGCGCGTTTGTAGGTGGCAAAGCGACGGGCAAAGCCGATGGTGAAAGCGTAAGGATCTAAAACTTCTTGTGCCTGGATAATTTCGGAAGCAGAAGCGCCGCGATCGGTTAAATGCTTGACCAAATGCTCCCGTACATACAAAATCATATCCAAGCGGCAGCGTTCGTGATTGCGCCACAATTCCTCATCGGGTATAGCATCCATCCGGTCCCACAATGGGCTATCTGGTGGTGCTGATGACCAATTTGGGCCTAGATAGCGATCGTACAATTCTTGAGTCGATTTCGCCACACAACTCCGAGCATGGACACCATTAGTAATTGCTGCGATCGGCACTTCTTCCACTGGTACTTTCTGCCACAAGCCCTGGAACATTTGCCGCGACACTACCCCGTGCAGTTGTGCGACACCGTTAGAAAATGTTGCCATTTTCAAAGCCAGCACCGCCATACTGAAAGGCCCAGATAAATCACCTGTATTCTCGCGCCCCAGTCCTAAAAATTGCTCTTTGGGCAACCCAAATATCTCTGCATAGTACCCCAAGTAGTGCAGCATTTTGTCGGGAGCGAATAAGTCAATCCCTGCTGGTACTGGCGTGTGGGTAGTAAAGATATTACTGGAAGCCACCACCTGTTTAGCTTGGGCATAACTCAGCCCTTCTTCCTGAATCAGCAAGCGGATGCGTTCTAGGGCAGAGAAGGCGGCGTGGCCTTCATTCATGTGGTAAGCGGTGACTTTCAGCCCCAAAGCTTTGAGCATTTGCACACCACCGATCCCCAGCATGATTTCCTGGTGGATACGCATATCGATGTCGCCACCATACAGCTGATCTGTAATGTCGTGGTCGTAAGTGTTGTTGGGTTCAATATTGGTGTCAAGCAGATACAAGGGAACAGTTCCCACCTGTACGCGCCAAACTCTAGCGTATACCTTGCGTCCAGGATAATCTACCGCAATCCGTAGTTCTGAACCATCGGCATTGCGCTCTAGATGCAAGGGCATATTATAAAAATCATTGAGCAAGTAGCGTTCTTGCTGCCAGCCATCAGCATTGAGATACTGGGCAAAGTAGCCTTGCTGATACAGCAAACCTACACCGACAAGCGGTAGCCCCAAGTCACTAGCAGATTTGAGGTGATCCCCCGCCAGAACTCCCAAGCCCCCCGAATAGACGGGTAAACAATCGACAAGTCCAAATTCCGCCGAAAAATAGGCGTAGCATTCTTTTGGTTTTTGCTCCCGTTGTTTTTGATACCAAGTGCGTTCTTGCAAATAATCATCTAACTGACGGTCAGCTCGATCCATTTGCGCGAGAAAGCCTTCATCTTCGACAACTTCCAAAAGCCGCGATTGAGAGATAGTACCGAGCATCAACACTGGGTTATGATGGCTAGACTCCCACAAGTCAGAGTCTAAGCGACGAAATAAATCTTTGCTCTCAACGTTCCAATCCCAGTGCAAGTTATATGCTAGCCGCCGCAGTGGTTCGAGTCGCGGTGGTAGTGAAGGGGATACGTTAAATGTGCGAATTGGCTGCATAGGTTGGCAAAACTCCAAGTTTAGTTATGGTTATTGTTTACTGTCTTTACCAATGTTGCCAATTCTTTATACTGTAGTTTGTGAAGAAGCGATGACTTTGTTAAGCATTGAGAATTCTTTTTAACATCGTTGCTAAAGTTTACACCAAGGTGTTTCTAATTCTATGCGTTACTCTCAGCCATATACTTGGTATATTAAGATTTAATCATTGAGTGGTATGTATCACTTAAAAAAATCTAGTTTTGAACAAATAATTTATATTTATTTTAGTATTGCTTCCGGGGATCAGTTCTACTGTCTTGGCTGAGGGTGAAATTTCATCGTAGCTGTTTCCACAAAGGTTAAAATTTTAATTATTTTTTAATAAAATTGCGCTGGAAAATAAGCAGCTATGATTCTTAGGTTAAGGATTAGTTTGAGAAGATGTGATACAAAATAACCCATGTAGACATCACTTAAAAGAGGAAGGCGTAAAAATAATACCAAGGAGTTAACTAGAAAAGCGTCGCAAACTACTTGGTATAAATTTTGGATACTAAATCAGGAAAATAACTTCTTAGCCTGTAATCTTATGAACCTAGTGAAGGCTGGTCTTTGGTATTTTTTGTCATTGACAAAGCTACAGCAGCTGCATAAGCAATCTCCGCTGCCATTTGATAAGCAAGTTTGATACTTGATGAAGCGTCCTTGGCTTTAGGAGAAAGAGAAGCTTTTTTTCGGCGCGACTCTTGTTTAACATCACCCGCTACAATAGCTCGCTGTAAAATGATCCAGGCATCTAGGTCTTCTGAGTCATAATTACTTTGAAGTTGCGATCGCAGTTGTTCTTCGGCTACAACACTCAGATAGCCGCTATTTAGAGCTTCTTGGACAATTTCTTTAATTAAAGCCATAATTTGAACCAAGTGTGTGAGTTAAAACCGATACCTCAATGTGGTCAATTTGATGTTGTTTTGTGGACTTCTTCTGGAAACTAAGCTAAGTTTTAGCTTTCTTTACAATAAAATTTATAATGAGTAACACCAAGCACGCATCACCCGCTTGGCTCACCCGAATGGGTGATTTACAAATTTTTAGATATAAGTAATAAGGAAGAAGAAAATTTTGAGCTTTTGAACGAAGAGGGTGTCATCAGTATAGTAGATATCATTCTGAGTTTAACGCCCAATTATAAAATTACTTGGACAAGCAAAGGTAGAAATATAGACTAAAAGACAATTAACATCCGTGATCATTTTTAAAATTACCGTCCTCCATGAATTTTATCTAAGTGTATAAAATTATTTAAGAGTAGCGATAGCTCCATAAAAAAAGTTAGCTAATTTACAATATTCTCATCACCAATCAACTTATTTATTAAGAGTGTTCCACTAAAAATAAAATGTGTTATTGTTAAAAGCAACTGTTATTAAAAACGATTCATGTAATTACAAACATGAATTTGCTAGTCTGTAAATCATCTGTGTGCAACATGATTGGAGCAGCATACTCTAGAAATTCGTTGCAAGAAAGCCGTCATAGCAGTCGGGGAAGCGCTTACTTGTTTGCACCGATGGTCAACTTCAATGTGATGGCTGATGTAGGGGATAATCCACCCTAATTGGGCTTTTTGGGGCAATAATACCCAATTAGACCCAACAATAATTACATTGTTATGCTAGGCAGAAATTTTATCTAAATTTTTGAATATAGTCTAGTTAAATGTATTTTTTGTTGCAACATAGCTTGTGGAACTGAGTTGTTTTAAAAGACTAAAACCGCCTGATAGGAAGTAGCCTCAAGGCAAACAACTCAATCCCTTAGTTGCGTAACAAGCTTTGCAAATTTGCCAGATAACCAAAACAGTATCCTATCTAAACCAACCATTTTACCCATCAGATAATTTCATAGTCTGGGGTTTGACCCTGCAATGCACTAAGATTTTTTGTTAATTGCTCTGGCGAAAAAGAAGCAAAGTTTTTACATGCCTTGACTGGTACAAAAGCTTCTGTGACATCCAAGGTAGTTGTGCATATTAAGTGGGTAATTCTAACACACATAATTTCAAGAGTTGCTCACCTAGTTAAAGCCAGACTGGAGGTTTTCCAAATTTTGGAAAATCATCTAAAAATATGGGTAAATTTCGGTAATACTGCCAACTAAGTTTAATGTATTAAAAAATACGATATCTCTTAGTATTGGCAGAAGAGTAGGATACAGGCAAAAAACTTTCAATACTGTCAACAACAATTAATTGAAGAGATATGTAGCCATGCCTAACGAGCAATATTTTTCCAAATTGCAGCGTGTGCAAGAACTTGTAGTAACTACTGTGTTAGGGGATCTTCCTACACTTATTTTGGGGCCAAAGTTGCGTAGTTTAGGATATCGGAGTATTTTTGCCCAAATAGGCAGCCCAGTTTATATTCAAAATGGTGTTGAATTTAACGGTACTTCTTGTATTGAGATAGGCAGTGGAGTCTATATTTTCAAGGGTGTGCGGATGAATGCTAGGGGACACAAAAATAATAAAATTCATCTAGGCAATAGAGTAGCTATTGAGCGTAACGTTGATATAGGGTGTTTGGAAGATACGTGTATACATATTGATGAAGACACCTTTATTGCTCCCAACGTGTGTATTGAGGGGCCAGGAGACATTAAAATTGGCAAACACTGCATGATTGCTGCCCACTCCGGGATATATGCCAATAATCATAATTTTGCCGATCCGATGGAGCTAATTAAATACCAAGGTGTTACTCGCAAGGGAATTGTGATTGAAGATGATTGTTGGCTAGGTCATGGAGTAACGGTATTAGATGGCGTTACCATCGGCAAAGGTAGTGTTATTGGTGCGGGAGCAGTTGTCAATAAAGATATTCCTCCTTTCTCCGTTGCTGTAGGTATACCTGCACGAGTAGTCAAAAACCGAATTGGTAAAGACCTAGCAAAAGTTCAGACTGAGAAATAGGGAATGGGACAGGGGGCATGGTAGCTATCAATACGGTTCGGATAAGCATTTTTTACTTTCCTTCTGGTCTGGGGAATGGGAAAGTGGAATACCCTCTGGGGATAAGGGGCGGGGGTAAAGGATAAAGGATGTATTCAAAACCTTTCCCCTTTTCCCTTTCCCCTTTAACCGAACCGTATTCTGGCAACTATTTCCCATAACCTTTATTTAATATGTTGCCTTTGGGAAGAAACTTTTGCTGTCAGTTAACGTCACAAACTGGAGTAAGCAGTTTCTGAGTTATTTTTAAGGGCATCTAAAAGTCAGACAACTGACATTTTGCACCATTCTCAATAACTGTAGAGTAGGTACTGCTAGTCCCTAGTCTCTAAGTGCCCAGTCCCATGTCCCCACAGTCCTCTAAAAAAGGGACGAGATTTGGGTAATATAAAGTAGCTATCTTTTCTGCATGGCAGATCCTCAAAGAAAAGCTTTCTTTGTTTTACCCGTTGGAGATATTTCTATGCTGACTTTAAAAATCGCTGTTTATATTGTTGTTGCCTTCTTCGTAACTATCTTCATCTTCGGATTTTTGTCGAACGATCCTGCTCGTAACCCCGGCCGTCGGGACTTAGAGTAAAAGGGCGATAAATCATCCGCGACTTTGGAAGGCGGAAAATACTAAACGCCACAGAAACTTACTAAGCGAAATTTAGTAAGTTTCTTCCTCCAGGTAGCTTGCTGTAGGTAGCAGAAGGCGACAGTCGGAAGGCAGAATGTATGTTTATCCTTCCGTCCGTCATTTGGCTGTTTGTTAGCCCGATTTTGCTCAAATATGCTTCATCCAGTTCTGCCACCCAATCCGCCTCCTATCCTCGAATCTTTACAACCTGTAAATCCCACCTCATCTGCTAGTCATACAAAGTTTCTTTCAGTTGTAGAAACTGGAATGCAGGAAAAGACAGACAAATCCAAGCAGTCCAAGGATTTGCCTGAGTTGTCGATTGCGGGTGACACCAAAAGTAATTCGCCATTGCCAACTCCCATCAACTCAACTCAGGATGACTCAGTAGTTGCCGAAACTTCCTCTGTACCTCATCCACCAGAAACCTTCCCACCAGAGATTTCCCCCATTACCGACTCAGGAAGTGCTGCGTTGGGGCGATCGCTGCTGGTTGGTTATCCAACGCACGATATTAAAACCTCTAATGGCCATCCGAGCGTCGAACACCGCAACTCAGAGCTTCTCCTAAGAGCGGCGTTACGCAAACGGGAGATGCAAACAGAAGCCACTGCATTGCCAAAAAAAGTTGGAGCGGAGCCTTCCCTAAATGCAAAACCTGAACCTTCTCAAAAACTCGGTGAGCAAGGTCTAACGACAAGCCGCTTTGCGTCTACACTAAATTCCAATTCTATTGGTAGAGACAAACAAACCTTTTTGGACTCTCTACGATTGAACTATAGGGTCTCTCCAAGTCCCCTTGTCGCCCAATCTCCGCCTTCTATTCCAGTTGTCCCAAGGGTTACAACCAGCAATAAGTTAGTCGAATCCAAGGCGGAAATTTTAGCTAAGAAGTTAGGGCAGCAAAAACAGCTAAGTGACATTACTGCGCCACAGTCTTCACAAAAAGACAATATCTCTCTATCTGCTGCCGATCTTGCACCAAGTTCTCAATCAGTACAAAATTTTATAAAATTCCAGTCTCGTAATCCGACAAAGCAACTCCCAACGCCCATCACTGTAGAATTCAGTTCCCAAGTCCAACAACAAACTCAAGCGCCAACATCTACACCACCAGTAAATACCACCAATCAGCCACAAGCACCAGCTAGCAAACCGCCAGCCAAACCGAGAATTGTAGAAGTCACTTCAGATCGGCAAGAGTATGACGAGCAACGGCGAATTATTACAGCTGTTGGAAATGTAGTTGTGCGATTTGATGGGGCGGTGGTGGATGCTGATCGCTTGCAAGTTAATTTAGACAACTTAATTGCTGCGGGGGAAGGCAACGTAACTTTAACCAGGGGCGATCAGATACTGCGTGGACAACGCTTTACCTATAACTTTGTTCAAGATAATGGAGAACTCTTAAATGGTAGAGGAGAAATTTATGTGCCCTCAGCACAAACAGATTTTGCTTTCTCACCCATAGATGCAGCTGCTGGTGGAGTAACAAAACGTCCGCCTAGCGATCGCATTAGAGCCAATCAGCCCCTTTCTGGTGTAAGCAGCCCTGGAGGAATTGATTTTACAGTCGGGGGTCAGGCTGATGCTAGCAACCTCTCACCCCCGAAAACAGGAGGTGTAGTCAATCGGCTCAGATTTGAAGCTGAACACATTGACTTCTATCCGCAAGGCTGGCAAGCAAGGGATGTCCGCATCACCAACGATCCTTTTTCACCTCCAGAACTAGAGTTACGCGCAGATACAGTAACTCTGACACGAGAAACACCCTTAGTAGACCGCATTAGAACACAGCGACAGCGTTTGGTATTGGATCAAAGAATCTCCTTACCAATTCCGGTGAATCAGCAGACGATTGACCGCCGGGAGCGGGACGTTACACCTGCAATAGTTTCTCCCGGCTATGATGGAGATAAGCGAGGTGGTTTGTATATTGAGCGTGGTTTTCCAGTGATCGATACAGAGAAGACAAGCTGGACAATCACGCCTCAGTTACTAGTACAGAGAGGTGTGCAAGAAGGTATAGGTAACTTAGGCTCATTGTTTGCTGTCAAGACAAAGGTAAATTCTGTTTTGAGTCCACGAGCAGTAATTGAAGGAACTGGGGAGTTAACCAGTTTTGACTTAGACAAGGTGGAAGACAATTTGCGGGTGAATTTGGGATTGCGTCAGATAATAGGCACTTCCCTTCCCCATCTCTTGAATGTGCAATATAATTACCGCGATCGCCTCTACAACGGTACTCTCGGTTTTCAAACTGTCCAGAGCAGTTTTGGGGGCATTATTACCTCTCCTGTGATTCCTTTAGGAAAAAGTGGCATCAACCTCACCTATCAGGGAAGCGCTCAGTATATCGATGCCAATACCGATCGCCAAGACTTACTAGAACCCATACGGGAAAACGATCGCATTTCACTAGGTCGTTTCCAAGCTAGTGCTGACCTCAGTACTGGGGTGTTACTGTGGCAGGGAAAACCATTACCGCCCACTGCCACTGAGGGATTACGATACACGGCTAACCCTGTAGTTCCTTACTTGCAAGCGATTGGTGGACTTACTGGCACTACGAGTTATTACAGCAATGGTGATAACCAAAGCACCCTAACTGCGAGAATTGGTTTACAAGGACAAGTTGGTCATTTTTCTCGCCCTTTTTTCGACTATACCGCCTTTAATATTAGTTTCTCTCAAGGCTTAAACAACGGATTATCACCCTTTTTGTTTGATCGCTCCGTTGATAACAAAGTTTTGACTGCTGGGATATCACAGCAAATTTATGGCCCTTTTCGCTTAGGCTTTCAAACATCTGTTAACTTGGATACTGGTAGAGAAACCAGTACTGACTACATTTTAGAATATAGCCGTCGCACCTATGGCATCACCTTGCGTTACAATCCAGTGTTGGAATTAGGCGGCTTTAGCATCCGAATTAGTGATTTTAACTGGGGTGGCGGCACTGATCCATTTTCTGAAGTTAAACCAGTAGTAAATGGTGTGCAACAGAGTTATTAATAAGAAGGATTCAGAATTCTGAATTCAGAATTCTGAATAACCATCATCAAGTTGTTAAAATTTATGTTTGTGGAAGAATAAATCCGCATCGGGTTGAAAGTGCAGCCTCACATAGAATCGGTACGAGGAATCGCACAGGTTGATGCACTCCCAGGTATTCTCAGGTTGGCATAGTCGCCGCTTAATTGAACACGTGAAGGTGGTTGGTGTAGGACTGCACAGCATCTTTGAACTGCGGCTTGATATTCTCGCCATTGCTTACGGATGGCAATACTGGCGGCATCGTTACCTAAGTCTGAAAATCTTAGCCCAGCCCGAATTAGCCAAGATTCTACATCAGTTGTTTCACCCAGTATTTCTGGAATGGCATTAATGTTTTCCATGAGTAATATCTTTTATGCATATTTAAAATTGGCCATTTAACTTTAAGAAAAACTATTGATAATAGCCAATATAATTGGTTATCAAAATCATAAGTAAAAATGATTAAAAATATGTCATATCTGAGTATAGATGCTCAGATATGACAGAATAAATTCTATTACGGCTGGTAAACATCATTCCTTTAGCTTGTGAATAGGCTGTCTCCTAGCTCGTAATCACTAGAAGCGATAGCCTAATCCAGCTTGGAAGCTGACAGCATCAGCATCACTGTTTCTGTAGGCATCAATGCCCCATTTAGTATCGCCATAAGCAATAACATTATTGCTAACTTCTGATTCAATACCAAGGGTGACTACAGGTGCATTCTGATTGCCCAATGGGGTTTTTTGACCTTCGTCAGTTACAAAAGAATAACCACCACCGAAGTAAACGTTAGTGTTTCTGGCGATCGGCGCATCGTAAGTCACGATAGGCATAATTGCAGCAGCATCACCACCATACAGTACAGAACCCCGCAGTGAAACAGGTGCATTGGGAAGGGCGTAACGTCCTTGAATATTACCGCCAATTTGTGATTCATCGTTTCCTTGTCCGCCACTGGTTGCACCAACTGCAACACCAGCACCAATATAATTACCGTTTGTACCGGCTGTTTGAGCAGAAGCAATTCCTGCGGAGAGGACAATGGAAGCAACAGCAAGTGCAGAGGCAGCTAATTTTGTAAGTTTCATAGAATTCTTCTCACTAGAGTTAGGTAAAATCAATGTTCTCTAGTACTAGAATCTCTTTTTTTACAAAATGTAACCTCGCACACCTGGTTCACCCTAATGGCTGAATTATTTCTCACCCACTTGGGTGTACTAACTGAAATATTTAATTGAAGAATTCAGGAGTCAGAATTCAGAATTCAGAATTTAGAAGTCAGAATTTAGGAGTCAGAACAAGAAAGTGGAAGATTCAGATCCACCACCCTCTTGTCTTTACGTTGCGCTATCCGCTTTCTCTGACTCCAAGTTCATGCTGTTAGCGGTAGCGGGGCGTTTAGCCCATTCTGACTCCTGACTCCTGAATTCTATTTAAATAACAGTTATTTTTTCAAAAAGCGTTGACGTAGGCGAGATATAAAACTATTCACCTCTGGTATTCTCATCCAGGAAGCGATCGCAGCAAACACCGCAATTCCCACAAAGCCAGATACACACAACTGCAATACCAGAATCAGTAAACCCGTTTTACCTAGTAATTGCTGAGAACCAACCAATGTCCCATAGCTTGCTACCCCAGCTACCACGCTACCAGCAGCCAAACCCAAAATCGGCAAACCCCACTCGCGCCAAGGTAAACCATTGAGTTTGCGATCGAGCAACCACAACAGCATCAACATTGAGCTACAATTTACACCCACTGTTGCTAACACCAAACCGGGAGCGCCAAAAGGTTTAACGAAAAACCAATCTAATAAGATATTGAGCAAGATGTTAAAAATACTAATGCGAAATGGTGTCTGTCCATCGCCTAAAGCGTAGAACACCCGCACCAAAACATCACGTCCCAAATAGACAAACATTCCAATCCCGTAAGCGACTAGCAAGGATGAAACTAGCTTTGTGGCTTCTGGCTTGAAAGCACCGCGTTCATATACCACCTGCACAATAGGTACAGATAATGCCACCATCAGCGCCCCTAGCGGTAGCATGGTGAAGGCAGTAAGTAACAGTCCTTGGCGAATACGTAATTTTAAATCTGGCCAATTTTCGGGGCCAGCAAGTTTGGCAAATATCGGTAACAGAGGCAGTAAAATGATATTAGAAATAATCCCTAACGGAGTTTGAACTAATAAATTCGCATAGTTAAATCCTGCCGCCGCACCAGGGATAGGACTAGCAAAATAAAGGTCAGTGGCAACATTAATTGGCATCATTCCAGAGGAAACTGTTGCCGGAGTCATGATTTTAATTACTTCTTGAACGCCTGGGGATTTAAAATCAAACCGCAGGCGTAATGTGCCGAGTCCTAACCGCCACTGGACAATTAGCTGCACTAACCACTGGAGAATGGCTCCTGCCAAAGTTCCCCAAGCTAAGACCATTCCACCAATTAAAGCGTACTCCGGCTTAATAATATCCTTGCCCAGTTGCATCGCCAGGATACCAAGTCCGGCAACAACGGTAATGCTGGATAATAAGGGACTAATGGAAAGTAACCAATATTGATTGGCTGCATTCAGAGTACCGAAGCCGATGCCAATTAAACCAGCAAATAAAGCCATTGGTGCCATAATGCGGAGTTGTTGAATAGCGATCGCTCTGGTTGTCTCTTCCAAACCATGACCGACTAGATCAACGATCGCATCCGCAAATAAAACTTGAGCCACTGTTACCAGCAACAGTACTCCAGCCACCAGTGTTGTCACAGTTTCCACTAAAGGAGCCGCTTCTTCTCGCCGTCGTTTGGCTAAAACGCTGACAACTGCACTGTGTAATGGCCCATTTACGCCACCAAGTAAGATCAATAGAAAGCCAGGGATAATATAGGCGTAGCTATAGGCGGTAGCAGCAGCACCAACACCAAAAGCCGCAGCGATCGCTTGCTGCCGCACTAAACCGAAGACTTTACTAATTAATGTGGCTGCGGCAACAATGCCAGCAATTCCAGCGAAAGAACGAGAGGGTTTTTGGTCTTGTTGTGTCACGAATAATACCCGACAACTCTTACAGAGTGCATACTTTAAAACATTTAACCTGAAATTCCGCAGTCTGTCAGGTAA
The DNA here is from genome assembly GCF_009873495.1 of Nostoc sp. ATCC 53789. Lineage (GTDB taxonomy): Bacteria > Cyanobacteriota > Cyanobacteriia > Cyanobacteriales > Nostocaceae > Nostoc > Nostoc muscorum_A. The sequence goes on along the minus strand of NZ_CP046703.1, from coordinate 2,619,335 downwards.
ATTTTGGCAAATCAGTCATTAGTTTATAGTCATTTTAAGTGCGATGCCTGCGATCGCAATGTGAAATTAATCGAATTAGCTCTTAGTAAGGGCTACCGCTAACTACAAACCTTGAATTATTCATGTCTTTTGTTGTATACAAGCCAAAATTATTTTTTAAACCATTACGAGGATAGATCGAGAAAGGGGAACTATAACAATAGCCAGCTTCTGGGAAATAGTTGAAAACTGTAAAAATTTGCAGTTTGTCATATTTTTGACTCATGAAGTTTGGTATTAGGAACCCTTGTATAAAAACGATAAAATCCAGAGCAATGGAACCCAATTCAAATTTCACAGAAAATCAACTTCTATTGTCAAGCGCTCAACTTCAAGAGCAACTAGATCAACAAAAGGCTCTGGCGAGTGTAATTGTGCGAATTCGAGAGTCTCTTGACTTAGAAACGATTTTTCAAACTACCGCTACAGAAGTGCGTCTACTGCTAAATGCTGACCGTGTAGCAGTCTTCCAGTTTGACCTAGAAAAAGACTGGGAAGGAGAATTTGTTTCTGAAGATATTGCACCTGGTTGGACTTCGGCGTTAAAAGTAAAAGTTTACGACCATTGCTTTGGAGAACAATTTGCTTCCAGTTATCAACAAGGTCGAGTCCAAGCAGTAGCGGATATTTACAATGCCGGACTAAGTGATTGCCATGCCGCAATTTTGAGTAAATTTCAGGTCAAGGCCAATCTCGTTGTCCCTTTATCGCGCCAGAAAGAACTGTGGGGATTACTTTGCATTCATCAGTGCAGTGAGGCTCGTAACTGGAAAGAATCGGAAATTGAATTTACTCGTCAAATTGCTGACCATCTGACGGTTGCGATTCAACAAGCAAAGCATCTTCACGAAGTGCAATTACAAGCTGCAAAATTGGCTCAAGCGGCTCAACGCGACCAAGTAATTGCTCAGATTGTCGATAAAATTCGCTCACCCCTTGATATTGAAACCATCTTTAAAACCACAACTCAAGTAATACGCAAGCTACTGCAAGCTGACCGAGTTGCCATCTTTAGCTTTAATGCCGATTGGAGTGGTAACTTTGTTGCTGAATCATTTGCTGAAGGTTGGACTCCCTTAGTTGGCGTTCAGCCGACAATTTTTGATACTTATTTACAACAGACACAAGGCGGACGTTATGTTGACAACGAGACATTTACAGTCAATGACATTTACCAAGCTGGATTAACAGACTGTCATGTAACCTTGTTAGAGCAATTCCAGGCCAAAGCCTTTGCAACTGCCCCTATTCTCCAAGGAGACAAACTTTGGGGAGTCATTGCTGCTTACCAAAATGTCTCACCTAGACAGTGGCAATCTTATGAAGTCGAATCACTGACCAAAATCGGTACACAAATTGGTGTAGCACTGCGACACTATAAGTTGCTGGAACACGCTCAGTACCAAGCAGAGCAACAAAAGACATTAACTAGTGTGATTACTCGAATTCGAGAGTCCCTAGATTTAGATACAATTTTCCAAACAACTGTCACCGAGGCGCGGAAAATGCTGCAAGCAGACCGAGTGGCAGTCTTTCGGTTTGACCCACAAAAAGATTGGGAAGGAGAATTTATTTCTGAGGATGTTGTACCTGAGTGTAACTCGGTAGTAGCAGAAAAAGTTTATGATTATTGCTTCGGTGAAAACTTTGTATCCCTTTATGCACAGGGTCGAGTAAATGCGATCGCTGATATTTATCAAGCAAATTTTCCAGCTTGCTACATCCAAATTTTAGAAAAATTTCAAGTGCGAGCAAATTTGGTCGCACCTCTATTGAAAAAAGGTGAACTTTGGGGATTGCTGTGTATTCATCAATGCACCGCTTCTCGTCACTGGCAACCCTCTGAAATTGAATTTGCCAGTCAAATAGCCGAGCAATTGGGAGTCGCATTAAAACAGGATTCTTATTTTAAACAAGTTCAAATGCAGGTTGTCCAGTTAGCAGAAGCAACTGAACGCGAGAAAGCAATGGAACGTCAAGAATTGCTAGCTGCAACCATTGATAAAATCCGCCAGTCACTCGATATTAAAACTATTTTTAGAACCACTACTCAAGCAGTGCGAGAATTGCTCGAAGTCGAGCGAGTTGCAATCTACCGCTTCAACGCAGATTGGAGCGGTAAATTTGTGGCAGATTCCTTTAAAGATGGTTGGAAACCTGTTGCACAAGCCCAACCAATGATTCTAAAAACCTTTGAGAACACAGACGATGATAATGAACTGCCACGCAATGAAACTTTTGTTCCCATTCGACAAGGTGAAAAATTATGGGGATTATTAGTTGCTTATCAAAATTCGCAACCGCGCTATTGGAAAGAGGAAGAAATTAATTTACTAGCTCAAGTAGCTGTGCAATTTGGAATTGCGATTCAGCAAGCAGAATTACTCGAACAAACCAAACGTCAAACCTTAGAACTAACTCAAACCCTACAAGAATTAAAACAAACACAGACCAGGTTAATTCAGGGTGAAAAAATGGCAGGTTTAGGACAATTACTTGCTGGAGTGGCTCATGAAATCAACAATCCTGTGAGTTTTATTTTTGGAAATCTTATACATTTAAATGAATATATTCAAGAACTACTGAATGCAGTAAAAATTTACCGTCAAAACTCCTCTCTACCGCCAACTGCCCAAGAAAAAATTGACAATAATGATTTGGATTTTATCATCGAAGATTTACCCAAAACTCTTGATTCAATGAAAATAGGAACAGAGCGAATTCATGATATTGTACTATCACTGCGAAACTTCTCTCGTACAGATGAAGCTGAATTGAAGGCAGTAGATATTCATGAGGGATTAGATAGTACTTTGCTGATTTTAGGGCATCGGCTCAAAAACAATAATCAACGCCCAGCTATTGAGATTGTTAAAGAATATGCTACTTTACCTTTGCTCGAATGCTATCCCTCGCAATTAAATCAAGTATTTATGAATCTGTTGAGTAACAGTATTGATGCATTAGAGGAAAAGTTTAAAGCTATACAGCAAAGGTATTTAAAGTTATCTCAGCGCTGTCCTATGATACCTTTGACTATCTGGATTAGTACGCAAACCATTAATAACCAGATTGTAATTAGAATAGCTGATAATGGTCTGGGAATTCCAGAAGAAGTGCGATCGCATATATTTGATCCCTTCTTCACTACTAAAGGGCCAGGTAAAGGTACTGGGTTAGGATTGTCTATCAGCTATCAAATAGTAGTTGAAAAGCATCATGGTCAAATTAAATGTTCTTCTAAGCCGGGAGAAGGAACAGAGTTTTTGATTGAAATTCCTAGCAGTAATTAGAGGCGACTGGTTTTTGACAATTCTCAGTCAATCGGTAAAATATCTCTTTTTTATGCTCAACGCTGAGATTCTTTACTTACACCCCAAACTATCTCGCGTTGACATACCCGTAACCGGATTTACCCCATCGGCCCTTTCACACATTAGCGACACTTGATAACGGTCAATCAAAGCGTCTGTAAAATCAGCACCTGTAATTTCGGCATCGAAAAAACGGCTGCGGGTCAAAGTTGCTTCTGTAAAAATGGCATTTTTCAGGTTAGCACCATCCATAGTGGCGCGATCGACTAAAGCGCCGCTTAAGTTCGCGCCTTCCAAATTTGCTTTTAACAAAACTCCTTTAGTGAGAATTGCGTTGGTTAAATTCGCTCCTTGGAAATTTGTCCCCCGCATTTCTGCTGCTACAAAAGTCACACCCGCCAAATCAGAATTAGAAAAATCACGATTTTCTAAATTTATATTGTTGTAGTTAATTGTGTTGAGTTGAGCAAAAGCCGGTTTGGGATTAAGTATTATCCAGCAAAATGCTAGTATCAAAATTACAATCCAACCCAAAAAGCGTAGTAAAATCTTTTTCATAACTTTATTATTTGTCCTTTGTCCTTTGTCATTAGTCCTTTGTCATTTAACTAATGACTAATGACTAATGACTAATGACCAATGACTATTTCCAATCTTTACCAATCCGAATGGTGAGGTCAGATTCTAAATCACCAATCGCTGACACCTCAATTTGACCCAAGCCTAAGACTTTTTGCAAATCAACACCAACTCGCCGATTGCCTTTTTGGACAATAATCTGAGTTTGACGTTGGGTATCTGGCCAATCAGGTACTTTGTAAATATTAGTAAAGCCTTTCTGTTTCAGATAAGCAATAACTTTTTCAGTTAGCTGAGGTTGATTGGAGGCATTTTGAATAGCAATTTTGAGGTTAGGAACCTGACGCATATCTGGTTTCAGACCAGGTACATTTACCCCAACATAATCATTCAACAGGCTCTGTTGTCCAGTCATATTTAGCCAATAGCTATCAGGGTCTTTGCTAAAGCGGCTAAAAGTACCAGGCAGCACCGTCATTTGGAAATTATCTCGATCTAGGTTGAGACCAAAGTTCACCAACGCCATCATTTCTTCCATCTTCAGGTTGGTATCAAAGTATTTTCGCATTAAGCGAGTTAATTGAGGCAACCTCGGTAAGATGGTAGGACTATTTAAGCGTTGCAGCAATGCTGCTGTTAGTGCTTGCTGACGCTGCACTCTTGGCAAATCTCCCAAACCTGGTTCGCGGAACCGCACAAACTGTTCTGCTTGTTCGCCGTTGAGGGTTTGCCAGCCACTGACTAAATTAATCGACAGGCGACTGCTGGAGTCTTTATATGTCATTGATTGGGGAACAAAGACCTCTACCCCACCTAACTGATCGACTAACTGCCGTAAGCCGCTAGTAGAAATACGGATGTAGCGATCGATTGGGGCGTTGTTTAAGGTACGGCTAACTACCCGTGCTGCCAAGACTGGGCCGCCTTTAGCATTGGCATCAGATACCTTAGTTAATCCCTTTTCTCCCTTTTCGGGGATGGCAATCATCGTATCTTTAGGAATGGAAAGCACCCTTACAGATTTTTCACCAGGATTAAGCCGTACTAACAGCATGGAGTCGCTTTTGCCAGCAAAGCTTTCTGGTGAACCATCAACAGTACCGTTAACTGGTTCAATCCCCATAATTAAGATATTCATGGGTCGTGAAAGCTGATACTGGGAAAGTTTGCTCCACAACTCCCCTGGTAGCGGTATTTTTAACTCGTCTTTAATATTGGTTCCTAAATCTTCATCTGTTCGATCGAGATTGCTCCACAAAGGAGTCCACAGCGCTAACGTCGAGACTAGCAGCCCAGATAAGATGATGCCGATGACAACCGTCATGATCCACAACAACCAACGAGGCATGGTTAAGCCCAGTCTCTCGTAAAGCTGATTGGGAATTGCGCCCACAGATTCGACGACGCTACGATTCGGATTGGCTGGCTGGTTTAGTTCGACATCCTCCTCCTCTGAATCGGCTACTGGTGCAGGCGTTACCTGATTTTCCGTGCGTTGAATTTGCTGCGATCGCACCTCAGTTTCAAATTCTATTACTTGCTGAGATGTAACCGGATTTTCCGACCATTCGACTTGTTTTATCACAATTATCTCCCCACTCAACCACTCCCTAAAAGTATGTTAATCCAAGCTACAGATATTGCCAGTGGAAAGGCTCACTGTAAACTTATAATGTTCTTCGGTAGGCGTGTATGACAACATGAATACTTTATTGTTCCCCGTAATCCTTGCTGGTGGTAAAGGTGAACGTTTTTGGCCCCTGAGCCGCAAAGACCGACCTAAGCAATTTTTAAGTCTTGATGGTAGCTCTAGAAGTTTATTACAAGCAACCGCCGATCGATTGATAAAACTCGGTGGCGGGTGGGATTCCTTGTGGGTGATCACTTCTAGTCAGATAGCTGAAGGGGTACGACAACAATTACCTGATCTACCAGTTGAAAACTTACTGATTGAGTCGGAAGGCAGAGACACAGCCGCAGCCGTTGCTTGGACAAGTTTAGAAATCAAACAGCGCTATGGAGAAGACGCTGTTATTGGCTTTTTCCCTGCTGACCACTGGATTGCTAACGAAGAAGCGTTTGCACACACATTAAGCGCGGCTACGCAACTGGCAGCAAGCACAGCAGCGATCGTTACACTGGGGATCAAGCCTACTTTTCCATCAACCGGTTACGGCTACATTGAACAAGGTGAAAAGATAGGTAGCTTTAATGAGTTGCCAGCTTATCACGTCAACCGCTTTACTGAAAAGCCCGACCGCGAAACGGCAGAGACTTTTTTATCTACGGGGCGCTTTAGCTGGAATAGTGGAATGTTCGTTTTTCGGGCAGGGGTTGTTCTCAAGGAACTACATACCCATGCTCCAGAAATTATCGAACCTTTAGAACAACAGGGTCCTGATATCTATCCCCAGTTGCCTAAGAAGAGTATAGACTATGCCCTAATGGAAAAGACAACTCTAGCATACGTTTTGCCAGTTGATTTTGGTTGGGATGATTTAGGAGATTGGAATGCGATCGAGCGGTTACTCAAAACAGAAGAGAATCCCAATGTAGAACTCGCTACCCACGTAGGGCTAGATACGCAGGGGGCGATTATTTATGCCTCAAATCCAGAGGATGTAGTTGTTACAATTGGTTTAGAGGACGTGGTGATTGTGCGCGATCGCAATGTCACCCTCGTTGTTAAAAAAGAACGTACCCAGGAAATTAAGCAGATCCTTAAAATTCTCCAAAGCGATTCTCGATTTACTGACCTGCTGTAAAAGAAAGTTAGAACCCTTGGCAGAGGCTAAAAAGTCTGTTTTCCTATTATAACTTGACTGTCTGTTATTTTATCTGACAGTTATGAACATTATTAGCTTTGAGCCTCTCGCCAAGACAATGGCAATCGAGTCTATTACAGCCTATCAAAAATATATTTCTCCTTCCAAAGGATTTAGTTGTTCCCATCGCTTATTACACGGTGGGGATTCCTGCTCTAATTACGTCAAACGAATGCTAAGTGAACAGAAATTTCACGAAGCCGTACAATCATCCATAAAAAGATTCCAAGGCTGTGGCGCAGCTAGCAAAACTTTAAAAGCTAAAGCCAACTTCCGTTGTATTGTTATCCCCTGTTGTTTACCTCTTTAACTCCCTGCGTCTTTGCAGTTATTTACAAAAATGTTCCTCACCCAAACTGTTCCCCGTCAACGAGAAATTCTTGAAGTATTCCTTCGCAATGGTTGGGACTATATGCGAAGGTTACTCACTGGTGGCAAAGCTGATGAACCACAGTTACCTACACCTGCGGTTTTAAAAAATATCCTGGTAGACTTGGGGCCAGTTTACGTTAAACTTGGACAGCTACTTTCTACCCGTCCAGATTTACTCAGCGCCTCCTACATTGAGGAACTATCAACCTTACAAGACGAAGTACCACCAGTTCCTTGGTCAGAAATAGAAATAATCCTTCGCAAAGAATTAAAACGTCCACTAGCAGAAACCTTCAAGACAGTTAACCCGATCCCCGTAGCGGCGGGATCAATTGCCCAGACACATCGCGCTACATTAGCAGACGGTCGAGAAGTCGCTCTAAAAGTACAACGTCCAGGAATCGATCTGACTATTGCCCAAGATATTGCTTTAATTCAAGGTATTGCCGATTTAGTGGCGCGGACTGAATTTGGGCAAACCTACGAAATCAAATCCATTGCTGAAGAATTTACCAAAGCCCTAGAAGCCGAGTTAGATTTTACACGGGAAGCGGGTTTTACCGACCAACTGCGGCGCAACTTATCTAAAAGTCGCTGGTTTGATCCCACGCAAATAGTGGTTGCAGAGATTAACTGGGAATTGACTACAGAAAAATTACTGGTGATGGAATGGTTAGATGGAGTACCATTCTTGTCGGCAGATTTAAACAATAACAATAATGGTAAAGACCCTGCCGTAGAGCGTAAAGAAATAACTACTTTGTTATTTCGGGTATTTTTTCAACAATTATATATTGATGGCTTTTTTCACGCCGATCCCCATCCGGGAAACTTGTTTTATCTCACAGATGGGCGGGTTGCTCTCTTAGACTGTGGCATGGTGGGAAGACTTGATCCCCGCACACAGCAGATATTAACAGAGATGTTGTTAGCGATCGTTGATTTAGATGCTCAAAGGTGCGCTCAATTAACTTTGCAGCTATCAGATTCTGCTCAACCAGTTATTTTGTCGCGGTTAGAAAATGATTACGATCGCATGTTGCGAAAGTATCACAATGTCAGCTTAACGCAAATCAACTTCAGTCAGATAATTTATGAAGTTTTACAAGTTGCGCGTAACAATAAAATTAGATTACCTAGCAATATGGGTTTGTATGCCAAAACCCTAGCAAATTTAGAAGGTGTAGCGCGGACATTCAACCCAGAGCTTAATTTTTTCGATGAAGTTAAACCATTAATTACAGACTTGTTTCGTCGGCAATTATTGGGCGATAATCCAGTGCGATCGCTATTACGGACAGCCTTAGATATTAAAAGTCTGTCTCTCCAATCTCCTCGCCAAATAGAACTGCTATTAGACCGAGTTACCTCAGAAACCTTACAGTGGAATCTATCGCTGCGGGGTTTAGATGGCGTGCGGCGCACTATGGACGATGCGGCTAACCGACTATCTTTTAGTATACTAGTAGGTTCGCTGATTATGGGTGCAGCAATTATTTCCACTAGAGCGCAGACAACACAGTTATCTTTTTTAAGTACCACCCTGTTTGCAGTCGCTAGTTTATTGGGTTTGTGGTTAATTATTAGTACATTGCGATCGGGACGTTTGCGGTAAAGTCTATGTGTTGTGCATAATGCCCACCAAGAAGGGGAAAAGGGGAAGGGGAAAGGGGGAAAGGGCAATACACTAATAAAAGGTATGAAGCCCCTATTTTTAAATATGGAGAATAAAAAAACAAGATTTTTAAGGCACGTAGTGCGATAACTTAGCAGTGTCTATATTTGAAACCCCTGCTTTTAAGTATGGGGTTCCCTTTCCCCTTTCCCCTTTTCCCCTTTCCCTTTCTTCATCACAGTCAATCATGATATGTCACTGCCGAAAATCCCTACTTTCCTATTTGGAACCACAGTAGAAGAATCCAGAAGTCAGAATCAAAAAAACTCTCACTCGCTATCCACTTTATTGGTCAAAATTCAATTCTGTTAGCGGATAGCTAGGGTTTAGTCCATTCTGACTCCTGACTCCTGAATTCTGTTTAGTTAAACATCGATGATTTACGTGTGTCTATATGCATCCGTGGTTCTAATATAAAAAATATGTCAATCATTGTTGCTGAAAATTTGAGTAAATCTTATCCAGTAGCAGTTAAAAGTCCGGGTATTAAAGGTACAATCACTCACCTTTTCCGCCGTACCTACCGCTCAATTAAAGCAGTTCAGGATGTTTCCTTTCAAATTTCTCCTGGTGAAGTAGTAGGGTTTTTGGGCCCAAATGGTGCTGGAAAAACCACCACACTAAAAATGCTCACGGGGCTGATTCATCCCTCTAGCGGTAAAGTCACGGTAGCTGGACAAATTCCGTTTCATCGGAAAGAAGCATTTTTGCAAAAAATTACCTTGGTGATGGGGCAAAAACAGCAGCTAATTTGGGACTTACCAGCGCTGGATTCTTTGAGAATTAATGCTGCTGTATACAACATCTCTGATAAAGAGTTTCAAAGGCGGGTAGGAGAATTAACAGAGATGCTTTCCCTAGAAGGCAAACTGACCCAACCGGTACGGAAGCTATCTTTGGGTGAGCGGATGAAGGCAGAATTGCTAGCAGCACTTTTGCATCGTCCCCATGTATTGTTCCTAGATGAACCGACTCTGGGATTAGATGTAAATGCTCAGGTGGCGGTACGCGATTTTTTGCGCGACTACAATCAGCGTTATCAGGCTACAGTGCTGTTGACGAGTCACTACATGGCTGATATTACAGCTTTGTGTCAACGAGTGCTGTTGATTCACCAAGGAAGCCTGATGTATGACGGTAGTTTAGATGGACTACTAGAACGTTTTGCTCCTTACCGAGAAGTCCATATAGAATTAGCCCAACCTCTACCAATGGAAAAACTTATGACATACGGGGATGTGCAACTCTTAGAAGGGCGATCGGTGCATTTTATGGTATCTAGAGAGGCGCTTACCCGCACGGTATCTAAGATTTTGACGGATTTGGAGGTAATTGATTTAACTGTTACTGAACCGCCTGTAGAAGAAGTAATTGGACGAGTTTTTCAGGCAGGTGTTGTGTAGCGATCGCTGCCAGAATATAGAGTTGCCGAGGGGAGAATGCACTATAAATGAAAAAGATGATTAGAAAAGCCCTAACTTTGCTGTCAGTATATTACGCCTATATGGTTGAGTATCGAGCAGAACTAATTTTATGGGTTTTGGCTGGGTCTTTGCCGATTATCCTCATGGGTATCTGGATACAGGCAGCACAAGGCGGGCAGTTTGGGCTATCACCTGTAGATTTTGCCCGTTACTTTATCACGGTTTTCATCGTTAGACAATTAACAGTTGTTTGGGTAATTTGGGACTTTGAAAAAGAGGTCGTGGAAGGCAAGCTTTCGCCCAAGTTGCTACAACCACTCGACCCAGTATGGCATCATGTTGCAGGGCATATTTCTGAAAGATTTGCTAGGCTATCGTTTGCTTTTTTATTAGTGGGATTATTTTTTATTCTTTATCCCCAGGCTTTTTGGGTACCAAGTTTGAGTAGATTTTTGCTGTTTACATTGGCGGTGGTGCTAGCTTTTACTTTGCGGTTTACAATTCAGTACACTTTTGCCATGTTTGCTTTTTGGACAGAACGGGCTAGTGCTTTAGAAAACTTTTGGTTGTTGTTTTATCTATTTTTATCTGGTTTGATAGCACCTTTAGAGGTTTTTCCAGAACCTGTGCGGGCAATAGTAATGTTTACGCCTTTTCCGTATTTGATTGATTTTCCTGCGAGTCTTTTGGTAGGGCTACCTGTGGATATAGGGCGAGGATTTTGGTCAATGTTTGGTTGGATATTAGTGTTTTTGGGTCTGAATCGCTTCCTTTGGCGTGCGGGTTTGAAGAGGTATTCTGGGATGGGAGCATAAACAATCATAATTACTAAAGTGGCGATATATTATGATTGAGCAAACCCATAGACTGATATACTTTGCTATATATTTTATAAATTACTTGGTATCGTCCTAAAGTTTTCTGCCGTCCCCAAGGAATAATCTTCTAACTTAAAATCAGCAAAAGGTTTCTTTTCTAACCTATCCCGTAGTGCTTCATCGAGAATGACACCTGCGGATTTATTTTTCACACCAATAATTATAATACTTCTCTGATATGTAGTTAAATCCTGATTTGCCTGACAATTACTCCGTTGAAATTGTCCTAAATTTAATATCCTATAACCTTTGATGCTTGGAGTATTAATAAATAATTTCTTGACTAAAAATTGAATTTGTTTAGAACGTTCTAGAGCCATTCGCTGTTGAACTGCTATATTACCCTTACAAGCAACTGTACCTACAGAGATAATTTCTCTGGGTTCATCCATTATCTTTTGTATCCCTTCTTGTTCTAAGTTCAACTTTAAAAGGTCTATACTAATAATTTCATCGTTATATTTAATTTGAAAATTGCTACCTAAAAGCCATTTATATTCTAGTGATAAAACAGCTATATTAAATTCAGCTCTCCTCCCTTGGCTATCTCTACCTTCTTGATAAGAAAAATAATCAATCTTACCTCTCTTTTCGGGAGATTGACCATAATTTGAATTCACAAGAAATTTTGAGTTTCGCATTGCTAAAGCCACTATACTAAGTAATCCTAATATCACTAGCAACCCTGCAAAAAATTTCAATAGTGGTACTTCTTCTGGCTCTTTCTGTGGGGATGATAAAGTTTTAGGAATTTGCGGGGACAACTCTTCTGTGTTCAAATCAATTACTAAATTAATATTTTCAGGAGTAGTTTCTGTTAGCTGAGTTTCAACAACAGAGGCAGGAGGAATACTATTTTCTGGTTCCTGCTCCGACAACAGCGAGATTGGCTCTGAATCCTCCACTTCTGCAAGTGGCTCCTCTACTTTGGGGGAACCTGGCGCAACAGGTGGGGTTGAATCCTCATCTGAGCAGAACTTTTTGCCTTCTTCAATTTGTTCTAGGCGCTGCAAAATTTCTTGAGCATTAGCAGGACGCTTTTTTATATCTGCTGTTGTGAGCCAATCAATTAAATTTAATAGTAAGGGTGAGATATCGATGGCGTGATTTTGCCAGTGCAATACATTTTGCTGGACATCATACATATCTAAGGGATGGTGTCCGGTTAGCAAAAATATAAAGGTGCGTCCCAAAGCAAAGAAATCTGATTGCGGTACTGCTTGACCATTCATTTGTTCTGGAGCGCTGTAGCCAGATGACATAAGTGCTGTCATCCCGTCGCCATTGCTCATTTGGTATGGATTGGTTCTGTCAATTTCAGTGGCTGTGCCAAAATCAATCAGTACCAATTCCCCCCAATCCTTCTTAAGGGGGGATCTAATCATGATATTAGATGGCTTAATATCTCGATGCAGGTATTGTTTACGATGCACTAAATCCAAAATTTCCACTAATTGTTTTAGCCAAGCTACAGCTTGGTCTTCGGAAATGGGGCGATTCTGCTGCTGCTCTAGCCACTGTATTAAGTTGTACCCGTCGATTTTTTCCATTGCAATGCAATGCAACACTAAACCATGTCGGGTTTGATACTGGAAGTAACTATCTTGTTTGGGAATGCCGGGATGGTTGAGTTGTTCCAGCACAGTTACTTCTTGCTGAAATAGTTCTACTGCTCTGGCGTTACCTGATAAATCCTCTTTGAGTATTTTGAGGATTTTAGGAGTATCTTGTTCGTATGCTTCATAAACTTTACTAAACCCTGTTTTGTCACTCAACAGGCACGTCACCCGATAACGTCCTAGCAATTCCAAATGGGAACCACAACTTTGACAAAAGCGGTTTTGTTCATTATTTGGATGATTTGGTGTAGGGCAAACGGGATTGATACAAAGGCTCATGAGTGGCTTATCCGTACTTTAACAGTTATCAGCAGGACTTACGCAAACAATAGCCAAAACCCTTATTTTCAGCTAGGGGCAATTCATGTAGACGCAAAGCGGCTAATCTACGAGTTTTCCAACGGATTACCCGCAGGATATTACCCCTACAGCATTGTAGTTTGGTGTAAGTCCTAATTAGTTATCAATAATCACTAAATGCTGATGACTGATAACTAATAACTGATTTAAGGGGAGCGCAGATGCGTAGCCGCTTATCGCTAAACATCCTTCCTATTCATTCTTCTGTTGCCGGATGATAATCCCGTCTAATAATCATGAGATTTTCTCTCTGTGTTCTGCCAAAAAAGCTGCAACAGTTTGGTTAAATGCCTTTGGTTGTGTCAAAAACGGCCAGTGATTGCCTGGAACTTGGCAGATGCGTAGTTTTTTGAGATAGGTTTTGTAGGGCTGGATTTGCCAATCTTGGCGATTAAGTCCTTGTTCTGGTTGGACAAAGAGGGCTTGGATATCAAGGGGGATTGTAAAACCAGGCACTTGCATAACTGCTTCAAAAATCCCATCGCGGGCGGCGATGGTAAATTTGCTACCCCAACTACCATCGGGTTTTTGTTCTATCCCTGCTTGGAAAACTTGTTGCTGCAAGGAACTCCATCCTTGATATTGCTTTAACTGCCGTGCTTGTTGTTCGGCTTCTTCATGACTGGTAAAGGGGCCCATGCTTTTGAGAAAAGGTAAGAAGCGATACAACATCGGAAAAGTTAATCTGAGAAGGCTGGGCATTTTCCAGATGAAAATGGGATCGACGAGAATTATACTCCGCAAACGCTTTGGGTTTTGCCTTGCCCAGATAGCGGCTAATTTACCTGTCCACGAATGACTTACAATCTGGGCAGATGTCCATCCTAGATGATCCATGAGTGCTTCGAGGTCTGCGATCGCACTTTCAAAAGTATAATCTCTCTCAGGCTTAGTACTTTCGCCATGTCCGCGCATATCTGGTGCGACTATGTGGTAGTCTGCTGCTAAGTCATCTCCTAAGCTAGACCACACTAAAGCATGGTCGCCTAAACCATGTAACAGCAGTAAGGGTTCTTGACCTTGGTTCCACTCTAAGTAAGAAAGTTGAATATCAGGCTTTGATAAAGTTTGACGTACAGGCATCATTGCACATCCACCAATGAAGAGATAGTTTCGCGTTTATATAGTACTGCGAAACATGATGGAGGGTAGGGAGAGATGAGACTTGACAGCTATAACCAAGGCTTGTAAGTTATTCCCAATCTCAACTTTTTTCATAAGTCAATTTTCCTGGATGCGATCGCGTATTTGGAGTCAGAGTAGTTAAATCGTCTATATTGCGTTTCATTGTGGCACAAATCGCATCTAGAGGTAAGTCGTTAGGATCATAACCAAAGGGGTTTTCTATCTCCAAGCCGATTGCTTCAATCCCAAATACTGTAAAACCAACTAAAGCCGCAATTAAACCTGTCCACCAACCCAGACTTTCCACTATTTGAAATGGTAGCAGGAAACAATATAGTAACAATAATTGCTTAAGATGAATGGCGTAAGCTAATGGCATAGGTGTTTTTAAAATCCGTTCACAAGCACCCAAATTATCTACAAGATTATTCAATAATTCTTGCATAGATGTTAACTGGTAGCTATTAAGGCAATTGCGATGATACTGCTCTTGTAAATAATCTCCTATCCAAAATGCAACTTCTATGGGGGGATTATTCATAATTTTCAATTTTCTATACTTAGTAGATGGCATTAAATCTTCTAACTCGCTATTGACTGCTTCTCCGCGCAAATGTAATTTAGTTGTCACAGCAAAAGCTACCAATAAATTTAATGCTGTAATTTTATTGTCTTTATCTTCTGGAGATATTTCATCAATAGATACCCAAATTTGCCGGGCCAGATTTCGGATGTTATTTACTAGAGAACCCCAGCATTTTCTCCCTTCCCAAAATCGCTCATAAGCAGTATTGGTGCGAAATACAAGTAATAAACCTAAAACAATACTAGGAATAACACTTCCTAAAATCGGTTGGGATACAGGCAGTTCAAAATGGTAAAGGATAGAAATCAAAAATCCGAAAGCTCCGCATAATAAAATATGTTTGTAGATTGCTTTCATGACGGAACCTTTAAATTGCAATGTTGTACTTAGCCATGTAATTTTTTTGGTTGTCATGCAGTCACCCTAAGATAATATTTAGCAGATCGATAGATTAAATATCGATACTTTAAAAATAATAACTATATAAATAGCAAAATTGGCAAATAGGATACTTTAAAAAGTTATCTTGATAAAGAACATGATCTGCTGGCGATACAGCACTTCTAGCAGCTATGAGGTACATCCTAAAAGCTGAAAGCAATGATAGGAGATGGGCAAGGAGAAAACTATATTGCATAATAGCCGGAAGCGCTGTAATGATTGTATTCTAGCTTCTGTTATACAATATCGAGTCCGGTTAAATATTTATCATTAGGACTAATGTAAAGAGTTTTTGTCAGCGATTAAGCGACCATTATTTGACACTCCCCGCTTCTATTGAGACGGGGATTCTTGGTTCCCTGACTCGCCGTTAGAGGGCAGGCTTGCGCCAACCGCCCAAGAGGGCAAATCTCCCCAAGCGTAGCTTCCGGTGTGCCCCACCGTAGTTAATCCACGTTTCAGAATATTGATACTGGTATTCACGTCTCTATCTTCTACATAGTAGCAATGAGGTCGCTGTCTGACTCGTTCAATTGTTGAGACACTAATAATTTAAAACCGAAGCGATCGCCTGATCTATCCAACCCCCTTCTTCATGGTTAGTATCTGCCAGCAGTAATACACGCGCATGATTTATTTTATACGCAGAATTCTTACCTGTTGCGACCAATCTTTCTAAGTACGCTTTCTTTTCAGATGTTAGAGATACTATGTATTTTTTCTTCGGCATCACATCTAAATTGAAAAAGGGTATCTATAGATTACCCTGTCCGTGTATCACTCAATTATTTATTGACAGACTACTACTGTGATTCAATAATTCGTGGGAAAAAATAACCACTACCTCTTGCTGTGATAATCAACTCTGGTAAGTTGGGGTCATCTTCTACCTTTGTCCGCAATCGGGAGATATGCACATCTACTACACGGGTGTCTAAATGAAGTCCTGGTACGCAACCCCACAATAGCTGCAACATTTCTAATCGGGAAAAAACTTTTCCAGAATTGTTTACCAACAACTCTAGTAAGCTAAATTCCACACCTGTCAGGCGAATGCGTTGCTCATTTTTATAGACTTGTCGCTTATTTGTATCAATTTTGAGATTGCCCACACGAATTATCGTGGAATTAGGAGTGGTATTGACACTAGTTTTGTGGAAGCATCGCCTTAGTATGCAGGCAATCCGAGCTTCTAACTCCTTGGGAGAGAAAGGCTTTGTCATGTAGTCATCAGCACCTAATTCTAGCCCAGTAATCCTATCGGCTACGTTTCCCAAGGCTGTAAGCATAATAATTGGTACATCTGATTCTTTCCGTAATTCTTGGCATACACCGTAGCCATCGAGCTTTGGCATCATCACATCCAAAACTATTAAGTCAGGAGTGGATACACGAAAAGTTGACAAAGCTTCTTCACCATCGCTAGCTGTGACGACATCATAGCCAATCATGGAAAGACGCGTCTCTAAAATCCGACGTATGCTCGCTTCGTCGTCTACTACCAGGATTTTTCCTTTATGACCTGACAAGTTTCTCAATGCTCCTTTACAGCGAGAACTCTTAACCCTCTATTATCAGGCTTGATTGAGTCTAAAACACAAAACGGCCTTGGACTTAC
Source organism: Nostoc sp. ATCC 53789 (assembly GCF_009873495.1). Lineage (GTDB taxonomy): Bacteria > Cyanobacteriota > Cyanobacteriia > Cyanobacteriales > Nostocaceae > Nostoc > Nostoc muscorum_A. The sequence continues at coordinate 2,602,480 of NZ_CP046703.1, read as the reverse complement.
TCTAAAGCAGTAGTGTAAATTCCTCAAAGCATTTGTACAAAATTATGCTAAGACATCTGTACCAAAATAGAGATTTGCACTGGATTAAGAAATTCCTCAGCAGGGGACTCGTATTTTCCATAGATTTAGTGTATCTTGTTTATTCCGTGCAATTATTAACACTCCTTTCACCCACGACTTTTTACAACTCTGTTGTCATCTGACTTTTCAGCTAATGGCTTTGATATTCAGTGAATGAAAACTTTTAATTAATAGATATGAAGATCATCAAAAAATCTGAAACGCTGACCCTGAAGAAAATGATGGAAATCCAAGACGCTGAAGACCAAAATCTTCAAGCTGATACCGTCAATTTTTCAACCCCTGTGGTTGATGAGCAACCAGTAGCGATTCCAGAACCGAGAGAACCTGACTACATCCCATTGCGCGATAATCCCATAGTCCAATCTGTTGGCAATTCCGGCTGGCAAATTTCTGATATTTGGCGGGATATCCGCGTAGATGATTTTTGTAATTTTGGATAACTGTCAATTGTGCTTGTTGAAACTGCTGTAAAGCTTTTAAAGTATCGGTAATTTGTCAACCTCAAGACTTCAAGGTAATTCCAAATTTATCTTTGATTTTGACTTGGATTGATTGGATCTATAGGTGGTTTATTGTTTTACAATTTTCAACCATCTTTTAGTCAAGTTAACTGTATTTCTGGTGGGATCGCCCGACTCAAAGCTAGCAATTATTTACAATATCCATTCAATACTGTTTTGAGACAGATTATGGCTTGGGCATCTTGCCCGTTAAAAGACGGGCGAGATACCTATACTTGTTCTATTCCAAATAAAGGATTGCATACGTCTCCCGACTTTCAATACTATTGGATGTGACAGCTCACTCTAGCGTTACAACTTCCTTGTAACCGCTTATACACGCGTAATCGATGAATGCTTCTGTGGGGTCTAGATTCGTTGGATAGCCATAGTTATGTGGGTAAAAGATGCTTACTTTTAGTTTAGGCGATCGCAAATATTAGAGACTAAGCCTACTTATTCCTTATTTCCAGCATTTTCGACAGTGCTGACTCTGGAGGATGTAACCATATAAATTACACGAGTCAATATTATTCCTCATGGTCTTGAAGTGAACCAAGGCTTATGCAAAACTTGAGATCCTTCGCTTCTAGCCTACTTTTAAGGAATTGATCAATGGCGCGTCTAGCCCTGCTGAGTGTATCTAACAAAACTGGTATAATTGACCTAGCCCGTAGCTTGGTTGAAGAATTTGACTTTGATTTAATCAGCAGTGGGGGAACAGCCCAAGCACTCAAAGATGCGGGACTCCCTGTCACCAAAGTTGCAGATTATACAGGTTCACCAGAAATTTTAGGTGGTCGAGTCAAAACCCTACATCCCCGAATTCATGGCGGAATTTTGGCGCGGCGAGATGTTCCCGAAGATATTACAGATTTAGAAAATAACCAAATTCGCCCGATTGATTTAGTGGTGGTGAATCTATATCCCTTTGAGGAAACGATCGCTAAACCAGGGGTAACATTATTAGAAGCTGTTGAACAAATTGATATCGGTGGCCCAGCAATGCTGCGAGCATCATCGAAAAACTTCGCCCATCTCGCTGTATTATGCGATCCAGCACAGTATGACGAGTATTTGGAGGAATTGCGCCAAAATAACGGCATAGCATCCCTAGAGTTTCGGCAAAAGGCAGCATTAAAAGGATTTTCGCATACTGCTAGCTACGATCGCGCGATCGCATCTTACCTCGCAGAAGCAGAGCAATACACCCTTAGCGGCACACAATTACAATCTCTGCGTTACGGTGAGAATCCCCATCAACCCGCCACCTGGTATCAAACTGGTACTACTCCAACGGGATGGACATCTGCGACAAAACTCCAAGGCAAAGAACTTAGTTACAATAACTTAGTTGATTTAGAAGCCGCACGCCGAATCATTGCTGAATTTACTGATACTCCAGCCGCAACGATTATCAAACATACAAATCCCTGTGGTACGGCATTGGGAAGTACGATTTTCGAAGCGTATCAAAAAGCTTTTAATGCTGATTCGACTTCTGCCTTTGGTGGGATTGTCGCACTCAACCGTCCCATTGATGCGGCTACGGCTAGCGAGTTAACTAAAACATTTCTAGAATGTGTGGTTGCACCAAGTTGTGATGCTGAAGCGCAAGAAATCCTTGGTAAAAAATCCAATGTGCGGGTTTTGACTCTAGCTGATTTGAGCAGTGGCCCTAAAGATACCGTAAAAGTGATAGCAGGTGGTTTCCTTGTCCAAGCTAGTGATGATGTGATTGCTGATACTAGCCAATGGCAAGTAGTCACAGAACGTCAACCCACCGACAGCGAATTAGCCGAATTACTGTTTGCTTGGAAAGTTTGCAAACACGTTAAATCTAATGCCATTGTTGTAACTAGCGATCGCACTACAATAGGAGTAGGTGGTGGTCAAATGAACCGCGTCGGATCAGTTAAAATTGCACTAGAACAAGCTGGAGAAAAAGCCAAAGGTGCAATACTCGCCAGCGATGGATTCTTCCCCTTCGATGATTCCGTGAGAACAGCCGCAGCCGCAGGAATTACAGCCATTGTCCAACCAGGTGGAAGTCTGCGCGATAAAGATTCAATCAAAGCTGCTAACGAACTGGGTTTACTGATGGTCTTAACTGGTGTACGTCACTTTTTACACTAAATCATTGCTTATTGAGTGTGCGGTTTACAAAGTGTCACACTATATACTTTCTTTATGATTGAAGCAATGATATTATCTAATCGTGTGTGAGGAGCAAGTTAAAAATAAAAAGCGTTTGGGGTGGAAACACGGCAACACTCCCAAGCGCTTTTTAATTGGTCAGAATTTGAATTGCTTGTGCAGTTTTAAAAATGTCACTCAATATACTTGCTATTAAATAGAAGTAGTGATATGGTTTATTTGTGTGTGAGGAGCAAGTTGAGAATAAAAAATGCCTGGGGTGGAAACACGGCAACACTCCCGGGCATTTTTTAATTTACATATAAAAATTGGATTGTTGGTACAGTTTTAAAAGTGTCACTGAGTTTAATCTCCTTTTCATTAAACCAGTGATAGTATTTAGTAGTGTGAGGAGCAAGTTAAAAATAAAGAACGCCTGGGGTGGAAACACGGCAACACTCCCAGGCGTTTTTTAATTGGTATGTAAAAAAGATTACTTGCAGATACGCTGGAATTATTGAGATAATCAGCTACAGTCTAAAATCCAGTAAACCTCACACCCAATCAGAAATTCAGGTGCAAATCAATCGGCTGACTGAACAAATTCAATTCATCATCGAAATTGATCGATTGAAGCAGGTAATGCGGCAAACCCTACTTATGGATGGGTCACGCCGAGAAAATAGTGCAGAACACTCTTGGCATTTAGCTGTAATGGCGATCGCCTTAGTAGATTATGCCCCAGACGGTGTTGATATATTCCATGCCATCAAAATGCTGCTAATCCACGATTTGGTAGAAATTGATGCAGGTGACACCTTTTGTTACGATGTGCAGGGTAACGACAGCAAAGCAGTAAGAGAAGCACAAGCAGCATTGCGTTTATTCGGACTTTTGCCAGCAGACCAAGATAGTGAGTTGCGTTTACTCTGGGATGAGTTTGAAGCAGGAGAAACACCTACCGCCAAATTTGCCGCAGCCTTAGACCGTATACAGCCTTTGTTGCATAATCAGCAAACTCAGGGTGGGACTTGGCGTATTCATGGCATTAGCCGCAATCAGGTGATGAAACGGGTAGTACCAGTAGAAACAGGTGCGCCGGAACTGTGGCCCTTTGTCCTGCAATTGATTGATGATTGTGTGACAGCAGGATATCTTAAAGATGATGCTGCCCTAATTACTCAAGATTTTCGGGCTGAAAATTGTTAGATTTTTTCTAAGCCTAAATATATAAACCTCATCCATTTTGAAACCAAGAGTTTTTTAAAATATATATTTATGTAGGTTGGGTGGAGTGAAACGCAACCCAACATTACCACCTTATTTAGGTTGCAATACGCTTGGGTTAATGGCTACTGGCAAAAATTTTGGGTTTTCGAGACGCGATAAATAGCCGTCTCTACAAGTATTTTGGTCTTGTCTAAACTGTATTGATTTATGTTGGGTTACGCTATCGCTGCACCCAACCTTGTATCTTAGAAATAGTAGTAGACGAGGTTTAGATTCTAAAATCGTTTCTTTAAGCATCTCACCTACTCTTTTTAGAGTATAAATTTTGGGTTGCGGAGGTGAACTCACAACCTTTTGCAATTGCTCTCCATTTTGTTGGAGATTAAGTGTAGTTCTATATTTGCAAAAGAGTCTGCACCAAATACCTGATTAAATACTTAAAAAGTGGGTGACGAGGGATTTGAACCCGCAACCAATAGATTAAGAGTCTACTGCTCTACCGTTGAGCTAGTCACCCACACGAATAACTATCATAGCACAACTTCTGAGAATTTAGCTAGTGATACGCCCAAAAAACGAATTAAAGGGGGAATTTGATGGTGAAGGTAGTTTGACCGGCTCCACTCTCTACATAAATTGAGCCGCCTAAATGTCTGACCATTTTCTGCACTAATGCTAATTCCAGTCCAGTGCCGCTGTGTTTCCAAGGATCGTGTTTGGAAAGGTGATAAAAAGGCTCAAAAATGCGTGACAGTTCATTGCTGGTAAGCTCTAGTCCAGAATTGCTAATATTAAGCTCTACTGCATCCCCTCTTAAGTGGGTAGAGACTGTGACTGATTCACCTGCTGGGGTATATTTGCAGACATGGTTGAGTAGTTCGGTGATAATCCTCTCCATATCTGTGATATCTGTCTCTAAAGGCGGGAGTGCGCTATCTAGACTCAGTTTTAACTGCTGTCGCTGACAGTTGGTGAGGTCTCGAAAAGACTCGACAATGGGCTGAAGCCAGCTTTGTAAGTCAATGGCAATCAATGTTGGGGGTTCGGGTTCTGCTTCGAGATATGTGAGTTTGAGTAGATCGTTAATTAACTTGCTTTCTCGCGCACACTCGTTATGCAGAATCTGCAAGAGTTGTGGAACTATTTCTATCTCTAATATTTCTGCTGGTGTTAAGACACTTTCGAGGGTTTGGACTGCAAGGCTGATGCTAGTTATTGGGGTTCGCAGTTCTTGAGAGAGATTTCGGAGAAATTGGTTTTTGAGCCGATCGCAATTTTCTAATTCTTTTACCTGTGCCTGGGTTTGTTGGTAAAGTTGAGCTTGGCGAATTGCGATCGCACATTCATTGGCAACCTGCTGCACTAACTCAATTTCAAATTCATCAAATGCTTCTTGTGATGGTCTTGTCAACCAAAGATTTCCCAAAATCCCTTGAGTATCGAAAATTGGACAAGCCATCTGGGACATAACCAATAGGTTTGGTTGCCATCCAGGGGCAATTTCTAAAAATTGCAGAGGTTGTTTTTGCAACAAGGGTTGATAAACTTCCAGACGGTCTGCAATCTGTCTGGTCAATTCTCGACACTGCGGTAGGTTGATGCTGTACTCGTAGGCAATAGTTACCAGGGTTTGACAGGGGCTATAGAGTTCAATTTGGCAACGTTCAAGGTTCAGTAACTCTGTTAATTCCTGAGTGACAGTCTGCAACACCTGAGCTTCATCCAGACGATCGCGGATTTGTTCTGTCATCCGGCGCACCAAGGCTTCAAAGTTTCGTACCTGCTGCAACTGATTTTTGTGCTTCTGTTTTTGCAACTCTATTTCGGCTTTGAGATCCTTAAGCTGCTGACGAAGTTCTGCTTGTTGCACAGCAATGCCGATTTGAGTTGCCAGCTGTTTAAGTAAGCTAGTTTCTGCTTGCTGCCATTGACGCGATTCCTGGCAATGATGGGCAATCAATAGCCCCCACATATCTTGCTCTTGGAAAATCGGCACGACTACATTGGCTCTAATCTGCAAAGATGCCAGAAAATCTATATGGTAAGGATGCAAGCCTGCTGCATAAATATCCTCAACAACTTGAATGCAACCTTGCCCGTAGTTTTCTGGATTGCCACTAAAGCAGGGATCGATGATGTTTTTTCCCAATAGTGAATCGCTTGCAGCGACGCTTGCGGCAACAATTACCCCACTGCCATCAGGCTGGAAGCGATAAATTAGAATGCGATCGCAATTCAAAAATTGCCGCAGTTCAATTGTTGTCTGATGCAGAATTGTCTCTAATTCTACAGATTGGTGAATTCGTTCGGCGATCGCTTCTAGCAATTGCTCCCGTTCAACCTGGAGTCCGACTGCTTCTTGGGCTTGCTTCACAGGGGTGATATTGCTACTAGTACCAATCAGTCGATAAATCCGGGAGTTAGCATCCCTTAGTGGCGTGAGAGTCGTACTCCACCAAGTAGGAACCCCCTGGAATTGCAAACATTGTTCGTAAGAAATAGTTTTACCAAATAGCACACAGTCAGCATAGTGCTGACGCACCCTCGCAGCATCGATGGGGGAGAGAATATCCTCTGGTTTTTTGCCTCGGAGATCGTCTGAGCGAATGCCTATCCACCGTTCATGAGTGGGATTAAGTGCCACATACTGAAAATCTCCATCCTCTAGAACATCTACTACAAATATTGATGCCTGCACAGAATCGTACATGCTCAGTAGAAATTGCTCACTACTATTTTTTTCCTCTACTTCCGTGCCAAAGATAATTTGAGGGGGCGATAATTTTGTCAACTCCATAGTTGATTCTGCTGGATTTTTATTCATGCGAGAGTCCCTTTCTGGTATTACTGACTCTTCTAGGCGCTCTCTTATCGTTATGCTTGTAGTAGATGCACTTTAGCGCCTATAGCAAAGTATTGTCAGCTGTTGCTCATCGAAATTTAAATCTTTCTCTACTTCTGGTCAGAAATCTAGGAAAGCTAATAGAAGTCAGCTTAACAAATCCTGCTTTTTGAAGGCGAAAATACATTTGCAGTTGAGGGCAAATCTAATGATTTTTTGAACAGTTTTCCAAGATTTTTGCATATACTTAGGTACAATTATCATACTATATCAATTAATTTTACAATTCTTAATAAATTTCTGGGGCAAGGCTGGGTAATGGGAACTCACGATCGCAATTTATGAGCATTCATTCCGGTGAGGATACCAACTATCAGCCAGGTGATAGCTAACCCTATAACTTCGCCTAAGAATAATTGCGTTAAGTCGTGCAAAATCATCCCCACAGCAGAACCCACGGGGACAGCAACAGCCCAACTTACCGAAGAGACAAATATCCATCGCCACGCCACAGGCTGGGGAATTGCTAACCATTGTGTCAATCCAATTCCCAAGCCGCCAAGTGCGCCATAAATCGCTCCCGACAGGATTCTCAAAGGAAGAATTTGAATGCTGGGTACAATCCAACCTACCGCACCAATACCGATCGCAGTGATGATACTCCAACCCAAAAGACTTGACAAAATCCACCTGATGCAAAATACAGGTTCTTTGAGAAGACAACCTTGAGGAAGTGCGATCGCAAATCCGCCGATAGCTGCTTCTACCACCCCAACATCTGGCTGCTCGCCAACTTCAATAAAAAGTAAACTCAATAAAAAACCGCCACAAGTAGCGAGAGTCCACAGCAGTGTAAAGCTAAATCTAGTATTTTCCGGCGCGAATGGCATCAAAGTTTTTTTGGTTTGAATTGTCTGACAGTTCTAGCATTAAACATCTCAAAAAAAGCTTTGCGTCGCTGTTGGGGCGATTCCGGTACAATGTAACCCCAGAGACTCTCCCAGTAGAAAAAGGATATACCATTAAAATTGCGATCGCGTACTGCTTGAACCTGTTCTCTAACTTGTCCCATTTTCACAGGATTACGCACCGTTCCCGTTGATATACCAATTTGTACAGGAATTAGACTTTGAGCCAATTTCACAGATGGTTGTTCTAATTGAGCGATAAAAGAGCTTTTATCATTTCGATAAACTTGCAAAATTAACTCATTAACTAAACCTTTTTTTACCCAATTCTCCCAGTCTTGCAAATAGTATTTGTAGGCAAAAGCTTGATAGTTTGGAGATAGGGATATTTTGACTTTGGGTTTCACCGCCTTCACAGCTTGATAGAGTTCTGCCATAAAATCAGTAATTTTGTCTGCTCGCCAACGCATCCATTCTGAGTTAAAAGGGTCGATGGGAGGACTTTTGCCTTTGTGTTCTTGCTGGTAAAGTTCAATCGTGAAGCGATCGTAGCCAAACTGTACTGGCATCCCAAAATGATCGTCAATCTGAATACCATCCACATCATAATCCCTGACTACTTCCAAAATTAGCCCTCGGATAAACTCTTGCACTTGCGGATGTAAGGGATTCAACCAAGCCAGCTTACTTACTAAACTATTATCAATTTCTTCTGGTGGTGCATCTTGGATAGACTTTATACCTTCTTGCCCAATTGTTAACCAATCGGGATAACGCCTTGCTAATTGTGAATAATGCGGTGTCATAAACCCGTATTCAAACCAGGGAATGACTCTCAAATTTTTCTTTTTGGCAAGTGTCACTATCTTGGTTAAAACATCTTGTCCACCGTGCATGAAATTGAGAAAAGGTTGAGTATTTGAGCCTGTAGTCATTTCAGCTACAGCACTTTTATAAAAAGTATGTCCTCGGTTCCAAACTACAGGATAAATTGTATTAAAATTGAGGGACGATAATTGGTTTATAGCCCGGTTAATACCCCAAGGGACAAATAGTACACCACTAGCAACATTAGTGAGCCAAACGCCGCGAATTTCTGTAGGTAAAGGAATTATTTTTTGGGAATAAACTGGGAGTGAAGAAACTGAAGAGAATGAAAAAACTGTTAAAGTGGCTACTAATCCCAAACACATTAAGTAAGAAACACAACGGCGAGCAACCCGATTCATTTGTAATCGTGACCTAGTGCGATCGGAATATATATAACTACAAAATAAAGTTGTAATCCTCCGGATGATGTAAAGAAATGATGATTAATAACTCAGAATTCAGAATTCAGAATTCAGAATTCAGAATAGTTGAAAGCATACGGAGCCAGTTTTGGTTATGAATATACTTAACGATACCAAAACCTAATAAATTAGAATTCCAAACTCTAATTCTGACTCCTAACTTCTAATTCCTAACTCCTGACTCCTGAATTCTGAACTCTTTCTTCTTAAAATCTTTCCACACCTTCAAATTGCTTGACAGCAGACGCATTTGCTGCTTCTCCACAAGTTCGTGGTGTGGGGAATATCTTTTCAGGATTTGCTAACCCTTTAGGATTAAAAACTTGTCGCACCCATTGCATAGTTTCTAAATCAACTTGGCTAAACATCTGGGGCATATAGCACCTTTTCTCCGCACCGATGCCATGTTCACCAGAAATACTTCCACCAACTTGGACACAAAGCTTGAGAATTTTTCCACCCATTTCTTCTACTTGTTCCAATGCTCCAGGCACAGAATTATCATAAAGAATTAATGGATGAAGATTGCCATCACCAGCATGAAATACATTAGCAACACGATAACCATATTGTTCACTTAATGCCTCAATTTCATGCAGAACATAAGGCAACTGAGTCCGGGGAATTACACCATCTTGTACATAATAATCTGGACTTAAATGCCCAGCCGCAGCAAAAGCAGCTTTACGTCCTTTCCATAATTTCAATCTGGTTTCTGGGTCACTAGCAGAAGTGACATTTCGCGCCCCATTCTTTTTACAAATTTCAGTCACTCGCTGCTTATTTCCTGCAACTTCTACTTCTAAACCGTCAATTTCGATTAGCAAAATAGCAGTAGCATCACGGGGATAACAATTTGTGGCGACAACATCTTCAACTGCATTGATGCTGAAGTTATCCATCATTTCCATACCGCCAGGAATAATTCCAGCGCTGATGATATCAGAAACAGTTGCTCCGGCAGCTTCAATACTGGTAAAATCTGCCAATAGTACGCAAATTGATTCTGCACTTTTGAGAATTCGTAAAGTAATTTCTGTGGCTATACCTAAAGTGCCTTCAGAACCAACAAACACACCCGTTAAATCATAACCAGGCATTTCGGGGATTTGTCCACCTAAATCGACAATTTCTCCTTCTGGCGTGACAATTTTTAATCCTAAAACGTGGTTAGTGGTGACACCATATTTAAGACAATGTACGCCACCAGAGTTTTCAGCAATGTTGCCCCCAATAGAGCAGATAATTTGGCTAGATGGGTCAGGAGCGTAGTAAAAACCAGCACCACTAACGGCTTGTGTTACCCAACTATTAATCACGCCTGGTTGAACAATTGTGCGTTGATTTTCCAAATCAATGCTGATGATTTGCCGCATTAAGGAAGTGACAATCAAAACAGAGTCTTCCACTGGTAAAGCACCGCCAGATAGACCAGTGCCAGAACCGCGTGCGATGAAGGGGATAGAATATTGATTGCATATCTTTACTACTTGGGCAACTTGTTCTGTTGTTCTAGGTAATACCACTACAGCCGGGCGTTGGCGATAGCCAGTTAAACCATCACATTCATAAGTAATAAGTTCTTCGCGGCGTTGCACTACGCCATTTTTGCCAAGGACAACCTCGAATGCTTTGATAATAGGTTTCCAGTTGTGTTGTTTTTTATCTTGGGTCAGCATAGTTTTTAAAGTTAACTATAGTAACTTAGAGTTTAAAACAATACCCAAGTTTTTGAGGGATTTGCCAATAGTTTTGAGCGGTTAACGACGGTTTGGCCATTGCGGCGTTCTTTCTTGCTTTACCGCTCTAGAACTTACTGAGCTTATTTTCCACTTGAAAAGCCTGATATTATGCATTCGTTACGACAGGTTGTCTATTTGTCAAAACTGCTTATGTATTAGTTCCAAAGACTTAAGTAAAACTTATTAATGTTTTCCCACTCATGATGTCAAAGTAGTGGTTTTAGATATGCCAAGTTTATAAATATATGTTCAAATACTTGAAATCAGTTTGAAAATAGCAAATATTGACCATTCTTGCTCTATGGCATTGCTATATCTAAAAAAAATTAAAGATTTTATATCTACCTTAAGAAACAAAAATACAATTTGGTTTTATGTCTTCAGGTTTATGAAATCATGACAAACAATGCCTATAGTTGGGTCTTAGGTAGTCACATACCTAATTTCGTAAGTGAGGCTAACAATCATGTCATATCAAATCAACACATCTGAGTTGTTTGTCGAGTTATTTAATGAACAACAAGAGCTACTCGCTGGCGGTGTAGACTCTCAGAGAAATCAGAGCAATTTCGCTAGAAGACTTACAAGGTTAGACGGAACGAGTAGGTCTGGTCCTCAAGGCAGCGAAGCTAACAGTAAAGGTTCAAATGATGGTGTTCAAACATCAGCAGTACAGAACTTACAATTAGGTGGTCTAGCAGCTGTACCCGGAATACCTACCTTGCCCGGTATAACAAATCCGTTCACCAGTTAATTTGCAAAAATTAGCTATTACATAATCAGAGTATTTGATAAATTTAGGCAGAGAAAGAAAAGAAAGCAAAAAATAAAACGTCAAAAATATTTATTGTAAATTTTTGCTTTTTCTGACTTCTCTTAGCTTAAATCCATCTCTAACTTTGAACCGAGTAGCTGATTATTACAAAGACTACCTGTCTACTTTCACTACACAGCACCACCAATTTTATCATTGTGGTGGTGCTGGATAATCTAGAAAATTTGAGTTTTCCCTACTTAGCCGATAGATATTGTACATCTTCATCATCTATCAAAATCCTCGGCGAAAAGAGTATCAACGAGAACATTGTGAGTTAAGGTTTTCAAGCATCTAAGAGTGAATCTATTTTTTGTAAAACTTGTTTTTTTACTATCTTTATTACCTGACCAGAAATCCAATAAGTAATTTCAATACTTGCCTGTTATTTGACTCTGCACAGAAACCAAACATCTAGATTCAGGGTGGAGATTTGTAGTTAATACCAATTTTTTATGAAGCTGCATAGAATTCGATCCCCCCTAGCCCACGCCAGTCGCTCCACTTGGGGAGACCCCATCGCTTTTAGCGTCTCCCCTTGGGAGAAGACCGCGCTGGCTCCCCTTAATAAGGGGGGAACCGGAAAAACATCCATCAAAGTCCCCCTTTTTAAGGGGGATTTAGGGGGATCAAGATATGTGCAACTTCACATTAAATTGGTATAAGATTGCTTTGTTTATAAATAAAAAAGGGGGACAGAGGAGTTTATTGTAACTCGCTCAACGTAAGTGAGGACTTTGAGGGAGTTTGAGCGTTCTCCTCTGTATTCTTTACCGCGTTGGCCGCGTTTGAATCTTGAGAAAGATAAATTCGCTTATCTTGTCGTGCATATCTTTCTCTTCCCCTTTTACTAATTATAGACAATCGGAAAACATTATGCTGGGAATTTTTAGCAGTATATGTTACTTTTTCATTCTTTAATTTGGCAAACACTCCTGCTGATAGTCCATTTCACATTGTGATTAACTTACAAGCCGAATCTGTGATTAGCTATCTGATTAATCTTGGCAAGATTAACATAGACTTTAATTCTTGATTATACCCTGTGGCATATCACCAAAGATATATTTTTTGTGGCATCTGATTTGCAATCAAGTTATGCAATATAAACCTCGTCTATCTTGAGAACCGTAGTTTTGTAGGTTGGGTGCAGCGATCGCGTAACCCAACATAAAATTTGGTGGTAATGTTGGGTTGCGTTTTACTCCACCCAACCTACATCAATAAATATATCTTTTGAAAAACTCTTGATTTCAACATAGATGAGGTTTAACCAGCTTTGCAGCAAAAAAATTGGGGTTGATATTAAATAAATCTGAGCTTTTGGTGTATACATTTCAAAAAATTATGTAATATGGCGAACTTCTTAGCCCGCGAGGAAAACTATTTTGGAAATAGGTTTAATGAACCCAATCCAGAACAACTCCATGTAGTTGATGTTAACGAGTTTCTTCCCCATCTCAGCAAATGGACTAACATTGGCGGAGGAGTTTTAGTTGCTACCTTTGTGGCTGCGATCGCTCTTACATCTATTCTCAGTTACAATGTCACGGTCAAAGTTCCGGCAAGTATTCGACCTGTAGGAGAACTACGGGTTGTTCAGTCTGCTATGGCCGGAACCGTTCAAAACATTGATATTCAAGAAAATCAGGTGGTGACTCAGGGACAAGCGATCGCTCAAATTGATAATTCCCGCCTTCAGACTCAAAAGAGTCAACTAGAAAGTAGTATTCAGCAAGGTAAATTACAACAAAGTCAAATTGATGCTCAACTGGGTGAAATCGATGCTCAGATTGCAGCTCAGACAAACTTAACCAACCGCACGATTATTGCTGCACAAGCTGAATTAGATGGGACGCAACGCAACTATCAAGATCAGCAAGTTAAGGCTGCGGCTGATATGACACAAGCACAAGCAGCTTTAATCTTAGCTAAGGTACAACGCGATCGCTTACTACGGGAAAAAGTTTTAACGGCAACTGTACAAGAAGCAGAAGCAGCTTTGAAAGTAGCCAAGGTGCAACGTGACCGATTGCAGCCGATAGTCGCATCGGGATCGGTTTCTCGCAATCTGTTTGAGGAAAAAGAACAAGCGGTTATATCTGCTCAGGCAAAGCTAGAAGAAGCTAAAGTTAGTGTTAAAAATCTTTTGGAGGACAAAGAACAAGCCCTAAATATCGCGCAAACGAATTTAGAAAAAGCTAAAACCGCGATTAATGCCAGTAATGCGGCTGTAATAGTGGCATCTGAACGGATTAAGCAAGAACAGGCTAGAGGTGAGGCTACTTTAGCCGCTTTGAAAAAAGAACGAGAAACTTTACTCCAGCAGCGCCTTGAACTCCAAAAGCAACTCGCTAGTAGCAGCAAAGATTTGCAACAGGTTCAAACCGACTTGAATTTGAGTGTGATTCGATCGCCAATCGCCGGAACATTGCTGCAATTGAATCTTCGCAACCCAGGACAAGTAGTGCAACCAAGTGAAGCGATCGCTCAGATTGCTCCTCTCAACGCTTCTTTAGTAGTTAAAGCTCGTGTGCCGGCTCAAGATATTGACAAGGTAAAAGCAGGCCAAAAAGTTCAGATGCAAGTTTCTGCTTGTCCCTATCCAGACTACGGCACTCTCAAAGGAACTGTCAAAACAGTTGCACCAGATGCTTTACCTGTAAAAAGCAATGTCAATTCAGGTGTAACCCAAGCCCAGGTAGTTGCTTATGAAGTAACTATTGAGCCACAAACTTCATATTTGAGTAGAAGCGATCGCCAGTGTCATCTGAAAGCGGGTATGGAAGGTAGGGCTGATATAATTTCCCGCCGAGAAACGGTGCTTCAGTTCATTCTCCGCAAAGCCAGATTCATCACAAATTTTTAATCACTAATTTAATAGGTCTGTAACCATGTTCGATCTATTCAAACTCCATAAAAATTACCAGTGTGTTTTGCAGTTGAGTGAAGAAGACTGTGGAGCCGCCAGCCTTGCTTCAATTTGCAAACATCACGGACGTTTTTTAAGCATAAATCGCAGTCGAGATGCCGTTGGGACTGGACAGCTAGGAACAACTTTGCTGGGTTTAAAGCGTGGATCTGAGACTCTCGGTTTTAATGCCAGGGCAGTGAAAGCTTCACCTGCGATCATAGATAGAATCACAGAAATCAATCTACCAGCAATTATTCATTGGCGGGGTTATCATTGGGTTGTTTTATACACCAAGCGCGGCAATAAGTACGTCATTGCCGATCCAGCTGTAGGTATCCGTTATATTAACCGAGAAGAGTTAACAGAAGCTTGGAATGGGGTGATGCTCTTACTAGAGCCAGATCCAGTCCGCTTTTTTGAGCAGCCCACAGAAGAAGCAAAAGGTGGCTTAAGCCGCTTTTTAGTACGCATCTTGCCTTATCGTGGACTGCTAACTCAAGTTTTAACAATCAACATTGTCTTAGGTCTGTTGGCTCTAGGTACTCCCGTCTTGATCCAACTGCTTACAGACGATGTACTTGTGCGCGGAGATACCCAGTTACTCACTGTTGTGATCTCAGCCGTTGTAGTTATGAGCTTATTCGGCAGTACTTTGCAACTATTGCAAGCGATTATGATTGCTCATTTTGGGCAGCGATTGCAATTAGGATTAGTCTTGGAATTTGGGCGAAAAATTCTCCAATTGCCTTTAAATTACTACGAAGCCCGTCGTAGTGGTGAAATCACTAGCCGTCTGCGAGATATCAACGACATCAACCAGTTGGTATCGCAAATTGTAGTTCTTTTACCTAGCCAGTTTTTTGTTGCTGTGGTTTCTTTTTGCTTGATGCTGTTTTACAGTTGGAAACTGACAATGGCAGTCATCGTTTTTGCTGGGTTAATTACCCTCTCGACCCTACCTTTTTTACCTATCCTCCAACAAAAAACCCGCAGTCTCTTAGTTTTAGGGACGGAGAATCAAGGTGTTTTGGTGGAAACATTTAAGGGCGCACAGGTAATCAAAACTACAAATGCCGCTCCGCAATTTTGGGATGAATTTCAAAGCCGCTTTGGCCGCCTTGCTAACCTGACTTTTAGCACCATCCAAATCGGTATTATCAACGGTACTATTAGCAAACTTATAGCTACCCTTGGTGGCGTGATTTTGCTTGGTCTAGGAAGTATCTTGGTGATTAATGGGGAATTAAGCATTGGTCAAATGCTGGCTTTTAACGCCTTACAGTTCAATGTTCTGGCTTTAATTAACTCAGTGGTTGGCTTAGTAGATGAATATTTTCGCTCTCAAACAGCAATTTCTCGCCTTCTGGAAGTTATCGATGCAACACCGGAAGTAGTCGGAGGTAGCCAAAAGCCGGTTGTTCAAATTTCTAGTGATGCAGACATTCGCTGTTCCCATGTCCAATTTCACCATGCTGGCAGAGTTGACTTATTAGAAGATTTTTCTCTCAAACTTCCTGGAGGGAAAGCGATCGCTTTGATTGGTAAGTCAGGTTGTGGTAAAAGTACTTTAGCGAAAGTGATTGCAGGCTTATATCAGCCTAATTCTGGCAATATTCGCATTGGTTTCTATAACATCAACGACCTTTCCCTGGATTGTTTGCGGCAACAAGTAGTCTATGTACCTCAAGAACCTCATTTTTGGAGTCGCTCAATTTTAGAAAACTTCCGCTTAGGAACACCTTATATTTCCTTTGAGGAAATTGTCAAAGCTTGCCAGATAGCGGATGCAGATGAGTTTATCAGTCAACTTCCGAATCAGTATCAAACAGTTTTAGGGGAATTTGGGGCGAATCTCTCTGGTGGACAAAGACAACGATTAGCGATCGCTAGAGGCATCCTTACCAATCCACCTGTACTGATTTTAGACGAAGCAACAGCTGGACTCGATCCAGTCAGCGAATCTCACGTACTAGACAGGCTTTTGGAATACCGAGAAGGCAAAACTACTATTTTGATTACCCATCGTCCCAGCGTAATTAATCGAGCCGATTGGATTGTACTACTAGATAAAGGTCAGGTACAAATACAAGGTGATATTGAGACTTTCCTCTCTCAGCAAGGAGAGCATTTAAAGTTTTTATCAATGTAAAAAATAGTCTTTGTATAAGCAAATAAAACTATGTCTGAAAATACCAAATTCCCCAATTCTGAATGGTTCAGGGATTTGTCTGAAGAAGAACAGGAAACCCTAGCTGCTGGGCAAATCACAAATATACCTGGTGGAAGTAATTTTTTTATCCAGCAAACTAATATCCAAACTGCGGCAGATAATACATTAAATCTTGTAAGTGGTGATGTTTCTTCACAAAAAACTAGATATAGTTTGTCACAATTTACTATTGGGTCTTCCACAACATTTGGTTTACCAAACTTTAGTTTAGGAGAGGATAAATGGAAAAATTTAATTGCCAATCTCTTAAATAGTATCTTCTCATAAAATTTAGCTTTTGGAAAAGAAATCTCCTACACGTAGAGGCACAATTACTCGTGCCTCTACATTTTTTAATAAAACCTAGACGGTTCAAATTTTAACTTTTTAAATCAGGATCAAACTTGGGGAAATTATCAATATTTAGTGCAGTTTTGCCAATATAAAATATAAAGCTATTTTTTGGTTTCTATTTAAATTTTCATGAGTCAAAAGGAATATTTTTGCTATTATTATTTCTAACCTGAGAATAATTTAAACTGTCAGGAAATAATTACTATTAAAAATATAGGTGAATAACACCTAATGTTAGTAAGTGAGGTAAAAAATTATGTCAAATCAAAGTACCATGTCTGATTTGCTTGTGGACTTATCTACAGAGCAACAACAGCTTCTGGCTGGTGGACAAAATGGCGATGAAGGAGACTTAGGTGATGAAAATTCAGGTGATGAAGGAGCGGGTGGTGAAGGAGCGGGTGGTGAAGAGCCTTCTTTCAGTGGTGGAGGAACATCCCCCCGTGGTAACCGATTCTTTATTCGTGGTATCGTGAGTCTCCGTAAAATCCCACGTTTGTCCTAAACTTTGCAATTCGTGGGGGAAAGAAAGGCTCATATAATTATCTCAAGTTCAATTCAATTTTGAGAAAGAATTTGAGCAGTCTCCTATAACCAGACAAGGGGCTTAAGCCCCTTGTTAAAGATAGGTAAACTCCACTTACTTCAGATCAAAATAGTTTTACACTACAGCTTTTTCTGTATCAATCAAGGCACTAGCCATCCTTCTGCACTGTACAAAAGTGAGGCAAACAATTATGTCGTTTCAATCCATCCAATCCGATTTGCTTGTCGAGCTATCCATAGAGCAACAGGAGCTTTTAGCTGGAGGTAACGTCCGCAGGTGGGGCGGCGGCTGGCGCGGCGGCTGGCGCGGCGGTTGGCGCGGCGGTTGGCGCGGCCGCCGATCTTGGTGGTAAACTATCGCCTATTGAACTTGCACTTTTTGCCGTCTGAAATGCTTGCAACAAGGCTTTCCACTCCCAATGCTAAAAAACCAATAGATGACAAGAAATATGCCGGAGTTTGCAAGTCAGGGCAGAACAAGTGCGTACCTCTGTATTCCGCGTTTTAGACTAAGCTTGAAAGACGAAAAAGCCCGTTAAAACGGGCTTTTATCATATACTAATTCTCTGTAAACTTGCACTTAATAATTACTCTTTTACCGCTACCAGATGTATTCTCTACATAGTTTGTGTCTGTGGCAAGCAATAAAAGCTTTCAACTGAATCTCACACTGCCGATTGCTCCCCAATCCAATCAAGTAAAATCGGATTGACTAACTCTGGTGCTTCATCTTGGGGACAATGCCCAACTCCTTCTAAAGGAATAAACTTTTGTACCTGTGGGAAATTAGCTAATTCTCTCCCTAACTTAATTGGTTCCCACGGATCGGCTGTTCCCCACAAGATAATTGCAGGACACTGTAACAGTGGTAAAAGGTCTTCTGGTAATGGCCCTGTAGAATAAGAAGTAAAAGCAAGAAACACAGCCCCAGCCCCTGGATCGCTTGCTGGTGAAGTCAGAATATCTACCAACTCATCTGTCACCATCTCAGGATTAGCATAAGCTTGCAGGAGAATTTTCCGCACTGTTTTCGGTTTGGCAAGTTGATTGAAAAAGAAATCACCAACTGGTTTGATAGAAAGCAAGCGTTGCAGTAAAGGCGCTCCGACACGACGAGTCCAAGGTAAAGTTATACGTTTGCGATCGTGCAACAGCCGTAAAGAACAGTTGAGCAATGCAACTCCCAAGGCAATATCTGGGTTGCTAACAGCTGCTTGCATGGCTACAATACAGCCAATAGAATTTCCGACTAAAAAAGCAGGTTCGCCGACAACTTCACGGCAAAAATCTGCTACTTGTTGTCCCCATGTTTCTAGAGTGTAGGTAATTTTTTCACCAGGTTTAGGTTTTGCGGAACCACCAAAACCAATCAAATCAATAGCATAAACTCGGCAATTTTGTGCTAACACGGGAATATTTTTCCGCCAATGCCACCAAGAAGCGCCAAATCCATGCACGAGGACAACAGCCGGCCCAGTGGTTCCTTGGGTTTGATAGCAGATAGGGAAATCTTGCCAAATCCAGGTTTTTGTAGAGGTAAATGCTGTTTTTGAACTTGAGGTTGTCATAAGAAATTTGATGAGTACAAGGGTCAAAGCCCGTCAGCAGCAAGGCGTAAGTAAAATTCTTTTGAATTTGAATAAAATTTATCAGATTTTCAAATAAAATTCTTTGGTCTAGTGATAACTTAGACATACACTAGAAAAGTTTCTAGGCTGATAGTTTTATCCAGGTAAAGAGTTTTTATCTTGTTGATAGAGGTAATTTCCTCACAACTTAGATTATGTCAGCATTAGGAATCATCACTTCTATAAATGTGAGTAATATTTTTGCCATTTTTTTAGATGTGAGTGAATTAGCATCAGTGCTAGATTCAGTAGATTCACAATTTACGATCGCTATTTTGGTCTATAACATTGTCAGAATATGAGGCATCGGCTAAGGGGTGGTTTGCAACTGGAAACTGACGCTAAATTTAACAACATTTTTCTTGTTCCTAGTTCTGCGAGCCAGACAATATGAATATACTAGAAACAATCGATACTCCCATCGGGAGCTATGCACCCGATTTTGAACTGCCAGGAATTGACGGTCAAGTACACCATCTCAGGCGTTATCTTGAGAAGTTCCGAGCAGTGGGCGTTATTTCCTTATGTAACCACTGTCCTTATGTAGAGTCCTATATAGGCAGGTTAAAAAACATTCAAGCCAAATTTGCCCCCAAAGGCTTCACACTAATTGGGATGAATGGTAGTGATGGTAATCATGAAACTAGGCCAAGCTTTGAAAATATGAAAGCTTTTGCCGAGCGTCACAATTTGAACTTTCCTTACCTGTGGGACTCGACGCAAGATGTAACCCAAAGTTTTGGTGCTACGAAAACACCAATGGCCTTTTTAATAGATGCCAATGGTATAGTCCGCTACAAAGGCAAAATTGACAATCATCCCCAAGATGCATCAGCAGTGGGAGAAGAATATTTAAGAACTGCGATCGCCTCTCTATTTCTTGGTCAGCCAATAGACGTACCACAAACAGAACCAATAGGTACAACATTGATTTGGCGTAACTAGACATAGATAGTCCCTGTAACTGCTATCTTAAATTGGAGGCAATTGCAACTTTTTTGATAAAGCGTAACTTCATGGGAACGAATTACCGACGGGTTTTACTCAAACTGAGCGGTGAAGCCTTAATGGGCAACATGGGCTATGGCATTGATCCAGAAGTGGTCAAAGGAATAGCGCAAGAGGTAGCAGAGGTGATAGCCACTGGCGTTCAAATGGCCATCGTTGTTGGCGGTGGCAATATTTTTCGTGGCGTGAAAGCAGCGTCGGCGGGGATGGACAGGGCAACCGCTGACTATATTGGGATGATTGCCACGGTAATGAACGCCATGACGTTGCAAGATTCGCTAGAACACATAGGGGTGCAAACGCGGGTGCAAACTGCGATCGCTATGCAAGAATTAGCAGAACCATATATCCGTCGTCGTGCCATCCGTCATCTTGAAAAAGGGCGGGTGGTAATTTTTGGGGCTGGTTCTGGAAATCCCTTCTTTACTACTGATACCACTGCGGCACTCAGAGCAGCAGAAATTGATGCGGAAGTGATTTTTAAAGCCACCAAAGTAGACGGGGTATATGATGCTGACCCTGAGATTTATCCTAACGCCAAGCGTTACAATAGCCTTACCTACGCGCACGTTTTAGCCAAAGATTTGCGGGTGATGGATAGTACTGCGATCGCCTTGTGTAAAGAAAATAATATCCCAATTCTGGTATTTGACCTAACGGTGCGAGGTAACATCCACCGAGCAGTCTTGGGAGAATCCATCGGTACCCTTGTGGGAGGTTCTTGTGATATTAGCTGACGCGAAAAGCAAAATGCAAAGTTCTGTTGAGTCAACTCAACGAGCTTTTAACACGATCCGCACTGGTCGTGCCAATGCGAGTCTATTAGATAAGGTATTAGTGGACTATTACGGTTCGCCTACACCCTTAAAATCACTGGCAAATATTAGCACGCCAGATGCTTCGACAATTCTAATTCAACCCTACGAGCGCAACACCCTAAACATTATTGAGAAGGCGATTTCTCTTTCTGATGTGGGTTTAACTCCCAGCAATGATGGTTCTGTAATTCGGCTCAATATTCCGCCTTTGACAAGCGATCGCCGAAAAGAATTCGTCAAAATGGCTACTAAGTACGCTGAAGAGGGTCGTGTTGCTATTCGCAACATCCGCCGCGATGCCATAGACTCGATTCGCAAGCAGGAGAAAGCTTCTGAAATCTCCAAAGATGAATCAAAAGATCATCAAGACGACTTGCAAAAACTCACAAACGAGTATACAGCCAAAATAGACGCATTATTGGCAGAAAAAGAAAAAGACATTACGACTGTTTAAAGTCTAAAGTCTGAAGCATAAAGGCTGAAGGATGATGGTAAAATTCTTCAGCCTTTATCATTTTTTAGGTATCTCACAAAAATTAAACAAGTAAGTAGACTTGAAGAAGAATTCAGAATTCAGGAGTCAGAATAAATCAGTCGGGGATTCAGACCCGCGACTGATTAAAGACCACCAAATCGTAGATTTGGTGGGGGTCTTAAACCCGGTTATTCAGACGCTCGTGGACTCGCTTTAAGCGAAGCCATGCCGTTGGCGCAGCCTCTCGTAGAGAAGGCTTTACGCTGCGCTATCCGCCACTCGCACAGAATTCATTCTGTTAGCGGTAGCGGGGCGTTTAGCCCATTCTGACTCCTGAATTCTGTTCGATAAATAATTAAAGTAGGGGCAATTGAATGAATTGTGCCCCTACTCAAGAGAAAATCAACTAATTCAGGAGCCAAAATTCAGCCTTATGTATGACTGCATCATCGTCGGCGCTGGGCCAGCTGGTGGAACAGCTGCATATCATTTAGCCAAGCAGGGTCGCTCAGTATTAGTCTTAGAAAAAGAATCACTACCAAGATATAAGCCTTGTGGTGGTGGTGTATCTCCAGCGATCGCTCAATGGTTTGACTTTGATTTTAGCCCAGCAATTTCTGTAAAAGCTGACTCCTTTCGCTTTACCTGGAAATTAGGCGACCCAGTGGAAGCAAAAATAGCCACAGAAGAACCAGTCTGGATGGTGCGACGAGATATTTTTGACCATTTCCTAGTGCAGCAAGCACAGAAGCAAGGGGCTGAACTACGAGATAATACTGAAGTAACGGGTATTGAATTTAAAGGTGACTATTGGCAAGTTAACACAGCCAATGAGCCAATTACAGGTCGCTACTTAATCGCGGCTGATGGTGCTAAAGGGCTAATGGCAAAATGGTTAGGCTTCAAAGAACGTAAACGCCGTTTAGCAGCAGCTTTGGAAGCAGAAGTTTCCACCACTGTGAAAGACAAATCCACAATTCATATTGAGTTGGGGTTGGTGAAAAATGGCTACATTTGGAACTTCCCGAAAGCGGATGGTTATTCCATTGGTATTGGTACGTTTGGCGGTGGCGAACCCCAAGATTTTAAGAAGATTTTAGATGAATACGCGCGATCGTTTAATTTAGATATCAAAACCAGCAAGAAGTATGGTTATCCCCTTTGCTTGTGGGATGGAAAGCAAAAGTTGCATACCCAAAATGCTGTTTTGGCTGGTGAAGCTGCTTGTGTAGTTTATCCTATGACAGCAGAAGGCATTCGTCCTTCAATTTTTAGCGGCTTGATTGCAGCAGGAGCCATTAATGAGGCCCTTTCTGGTGACATCAACGCTTTAGAAAAATATAGTGAAGCTATTAATGAAGAATGGGGTACTGAGATGGCTTGGGCACAAAAATTAGCTGGAGCATTCTATCGCTTTCCTAGTATTGGCTACAAAGTTGGTGTTAAGCATCCCTCTGCTGCCAAAATCATGGGTCAGATTATGTGTGGAGAACTGCGCTATAGCGATGTTACCGATCGTGCCCTCAAGCGTTTAATTCCTGGCTTTGGAGGTTAGTTAACCTGAGTTCGGGTTAAAGATAAGGAGGTAAAAGCCACTCCAGTTGAAGGCTAGGTTTCTTAGGTTGATGACAATAAGCGATTAATCCGCAAAGAACGTTAACGCAAAAATTAACGGGGCTTCGGTGTCTGGAATGTTCAATCTGAGAAATGTTCTTGAGTTGGTCGTTAATCGTCTCAATAATTGAGCGTTTACGGGACAAAAGCTTGTCATGAAGACGCATTAGCTTATTCTTCATATTGCGACGGGGTTTGGCAAAAAATTCAATTCCGAAGTCTTGTAAAAGTTGAGAAGCGAGTTTTTGGGAAACATAACCTCTATCGGCAAAGATTTTGCCAAACAGACCACTCAGTAAATCGGGTACTGGCTGACGGTCATCAACATTACCAGGAGTCAGAGATACATTTAAGAGTTGACCAAACTCATTGACGACCAGATGCAGCTTAAAACCAAAAAACCAATCCACATAAGTCTTGCCACGGGCGGCTAAACCTTCAAAAACCTTATGCCTAGAAATACGACGATTATGACATACCTTCAAACAAGTTGAATCGATAAAACCGATACCCGTACATTGTCCAAAACAATGCTTCAGATAGACACACAAAGGTATCAAGGTTGATGGCATCCATTCAATAAATCGTTGATAAGAAGGAAGACCTGGAAACGCAGAACTCCACTGCTGTTTTACTTGATTTAAATAAAAATGCTTGAAATTCCGGTAGTGATTTTGATGAAAAGCGATGATAATTGTCATGATTTCACTTAAACATAAGCTTTTACCACGGACACGTTTTATTCCTCCATGATTTAACAATTTTTTGTGCCATTGCGCTTCAAACGCTTTACAGAAATCATCTACATGACAGAACAAAGCATCTAAACTAAACATAGGACAGGCTGCTGGATTTGTTGTTATTTTCAGCTTACTACCTGTCCTTTTCCTTATCCCGAACTCAGGTTAGTTAATAGTTGTAGGTGGGTTCCTTGATGCTCTCACCTTTTTGACGAAACGTGAATTCAACGAACTTCTTTGCTGTCTTGAACTTTTCGTTTTATCCCAATACGCTTGGGATAAACCAGAAAGCCCTCATGTAGAGACGCGATGAATCGCGTCTAAAAGACTGATACGTTAAGAGAGACGCAATAAATCGCCGTCCTGAGAGAGAATTTACCCTGCATGGCTTAACCAAGCCCCATAGGGCATTTAACACCAAATTAAAAATACCTAGAGAAAAGCCAAATACTTATTCCAGTTCCCAGTACACAAATAATTCCTGCTAAACCCGCTAGGGGTTTTTTATTCTTACCTGTGAACCAGTCAGAGGCTTTACCTGTGTAAGTAATTAATTCTGCTGTATCTAGGGTTGCGATCGCCCATACCCATCCCGCATGTAGTCCCCAAGCTAAACCCAAATTGTTGCGATCGGCAAAACGTGCCAACACCAACACCATTCCCATCAGCCACAATCCAGGGAGTTGTGGTGCAGTTTCACGTTGCTCCCAAACTAGATGTAGCAAGGCAAAAATCAAGCTAGAAATTGCTGCTGCTACCCAAACTGGATAATCCTGTACTAATTCAGTGAACAGAAAACCCCGAAAAACTAACTCTTCTATCCCACCGACTAATAATGCTATCAAGAAAATCGGTAGCAAGATGGGTAATAGTAACTTGAAATTCTTTTTTTCAAAAGAACACCAACCTAATCCGAATTGCCCACTAAATACAATCCCTAGGCTTACCACTGCCAAACCGAAACCTAATGCTAAAGAACCAAAATTTGAAAGATTCCCAACAAAGCCGTAATCCGAAAAAGATTTATTGGTAAGCCAACTAACTCCCCACAGAATCAGGGGAGCTAATAGGTAAAGTGACAGCAATAATGGCATCTTTTGCTGTGGCTGCAAAGGTTTAGGGGGTTGCCAATTGAGCAATATTGCTGATACTGCTGCGACTGGCAACCAACAAACTATCCAGCAAGCAAAAAATGCCATTACTATAACTAGTGCTGGTGCATTTTGCATAAATGCTAGTAAGGCGTTGACCGAAGGCTCAAAAAAAGTTATCAAAAAAAACACGATAGACTTCTTGCACTATAGATTTCTTGCTGATTTATCAAGAATCTACTAAATTTGGCAAATTCTGCAAGGGGTCTAATCGTATTTTTTATCTGGAACAAAATTTTTTCAATAGAGTTACCAGTTTGCTATTGAGGTAAGGACAAGTTATCATACCTGATACTTATCCTTACCATCAGCAAATTTACTCTTCGTCTTCCAAATCTTCGTCCGATTCGTCGGAGTCTATATCTGGTGAGGTCAGTTTTTTATCACTTTCACCAAGTTGAATCAAGTGAATATGCTTGTATCCCAACCTAATTTCAAACTCATCTCCAGACTTTAAGCCCATTGCTTTGGTATATGTGGCACCAATCACAATCTGACCATTTTGATGGACACTAACCCGATATGTCGGTTCACGACCACGACCATCTTTAGGTGCTTCTGGACTTAGAGGAATTCCTCTAGCCGATAGCAAAGCGTCATAAAAATCGGTGAGATTAACACGAACCTGGTTATTCTTAGTAACAGTGTAATAGCCGCACTGTTTAGCTCTTTCTCGGCGTGGCAAAGTGGAAAGTTCTTTTACTTTCGCAAGTAGTGCTTTTCCAGTTAATGGCGCGGTTGCAGTTTCAGTCATTATGCTCAAATTTTCCTTACTCTCTCCAAGCTGATAAATGATGTAGTCTCATGCCAGCATTTGGCTTTTTAGCATGTGCATAGAGCTACTTAGGACTCTAGTGTTACGGGTGAATCACTGCCGATAGGAGACAAAAGCACTTCATATTATGGTTGTCTACAACCAATTAGAGGTCATAGTTGCCATAGAAATTAATTTTGCTGATTTCACGGCACTTTTAACCATTATTCGCCATCAGAAATGAAATTATTTTCTCTTTTGGCGCTACTGTAGCGGTGTAACTTTCAGCCACCTTTACAAATGGGGTTGGCTCTACTCCAAATAAGTCGTAGACCCAATAAATCGCAGGTTTTTCACTTTCAGTGCTTGCCCTTCTCGCTAATGAGTAGGTAGAGTTTTCTCTACTCATCCTCTCAAGCTTAGGACAGCATAGTATTTCAATAGAGTCCTACGGGCTTATGCCCTTTGTCCTGCCAGTAGAGACGCGAATTTTCTTGTCTCTACATTACGAATCAACAAAGCAGTAGTAGCCGCGCTGATACGGCTATTGATTCTGGTTTTGTGAGTTCGTAATTTTATATTAAATACTAGCATGGACTAATAATAGCAAAATAGTTGTTTAATTTTGAATTAAAGTTGCTGGTAAATTTTTATTTAAATTTCTGGACTTAAAGGTTGGAAAAAGCCGTGACGATTTTCCTAACCCTTTATTGCATTATAAAAATTTATCTAATTTAGATGAGCAGTTTTGACCAATTAGTTAAATTCAAGATTTTCTTGATTGAGAGGCTGCAAAAATCTCAAAGTCTCGCCTATCCGGGATTCTTCGATGCGCGAGACTTTTATTTGAAAGTGGTAAGGATTTTTCCTCGGTTTATTACCGTAAGCTCAAAAGCGGTCAGAGGATTTTCTACGTCTGTCTATGGGAAGAATAAATCTCTTAACATACGCCTAGCACTTAATTGCCACTACTATATATTGAAGATGTGCTTTTACACTTCTATATAATCAAAAAATTCTGTCAAGCGTTAGCAAAGGCGGAATTTTCCAGCTAGGATTGCTTGACTCAAGTTGATATGAAGACCTGTTGCTAACGGTAACTGCATTTACCTTGGATACGATCGCTAGACCAAAGATAAACCTGAGTCCCTTTCTAAGTAAACCTCTTTCCTTTACATTCTCAAACGACTAAATTCAATGTCAAGCGACCATTACATTTTTGGCGTTTTATCTCAGAATTTGACACAAATTTTGCCTACAGCGCTGCTAAAAGTAAAATTTTAATGGTTATCCTTAAACTAGAATCAGTTTCCCTTTAATCGTCAGCTTATTAACACCAGGCTTTGAATTGAGGGCAAAAAAAGTATAGCTCACTTTTCGTAACTACCAGCCTTGACTCATGATTGTTAAGGCTGGTGAAGCAATTTTAAAATTTTGGTTAGTAGTCATGGAAGTTATTTTTAAGGTCATTCGACAGCAACAAAATTCCTCCCCTATTGTGCAAACCTATCTTGTAGAGGCAGAACCAGGTAATACAATCCTGGATTGCCTCAATCATATTAAGTGGGAGCAAGATGGAACGTTGGCATTTCGCAAAAATTGCCGTAATACCATTTGTGGTAGCTGTGCTATGCGAATTAATGGGCGTTCGGCTTTAGCTTGTAAGGAAAATGTTGGCAGTGAACTTGCTAGATTACAACAAATACCATCATCCCAAAGTAAAGTAAATGTCATTCCTGAAATCACGATCGCACCTCTTGGCAATATGCCCGTGATTAAAGATTTGGTTGTAGATATGAGCAGTTTCTGGAATAATTTAGAGGCAGTTGCTCCTTATGTGAGTACGGCAGCACGACAAGTACCAGAAAGAGAGTTTTTGCAAACACCACAAGAGCGATCGCGTCTCGATCAAACTGGTAACTGTATTATGTGCGGTGCTTGTTACTCAGAATGCAACGCCCGTGAAGTTAATCCAGACTTTGTTGGTCCTCATGCCCTTGCCAAGGCTTACCGCATGGTAGCGGATTCTCGCGATAGTGATACCGAAAATCGTTTAGAAATGTATAACGAAGGCACTAAAGGCGTATGGGGTTGTACCCGTTGTTTATACTGCGATTCAGTTTGTCCAATGGAAGTTGCACCATTAGAACAAATCACCAAAGTTAAACAAGAAATTCTTACGCACAAAGAAGCCAGCGATAGTCGCTCAATTCGTCACCGGAAAGTTTTGATAGATTTAGTTAAAGAAGGTGGTTGGATTGATGAACGTCAATTTGGTTTACAAGTAGTCGGTAACTACTTTAAAGATTTAAGAGGATTACTCAGTCTTGCACCCCTCGGTTTGCGGATGATCCTGCGAGGTAAGTTTCCCTTGTCCTTTGAACCTTCTGAAGGGACAGAACAAGTGCGATCACTCATTGAATCTGTGCAACAAGTAGAAGGGAATAGGAAATAGGTGACAGGTTATAGGGAACGATCTGTACCCTGTAACCTTTACCCTATTTCCTTCTTTACTCCCCATTCCCTATTTTTCAACGCGGCTCTTGAGGTATATTTAACGGTCGCCCATAACGGTCATATACTAAAACATCCCACTGCCCGTTGTTACTAGACTCAAAAGCAATCCTGCTACCATCAGCACTAATTGTAGGGTTGCGGACTTCAGCTTGTAGGTTATTAGTTAAATTTCGTGATTGGCGTGTCTCCCGCTCGTAGAGAAAAATAGCCGATCGCCCCTGGCGGCTAGCCGCAAACACAATATAACGACCATCTTGTGAAACGCTAGGATGATTTGCGATCGCATCAAAAGAATTTAAACCTGACAGATCAACCAAATCACGAGTCACCGTATCAAACATATAAACATCTTGGCTACCGCGTCGGTCAGTAATAAAAACAATGTATCTCCCAGAAATTTGGGGGTTTAATTCTGACGCTAAACTATTTAGACTCCGACCCCCCGGATCAAAGGGATAACTCAAAAGGCGAGGGTAGCCAAAACACCCAGTCAATAAACTTAAGCAGAAAAATACAGGTATAAAAAAAACACGTTTCATATATTGGGCATGAGGCATTGGGCATTGTACAGGCATTAATTATTCTCCCTCATCTCCCTGCTCCCTGCTCCCTCTCTTCTACGGAGGTGAACCTACGGTTGCACCGTTGGGAATATCTAACTCAATATTTGGCCCTCGGTCTAGGACTTCAATATCCCACTGACCACGGCTGGCGCTTTCAAAGACAACATAACGTCCATCTGGGCTGATATTTGGTTTTCTGATCCAGCCGCGATAGGTTGGTGTAACGATTTGCGACTGTTGCGTAGCGCGATCGTAAAGCGCCACCACGGGTCTACCTTGGTCACTAGTAAGATAAGCAATATAACGTCCGGTGTAGCTCAAGCTAGGACTTTCAGCAATTGTCTCTGCTCGGTTTATGCCCGGTGTGCCAATAAACTGTTGCCTCTCCAAATCGAAAACTAATAGCTGTTGATTACCATTCCGATTAGATACAAACGCTAAAAAGCGCCCATTTCCACTCAAAGCAGGCTGCTCCTCGGTGTAGCGACTGTTGAGGGAAGTAGGCCCTATGGGAATATTGTTAGAACCGCAAGATGCAAGCAAACCTGTTAAACCAAAAACCAGGCTCCAATGAATTGGTCTTTGGAGCCAAAATGTAGGCGTAAATTTTTCCACCTCAACTGTTTTCCGTTGCCTTTAAACCTATTTCCACGCCAACTGTTTTAAACATCGTCATCAAAATCAGTCGAATTATCTGGTCCCTGATTTGGCTTTTCAATCGGGTTATACGGTACATAATCAGTTGGGATCGCCTCATCATCTTCGCGCGGTCTTCGAGAAGCTGAGTCTGTGGGTGGACGACGCCTTCTTGGTCTAGGAGCAACATCATCTTCCCGGCTTTCTGGACGTTGAGAACCGTTATTATTACGGCGAGAAGGTTTTCTGACTTCCCCTCCCGAACTTTCCCAATCATCAACTTGCCTAGATGAACCCCAATTTTCATCTTCAGAGGTTTCAGAAGGGCGATTCACAGGACGGCCAGAAGTCCGTCGCCGCGTTCTATCAGTTGGAGCCTGTCTTTCACTACTGCTGCTGTTGCGGCGTTCAGAACGACGGGGGGGTTGCTCCTCGTAATAGTTATCACGAGTGGAAATCTCATCTCTGCTACCCCGAATCCGCGCACGCACGGGGCGTTCTTCCTCGTCTTCATAAGGCAATGGATCTAAGTCTTCAATTTCAGCTTGATAGTTTCTGCGATTCTTGTACTCATAGTTTCTGCTTACCTCTCGCTCATCATCCACAATCGGAGTGTTACGCTTTGCTTGCTGGGTAGCTATACTCCGCAGGCGAATACTTTCAACTGCAAAAAACACAGTTGTGCCAACTAAAAGCAGTTGACCAAATTGCAGAATCGGGTCTAGCCGCCATCCTTGAAACACGAGAATGAAGCCGCAGAGCAAACCAACTGCCGCAAAAAAGATATCTTGATCCCGTGACAATTCTGGACGCACAGTGCGGAGAAAATACAGTGCTGCCCCAGCCACAGCCAGGAAAATTCCTAGAATACTGGCTGAATTTGCCCCAAAATTTACCTGAGCCAGAAAACTGGCTGAGTTCAGCCCAAAATTTATCATTGCTGTTTTCCCAATATCAAATCTATGTTAGCGAGTCACAATTAAAATCACTACTGTAATTAGGCACGATAAATATTGAAGCTTCAAAGCCTCTGGCAAAGAAGCTCTGAAGCTGTTCACCAAAAAATTAAAAAACCCTATGTCTGTTAGCTACAACTGCTTCTAGCGGCAAATACTGCTGCTTGTAATGCAATATATAAATAGCTGACAGACAATTGGTTGTGAGAGTTAAATTAACTCTCATAAGCATTATGAACGCTGAATTTTATCTTTTTGGCTAATGAAAATTAGACCAACTGTAACGGGAATCACAACAATTGCAGTACCCCATAGCAGGCTCCAAAGAAAATTTGCTAAAGAAGGCGTCATACTTCTAAACCTTTTTTTACACACTTCATCCTAATTTTAATAGTGTATTACTTTCTTGAGAAGCCTCTAACTCGGAACTGCTAAACTTGGTAACTGCTTTTAGTAGTGCTGAGTGCTGAGTGCTGAGTACTGAGTACTGAGTAAGAAGTAGTATTTATGAATTTTCCCACCCTAAGCGTAGGCACTCACTACTCGGAACTAATTTGATGCCTAGCGGTCTAATTTTACTTTTTTACTCAGCACTCAGCACTCGTTACTCAGCACTATTTCGGTGAGTGAGTTTACTTTTTTATTCCAGAAGAAAGTCACAGCATTTGGTTAAAATGATGATGAGAGTGCTTTACAAAGCTTAAAGTTTTTGTGGCGTTCGCGAAGCGCGGCTTGGCGTTCGCCGGAGTTTTCTTTCTTTACAGATAGATAGTACCTTAAACCGATGACTGGTGTTGACCTGACTGCTTGGATTCTTGGCCCTGTGTTAGGGGTGATGACATTTTTATTTATATTTCGGATCATTCTCACTTGGTATCCGCAAGTGAATCTGAATCGTTTGCCCTTTAACTTAATAGCTTGGCCTACCGAACCATTTTTAGTGCCATTGCGAAAACTGGTACAACCTATAGGCGGAGTGGACATTACACCTATTATTTGGGTTGGTATCTTCAGCCTACTAAGAGAAATATTACTAGGTCAGCAAGGATTGCTGACTATGATATCTCGTGCGAATTAGGGAATTGGGAATTGGGAATTGGGAATTGGGGACAAGGAGAATTGGGGACAAGGGGAAAGACTTGTTTCAAGTTCTCACCCCTTGTCCCCTTGTCCCCTTGTCCCCTTGTCCCCTTGTCACCTTGTCTCTCCTGCTCCCTGCTCCCCTCTTCCCAATCCCCAGTCCCTTACCCGTTCATCTCCTGGACAAAATTTGTATAGACATTACCCTGCAAAAATTGTGGAGTTTCCATGATTTTTTGATGAAATCCAATAGTGGTAGGCAGTCCAGTAATTGCACATTCCCGGAGTGCGCGTTTCATGCGGTTAATAGCAGTGGGTCGGTCTGGGGCCCAAACAATTAACTTGCCGATTAAGGAATCGTAGTAAGGCGGGATTTGGTAATCGGTGTAAACGTGAGAATCAATCCTAACACCAGGGCCTCCAGGGGGGAGATAGCCGCTAATTCGTCCAGGAGAAGGACGAAAGTCATGATCTGGGTCTTCAGCGTTGATTCGGCACTCAATGGAATGACCCCGCAAAACTACTTGCTCTTGGGAAAGCTTGAGTCTTTCTCCTTGGGCAATTCGAATTTGTTCGGCAACCAAGTCTATTCCAGTAACCATCTCTGTTACAGGATGTTCTACTTGAATCCGGGTGTTCATTTCCATAAAGTAGAATTTACCGGATCTATCCAAGAGAAACTCAATAGTACCTGCCCCACTGTAATTAATAAATTGGGCAGCTTTGACAGCAGCTTGTCCCATTTTCTCACGCAGGTCTTGGTCGAGAGCCGGACTTGGGGCCTCTTCTAGTAACTTTTGGTTCCGGCGCTGAATTGAGCAATCCCGTTCACCCAAGTGGATGACATTACCGTAGTTATCCGCCAAAATTTGAAATTCGATGTGGCGGGGACGTTCAATAAATTTTTCGATGTAAACGCCAGAATTCCCAAAAGCTGCTCCTGCTTCCCCTTGCGCTGCCAAGAAAAGTTTGACAAATTCATCTTCAGAACGAACTAGGCGCATACCTCGCCCACCACCACCAGCTGTGGCTTTAATCATCACTGGATAGCCGATTTCCTTGGCGAATTTTAATCCTTCTTCCTCGGATTCTACTAACCCCTCACTACCTGGTACTGTGGGGACTCCAGCTTTTTGCATGGTTTCTTTGGCAGTGGATTTATCGCCCATCAGCTTGATAGCTTCTGGAGTTGGGCCGATAAAAGCAATATGATGATCGGCACAGATTTCCGCAAACCGGGCATTTTCTGCCAAAAAGCCATAACCTGGGTGAATAGCAGTCGCATTGCGCGTCAATGCGGCAGCAATAATATTGGGAATATTCAAATAACTTTTACTGCTAGCTGGTTCGCCAATGCAAACCGCTTCATCAGCAAGTTGGACGTGAAGAGCATTCCGGTCAACGGTGGAGTGAACCGCAACTGTCGCAATTCCCATTTCTTCACAGGCGCGGAGAATGCGAAGGGCGATTTCTCCCCGATTGGCAATTAATATTTTGTCAAACTTCATTTTTTAGTTTCGATATCATTACCAGTAGATTCACATTTTCTCTGATCCAACTTGAAACGAGGCTTCCGCATTATTTCAAATTATCACAGGAGATTCGCCACCCTAACTCTAAGCAAACTCGCATATTGCAGGCTTGCTGCCTCTACGGGTTTTACTACACTAACAACATTGCTGCTGTAAGTCTTGGCTAGCTTACCAAACTGGGTTTTTGCGATACGCCATCGCACCGTTTCTCCCACAGTCGCTCTACCCTTTTTAATATCACTTGTGCAGATGCCAAATTTCTGTCAGTCTGATACCGCCTTGAAGAAATTTATATTTTTGAGAAATATAACTTTAGATATCACCTTACTATAATTATTTTCTTATGCTATAGTCTATCTTTAGACAAGCCGTGCGGATGTGGCGGAATTGGTATACGCGCACGCTTGAGGTGCGTGTGGGCTATGCCCTTGCGAGTTCGAGTCTCACCATCCGCATATTTTGTTGATTAGTCAAGGGTCAATAGTCAATGGTCAATAGACCTGAGACTGTTGACCCTTAAATCTTGGTATAGCTCTGGTTTTTTATGCTTTTATAGAGATACGTGAAGTTTTGTAAAAAGCATTGAGTATTACTTTTACGCCTACAAACAACTTAACACAGCCAGCAGCTTGGCATCGCCTCACTCCGATTTGGCAAGGAGGGGAGGAAGTAATTCAAAAAAGTTTACCTCACACTCAGCTAGCACCTGCTTGGCAGCTCATGCTTTTGGGTGACGGCTCTCCAACACGTCACCTAGAATTGCTTACAGGCGAGCCTGTAGAAGTAGATGTCATTGATATGTCATTTATTGGCATGGATTTGGATGCTGCACCTGATTTAATCCAAGCTGTTCCAGGGCCTCGACTACGGCGACAAGTGTGGCTGCGGACTGCTTCTGGTCAACGATTAGCTTATGCTACCTCGTGGTGGGAAGCCAGTCATGTAGATGAGTATTTGCAAAATCGTTCATTACCAATTTGGGCAAGTTTAGCTCGTCTCCGCACAGAGTTATATCGGGATGTTCGAGGGATTTATTATGGTGACTCATCGGCGCTAGAGTCTGGTTTTGACGTAACTGGGCCTTTTTGGGGTCGCCACTACTTGTTTTGGCATCATGGACAGCCACTAACCTTAATTTATGAAGTTTTTTCGCCTTATTTAACTAAATATTTGGGAGCGATGCAATTGAATTCCCAAAATCGGTAAAAAGCCTGCGATCGCGATTGAGCAATACAATGAGGTTATCAAAGGAAGGTTGAATATTGTAGCGATCGCATCTGGTAGTAAATTCCCCAAGATCAACCATGATTCAACTTAAAACCCAACTCACCCTCGAAGAATTTCTTGCACTTCCCGAAGGAGATATCACCTACGAATTCATTGATGGAAAAGCTGTTCCTAAATTCCAAAATGATGAAATGGCACCAAAATTTTTTCATAGTTCTATAACAGGTGCATTATTTATACTATTGTCTGCATGGGCGCAAGGAAAAGGGCGGGTTGTAATTGAATGGGCAATTAAGCTAAAACGAAATCAACAAGACTGGGTTCCTGTAGCAGATTTGACTTATATTTCTTATAACCGTCTTTCTGCTGATTGGTTGCAAGATGAGGCTTGTCCTGTTGCACCCGAATTAGTCATTGAAATTATCTCCCCTGGTCAAACTTTCGGAGAAATGACCGAAAAAGCCACTGATTATCTAAAAGCTAAAGTTCAACGAGTTTGGATTATTGATTCTAGAGCAAAAACTATTACTATTTTTTATCCTGATATTCTCCCTCAAACCAAACGTGGTACTGAGAGTTTAGAAGATTCCTTATTTGAAGGGTTGCAAATTACACCTCAAGAAATTTTCCAACAAGCAAGAATTTCCTACTGATGTTAGCAACAAAGATACGAGGAAAGATTTAATGAATACTGTTGTGCTAAATCTAGAACCGATTGCTCATTTAAGCGATGAGCAATTTTATCAATTGTGTGTTGCCAATCGTGATTTAAGCCTAGAGATGAATGCAGCCGGAGAATTAATAATTATGCCACCAGTCGGAGGAGAAAGTGGAAATCAAGAAGCAGATTTAATTACAGACTTAAATAATTGGAATCGTCAAGCTAAATTAGGGAAAGTTTTTAGTTCTTCAACTATCTTTATACTTCCAAATGGTGCAAAACGTTCTCCTGATGCTGCTTGGGTAAAATTGGAGCGCTGGGAAGCTTTAACACCAGAACAACGAAAAAAATTTCCGCCACTTGTACCCGACTTTGTGATTGAACTGCGATCGGAGACAGACCGGCTGTCACAGATTCAAGAGAAAATGCAGGAATATATCAAAAATGGTCTGCGTTTGGGTTGGCTGATTAATCCTCAAGATCGTCAAGTCGAAATTTACCGACTTTTAAAAGCTGTAGAAGTTGTGCAAATACCGGGGATTGTTTCTGGAGAGGATATATTACCTGGATTTGAGTTGCAATTATAGGTTGTCGCAAAAAATATTGCAGTCATTATGTGGTGCAATGGCGTATCCGCCCATCATAGGCGATCGCTACCGAGCAAAGCCAAATAGCTTAAATTAACTTGCAGCTTTGTCCAGTTAGTTATATTCTCTAATTGCTTGGAATCACAGATTTACTTGCGAAAATCTCCGAATGAGGCATTAATCTGAGCGAAACGTCCTACGAAATTCAACAAACCGTGTTAAAAATGGTAACTGAATCAAAAACACGGCTTTTGAAAGACTAGGGAAGATTGATTACCGAAGTATCATCAACATTTAGGGTGGAAAATTTAATCTAATTAGCTGTCCTAAAGAATGGTTAAACCAGTTGGTGTACTTAACTAATCAAGCAAGTAATAAGTTTGCAAGTATAAGGTATAGGTTTCGATGGCACCGCCTCTTGTGTCTGTTCCAATGAAGAAAAATAAGAAACCCTCTCTGGTGCTGACGCTCTCGGCTGCTGGGCTATTAATTGGTGCAGGGAGTGTAGCATACTGGTTGTTAAGCCAGAGACAAATATCTTCCAGTGATTTGCTCGTAGGTGCAAATATTATTCCTGGTGATGCACTGTTTGCGGTTTCTCTGACAACAGATCCCCAGCAATGGCAGAAATTGCGGGAGTTTGGGACAAAAGAAACCCAAGCAGAACTGGACAGAAATTTAGTAGAATTGCGCGATCGCTTTCTGACTAATAATGGTTACGACTTCCAGAAAGATATCGCCCCTTGGGTAGGCAATGACGTTACAATCGCAATTCTTGCCCCAGCAACAGCAAGCAAAGCTGTACCCAAACCAGTTACCACGAATGAAGATGCTGGCAGTGATCAGCAGTCGATGGTAATGGTATTACCAGTAAAAAATCCAGAAATCGCCAAAAACATTTTGGCACAACCCAAAACCCTTAAACAAGGCAAATGGATTGACCGTATTTATCAAGGGATCGCCATCAAACAAAGTGAGGGGCAAACAGGGGAAAACTTATCAGCAGCATTAATAGATGGGCGTTTTTTAGTTATAACTGATAGTCCTAAAGCCACAGAACGAGCGATCGATGCCTACAAAAATCAAACATCCCTGGCGACAACAGGGGGCTTTGCTGAGAATTTTCCGAAAATTGCCAATTATCAACGCTTTGGCCAGTTTTACGTCAATGTGCCAACAGCAGCTAAAATAGCCGCAGCTTCTCCAAACCGCCCTTTACCCGCTCAAGTTTTAGCTCAACTGCAAAATAACCAAGGTTTAGCAGGGACAATGACTTTAGAGGCAGAAGGAATCCGCTTCAAGGGTGTTTCTTGGTTAAATCCTAATAGTCAACGTGTGCTGGCAGTGGAAAATAAAGCTGGGAAAATGCAAAGTCGCGTACCAGCAGAAACCTTAATGATGCTTTCGGGAGGAAACTTACAGAGGTTATGGGGAGATTACGTTTTAACATCTCAAGGAAATCCCCTCTCACCGATCGCACCAGAACAACTCAAAGGTGGGATAAAATCTCTTACCACTCTAGATTTAGATAAGGATTTGCTCAGTTGGATGAAAGGCGAGTTTTCCTTATCAGTGATTCCTAATACTCCCAAAGAAGGTTCACCAAATGATTTTCGTGCGGGTTTGGTGTTCATGGTACAGGCCAGCAATGCCTACGGTGGGCAAAGCCTACGCAATTCAGCCGAAGCATCCATAAAACAATTGGATGATGTGATGAGAAATCAATACCAGTTCCAAGTGCAACCTGCAAAAGTTGCAGGGCAACCTGTTGTCAACTGGGTTTCACCTTATGGTACTTTAACTGCCACCCACGGTTGGTTAGATGGAGATGTCGCCTTTTTAGTAGTGGGCGCTCCCATCACTGATAAAATTGTTCCCAAGCCCAACAACACACTAGGTAGCACGATCCCATTCCAACAAACAGTTCCTACAGAACCAAATCCAACAAATGGTCAATTTTTTCTGGATGTGGAACGAACTGTGAACAATTTCCCTTTACCAACTCTAATTCCCAATCAACAAACTTTGCTAGCTGCAACACGCTCGATTGGGATGACATCTGCTGTCAGCGACAGTCGTAGTAACCTCTACGACATTTTTATAGCACTCAAAAAAGTTAGTAATACGACTCCCTTGCCTAGTCCAGAAAGCAATAATAGCAACTCTTCTAGATAAGAGAGCAGGGGGCAGGAGGCAGAGGGCAGGGGGACAAGGGGACAAGGGGGCAAGGGGTGAGAACTTGAAACAAGTCTTTCCCCTTGTCCCCAATCCCCAATTCCCAATTCCCAATTCCTAATTCCCAATTCCCAATTCCCAATTTCCAATTCTCCTATCCCATAACCCTGTAAACATATAGGATCAGAACAGTCAGAATCGATATTTTAAATCATCCACGGAGAGAAGACTTTATGAATCTGGTTGTACTCCAGAACTGGCTGGACAATGCCTCCTTTGCCATATTATTCCTAACAATGCTGGTGTATTGGGGAGGAGCGGCTTTTCCGAATCTGCCTTATCTAGCCGCTTTGGGGACAGCTGGGATGGCGATCGCTAATTTGTGTATGGCGACTCTACTAGGGGCAAGATGGATAGAAGCTGGTTACTTTCCCCTAAGTAATCTCTATGAATCCCTGTTTTTCTTAACTTGGGGAATTACCACTGTCCATCTAATTGCTGAAAGTAGTAGCCGTAGCCGCTTAGTAGGAGTTGTTACAGCTCCGGTGGCAATGTTGATCGCTGCTTTTGCGACAATGACATTACCATCCCAGATGCAAGCGTCAGAACCCCTAGTACCTGCCTTGAAGTCAAATTGGCTGATGATGCATGTCAGCGTCATGATGTTGAGTTATTCTGCTTTGATGGTGGGTGCATTATTAGCGATCGCTTTTCTGATTGTCACTCGCGGTCAAAACATCCAACTACAAGGTAGTTCTGTAGGTACTGGTGGCTATCGCAGTAACGGCTACCGCTTACACAAAGCAGCTGAACTAATTTCTCAACCACCAGCCCCTTCTGCTGAAAATAACGGCTTTGCTCGTTTTGAAAGTAGTAGCAACGGCAACGGTAACGCTAATACCGCCGTTTTGAATTTAGTAACTACTTCTGAACCTCAAACCGTAGCATCAGCCGAACCTCTTTCACCTCAGCGCCTTAGCCTTGCCGAAACCCTCGACAACATCAGCTATCGCATCATCGGACTCGGATTTCCCTTATTGACAATTGGCATTATTGCCGGTGGCGTTTGGGCTAATGAAGCTTGGGGTTCTTACTGGAGTTGGGACCCTAAAGAAACTTGGGCATTAATCACCTGGTTGGTGTTCGCCGCCTATCTCCACGCCCGAATCACTCGCGGTTGGCAAGGCCGCCGTCCCGCAATTTTAGCTGCCACTGGCTTTGTTGTTGTTTGGATTTGCTATCTCGGTGTGAATCTTTTGGGTAAAGGTTTGCATTCTTACGGCTGGTTTTTTTAATAACCTCACCCCTAACCCTCTCCAGCAACGGAGAGGGAGAAAGGAGGAGATTTAAATTTACTATTATCTCTTGGGAATTATTTCGGATGAACTGTTATATCACTGGAAAATATAGATTTAGTGATAGGACATTTTTATGGAAGATGGATTTGAGAGACTTAATCACGATGAAGTTGTGTCTATAGAACCAGACACCTTTAATAAATTAAATATTGCTAAAACTTTTAAAGTCCGTGATTTGATTACCGCAATTAAGGAATATATTGGAGCGGAAGAAACAGACGAAGTAAATTTGTATACCCAAGGATTAAATTGTGAAGTTTTGCAATTTAGTACTCAGGGATGGAAAAAAGGAAAAGTTAGACTTGCTTTAGAATTTTGTCCTGATGAATCTGAGTCCCCGCTTGATGAGATTTTTCAAAAGCTCAAACAAGTAGAAAAATAAAATTATTTGTTGTAATTGATAATTTAATTATCAATTACAAATAGTTATAAGTCCTTTTTTAGAAGATGAACAATATGGTTCAGACTCCAGTTAAAAAACTAACTATTGCTTGAAAACCGATACTAAGTCCAAAAATTTACGCGCAATGACCGAATTATCTCTACGAATTTCCCCGAACTAGAACTAGCTCTTAAAGAAGTTGTAGCTGCAAGCCAAATCCCAAAACTATGAGGATTTATAATTAATTTGTCTCTCCTGGGAACTATAGATTTAGTTACAGGAGCAAGATTTATGAATGATGAATGGGAACCTCTAAATCCTGAAAAAGATGTTGTGCATTTTCACCAAGAAGCGTTTGAAAATTTACCCCGCACTCAAATAGTCTTTCAGCTTTTAAAGGAAGTAAAAAAAATTTGGGAAAAGCACTGTACCTCATCAGGTTCAAGAGTCTTTGACGAAGGATTTGAATGTTATGTTTTAATACCTGGTCAACAATGGCGGAGAGGTAAAATTAGAGTCCGCCTAGAATTTTGCCCTGATGAAACTGAAATTGAAGAAAAACAAGAAAATAATCGCTTAGATATCAATCCAGAAAGTTCTCCGCTCGATGACCTTCGTCAGCAACTCAAGGAAGGTGAAAATTAATACCCAAATCGTAATTGTCGATGCACGTGATATAAGAGACAATTATCTGTGTCCGTCGGCGCTAAAAAATCCAAAATGGTATGGACTCCTCTACACGCAAAAATACATCGCACCATCCGATCGCGCCACTTGTTTGAGCGCAACCAGCGACTATTAATCGCTGTCTCCGGCGGACAAGATTCTTTGTGTTTAATAAAATTACTTTTAGATTTACAATCCAAATGGGGATGGTATTTAGGTATTGCTCACTGCGACCATCGTTGGCGTTCTGACTCTCAAGCTAATGCTCATCACGTTGAAAACCTAGCTGAAACTTGGGGTATATCTTTTTATTTAGAAACGGCGAACGAACCTATAAATAGTGAGGCTGCTGCACGCGATTGGCGCTATCAAGCTTTAAGTGCGATCGCTCAAGCAAATAATTATCAGTATATAGTTACAGGACACACCGCCAGCGATCGCGCCGAAACTCTCCTCTACAACTTAATTCGGGGTACTGGTGCTGATGGTTTACAAGCCCTGACTTGGCAACGCCCTCTGACTACAGGCATTATGCTAGTACGCCCACTTTTAGAAGTCACTCGAATACAAACAGAGCAATTTTGTCAAGAGTTTAAATTGCCAATTTGGGAAGATTCCACTAATCAAAATTTGCAATATGCCCGCAACCGCATTCGCCAAGAGTTGTTACCATATTTACGGGAAAATTTCAATCCCCAAGTAGAATCAGCCTTAGCTCAAACAGCAGAACTTCTCCAAGCAGAAGTAGAATATCTCGAAAAAGCTGCCCAGCAGTTGCGGGAAAGGGCTTTGGGCATAGGGGATGAAGAAGATGCCCTTATTCCTCTTCTTCCCTTACGGTTAAATCGTCGGGTATTACAGAAAGCATCATTGGCACTGCAACGTCGTGTGATGCGTCAGGTGTTGCAGCAAATACTTACTGATGCAGCGAGTTTTGAACACATTGAGAAATTAACGGCTTTAATTACAGCGCCAAACCGTTCGCAAACCGATCCATTTCCTGGTGGTGCGATCGCTCAAGTAGAAGGAGACTGGATTTATTTAAAATAGTTAGGAGTTAAAAATAGACATCTCCAGAAATTAAATATGCATTACCCAGAAACCTTGTAGAGACGTAGCATTGCTACGTCTCTACTTTTTCGGAGATGTCTAATCTTTAATTCATCACTCCTAACTTATTAAGACGCTAATAATTCTGGCTGAGGCATTAAACCTTGGAGAGTGTGGCGCAACTGGGCGATCGCTTGGACTTGATGATCGCCAGTTTCCTGGAATTTATCCAAAGATTCTGCAATTCCTTGCAGCTTTTGCCGTAAGCCATCAAGAGAATCCTGAATTGGTTGTAGTGCTTCTTGATAAAGATTCACTCGACCACAACATTCAGCAGTTGTTCTTCGCAGGGAAAGCAAATTTTCTTCGATCGCTTTTAGTTCTTGGCGCTTTTCATCCAAATCGTGGGTTTGATTGTCAATCATTCCCTGATTTAGCTCAACACCAGAACGGATTTGATCGATTTCACGTTCTAGCTTTTGGATTTCCTGGGAATATTGTTGTCTCTGGGTTTCAATTTGTAACAGAACTGGTTCTAAATTGACTTTATTACCATCATGTTCCTCAACAACAGTATGTCCTTGTCGCCGTAGTAATACAGCTTGGTGTTGCTTGAGAAACTTCTGATGCTGTAACATATTGCGGCGTTGTCCCACCAAACTGGAGTTTAGCATCTGATAGAGGTCTTTTTCATCTGTTAATTCCAGTTCCAAATTGATGTGATCCTGGTCAGATGCTTGGCTTAATTTATTTTGCAGTTCTTCTATAGCTTCTTGTTTATATTCCAGTTCTTGTTCCTGATCGTGAACAAAGGTAGCATCTATTTCCAGTTTATGCTGCAAGTCTTGGACTATCTTTTGTAGTTCTTCTAAAGGCATTTTATCCAAAGCTTCCACATTCGCTTGCTGACCGAGAACTACATCACTAGACGTTGCAGCTATAGAGTGAATTTGTTGATATAACTCTTCAGCGTTTCGTAACTGCTCTTTGATTATCCGGGCATACTCTTGCTTGCTAGTCAGGTCAGCTGTATTTATTTGCAACTGGGCTGTTTGCTGAACTAGAGTATTTTGTGCTTCTTGCAATGCATTTTGGCGATCGCTAAATGTTTGTGACAACCGCTCCACTTCTTCTTGCTGTTGTGCGATCGCTGTTTTTTGTTCTTCTAGTTTTTGCCAGTGCGGGTTTAGAGTCGCTTGCTGCTTTTCCACGAATTCAAAAGCCAGATGCAGGTGTTCCCTGACTGTTTCTGTGGGAGCTACGCGACTAGATAAGCGATCGAGTAACTCACTCATTACCCGACTTTGCTCTTCATCCAAAACCGTCCCCTGTTTAAAATCTGCTTGACGTTCCTCTAGACGGCGCTGCTCACCCCGCAAATGTTCCCAAGCGCCTTCCAATTCTAGGCGGTTGCGTTCAACTTCTGTTTGTAACCGTTCAATTTCCTGGCGAGATGTGTCAACTTCTTGTTTTTGCTGCTCTAGTTGTTGCAACTCCTCTTCCATGTTTTGCAACTGTTCTGAGCGTACTTCCATATCCATTTCACGGCGATTCAACTCTTGCGCCTGAAACGTTAACGACTGTTTCCACTGATCGATTTCATCTTCCTTGAGCTTAAATTTCTCCAATTGGCGGGAAAAATTCTGCAAAATATTGACTAGTGGCCGCCCTGCTTCTTGAATTCGCTGCACTTGACGATTTGGATTCAGTTCAACCAGTACCAAAGCGCCATCATTTAATTTGCTTGCGTCCTCAGCAGCAATCACTTCTTCCGACACAGTACTCCAATTCTGGTCAGTTCGCTGACAAGCTAGCAGTTTCAATTCAGTTTTGCCGCTGCCACTGAGTAAACCACCTTTCTGTTTTTGTACTTCTGCTAAATACAGCACACCGTTAGTCCTTTATTGATGCACTTAAAGTTCGTGTTTTGGGATATACCTTAAATAATTCTGTTAACTTGTCTCCCTGAACCCAGGTTTAGGAAAACAAGACAGACAAAACTATAGACGCAATATATTACGCCTTGATATTAATAAAAGCGATTTGGTCACGCCTTTATATTTTGTACTGATGACAGTGATGATGACTTCCGTGTTAACACTAGCTTTGTCAAAGTGTATTACGAAAGATTAAGGTTTATAGTTGAATCTATTCCCTAATGCCAACAAGGAGAAGGGTAAAAATCTTGCCAATACTCCATAATCAATACTTAAACTACCTGCTCTAAAAATGGAAAAATTGCAGGACACAATTCAAAAATAATATTTAACGGCATTACAAGGAGTACTTTTTAGGTAAATGCAGGGAAATTTAAGTGAAATTGATATTTGCAGTATCCTGCAATTGATTGCGTTGGGACAACGAACTGGACAACTATGGGTAGAAGCTCATAGCTCTCACCATAACAACAAGCTGAGTGGAGAGGGAGCAAACATTTATCGCCCCAAACAACAGTCTTGGTTCGTCTTTTTCCTCAATGGTCAAATTATCTATTGCCGAGAAGGTGAGAGTAATTTATCCAGAATTAACGATTATTTACGTCATTATCGAGTCGAGATGCGACTCACCGACAAACAGATTGCCTCTCTACCATCAACCGACTCACCAGAGTATGCCTATCTGTGGGCACTTTTGGAGCGAAATATTATCAACCCCAAGATAGCTGGTAGTATCATTCACGGCTTGGTGCATGAAACTCTCTTTGATCTGCTGAGTTTACACCAAGGGAACTTCATTTTCCATCAGGGTGCGGCACTTGCCCCACAATTAAACACTTTCGAGATTGCTCCATTTGTTACAAAAATTACGAAGCAGGTGCAAGAGTGGAAAGAACTCTATCCGCACATTCAGTCTCCCGAACAATTGCCAGTGCTATCTGACAAAGTTCAGCTACAATCATCGCTACCAGAAGCAACTGTAGAGAAATTACAACATTGGGCTGATGGTAAAACATCCTTGCGTCAACTGGCTCGCTATCTCAACCGAGATATTTTGACAGTTGCTAAGGCAATATATCCTTATGTGCAACAGAGTTGGCTCCAACTAGTATATTCAGCCACAACTAAACCAGATACCCACAATGAGAACTGGGAATTGAAGGGAAAACACAGGGGGCGGATAGTATG
Organism: Nostoc sp. ATCC 53789; assembly: GCF_009873495.1. Taxonomy (GTDB): domain Bacteria; phylum Cyanobacteriota; class Cyanobacteriia; order Cyanobacteriales; family Nostocaceae; genus Nostoc; species Nostoc muscorum_A. The sequence goes on along the minus strand of NZ_CP046703.1, from coordinate 2,558,206 downwards.
TATTGACGATGCGATCGCCATCGGTGAGACTATAAATTCGATCTTACAACCACAAGGCTATGAAGCGATCGCTCTCACCAATCCCTTAGAAGCACTGAGTCTGGTTTTTCAACTCAAACCGGATTTAATTTTGTGCGACATCGCTATGTTGGAATTGGAGGGGTACGAGGTTTGCGCCATGTTGCGACATTCCACAGCATTTCGGCTCACACCGATTATCATGCTTACTGGTAAAGATGGATTTATTGATCGAGTCAAAGCTAGTATGGTCGGGGCAACAGATTATTTAACAAAACCATTTACCGACACTGAATTACTCATGATTGTAGAGAAATATCTCAAAATAGAATTCTATGAAAATGGGGAGTAGGGAATAGGGAGTAAGGGCTGGGGGAAAACATAACTTGTTGATCTACTAAAAGATCAGTTAAAAGATGTTATCACAGAGTCAGCCAACTCAGTGAAACCTCAATATCCAGGAAAATAGTGAGAACATACAATTAATTTATACAGTTAATAATTGCGGAGGAATCAGGGAATGTTCCAAATAGGAACGTCTACATCAGGAGGTAAATAGACATTTATGAGTACAGTTCTGATTGTGGAAGACAGTATCGCGCAAAGGGAGATGATTACAGACCTCCTAAAAGCAACTGGCCTAACAGTTACCCATGCCAGCGATGGATTAGAAGCATTGGAGGCAATCCAAATAGCACCTCCCGATTTAGTGGTGTTAGATATTGTCATGCCCCGGATGAACGGCTACGAAGTTTGTCGGCGGTTAAAATCCGATCCCAAAACCCAAAATGTCCCGGTGGTGATGTGTTCTTCCAAAGGCGAAGAATTTGATCGCTACTGGGGCATGAAGCAGGGTGCAGATGCCTACATAGCCAAACCGTTTCAACCAACCGAGTTGGTAGGAACAGTCAAACAACTGCTGCGAGGATAAGGATAAAAGCAATATGGTCAGCAAACCGGACTTTTTAAGTGGTAGCGGTCAAGACCACTTCCGACCAGAATTACAAGTGGAAAGTCCTGAAGGTGAGTTACATTTGAGATTTTACATTCCCTCGCATCAGGAGTTTGCACTACAAGCAACTGGCATCCGGGAGGTAATTGAACTAAGTCCTGATAGAATCACCCCGATTCCTAATGCTTCTCCTTTACTTTTGGGTACTCTAAATTTACGAGGTCGAGTTATTTGGGTGGCTGATTTGGGTCAATTTCTGGGGGAAGCAAGTGCATTAAACACGGATAGAGCAGAAATTTCGGTGATTGCCATCGAGGAGCAAGACACAATAGTGGGTTTAGCAGTAGAGGAAATCGGTGGTATGGACTGGTTGGATGTCCAGAATCTTATGCCACCAACTGGTGTTCCAGATACTATGGTTCCCTTTCTACGTGGAGAGTGGTTACTAAGTACCAAAAATAATCAGTGTCTACGACTGCTCGATCAAATGGCAATTGTACGGAGTGCTAGGTGGGCAGGATGAAATTGGAGGAGGAAATGGCAGCAAGTATTGATAATTACGAACCAACATATCAACAGGCGATGACCGCCTATGTTCAAAGGAATTATGAGGTTGCCGCCACTTTAGTTGATCAAGTGGTGCAAAATCTACCAAATGACCCCAACACTCATTTGTTAAGGGGTCACATCTACTATGTTTTGCAACAGTACGATGTTGCAAAAGAAGAATATCAACAGGTATTAAGCTTGACTAACGAACAAGAAATTATTGGTTTTGCCAATAATGGAATTGAGAATATCAATCAATATTTACAGTCATTCGGTGGACAGATTGATACATCAGGAAGTCAAGAGCAGATAAATTCCTCAGAGATGTCCGATCCACTGGCATATAGCGAACCAGAATTAGAAGATTTGGAAGCTAGTGAGGAGTTTGACAGTAATAACCTTGATTTGAACTTTTTTGGAGAGCCTCAAGAAACTGTGGATGGGGTTACAGAACTATCTTCAAATAGTCCATTTGACATCCCCACAGAAGATAGTATTGGAATGGGAAAAATCTCAGATTCTTCTATAGCTTTTGGTGACGACCCTTTTGCTTTGGATGAAGAATCAGAGGAACAAAATTTAAATAGCAGTAGTTATGAGGAAAAAACAGAATTAGATTTGCCTGCTTTTTGGCAGGAAGATATTTCCGAAGAGAGCCATGAAGAATCATTAGTAAATAGTCAATTTTCAGAGAACGAGATAAATCGCGATCATGGAAATTCAGCTATTGACAATAATAATTCTTCATCTTTTAATTCACAAACTAGTAGTAGCGAAAATAATTTCTCTGATTTGTTGAGTGAGCCAAAGTCTTCAGAGTCTAGGATTGGGAACTTAGAATATAATAAATCTAATTTTGGAGACGAGACTTTACTTATTGTTGTTGAAGAACAACCTATAAATAGTTCGACAACTACAAATAACAATAGTAGATATGATTTGCCTGAAACCGAAGCACATGATTGGTTGAAGTCACAAAATTTGGAAGCAGAGCAAGATTTTCAACCAGAATCATCTGATAATTATTCATCTTTTAAGAGCGATATCCCTCTGAAAGAAAAGCAGATGAAATCAAGTGAAATCATCAGCAAAAATAGCTTTGATGATGAAAATTTTGATATGGAAGCATTTGAGTCTGCCTTTGGCTCAGATGGTTTAAGTTCTTATGAAGACTCAAACAATATACTGAATGGAGAAAATTCTAAGAGCAATATTGACTTTTTAGATGACTTTGAAGAATTTGACGATTTAGGAAACATTCCAGGGTTTGACCTGATCGAAGAAGATTCTAACTTCGGTGATGCAGCAATGTATTCTGCTCCAGCAGAAACTAGTGGCAGTGTACGTCAAAGCACGGATACTTCTGGAAGCAATGCAGCCGATCGCGAAGAGGAACTATTTTCGATGACTGGTTCCCATGAAGGAGTTCCAGTCTTTAGCCAAACAGATGTCTCGAAACTAGAACCCAACGTTAGCGTCGAGCAAGGCTGGTTAGCACCATTAGAAAATGCTTCTATAGAACGGAAACAATGGTTGATTGCTGGAAGTGTGGGCATTGTCTCAGCGCTAGTTGTAGCCACAGTTAGCTTTGTCGCCACCACATTTTCGCCAGCCCAACAACGTGAATCAGTACGAAACACAGGTTGGGCAATGTCCCTAGCAGCAGGAATTGCCGGTTTTACCACCGCAGGCTTTATGGGAAATCTTGCACTCAAACAAATTCGGCGCACAACCAATGATCTGCAAGCTCAGTTTGAAGCTGTACGCCAAGGAAATTTGAATGCTCAAGCCACAGTGTTTTCTGAAGATGAATTGGGGCATTTATCCACTGGCTTTAATGAAATGGCGCGGGTAATTTTCACAACGACAAGTGAAGCCCAACGGAAAGCTGATGAACAAGAGGAAGCCAAGGAAAACCTGCAACGTCAGGTGATTCGCCTTTTGGATGATGTGGAAGGAGCTGCTAGAGGCGATTTAACAGTCCAAGCTGAAGTGACAGCCGACGTACTAGGAGCCGTAGCCGATGCTTTTAACCTGACAATTCAAAACCTGCGAGATATTGTGCAACAGGTAAAAGTGGCAGCGAAGGATGTAACAAAAGGTGCAACCAACTCTGAAACCTTTGCTAGAGCCTTATCTAGTGATGCTTTGCGTCAAGCAGAAGAGTTAGCAGTAACGCTGAATTCTGTACAGGTAATGACCGACTCGATTCAGCGAGTCGCAGAGGCGGCGCGGGAAGCTGAAACCGTTGCTCGTGATGCTAGTACGATCGCTCTCCAAGGTGGTGAAGCGGTAGAAAATACCGTCGCAGGTATTTTGGAAATTCGAGAAACCGTTGCCGAAACCACTCGCAAAGTGAAGCGGTTGGCGGAATCTTCTCAAGAAATTTCTAAAATTGTGGCGTTGATTTCGCAGATTGCTTCCAGAACCAACTTGTTAGCACTCAATGCTAGTATTGAGGCGGCAAGAGCGGGAGAAGCTGGACGCGGGTTTGCGATCGTAGCAGATGAAGTGCGCCAGTTAGCAGATAAATCTGCCAAATCCCTGAAGGAAATTGAACAAATTGTGATGCAAATCCAAAGCGAAACAGGTTCTGTAATGACCGCGATGGAAGAAGGCACACAACAAGTAATTAAAGGGACAAAATTGGCAGAAGAAGCCAAGCGATCGCTCGAAAATATTATTCAAGTGGCGAATCGTATTGATATTCTTGTGCGCTCTATTACCAGCGACACTGTGGAACAGACTGAAACCTCCCGCGCTGTCGCTCACGTAATGCAATCAGTAGAACTAACTGCACAAGAAACTTCCCAGGAAGCACAGCGAGTTTCAGGTGCCCTACAACACTTAGTAGGTGTATCCCGTGACTTGATCGCCTCCGTTGAACGTTTCCGAGTGGAAACGATGGAAACCAGATAAAAAAGTTAGGAGTTAGGAGTGAGGAGTTAGAACTAAAAATCACAACTCACTACTTGAAATAAAGTTAGGAGTTAGGAGTAAAAAGTTAGCAATAAAAATTACAACTCATAACTCATAATTCATAACTCACAACTCATAACTCATAACTCACAACTAACAACTAACAACTCATAACTCATAACTTTTGCTATGCTGCCGGAACAACAACAGCGGATTTTGGGTTACTTTATCGAAGAAGCCAGGGATCACCTGAATACCATTGAGCAGGGGTTACTGAATCTAGAAGGTACCCTGAACGACCCGGAAATGATCAGTGAAGTCTTCCGGGCGGCTCACTCCATCAAAGGAGGAGCGGCGATGCTTGGATTGACTAGCATCCAGCATACCTCCCACCGTCTGGAAGATTGTTTTAAAGTTCTTAAAGATAATCCGGTTCAGATTGACCAAAAGTTAGAGTCTTTATTTCTTGGTGTATCTGATACCCTAAAATCGCTGTTAGAGCATTTGAGCGGGCCTTACGGTCTTTCTGAAGATGCAGCGAATACTTTGATGTCAGAAACAGAGCCAGTCTTTCAATGGTTGTATGAACATCTAGAACTACTTGTACAACAAGGAAAAAGTGGAGTATCTAGCAATCCTGACGCAACAGAATTACACACAACCTCTGTAGAGAATGTCTCCACACTTACAGAACTTTTCCTGCGGCGAGATATTCCTAGCTTGGCAGAAGACACCCATCAGGAATCTCCAGAAATATCTGTCTCAGTAGCACCTCAGCAGGTGCGAGACGCTAACGCTGCGCTATCGCCAGTCACCGCTAAAGAACATAATAATTGGGGCGAGTTTCAAGCCCAAGTGCTGCAAACACTGCGAGAAATGTTGCAACTGTTTAAGCAAACCACAACACCCTCAACTCGGCAAAACCTTCAACAATGCTGTTACCAATTAGTCAAACTTGGTGAAACTTGGAATGTGTCCAAGTGGTGTGGTTTGTGTCAAGCAGCAGCTAGTGCGATCGGCAATCCTGAAAATAGTTATCTGACTTTAGCTAAAATTGTCATTACCGAAATCAAGCAAGCTCAAGAATTAGTCCTGCAAGGTAGAGAAGCCGAAATTGCAATTAGTCAGCAACTAGAAGCACTTTTGAGCTTGGCAGAAATTGATCTGTTAGAAGTTACTCCTGATTTGTTTGATGAACAGTCTGCGGTTTTGACAGAATCATCAACTACGTCAGAGGCAATTTTTGAGGGTAACACCGAGCAGTTAGACCTAGCCCAAACAACCGAGGAACTTAATCTAGATAAGGATACTAGCGATAGCGCAGCATTAGTGAGTCCGCGAGCGTCTGGTTACGCCAACGTCAAAGGCGATCGCCCCTATGTTCAACAAGGGACACCACTCAACGCTGCAACTCACACTAGTTTTTCTTTCACCACACATGACGAAGCACATCCAATCAGTAACAATCTTGACCCCAATGGGCCAGAGGTAGGAATAGCTGAGTTAAATACCCTTGCCGATTTATTTGCAGGTGAGACTCCCGAATTAGATGAAAGTTGGCATCAAGAAGAAACTTTAGATATTGTTGCCAGCGATGATTTTGGAATTGATTTCAGCAACACTGACGCTGAGGATGCTCATAGCGATTTATCTGACTTACTCTCCTTGGATCAAGTAGCAACTACAGCCACGACGGAAGATTTATCCCTGTTATTTGGCGACAATTTCTTAGAAAAAGAGAATTCAGAACCGCAACATCAACAAACATCTGCTACGATTCCAGAGTTAAGTTCTATTAACGTACTTGATATAAATTTAGACTCTTCTTCCGAAGATTTACAAGAATTTATTGATATTCCAAGTGAGACAAACCAGCTTGCTGGTGTTAACAAAAACGATGTAGTTGAAGATTTATTGACACTGGGGCTAGATGATGATATAGAACTGTTGCCTACAGATGAAGTAGCTCAACCAGAAACTGAGGCATTCGCTAATGTGGAACTATCGACCAATCAAGCAAATAGTTTTGATAACTTATTCTCAGAAACTAGAAATGCAAATTGGGTAGAAGCAATTACCCCTAGTGACTATATAGAATTACCCCAGGAAACAGGGTTCTCTTCAGACAATCTGTTCGCTGAAATGGAAGAAGAGACACTACTGCCTACAAGTGAATCAGAAATCGTTGATTTATTTGATATATCTACAGTAACAACATCTGAATTCTCTCAATCAGAAAATGATCTGAGTAGCTTCTGGAATCAGGAAATTACAGAGGAACAGGACGATTTCAATTCCTTAATTGAGCAGAATGTAGAAAGGGCGTTAGAGGAGAGTTTGTTTGCTACAACTGATGATATTTTTGCTGACAGTCAGCAACCTATACCTTCTGATAGAGCTAGTTTCGGCTTGGAAGAATTGGATATCAATTTCCAGCACGAAGAGCAGCTAGATTTGATATTCTCATCAGATTCTGGAGATGATTTATTTGATGAATTAGCACAGAGTGACTCAGCTATTTCCTCGGTAATCAGCAATACCTCCACGCCGGAAATGCCTTTTTTCACGCAGCATCTAGGGGAAGAAACTCTTAGAGCGCAACAACCAGAAGCTTTAGATTTTGCTCCAGAATTTACTCATCAGCCCTCAGAAATATCTGCTGTTGATCTGGAACTTGATTCATTCGGCTCTTTCGATGAAAATCCGCAACTGCTGTTTGAAGATGCAGTTACAGACTCAACCTATATTCAGATGGAAACCACAGAGAATACTGTGGATGAACTATCTCTTACAGGAACTTTAGATTCAGTCCAAGCACAACCAGATGATTTGTTCGGCTCTTTCGATGAAAATTCACAACTGCTGTTTGAAGATGCAGTTACAGACTCAACCTATATTCAGATGGAAACCACAGAGAATACTGTGGATGAACTATCTCTTACAGGAACTTTAGATTCAGTCCAAGCACAACCAGATGATTTGTTCGGCTCTTTCGATGAAAATCCGCAACTGCTGTTTGAAGATGTAGCTACATCAACCTATATTCAGATGGAACCCACAGAGAATACTGTGGATGAATTATCTCTTACAGAAACTTTAGATTCAGTCCAAGAACAACCAGATGATTTGTTTGGCTCTTTCGATGAAAATTCACAACTGCTGTTTGAAGATGTAGCTACGGACTCAACCTATATTCAGATGGAACCCACAGAGAATACTGTGGACGTATCTCTTACAGAAACTTCTTTAGATATTAGTTTTGGTGACACTTCAAATTCAGCCCAAACAAACTTAGAAAATTTTGAAACGGAAGAGAACAATAACTTAGAAACTGCTTTTGAATTACCAATAAACCCGGATTTAGACGACACACATCTGGGTTTTGCAAATGCTTTATTATTTACAGAAACTGCTCTATTAGAAGCAACAAACCAGCAACAATTAGAAGAAAACGCGGCAACAATTGATTCGCAAGATGTCAATGATTTCACACAAACGATTATTCAGGAAGATGTAGAAACCGATTTATATGATTTAGGAGAGATATCTGAATCTGTAACAGTGTCAGAGGACGAAAATGCTATTCTTGCCTCAGATGAAGAATTGGTAACTACAGAAACCGTTGAATTAGTTGCTCCAGAAGATGATTTTGCAGACTTGGAAGCATTACTAGGAGAGGAAGTAGCACTTAACTCCAAAGCTACCTCAATACCAGAAGTAGATTTTGCAGCCCTGGAAGAATTGCTCGGTACAGATAACGACAGCAATGTCCACGACGGGCTACGCCAACGCCAACCCTTCAATACTCAACCAGTCTTGGCGAAAAATGACGTTCCACCACCAGCTATAGATGAATTTGGTGACTTGGAGAAGTTGTTGGCAGAAGCGGATCAAACAATATCCCATTCACCAGCAGCAAAATCGAACACCAGCAAACCTCCCCGTCCCTCTACTCGTCGGGCTGCAAGATTCGAAGAAACGATGAAGGTTCCAGTTAAGCAACTGGACGATATGAGTAATTTAGTCGGGGAGTTGGTGGTAAATCGCAATACCTTAGAGCAAGATCATGAACGGCTGCGGCAGTCATTAGATAACTTGCTGATTCAGGTACAACAACTCTCGGATGTGGGCGCAAGGATGCAAGAGTTGTACGAGCGATCGCTCTTAGAAGCCTCTTTATTAGCTGGACGCAAAAAGAAAGACTCTGGCTTGCAAGCACCTGATTTCAATGCTGATAGGGGTTTTAGCGAGTTAGAAATGGATCGTTTTACTCCCTTCCATACACTCTCACAGCAGATGATCGAACGCATTGTGCGAGTCCGTGAGTCGGCAAGTGATATTGATTTTGTCACCGAAGAAACCGAGCGAGTCGCAAGGCAGTTCCGCCAAGTAACCACCCAGCTACAAGAGGGATTAACAAGAGCGCGAATGGTTCCTTTTGCCCAAACTATCGATCGCTGGCGGCGAGGAGTGCGCGACAACGCCATCAAATGTGGCAAACAAGTGGAGTTGGTAATCGAAGGTGGTGATACCTTAATTGACAAGATGATTTTGGATCATCTGACCGATCCATTAACTCACATGCTGAATAATGCGATCGCTCACGGTATTGAAACGCCAGAAGAACGACAAGCTGCTGGTAAACCACCTGTGGGAATTATTACTATCCGTGCCTTCTACCAAGGCAACCAAACGATCATTTCTGTAGGCGATGATGGCGCAGGTATCGATTCCGCCAAGGTTAAGGCTAAGGCGGTGAAGATTGGCATGATTACAGAAGCGCAAGCAAAAGCCATGTCTCGCCTGGAAGTCTACGATCTGCTATTCCAGTCTGGTTTTACAATCAAAGACCAAGCAGATGAAATTTCCGGTCGTGGTGTCGGTATGGACGTAGTGCGTTCTGAGATTAGCGAAATTCGGGGGACAGTGAACACCGATTCTGCGATCGGTAAGGGAACCACCTTCACGATTCGTCTACCACTGACTTTGAGTATTTGTAAAGCTCTCTGCTGCGTCTCCGATCGCTCCAGGATCGCCTTCCCGATGGATGGTGTAGAAGATACGCTAGATATACCAGTGAAAAATATTCAGCACGATGCCAATGGACAATCATTTATTTCCTGGCGCGATACAGTACTACCATTCCGACCCCTGAAGGAGCTTTTAACCTTCAATCGCCAAATCAGTCGCGGTAATGTCTATGGCGGTACGCGAGATGATGATATGGTTTCTGTGGTTGTGGTGCGATCGGCAAATACCTTGATTGCTCTACAGATTGACCTGGTGTTAAGCGAACAAGAAATTGTAATTAAGCAATTTGAAGGCCCAGCGCCTAAACCCATTGGTGTCGCTGGTGCTACAGTCTTGGGTGATGGTCGGATTATGCCTATTGCTGATGTGCTGGAAATAATTGACATCTTCCAGGGACGGATTTCTACACAAATGGGTGGCAATTCTTGGCAACAGAAAGGGGCTCCCATAGACACCTCTCCTGCGAAGATTGACCCGACAGTGCTGATCGTCGATGATTCGATTACAGTCCGAGAATTGCTATCCCTGACATTTAACAAAGCCGGTTATCGTGTAGAACAGGCGCGTGACGGACAGGAAGCTTGGGATAAACTCCGCTCCGGTCTGCCTTGCGATATCGTATTTTGCGACATCGAAATGCCCCGTTGCGATGGTCTGGAATTACTCTCTCGCATTCAGAAAGACTCTAACCTCAACCACCTACCGATCGCTATGCTCACCTCGCGGGGTGCAGACAAACACAGACAAATTGCAGCTCAACTCGGTGCTAGTGGCTACTTTACCAAGCCCTATCTTGAAGAAGCTCTCCTCGAAGCTGCGGCGCGGATGTTAAAAGGGGAAAAACTTGTTAGCACTACGAGCAATGTTTAGTCGGTAATGAAAAACTCCATCCAATACTTTTCGGTTAAGGGGGAAAGGGGAAAGGGAAAGGGTTTGAATTTCCCTTTCCCCATTACCCTTTAACCTTCCCCCAGACCAAAAGAGAGATTATTGGGTTTAACCGAAAAGTATTGAAACTCCATCCCCTTTTGGGTGGAGTTTTGAGGTATAGGGAAGAGTTACTAATGCCCATGCCGACTTTCAATAAAAAATAATTACTCAGTTTGAGTAAATAATCGAAATACACTATACATAGATTTTTTGTGGCAAAACCAAACTAAAATAATTATCTTTCCAAATTTATCTGTTTTGGTTCGTACCACTTTTTGAGGATAATCCCAAAATAGCTGAAAATATTGCCTAAATGGCAACATTGCTCTGCTGAGTTTAGATACTGTCAGTGTTAAGGTGATCCATTCTGGATTCTACACTCAGACTTAATCTATCGGCTACGTGAAGGTTGTATAAAGTACTATACTTAATCTTCTTTTAGTACTGGATCTAAAATTTACACTGTCATCTGCTCAACTTTATATATACGGGAGGAAGAAATTTGGTATACCTAATTATTGGTCTATACCAAAATCTACGTTAGAAAGAGAACAGATTAAACATCTAAGCAAGAGACACTATAACGATGCAAAACTACGTTATAGACTTAAATGACACTGAAATCGGCTGCACATCATCAGTAAAAATTAAATATGAAGCTTTTCTGTACTTGACTAGTGCTAGATTTAAGTTACTCTTAAAGCGGAATGCTTCATGTAAGAATCTACCCTGACAGAAGTGTATAAAGATATAGTTAAATTTAGCAATTCTGTCCGAGATTTTTAATTTGCAAACTGAATAGTTTGATACGGCGCTCAAAACCCTGATCTACTACCCTAAACAAGGTAGTCAATTAACGACTCAATATTATCTGTCTGGTAATTGTATTGAATAGTTTACAATACCAGTGGATGAGAAAATCTAAAGAAAATATAAAAGAAACTCAAATGACTGTGGTGTCTGGAGGACAAAAGTGTTTCTGAGACTAGCACATCAACATCGACAATTCGTCCAAGACTTGGTAATGAACCTGCAAGCCTTGGCAGTCGTATTAGAGCGGCGCGGGTATCCTGCTTCTTGTTATACCTGTGGCGACCAAATGAATAGTGCATCGTTTATGGTTAGCTTGGGTGATAACCACCTGATTCGGTTTTTGGTGTCCGATTACGGGATTACTTGGACGGAAATGCGGGATGACCGCGAATTAATGAAGCTAGAAGGCGCAGAGGCAATTAGCCAACTCGACGAACTGGCTGATCTTGTCAAGCAATCTATGCAAACCGATACAGACTCTAAAATTCTTGCCAAGAAATATTAAGGTTCCAAAGGTCGATCGCAAATTAGAAATCGATTATCGGTAATTGGTAATGATGGCTTAGTTAGCGATCGCTCTTAGTCTGTTCTCCATTACCATCAAGTGATTGGCTTGTAGCCCATCGCCTATTTTTTTCTATCTGCTAAAACCTCACGAGCCTGATTTTGAGCTTTTAGCTGAAAGTTAAAATGCACTGTTAATCAGAATTAGCATAATAATTAGTAATTACTAATTCATAATTCCTAACTAAAAAATAGGTTAAGAAAAATCATAACTATCAAGCAACCAACATAATTATGCTTGAGTTAAAACCTGTTTACATAAAGAAATTATGAATTATAAGTCATGAATTATGAATTTTTAATGAATTTTTTTTGGTGGGAATCAGCCACAAAGTTGAACAAGGCATCCTTTGACAGAGATGGGAAACGGTCAACACCTAAAGTCCATTGCCAATTAAAATAAAGGATGCCCAGTAGTACGGGTGACTAAAATTACTAACTGCTGCCACGGGTACATTGTGGCTTCTTATTTTCCAGTCTCCAGTAATTAATGAGACTTGAGCTTGTCGTAAGGTTTCAGCTTTAGTTAACTTATCGGTGGTAAGGATACCATAAAAAGCACTCATAAGCGCTTGTGTCCCACCATCATCTACAGACCACAGCGAAGCGATCGCGGCTCTTGCGCCGGTTTGTTGCATCTGATAGCCAAAGCCCAAAATTTCCTCACCGTTACCTAACTTACCTCCCAAGCCGGTTTCACAGGCACTTAACACTACCAAATCTACATGGGGGAGTGACCAAGTGGCGACATTTCTCAAGTTAACGCGATCGCCATTTCCGAATAAAATAAACGAATCTTCTGGTTTACCGACCACAAAGGCTGCATGAGTCGCTAAATGGACAATTGTATAATCATCCATTTGGGGTACAGCGACTTTGGGGCTAAAAGCATCATCTAAAAGCTTCGTAGTTTCAGGAACCGTAGCAGCTAAGTTTTCCACTTCTTGCGTTGCAAAGGGCAAACCAGCAAAAGCAACCTGTCGATTTCCAACTTTAATTTGATAATTACCTTTAGTAAAAGCACCAGCTAAAACCCGCAAAGTAGATTCTTGTGGGGTATTTAAGTTAGTCAGACTGACAGATGTAATGTGATTGACACCCAAACGCTGCACTAGCCATTGTTTGCCATCATATAAAGCAGTTAAAGGAATATAGCGTAATTGCTCATCTGGAGCGTAAATCAGAGTTTGTGTACCTGATTGCTTCAGGTCTTTTTCTATAGGTTTAATTAGCCAGTCATACAATTGGCGTGCAGGTGCTTTGATATTTCGGCTGGGGTTGATTAAAGCTTGGCGGAAAGTACCAATTGTTTGATGGAGATTTTCGCGTTTTACAGCAACAGTGCGATGAATCGGTGGGGATTCAGGAGTGACTAATACCAATTCCAAGCTATCTTTTAAAATCAGTGGATAGAGGATTGCAGATTTTTGAGGCAATCTCGCCAAATTATCCCGAAGTTCGTTGAGATTCTCCAAATCCAAATTTTGCCGCCTAGCTGTACGGCTAATTTGCTCTATCTGTGCTTTCACTGAAGGACTATTGATAAATTCGTTAAATTTATCCAAAAGTTGCTGTTGATTTAAGACTAATTGCTCAATGCGTTGTTTCTGTTCGAGCGATCGCTCCTTGGGAGAAATTTTCCGTAGTGTTGTCAGTTCTTTACCCAACACAACAGCACTATCCAAGGTTTGATCCAACTTTTGTTTAATTGGTTTTTCTGTAGCCGCTATATTAATACCTTTGACAGTACGTTGATTACCTGGCACAGTCTGGAGATATTCTTCTAGTTCTTCAACTTTGAGTAAATCCATTGTCCTTTGTGCTTCAGCAACACGTTCTTGTTTGAGCAATTGTTCACCCAAAATCCGATATGTCTGGCTAACAGTTATGCTGTAAGCATTTGGTTGTGGCGCACTCAGTGCTGATGGATTCAAGCGAGCTTTTTCACGATTAATTAAGCAATGCTTGTAGAAAAAAATTGCTAACTCTGGTTGATTTTGGATATCAAATAAGTAACCTATATTACTGTAGGTTTTGCCAAGTCGAACAAGATCCCCAAGTTCTCTATTAATTAATAGAGCTTGCTGGTAAGATTTAAGTGCTTCAGGATACTTTCTTTGAGTTTGGTAGACTCTGCCGATGTTATTGAATGTTACCGCTTCCCAAGAGCGCTCTCCACGTTCTCTAGTAATGGCTAGTGCTTGTTGTAATCTCTGCAACGCTTCTTCCGATTCACCTTGCCGAGATTCTTTGATAGCTTCTTCATTGAGCCTTTCAATTTCTAAAAGCTGATTATTCTGAGGTAAAGCTTGAGCTTTTTCTCCAAAGTTATATTTCAACCTTGTATTTGTACTTACCTGGTTATTGTCTGGGTATGCCATCCCAAAACCGAGAAAACTAAGTATAGTTAAAGTAATAAGACTAACATACTGGAGATTAGGCTGCATAACAAAACACTCCCTCTACTCGGAAGTGTAAATATTAAATCAATTAAGTTATGGAACGCAATGAATTTTTATGCTATTCCATATTTGGAAAATTTATAGGTGCTTAGAAAAGTGAAAATGTCACAAGAAAAACCCAGCCAACCAAAATTACCACCCACCACCGCCCTTGACAATCCATCAAGTCATGAATTTGGGAATTGGTTTGAATATCCCGTGAGAGTGCAACCCCACCACACTGATTATGCAGGTGTTGTGTGGCACGGTTCTTATCTAGCTTGGATGGAAGAAGCGCGGATTGAATGCTTGCGATCTATAGGGATTGAATTTGCTGATTTAGTTGCGATAGGTTGTGATTTACCAGTTGTAGAACTGTCGTTGCGTTATCATCGTTCAATTCAATTGGGTATGGCAGTGGTAGTAAAAACGCGCATGGCTGAGGTAACAGGTGTCCGAATTAATTGGGATTATGCCATTGTCTCAACTGATGGACAAGAATTATACGTTACTGCCAAGGTGACTTTAGTAGCTTTAGATCGCGAAAGAGGCAAGATTATGCGTCAGTTGCCGCCAAGTTTTAAGGATGCATTAGCCAAGATTTCAGCATTAAATAATGATTGAGCAGTACGCTGTGTCAGAGTTTAACTATCCTTAATAAGCTCAAGTAGGGGCAATTCATGAATTGCCCCTACTTGTATTTTTACTTGCCGCTTTGGATATTTGATAAACTTTGAGTAAACTGCATGATGTGATGCCAAATATCTTGTGGAGTAATGCCAAAACTAATGTTTAATAAAATCAGAATTGCGGCAATGGTTAATGCGTTCTTCAGAGTGGCTTTCAACAACTTCCACAATATTACGAAGACAATCCAAGCTACAATCAACGTAGCAATCATAATATATAAATTCCTTAACAATAGCCCTTACCTGAGAGGATATTTATTCAGAAAGGGTAATTTTATCTGAACTAAAAATTATTAGTGCTAAAGCTATTAGACCTAATTTGGAATAGCTATTAAAGCCAAGATTTTTCGTCTAACTGTGCCAATGTTATATTATCTGAAAATGAGACAATAATTCAGATGAGAGGAAACTTATTTGGCAATTTGGCAGAATTTATGCAATATTTTTTACTGGTAAGTTTGTATTAATAGTTACAACAATATAATAGTTATATTTTTAGAAGGATATATCCTGTTTGATTTCTAAGAATCAAAAAGCTCAAAGTAGAACGTATGACCGCAAAAATATATACCAAACTTGGAAAGTGGTACAGCCTAGTATATTTATTGTTGGTTGCCCTAGCTTGTGCAACTGGTGCAATGATAAATTGGATTATAACTCGAAGTCAGACTGCTGGTGGTGAGACATCTTTTGCTACAACATTTTTTCTAGCGATCGCTTCTATTGTGGCGGTTGCCGCAATAGTTGGAATATTTCAAGAAAAGATGTGGGCAAAATGGATTACACTTGGAATCTATAGTTGGTATATTATTGGTAATATTCATTCAATCATCCAGCCATCTTTATTAAGCTCATTGGAAACAGATGCAAGAGGCTTTAAAGTAATGCAGCTAATCGCTTTACTTTTCCCGGTTTTAGGAATTATTTTCTTATTAGAAAAGCCAAAGACAAATGTCTCTAGTTAATCAATAAATTTATCAGATAAAGAGTCTAATAACACATGGCAAAGGATGTCCAAAAATGAATTTAGCTGTTAGCCTTCAGGCTAATGCTGAAGGCTAAACAAAAATTGGTCAAGAACCAGAAAATCTGCCTTTTGGGTATCTGAATTAAAGGTTTTTATCGCAAAGAAATTATCCGTGGGTGAGCTTCTAACTTTTCAGTCGTTGTTAAAACTTCTTGTCTTGCCCATTTATCTGCTGCCAAGATGTCATCTAAAGAGGGATTTGCACGGTTATCATTTTGATGGCGATCGCACACCCATTCGATACACCGGGGAATATCTAAAAAGCGAATTTTTTCATCTAAAAATAAAGCTACAGCTTGCTCATTTGCAGCGTTTAACACAGCTGGCATCGAACCACCAGCTTTACCTACAGCATAAGCCAACTGCATACAAGGATACTTTTGGTGATCTGGTTCCCGGAAGGTTAAATTTCCAGCTTTGACTAAATCTAGCCGTTCCCAGTTGGTATAGATGCGATCGGGCCAAGATAGAGCATACAGTAAAGGTAAGCGCATATCCGGCCAACCGAGTTGGGCTAAAACGGAAGTATCTTGCAGTTCAATCAGCGAGTGAATAATACTTTGGGGATGAATGACAATTTCGATATTGTCATAATCCAACCCAAACAGGAAGTGAGCCTCAATTACTTCCAGTCCTTTATTCATCAAAGTAGCAGAGTCTACTGTGATTTTGCGTCCCATCGACCAATTAGGATGCTTGAGAGCGTCAGCAACGGTTACATCTGCTAACCTTTCTACATCCCAGTCGCGGAAAGCCCCACCAGATGCAGTGAGCAAAATTTTCCGCAAGCCAGATTTTGGCACACCTTGGAGACATTGAAAGATTGCCGAATGTTCGGAATCGGCTGGGAGTAATTTTACACCGTGTTTTTCGACTAGGGGTAGAACCACAGGGGCCCCAGCAATCAGGGTTTCTTTGTTCGCTAAGGCAATATCTTTACCAGCTTCAATAGCTGCGATCGTGGGTAGTAAACCAGCACAACCAACGATCCCAGTGACAACAGTTTGAGCATCGCCATAGCGAGCTACTTCTATCACTCCAGCCTCGCCTGCTAGTAGAATCGGTTGGGGATCGAGGTCAATGATAGCTTCTTTGAGCGCTGGTAATTTATCTTCTGAGCAAATTGCTGCTATTTTCGGTCGAAACTGCCGAATTTGAGCAGCCAACATCTCTACATTATTCCCAGCTGCCAATCCCACAATCCGAAACTGATCTGGGTACTGAGTGACAATATCTAAAGTCTGAGTACCGATAGAACCAGTGGAACCAACAAGAGTAATCGCTTTCACAATTGCTTAAGGATTTACAGACAACTCCCACTATAAATTGCTGGGGACTCTTTAATAACAGCAATGACTATAATCGATACACTGACGCAGACGAGGAGAGACGCGGGGAGGGGGAGATCGGGGATACAAAGGGAAATTTATCCATGCTTTTTTCGCTGCGCCAACCCCAATCTGTTGATTTTAACTCGATAGACTGCTAGCCATAAAGCTCAACTTTCATATAACTAGACAAAAAATGTACTTATAAATACTATATTTTTAAAGATAAACTTCTAGAGAATTGGCAAAAGTAACCAAATAGGAAATAATTTCAATTAATTGCTAATTTGTCCAGTTTGTTAATTATGTTGGTGGAGGATTTAATATGCAAAATGTTACTCATAAATTGCTGTGTTACAGCCATAGGTAAAAGGATGCAGAAAGGAGTTTGTTGAAGTACTCAACCCTATGGTCAAAGTTCAAATAGTTATAAAAAAAGTTTTATGGAAAAATGATTTCCTGTTTCCAGCAGCAATATGGCTTGCCAGTCGAATATTCATCTGGACTGCTATGTTGCTGGTTGCACCAAAATTACCGTTACCACCAGAAGAATTTTTGCCTCATTTTGGCTGGGGGGTTTTTGATGCCTGGGATAGTATGCATTATCGAGCGATCGCAACTTCTGGATATGAATTTGTGAATGACGGTAAGCAACATAATCTTGCCTTTTTTCCCCTGTTTCCCTTAAGCATCTGGGTTTTGATGAAGCTGGGCTTGCCGTTTGAATTAGCAGGTACGTTAGTCAACAATCTGGCATTTTTCGCAGCGCTTTACTGTTTGTATTTTTGGGTTAAGGAGCATTATGGCATCAATGCGGCGCACTGGACTACTGCTGTAGTTTCTTTATATCCATCATCCATGTTTACGGGGGTGGTTTACACAGAGGGGCTGTATTTGTTTTTGAGTACATCGGCTTTGCGGGCGTTTGATCAAAAGCAGTATGGCTGGACTGGGCTTTGGGGGGCGATGGCGACAGCAACACGTCCCACAGGTATGGCACTAATTCCAGCATTAGCGATCGCAGCGTGGAAAGAACGCCGACCACCCATAGCCTATATTGCTGGTTTTGTTACCGCCATTGGCATACTTCTATTCAGTTTTTATTGTGCGATTTATTTTGGCAACCCTTTAGCTTTTATCGAAGCACAACGAGGATGGCGGCCCAATCTGGGGTTTGATTGGCAGGGTTGGTTAAATATGCTGATGCAAATTATAGTTGGCACAAAAAACTGGCAATATGGTTGGATTCAAAAACCATCTGGCGGGATTGTAGACCCCTGGTATCTCTTGTTATTAGGCGTGATTTTTACCAGTGCCTATCTTTTATGGCGTTTCCGTCAACGTTTTAGTTCTCTAAAATTATTCTATGGTTTTTATGCTTTAGTCTTATTTTTGTTGATTCTAGCGAGTGAAGAGTGGATCAATAACTTGCTCAACTTGTTTATGGTTTTGGGTGGTAGCTATGTGTTATGGCGCTTACGCACGCAACTTACCGCAGTTACAGTTATCTATGGCTTTTGCGGTATTGGTTTGCTGCTAGCTTCGGGGGGTACTATCTCCTTGAGCCGTCTCGCTTATGGTATTGTGCCTTTGAATATAGCCATTGGTGTGCTGCTATCTCGCCATCCTCGTCAGGGATATTTAATCTTGGGTGCTTTTATGACACTACTAGCCAAAATAGCTATAGGATTTGCCCAAGAACGTTGGGTTGGTTAGAGGTTTGATTCTTTATTGGTGAGAAGTTGAATTTAAATTTCCTAATGAATGTATCCAATCAAAGGAAGATAGCCCTAGCTGCATTATTTATTGGTGTAGGTGCTATATCTTTTGGCTCTATTTTCGTGAAATTGAGCGAAACTCAACTCAGCCCCAATGCCACTGTATTTAATCGCTTGTGGCTTGCTAGTGTGTTCTTCTTGCTCTGGAACGGATACAAGGCTATACGTCAGCGACTTTCCTTAGACAAACCTGAAGAACAGCAATCCTACACTAGCCAGGATCTCTGGCTATTGGGAAGTGCTGGGATATTTTGGGCTGGCACTTTAGTCTCTTTGGCTTGGTCTTTGACTGAAACTAGCGTTGCGATTTCTAGTGTTTTACATAATCTCGCCCCCATATTTACTAGCTTAGGGGTGTGGCTGTTATATCGTAAGAGTTTTGAGAGCCAATTCCTGATTGGGATGGTCATCGCCCTTGGGGGAGCGATCGCTATAGAATTTGAGGAGTTGCAAATCGCCACAGACGAAGTTCAAGGGGGCTTTGCTGCGATCGTTTCTGCAATTTTCTTGAGTGTATATCTGCTAATCGTAGAAAAATTACGAACTAAATTTTCTCCAGCCACAATCCAGTTGTGGATCAGTGCGATTAGTGCCCTAGTCATCTTACCCATACTTTTGTTTACTCAAGATCAGCTTTTTCCTTCTACAACCAGTGGGTGGCTTTGGGTCATTTCCCTAGCGTTGATCTGCCAAGTTTTAGGTCATGGGCTTTTGACCTATTGCCTTGCCAAGTTTTCCTCTGTGGTTGTTTCATTGGTGCATCTTTTAGAGCCAGTATTTAGCGGCATTTTCGCTCTGATCATATTTTCGGAAAAATTGACTTTCTCAAATTGGGTAGGTTTCGCTGTAGTTTTAATGGGTTTATACTTAGCCGTATCTAGCCAAGGTGTTGTTAATTTCCCGATCCAGAAATTAGTCACAAATATAGTTAACACTTTCGTTAAAAGTATGACGAGCAAACTGTCATTACTAAAGCAACAATTCTCTGAAACACCAGCTTTATTAGGAACTGCATCATTATTATTTGCCCTAATTCCTATATCTTTAGCACCATCTCTGACTAAATTATGTCAACAAGAAATTGGTGCAAATGCTGTAGTATTTCATCGCAGTTGGATCGCCACAATTGTCTTTGCCCTGTGGAATTTACTTGAAGCTTTCCGCAGCCAAAAGTCTGAGAATGAACCTATAGAAAATGAGCCTTTTACCAGTCAAGAAGTGTGGCTATTGTTGGCAATGGGAACCTCTGCTGGAACCTACCTTCTTTTGTGGGCTTGGTCGCTGAGTCAAACGAGTGTTGCTAATGTTGCTTTACTCTCTAATTTGAACTCCTTATTTGTTGCTTTGGCTGGGTATGTGTTATTCGGTCGGCGCTTCGATAACAGATTCGTGATTGGACTGGTCATAGCCTTGGCGGGTGCGATCGCATTTGAACTCAATAAGGTGCAATTTGCAACTGACCAAATACTGGGTGATACCTTAGCATTGTTAACTGCCATTTTCATGGCTACGTGTATGCTGCTGATAGAACGACTCCGAACCCGGTTTAGCACCGCAACTATCATGCTGTGGCGCTGTGGAGTGACAACGATGTTTCTACTACCAGTACTCCCATTCCTCGAAGATCGATTGTTACCCTATTCCTGGACGGGTTGGTTTTTCATCATTTTCCAAGCCCTCTTCTGCCAAGTATTGGGTCAGGGACTTTTAGCTTATAGCCTCAGCAGAATCTCTTCTAGCGTCGTCGCCGTCACACTTCTCCTCGAACCAGTCTTGGCTTCCATTTTTGCTTGGTTCATTTTTTCAGAACAAGTAGGTTTGTTTGACTGGGCGACTTTCGCCGTAGTTTTAGTGGGTATCTATCTAGCGCAATCTAGCCAATCCACTGTTCAAATAACAAACGAAGGATCGTAGGATGGGGCGAACATAATTCCCTAACACACAAAAACCATGAAAAATCAAGAGTTTTAACCCCACGAGATCGAGAAAATTTTGTGTAACCGCGATTTCTAATCGCTTCCTCTTGATTGAATATTTCGACACCGCCAACTTGACTGATACAATTTATAACGAAAACTTCCGGCAATACATTATTAAAATTGGTGAAACATCAGTTCAATAGGCTGTTAAACTCTTTCCCATCCCAGGTTAATAGATACTTTACTATTGGCATTATCTTAGCAGTGGTAATTCGATTAGTTTTTGTTCCGAGTAAATCGCTTGATTATAAATATTTTTTAGAGCCTTGGTATGATTTCATTGCATCTCATGGCGGCTTCAGCGCTCTAAAATATAGTTTTGCCGATTACACACCCCCTTACCTCTACTGGATTTTAATCTCTGCCACCCTGCTGTCTGGATTGCCTAAAATCTTCGCAATCAAGCTTTTTGCTATAACTGTTGATTTTCTTTGTGCCTTTTTTACTTACAAAATTGTCAAACTAAAATACCCAGAAGGGAAAATACCAATCTTTGCTTTTTTGGCAGTTATATTAAGTCCAAGTGTTATTTGTAATAGTGCCATCTGGGGACAATGTGATGTTATCTATACAACAGGATTGATTGCCTGTATTTATTTTTTATCTCTTCAGAAACAAGTTTTAGCATTAATTAGCTTTGGCATAGCACTTTCTTTTAAGTTCCAAGCTATGTTTTTAGCACCTTTATTATTAATAATGTTACTTAAAAAAAGAATTTATTGGTATTATTTACCATTGATTACATTAGTATATGTAGTTTTAATATTGCCAGCTTGGTTTGCAGGCAGACCAATGTCAGAATTGCTGCTAATATACTTTAACCAAGCTAATAAATATAAAGAACTCACTAAAAATGCACCTAATATTTATCAATGGATTCCCAGTAATTTTTATAATATTGTTGTTCCTATAGGTTTAGCCTTAACTATATCTGCAATATTTTTATTTGCATACATTGTTTATAAAAGTAGACTAGAAATTACTCAAGACAGGCTGATACACTTAGCGACAATATCAGTTTTCTTTATGCCATATATCTTACCCAAGATGCACGACAGATATTTCTATCCTACCGATATATTTTCTCTGATCTTTGCCTTTTACTTTCCTCAATATCGTTGGGTAGCTATCGTAGTGCAAATGTCCTCATTTTTTGGCTATTTGGGAACTCCTATATATATACAGTTCTTTTCTATACCTTTAGGTTTTACACTCTGGTTTGTTGTACGAAATTGTGACATGATTTATCCAAAATTCAAAGCTGAATTTTTCTAACGCATCAATAAAAAGTTAATGTATCTATTTAAAAGAAATGAATATAGAGAAAAAATTTTTGCCGGATGGCTTATTTTTTGTCATAGTAATGTGGCTATCTAGTAGGCTTCTAATAGCTATCGCAATGTTACTGATTGCTCCATTATTTCCAGCCCCATCTAATAGCGTTGCTGCTACGTTTAGTTGGGATGTTTTTTATGCTTGGGATAGTGTTTGGTATGAGAAAATTATGACTTATGGTTATGATTTCTCTAGTGACGTAAAGGAAATACACACGGTTGCATTTTTTCCTTTATTTCCTTTATTAAGTCGTATAGTTATGTTGATTGGCTTTTCTCCTAAAGTAGCAGCTATATTAGTTAATAATTCGGCTTTTTTAGCTACCTTAATAATACTTTATCGTTGGGTACATGAGCATTACGGCACAAGGACAGCACGATGGGTAACAGCTACTTTAGTATGGTGTCCCTATTCTCTTTATGGAACCGTAATTTACACTGAAGGTCTATTTTTGTTATGTACCACATCTGCATTACGAGCTTTTGATAAAAAGCAATATATTTGGGCAGGATTTTGGGGAGCATTATCTACAGCCACACGATTACCTGGAGTTGCTCTTATACCAGCTTTTCTGTTTGTTTCTTGGAAAGAACGTAGAGGGATAAAAGCCTATATTGCCAGTTTAAGTGTTGGTTTGGGTATATCTCTGTATAGCCTTTATTGTCAAATTAAATTTGGCGATGCTTTGGCCTTCATCCATGCACAAAAAGCGTGGCGTGGTGATGCAGCAGGATTTGCTTGGCAGGGTTGGTGGCAGATGCTGATGCAAATTACGATAGGTTTCACTAATTTTAAAGCTGGCTATATTAAAGACCCTTTGCATCCGTTATTATTGTTAATAATTATTGGTAGTGCCTGTTTATTATGGCGCTTTCGTTTACATCTGGGGATGGTTAAATTCCGCAATGGAATATGTTTTTTATGGCTATTGTTGTGGTTATTGGCAGGAGATGAATTACTAAAAATCCCACTAGTTTTTGGTGGGATATATTTACTATGGTTATCACGCGCTAAAATTCCCCTTGTTACTGTTGTCTATGGGTTTTCTTCCTTGGCTTTAATTTTAAACACTGGAATTACAGCCTCGGCCGAACGCTACGCTTATGGTATTGTATCGCTGTCAATGGCATTTGGATTATTACTTGCCCGTTATCCTCGTTGGGGATACCCAATCATGTACTTTTTTGGAATACTAATGTTGACATTCTCTATTCGATTTGCCCGCGATCTTTGGGTAGCTTAATTTGATTAATATTATTTATTAGTGTTTTATCGATAAATAAGATACCTGACTGATTTCAAAAGTCGGGTATCTGTAGCTTTTGGTATAATTAATTTTTAATAATTAGTGTAAATTCGTTAGTTGCTCCTAGAATTTTACTACCAGTTAAATTTATTTGCTGTAAAGCCCCATTATCTAACAGCAAATAAGATTTATTTGATAACATTTTTTGTAGAAGTGGCACAGTTGTAGCAGTTACCTTGCAATCGCTATAAAAATCTAAACTGGGACGGCCATAAGCAAAAGAGGTGTAAATTTGTGTTCCTGGTGAAACATTTGCCCGAATTAATGCTGCTACTGGCTTGACTGGAAAAGCTTCATTCAATTCCCAAATCCATGATTGCGAACTTACCAACAGGGTTAACACTAAATACATGCCTGTAAATAACACTGGAATAAAGTTGCGATCGCGCTGTTTAACTAGCCATGCTGCGATGCCCATACTTATTATCAAAACAATGCTCATGACTATCAAAATAGGCTGTTTCTTAATAAAAAAGTAAACACAACCTCCGAAACCAGCAATAGAAATAATACCCAAAAATATTGTCCAGCTTCGCACTCGAAAATGACGATTCTGCCAAACTTCGCTCAAATTAGCACCAATTGCCAAGGCTAAGAATGGATATACAGGCATGACATACCACGGAAGCTTAGTTCTCATAAAAGAAATAGTTCCTAAGTAAATAATTATGACCAAAAGAACTAGAGAACCCCAAGTTTCATAACGTTTTTTCCAAGCTAGATAAAGCCCTCCAGGTAAAAATAACAGCCAGGGAAAACCATATTTGAGTAATTCTAATAAATAGTACCAAACAGGCCCGCTATTACCTTCAACAGTTTGTGTAAGGCGGTCAAAAGCTTGTGCTTGAAAATGCACCTCTAAAAAAGTATTACCATAATGTTGCCATTGAGCAAGATACCAAGCGATCGCAGGAGCATTTCCTAATAAAATTCCTATCCATAAATAGGGGCTTTTCAACAAAGCTAATTGTCGATCTGCAAGTAAGAATAAACAGGCGATCGCCCCCAATAATAAAACTATCGTTCCCTTAGTCAGAATAATTAACCCTAGACAAAATCCCACGCCTAGAGCATATTTTCGATTCTGACGTGCCTTTAAAAGACAAAATAACAACAATAAGAAAAAAGAAATAGTCATCCCATCTAACATTGCCAGTCGTCCATGACGCACCACAGGCAACATTGTCAAGTAAACTAAAGCAGCAAATAGAGCAGGTAAATTTTGTTTAAAAGCCAAACACCCCACTAAATAAAGCAAAGGCACACCCAAGGCAGTTAAAATCGCACCAGGTAAGCGTGTGGTTAACTCTTGCACTCCTCCTAGTTGGTAGCACAAAGCAATTAACCATTGCATCAAAGGCGGTTTTAATAAAAATGGTTCTCCCTGAAGGGTGGGATAAAGCCAGTTACCAGTCCGGTAAATTTCTCTGGCGACTAGAGCGTAAGTGCCTTCATCCCAGTCTCGTAAAGGGGAATTTCCCAAAAATATTAGCCATAGAACTAGAGATATTACTAGCAAGCTAAATAACCATTTTTTTGGTGCGAAAATTATAGTTCTTTTTGTGAATAGCTTTACAATATTTGGGCGATACATTTAAGGCTGATTAGGGTAGTGAATAATATTGCTAATTATGTATCTAAAATACTCACGATGAATACTTTTTTGATGGCATGAGAAAAAAACTGAATCAGCTTGGTTATCTCGGTTGGATAATTGGCGTGAGTGCCTTAATTTTGTTTGGGTGCAGCAGCTTACGACACGAGTTGTTTCAATCAACTGCTTTTGATTTGGGGATTTTTGACCAGGCAATTTATTTAATTAGTCAAGGGCAACCGCCTATTAGTTCTTTCATGGGTTTTCATATTCTCGGCGATCATGCTGCTTGGATATTCTATCCCTTAGCTTTACTCTATAAAATCTACCCTAGTGTTTACTGGTTATTTGCTGTGCAGGCATTTGCTTTGGCATTAGGCGCTTTGCCGACTTGGTATCTAGCCCGCCAAGCTGGACTGAAAGAAAACTAAGCAATAGCGATCGCATTTGTATATCTGCTGTATCCGTTGGTGTTTAACGCCAATCTATTTGATTTTCACCCAGAAGTGATCGCTGTACCACTACTTTTAGCGGCGGTTTTAGCAGCACGATTAGGTCAGGTAGGATGGTTTTGTTTGAGTATTATCTTAGTCTTGGATAGTCGAGTATGCAATTATGTTAAGAGAAGTTTTGTTGGCGTTGGCGCAGCCCGCCGTAGGCATCGCTACTTTTGTTGTTCCCTTGACTAGTTACACCCATAATCAAGTAACTGCTACCACTACTTACTATCAAATTTCTCAGAATACTAATAATCAATCAACAGGAATAACTATTGAACGTCTAGGAATAGGTGGAGTAAAACTTTCTATGTCCGAGACACAAGTCAGAAAAATTTTAGGTAAACCTGTAAAAGTAGAAAATGGTTTTATACCTGCTATTGGTAAAATTCGTACTCTTAAATATGCAGGCATCACACTTGATTTAGATGAAGGTGCTAAACCAGGTAACTTTACTGTTTATCAAATTAAAGCAACTAGTTCTAAATATTCGACCATAGATGGACTAAAAGTAGGTGACAGACAATCAAAAGTGATTAGAACCTATGGAAAAACTGAAATATCTCAAGATGGTAAAGTTACCAATTTAAATTATATAGTTGAAGAACCCAGCCCTGGAGGTTTAAATTTTTCTGTTGAAAAAGGTAAAATAACAGAAATTTTCTGTTTTTATCTGATGAATTAAGCAATTTTTACAATTAAGCACCAATGCAATTTTAATCGCCTCACTTCATCTACAGAAATCTCCCAATTCAATTTCATAACTTCTAAATAACTATCAAAATTGGATCAGGAAAGCTAAAACTATTCAATTGTTACCAATCCACCCTCGATAATAGTGAACAATATACTACCGCAGACCAAATGCTACTAGATCCAAATTTGAAGTAGTTAATGAATATTTAGTGAATAAAAAACGGTAGAGTATTTATTGCTCTACCGTTTTCTAATTTTTTATTTGAGATTTAAATCCCAAACCCTAAATCTTACTCAACACCTTGGGGTAACAATTCCCGACGCTGTTGAGAACTAACTTGGACAATGCCATTTTCATCCACATCAACAAGGGCTGTATCGCCATCTTTGATACGACCAGACAGAATTTCTTCTGCTAGGCTATCTTCTAACAGGCGCATAATTGCCCGACGTAATGGCCTTGCACCGTAGCTGGGACTGTAACCTTCTTGGATCAAACGATCCTTGAAGCGGTCTGTGACTTCTAAGGTGATACCCTTTTCCGTCAGACGACCAAATACTTCCTTGAGCATAATTTCGGCGATTTGGGTCACTTCCGGCTTGTTCAACTGACGGAAGACGATAATTTCATCGAGTCGGTTGAGGAACTCTGGACGGAAGTACTGCTTGAGTTCTTCGTTGACTAAAGAGCGAATCCGGTTGTAAGTTGACTCGCTGGCATCTTCGGAGAATTCAAAGCCGATACCGCTACCGCCTTTTTCAATTACCTTAGAACCAATATTGGAAGTTAAAATCAGCAAGGTGTTCTTGAAGTCTACCGTGCGACCTTTGGCATCAGTTAACCGACCGTCTTCCAAAATTTGCAACAGCATGTTGAAGACATCGGGGTGCGCTTTTTCGATTTCGTCGAACAACACCACGGTGTAAGGTCGCCGCCGCACGGCTTCAGTCAGCTGACCACCTTCGTTATAGCCAACATAACCTGGAGGGGAACCAATCAGCTTGCTGACGGTGTGACGCTCCATGTATTCGGACATATCTAAGCGGATCATCGCTTCTTCGGAACCGAAGAAGTAAGCAGCTAAGGATTTCGCCAACTCGGTTTTACCCACACCAGTAGGCCCAGAGAAGACAAAGCTAGCTATGGGTCGATTGGGATTCTTCAAACCGACACGAGCGCGACGAATTGCCCGTGAAACTGCTTTCACAGCTTCATCTTGACCAATTAAACGCTGATGCAAGGTATCTTCCATGTGCAGCAGCTTTTCAGATTCAGATTCGGTGAGTTTGTTCACCGGTACCCCAGTCCAAGAAGCGACAATGTGGGCAATGTCTTCTTCTGTAACTACAGGTTCTTCACCTTCTGTACCAGTTGCATTGGTCTTGCTTTGAGCGATCGCTCGGATTTCGGCTTTGATTTCCATTTCGCGATCGCGCAGTTCTCCAGCTTTGTCAAAGTCTTGAGAGCGCACTGCATCATCTTTTTCTTTTAATATCTGACGCAGTTCTTTGTCTAACTCTTTGGCTGCGGGTGGCAGTTGGGAGTTAATCAAGCGCACTCTAGAACCAGCTTCATCAACTAAGTCGATGGCTTTATCTGGGAGGAAGCGATCGCTAATGTAACGGTCTGATAACTTCGCCGCCGCCACTAATGCTTCGTCGGAGATTTTCAGTTTATGGTGTTGCTCGTAGCGTTCGCGCAGACCATATAAAATTTCAATTGTTTCATCAACTGTAGGTTCACCAACCATCACTGGTTGGAAACGCCGCTCTAGCGCTGCATCTCGCTCGATGTGCTTCCGGTATTCATCTAAGGTTGTAGCTCCGATGCACTGCAACTCACCTCTGGCCAAAGCTGGTTTGAGGATATTCGCTGCGTCAATAGCACCTTCGGCTGCACCTGCACCAATTAAGGTGTGTACCTCATCAATCACGAGAATGACATTACCCGCAGAGCGGATTTCATCCATGATTTTTTTCAAGCGTTCTTCAAATTCACCCCGGTACTTGGTTCCTGCTACGAGCAAACCAATATCCAACGTGACGACGCGTTTATCTTCCAGGATGTCAGGGACATCTTTGGTGGCAATGCGTGAAGCTAAACCTTCAGCGATCGCAGTTTTACCAACCCCTGGTTCCCCAATCAGCACTGGGTTATTTTTGGTTCGGCGACCCAATATCTGGATCACCCGCTCAATTTCCTTGGCGCGTCCCACCACTGGATCGAGCTTATTGTCTATCGCCATCTGGGTCAGGTTTGAGCCAAATTCATCCAGAGTTGGGGTTTTTGTGCGCCCGGATGAGCCGCCTGGTGAAACTTCGGCAGTTTCTCCCAACATACGGATGACTTGGGTTCTTACCTTAGATAGATCCACACCGAGGTTTTCTAGCACCCTGGCTGCGACACCTTCCCCTTCGCGGATTAGGCCCAACAGCAGATGCTCGGTGCCAATGTAGTTATGCCCCAGTTGGCGTGCTTCTTCCAAGGAGAGTTCTAGAACTCGCTTTGCCCGTGGCGTAAACGGAATTTCCACGGCAACAAAGCCTGATCCCCGTCCTATAATTTTTTCAACTTCAATTCGGGCATCTTTAAGATTGACGCCCATCGATTTCAGCACCTTGGCAGCCACTCCAGTGCCTTCGCCAATCAGACCCAGGAGGATCTGCTCGGTTCCGACAAAGTTGTGACCTAAACGGCGGGCCTCTTCTTGGGCCAGCATGATTACCTTAATGGCTTTTTCTGTGAAGCGTTCAAACATGGCATTTTTCCCATCACCTGCGGTCGTGCCGGTATGCTGATTTTAGCACAGGCAAAGCTTTTGGATGCCTGTATAACAGATTATAGACATCCTGAAGCTATGACTTTAGTTGATGGGCTAATTGTTAACTATTGACTGCTTTTATTCGGCTAGTGTACTGAGGAGCTTTAGTTCACCAGCGTTTTTGGGACTTTTTGAGATTTATTACAAATAGCTGACTGCTTATATTGAGAGTTTTTTACTTAATCCCAAACATCTACATATACCACATACACTTGTAAATATCAAGCAGAATAGGCTTATATAGATTTCACTTATAGCTCGTTCATTATCTATAGAATATTTAAATCTAATTAAGCGCAGCAAAGTTGCTTTTTTTGCTGAAGGCGATCGCAAGCCTTTAATTCCAACTACTTAAAAAGTAAATGCCAAGAGGATTTGCTAAGGCGATCGCTGATTGTGGCATACCACTGGTCTAAAGTTGTTTGAAATTTGGAGTGTTGTAAATCGGGGAGCCAAAGGATTAGCGCATCCTCACCGTTATCTTGGTAGTAACCCCGCCGCCGTCCGGCTGTTTTGAAGCCAAATTTTTGATATAAAGATATTGCCGCCAAGTTGGAAGCTCGGACTTCGAGGGTAGCTCGCTCCATTCCGCGATCGCAAGCTGTCTTAAGGAGTGAATATAGTAAAGCCGCACCCAAACCTTGACGGTGATATTGGGGATGAACCGCCAAAATTGTAATGTGGGCTTCCTCTAAAATTGACCAAAAGCAACCCATTCCTAACAAACTAACGTTGGAGAATGGGGAAAATAAACCGAGTAAATCGCTGTTGGGGCTATCCAATTCTCGTTTGTAGCCTTCCATTGTCCAAAGTCCGCCAAAACAGGCTTGATCTAGTTCCAGAATTGCACTGAGATTATCTGGTGTCAGTAATTTAATTTCTAAGTCTAATGAGATCACATTTATTGAATAAGATTACAAACCCTTTGTAAACTGGGAATCGGGAGACGAACTCAAAGCCCGTAATTTGAACAAGGACAACTTTTATATTTATGGTATCGACTCACCCCACTGGGGTTCAACATTCTGGAAGTCAATATTTACCTCAAAGGCGCGACACTAACCCAAATCTCTCGCCTAATCAGGAACTTTTACCCCTAACTGCTAGAGTTCATAATCATGACTCCCTAGAAATTGGTGGATGTGATGTCACAACCCTAGTTAAGCAATTTGGTTCACCTTTATATATTTTAGATGAAGAAACCCTGCGTTCAGCTTGTCAGCAATACCGAGATGCTTTCAAGCAGTACTACAAGGGCGAATCTCAAGTATTGTACGCCTCAAAAGCTTGGAATTGTTTAGCAGTTTGTGCGATCGCGGCATCAGAGGGTTTAGGAATCGATGTAGTTTCTGGTGGCGAACTTTACACCGCCTTGCAAGCAGGTGTTAGTCCTGAGAAAATCTACCTTCATGGAAATAATAAATCTCGTGAAGAATTAATTTTAGCGATCGAGTCTGGTGTCACCATTGTGGCGGATAACTGGTATGAGTTGCGTACTCTTGTGGAAATAGCAGGGGAGCAGGGGAACAGGGGAGCAGGGGGAGAAAATGTTACCTCATCCCCTCTCCCTATACGTATCATGCTACGGCTAACTCCCGGTATTGAATGCCATACTCACGAATATATCCGCACGGGACACTTAGATAGCAAATTTGGCTTTGATCCCAACGATTTAGATGAAGTATTTACCTTTGTCAGTCAACAACCCACCCTTGACTGCGTAGGGGTACACGCTCATATTGGTTCCCAAATTTTTGAGCGCCAACCGCATCAAGATTTAGCTGCTGTCATGGTGCAATGGCTACGAGATGCCGGAAAGTATGGTTTAAATATTACAGAGTTAAATGTTGGCGGTGGTTTGGGGATTAAGTATACAGAATCAGACGATCCTCCCAGCATTGAAGAGTGGGTGAAGGCAATTTGTGAAGTTGTCCAAGAAGCCTGTGCGGTCGAAAATCTGCCTTTGCCGAAATTACTGAGTGAACCAGGGCGATCGCTAATTGCCACAGCTTGCGTCACTGCTTATACTATTGGTTCATCCAAAGTTATTCCAGAAATTCGTACCTACGTAGCGATCGATGGGGGAATGTCCGATAATCCTCGCCCGATTACTTACCAATCAGTTTATCGGGCAGTAGTTGCCAATAAAATGTCTTCTCCTTTAACTCAAACAGTCACAATTGCTGGTAAACATTGTGAATCAGGAGATATTCTGATTAAAAATGCACTACTCCCAAAGACTGAACCAGGAGATATTCTCGTAGTTATGGGAACTGGTGCGTACAATTACAGTATGGCATCTAACTACAACCGCTTGCCCCGACCGGCAGCAGTTGTGGTGGCGAATGGCGAAGCGAATTTAATTTTGCAACGTGAAACTTATCAAGACTTAATTCGACAAGATAGCCTACCAGAAAGGCTGAAAATTTAGTCATTTGTCCTTGGTCATTGGTGAGCCAGCACGGTCTTCTCCCAAAGGGAGAGGCTAGCGCCAAGGGGGTTTCCCCCATCAGTGACTGGCGTTAGCGCAGCGCTAGCGTTAGCGCAGCGTCTCGTAGAGAGGCACGAGCGTCACCCGTAAGGGTCATTAGCTAGGAGCTAAACCCCGTCTATTTTGAAACCTAGAGTTTTTGAAGAGAGTATATTATTCTGTCGTGGCTTGAGTTTTGAACTTTAGCCTCATTACAAAAAACTACGGTTTTCACAGTAGACGCGGTTTAATAACAAATGACAAATGACAAATGACTAACTGTAATTAGAGGCAAAAGTGTAATCCAGATGTCATGAGAGATTGGTGGAAGCAATGGCTGATAAACCTGGGGTGGTCACAGTCCTTGCTGCTTGGGACTCTGGATATTGTGTTAGTGCTGGCGCTGACTTACATGATACTAGTTATTATTAGTGAGCGCCGAACACTGTGGATGGTGCGGGGATTCATTATCTTAATGCTAGCCTCAGCACTAAGTGGCAGATTAGGACTACCTCTTTTAAGTTTTGTACTAGAAAAGTTGGTGATTGGTTGTGCTGTAGCGATGGCAGTTGCTTTACAGTCAGAGTTTCGGCGGTTTTTGGAGCAATTGGGGCGTGGCGAATTCCGCCAGTTGTTTCAACCCGATCGGCTGGCAATCCCCAAATCTGATAGTGTAATTGATGAAATTGTTGAGGCTGTTAAAGAATTGTCAAAAAACCGGATTGGAGCTTTACTAATTGTGGAAACCACAGGGCCAATTGATGAGCGAGATTTTTCTGTGCCAGGAGTAAAGCTAAATGCGGAGGTTTCTAAAGAACTAATCCAGACAATTTTTCAGCCGAAAACTTTGTTACACGATGGAGCGACATTAATCCGTGGCTCACGGATCGTATCATCGGGTATAATTTTACCACTTTCGGGACGCACAGCCTCGCGCCAGTTGGGAACACGCCACCGGGCGGCAATGGGAATTACTGAGCGGGTCGAAAATTGCATTTGTGTCGTTGTATCTGAAGAAACGGGTTCCATTTCCTTAGCGGAACGGGGAACCCTAAATAGACCACTGACGATTAAAAAACTAAAAGAGTCATTAGAGGCTCTTTTGTCACCAACCGTGGATAGGGAAGCTGTTGCTCCTGGTCTGTTGAGTTTTGTTCGTCGGATAGGTGGGAAGACACTAGCACTGGTTTCACGTTTACTCGGATTACCATCGACCGCTTCTCGAGATAAAAAATGACAGCACAACAAACTAAACTGCAAGATTTGCCTACTGACTTAAAACGAGAACTATTGCCGCAGCACGTTGCGGTGATTATGGATGGCAATGGTCGATGGGCTAAACGTCAGGGTCTACCTCGAATTATGGGTCATAAGCGAGGAGTCGATGCTCTTAAGGATTTACTCCGTTGTTGTCAGGATTGGGGGATTCAGGCGCTGACAGCTTATGCTTTTTCAACGGAGAATTGGAAAAGACCGCAGGAAGAAGTGGATTTTTTGATGACTCTGTTTCAAAGAGTTTTGCGCCAAGAACTGCGGGAAATGGTCGAAGAGAATGTTCAAATTAAGTTTGTCGGAAATTTGCAGGCTCTGCCACGATCGCTCCAGCAAGAAATATCCCGTTCAATGGAAGAAACCAAGGATAATCGCGGTATCCGGTTTTCAGTGGCAACTAATTATGGCGGACGGCAGGAAATTTTACAAGCTTGTCAGGCGATCGCAAAACAAGTCCAGCAAGGTCTGCTACAACCCGATGAAATTAATGAACAAGTGTTTGAAAGCCACTTGTATACAGCCGGAATTACTGACCCAGATTTGTTAATTCGCACCAGTGGAGAAATGCGCCTCTCAAATTTCCTGCTCTGGCAAATGGCTTATGGAGAAATTTACATCACTGATGCTCTCTGGCCCGATTTTGACCGGGCCGAGTTTCACCGCGCCTTGTGTGCCTACCAGCAACGGGAGCGGCGGTTTGGTAAAGTTTAAAATATTACGTTTATTAAGTCGCTAAGATGAGTTAGCGAAGCTACAAGATTGGCGATCGCACTACAATTTAATAAACTCAATGATGGCTATTGATATGGTATCGATTCCTATCACCCTGGAACAACTCATTACGGCTGTGCAACAGTTGCAACCAGAGGAACGGGCAGAGGTTGCCAGAGCGTTGGTTTTAGTGGATTTACGTTCAGATTTGAGGGCTTTAATTCAAGAACTTTATGCTCAACCCCCGGTTGATGATATTACAGATGAAAATATCATGGCTGAAATTAAGGCTGTGCGCCAGCAATCTCACCAAACATGAAGTTTCGAGTGGTCATCGACACTAACATTTGGATTCGTATTTTGCTCAAAGGCCGAGTTACATTGCCCATATTGGAAGCATTTAATGAGGACAAATTCCAGTTGGTGATGAGTCAACCCCTAATGGAAGAACTGCATCTAGTTTGGAATCGCCCCCGGTTAAGAGAACGGATTAATCCAAGTATTGCTATTCAACTTGAACAGCAGTTGCAGTACCGAGCAATATGGATTGAGTTGGAAACGGTTCCACCTAATTGTCGAGATCCCAAAGATTTAGCTGTACTTGCTACGGCTATTGATGGTCAAGCAGAGATTATTGTGTCTGGGGATGATGATTTACGTGCTGATGATGAGTTAAGGGCAGTAATGGCAACTTATGGCATCCGATTGCTGGGTGTTCATTCTTTTTTGAACGTGATTGCGGCTTAATTTCCCTACCTTTTTACCGTGAACTGAACTCAGCACTTCACTTATGGCCCAGAAAACACAGCTTGTTCTACATCATCCCGACTGAGAGAATATTTGAACGAGCGTTGGATATCTTGTCCATTTTCCCCAGATTGGACATATCGCACTACGATTTGCTCAACGTCGAGCCATAGTTCAGCTTGCCAACTAGGCCGTTGCACATGCCAGCAATGCCTCTGGGTTTCGTCTTGTTTACAGCCTTGGTCTTTTAGCCACTGTTCAATTTGTGGCAAGGGATGATTATATAAGGGCGTATCTGAGGGAAGAAGAGGCATAGGAATTTGGGATTTTGGATTAGGAAATTTTTTAATTTTTAATTACCATAAGGGTAATTAGTTGCGATATATGGTTAATTTGCTGTTGTACAGATGGAGTTGACTGTAGCAAACGGGTTTGAAAAGCAGCATCACCACGAGTTAGACCAATGGCAACTGCTAATAACAAACAACCTACAAATGTTAACACCAGCATAAATAAAGCAAAAATTTCGCCAGATGATAAGGGGCGATCGCTAGGATCGAGGTAAGCTGATTTTGACCAGTCATGAGAACGCGAGACGGGATGATTCAAGTCAGGGGGTGGTTGAATCACTCCAAATCGGGAATAGCCAATTTTTAAATCGTAGCTTAACCGCCGTTCTGGATGGCTAAGGGTGGCGTAGGCTTCATTGATTTGCTGAAATTTGGAAGTGGCGATCGCAGTAGGCAAGTCTGTAGTATCAGGATGATAGCGTTTGCTCAGTTCTCGATAAGCGCGACGAATATCAATTACTGATGCCGAGGGATGCAGTCCTAGCAGGGAGTAATAAGTTGATTTACTGCTTTGTGGCATTGCCCCGTTATGATTCACGGCTGTTTGAGTCACTTTGCTCAAAGATATTTTTTATATTTTAAATCCTTTGTGAATTGCAGAAGACACAGCAGGTCTAGCATTTGATAAGATATCTTAATAAAGCATTTAATTAGATGCGATGCAGATCAAAATTAATCTCGAAAATATTCAAACTCTTACCGACTTTAAGCGTAATGCCAAAGATTACTTAGAACGGATCAAGGTCACTAAGTCTCCGATTGTACTAACGGTGAATGGAAAAGCTGAGGTTGTGGTGCATGAAGCGCAAGCGTTTCAACAGATGATAGATGAACTCCAGCGCCTTGAAGAAGAACTGCAAAAACTCAAGTTAGAAGCATTACGCAGTCAGATTGACATTGGTATTAAGCAACTCGATAGTGGAGAGTATACTGAATATCACGACGAGTCACTTCCAGCTTTTTTTGCAAATATTAACGTATTAAATCAGCACGGGGTTTAAAAGTTTCAATTTGCCGTAACTTTTCGTACAATTCCTGTTCTTCTTGATTGATATTTTTCGGTGTAACTATTTGAATTTCTACTAATTGATCGCCACGTTTACCGTCATCGCCGGGGTAGCCTTTATTCCCTAGTCGGAATTTTTGACCAGACCTAACTCCTGGAGGAATGGTCATTTTCACTGGGCCATCCAAAGTTGGTGCTTCTACCTGTCCTCCTAAAACAGCTTCGCTGGGAGTAACTGGTACTTGGCAAAGAATATTTAAACCTTCTAGCTTAAATAATGGATGAGGCTCAACGGTAATTTTTAAGTATAGATCGCCACCACCAACACCTTGGTTTCGCAAACGGATGGTTTGACCTGTTACCATCCCTAGTGGCATATTAACTTCTAGCGATCGCCCATCTTCCAAACGAATGCGTTCATTACCACCTTGATAAGCTTTTTCCAGTGGTAGCGTTAATCTGGCTTCTATATCTCGACGCGTTGTCCGAGGTGGAGTGTTAACTGTATAGGCAACTTTTGTTCTGGGGGAACGAAACGGATCGCTAGTATTGCCATTAGTAGACGACTTACTGGCCCCACTCTTATTTTTGACACCGATAACTTGATTAATAAAGCTTTCAAAGTCGGAGAATTGGCTTGGATCTACTTCCTGATTACCGTTGCGATCGCTAGCGCCACTTTGCCAAGTTTTAGCCTTTGGCGTTTGTTTGTTGCCTGCAAAGCCTTTTTGCTTCCAGTAGCGGCTAAACTGGTCGTATTGCGATCGCTTGGCTGAGTCTGAAAGGACTTCATAAGCCTCGCCGATATCCTTAAATTTTTCCTCAGATTCTTTGTTACCCGGATTTAGATCGGGGTGATATTGTCTTGCTAACCGCCGATAAACCTTTTTAATTTCCTCACCAGAAGCGTCTTTAGATACTCCTAAAATTTCGTAGTAATCGCGGAAATTCGGCAAATTTTGCATAGTTCAGTTATTTAAATTTTAAATTACTTAGTAGTTATGAATTATGAGTTAGGAGTTGAAAGATTTAATTTTAAACTTCTCACTCCTAACTCCTAACTTTTATTAAAAGTACTACAACCAATCATTGTCATCTTCATCATCCCAGTTATCTTGGTAGCTGGGACGGGCTTTGCGTGGAGGACGGCTTTCATAAGATGAAGAACGACTGTCTCGGCTATTATTATCTCGGCCATAGTCTCGGCTATTGTCTCGGCCATAGTCTTTACCGTAATCTCTGCCATAGTCCTTACCAAATGAATCGCGTTCCCGATATGTATCTCTAGGAAATTCGCGTTCTTTATCCTTATCACCGCCAGTAAAAATGTCACGGATAGTACCTAACAAATCGTCATCTTCATCTTCAGCATAAGTCTGACGGACTTCCCGATTTAGCTCATAGAGAGCATCTTGCAAATCGGCGTAGGCTTGATCGATACCGCGATCGCTATTTTCCTTCAGACTTTCTTTTAAGTCTCGGCAAATATTATCAATTCTTTGGCGACGGCTGCGGGCAAACTGCATACCAAATTCAAGCGCAACTTCTCTAAGTTGCCGTTCTGCTTGGAAAATTAATGCCTCAGAACGAGTCCGCTTTTCTACCCTTTCTTTACGTTCGCGATCGACATCGGCGTATTTCTGTGCATCTTGAATCATCCGATTCACTTCTGACTCGTTCAAGGTGGAAGCGCCTTGAACGGTGATACTCTGCTCTCGCCCAGTGGTTCTATCTAAGGCTGTTACCTGTAAAATACCATTAGCATCGATATCAAATGACACCTGAACTTGGGGAATTCCTCGTGGCGCTGGCGGGATACCATACAGCTTGAAACGTCCTAAAGACTTATTGTTTCCTGCCATTTCCCGTTCGCCCTGAACTACGTGAATTTCCACAGTATTTTGGTTATTTTCAGACGTGGAAAAAATGTCAGAACGGCGGACTGGAATGGTAGTGTTGCGGGGAATGAGTTTTTTCATCACGCCGCCGATGGTTTCCAATCCCAAAGAAAGGGGTGTGACATCCAAAAGCAGCACATCTTTGAGTTCGCCTGC
The DNA here is from genome assembly GCF_009873495.1 of Nostoc sp. ATCC 53789. Taxonomy (GTDB): domain Bacteria; phylum Cyanobacteriota; class Cyanobacteriia; order Cyanobacteriales; family Nostocaceae; genus Nostoc; species Nostoc muscorum_A. The sequence goes on along the minus strand of NZ_CP046703.1, from coordinate 2,520,328 downwards.
AAGAATTCCGGCTTGAATTGCTGCACCCACTCCCACTACTTCATCGGGATTAACGTTTTCGTTAGGTTCTGTACCAATCAAGTCCCGCACTAGCTGTTTCACCATTGGCATCCGTGTAGAACCACCAACTAAGACAACTTCTTCAATGTCTCTAGGTGAAAGTCCGGCATCTTTGAGGGCGCGTTTCACTGGTGTCCGCAATCGCCCTACCAAATCACCACACAAACCTTCAAACTGGGAACGAGTTAAACGAGTTTCTAGATGTTTGGGGCCATCTTCCGTAGCGGTGATGAAGGGTAAGTTAATATCAGTAACGCTGACAGCAGAAAGCTCAATTTTGGCTTTTTCCGCAGCTTCCATCAGACGTTGCAAAGCTTGGCGATCGCGTCTTAAGTCTATTTCTTCAGTTTCCAGAAATTGCTCTGCTAACCAATCTACGATTACTTTGTCAAAGTCATTACCACCAAGTTGCGTATCTCCACTGGTAGCTTTGACCTCAAATATCCCATCGCCCACTTCTAAAATCGACACGTCAAAAGTACCGCCACCCAAGTCGAAGACTAAGATAGTTTCCGTGTCACCCCGATCTAATCCATAAGCTAAAGATGCAGCAGTTGGTTCATTGAGAATCCGCAACACCTCTAAACCGGCAATTCTGCCAGCATCGCGGGTTGCTTGCCGTTGAGAATCGTTAAAATAAGCGGGGACTGTAATCACTGCCCCTGTGACTGGTTCACCCAAATAGCGACTAGCATCGTCTGCCAATTTCTTCAGCACCATTGCCGAAATTTCTTCTGGGGCGAAATCTTTATTGAGACGGGGACAAGCAATTTTAATATTACCTACTTCATCTTTGCGGATGGTGTAGGGTACACGCTTAGAATCTGGACTAAGTTCGGCATATTTGCGCCCAATGAAGCGTTTCACTGCAAAAAAGGTATTTTGGGGATTGAGGACGGTTTGGCGGCGTGCCATTTGCCCAACTACCCTTTCGCCTTCTTTGCTAAAGCCAACTACGGAGGGGGTTGTTCGCATTCCTTCTGCATTGGCAATCACCACCGGCTTGCCACCCTCCATAACGGCGACTACTGAGTTGGTTGTACCCAAGTCGATGCCGACTACCTTGCCCATGCGTTACTCTTCTCCTAAAGTGTCTTATGTATTTATTATGATTGGGCGGAACTACCTCTAGCTTTGTGCTATGGGATGAAAACACCTCAATGGTATAATAGTCATCATTAAGGCAGTGAGCTAAGAAGTGCAGCTAGAGGAGATAGTTGCAAGACTAGGATAGCATTGACGATGATTGCTGTGTCTAAGCAGCCTCAATTCTTGTTATCCGGTTACTTCTATGCACTGAATCTGTAAGTTGCTAAATGCACTTGAAATAATAAATTTCTGCTTCTTTGAGTGCCTGAAAACCTTAATATTACCGCTATTTTAAACATTTGAATTTAACAAAGCGATTACAAACTTCCCTGAGTGCGATCGCGCGAGAACGCGATCCTTACATGGCAACAGCTGGACATTTTTTCGTCCAAGAATACATCCGCCAGGAATTTTCCCAATGGGGGAGTGTGGAAATCCACACCTTTGAAGTCAGGGGTAAAGCTTGTAAGAACTTGATATTAAATTTACCCTCCCAACCTAGAGGGCAAAAAAAAGATTTGCCACCGATTTTAATTGGCGCTCATTATGATGGCGTTCCGGGAACACCTGCGGCTGATGATAATGCCACAGGTGTGGCAGTTTTGCTGGAATTGGCGAGAAAGTTTGCTACCCAACCTATAAGATATCCATTAAGGCTGGTTGCTTTCGATATGGAAGAATACGGCTTACTAGGTAGCGCTGATTATGCAGCTGTGTTGCACCAACAAAAGCAACAGCTACGCTTAATGATCTCCCTAGAAATGCTGGGTTATAAGGATTCTACGCCTGGTTCTCAAAGTTATCCCCCTCCTCTAGAACGCTTCTATCCTGATACAGGTGATTTTATTGCTTTAATTGGTAATTTGCGGACATTGCCTGACTTAATTGGGATGAGCCGTAATATTCGCAAAGCTGGCGTAGCTAGTCAATGGCTACCCGTGCCGAATCGAGGTTTAATAGTTCCCCAAACCAGACTTAGCGATCATGCACCTTTCTGGGATTTGGGTTATCCAGCAATGATGGTGACAGATACGGCATTTTTGCGAAATCCCCATTATCACAAACCTAGTGATGCGATCGCTACTTTAGATTTAGATTTTCTTAGTGGTGTCTGTGAAGGGTTAGAAATTGCGATTCGGCGGTTATGAAAAATATTAGACATATCCAGAAATTAAATATGCGTTATCCAGAACCCTTGTAGAGACGTAGCAGTGCTACGTCTCTACATTATTTTTGCCCAGATTCCCAATTCCCAATTCCCCATTCCCAATGCAGTTGTTACCAATTACCACTTTGTGACTATGAGGATTGTACGAATTGACACGAAACAATGAGGCTAATGAATGCCAAGATCAAAAAAAGAATGCCCCAAGGATATTAAAAGTACTATGCCAGAATTACACCAATCAATTGCCCAGCATTATCACGAACGGACTAAATACAACCCTGAGACTCTTGCCTCCAAAAGTCAGCAGTTAGACTGGACTAAACAGCCAGTGCCTTTCAAAGAGTACAAAATTGGCTCTAATATTGATCTCAAACCCTATATCCAAGAAAAATCAGAGGGATTTGCTAACAACCCAGATGCTCAATGGTGGCAAAGACTTTCACGGTTGCTGTTTCGCAGCTATGGATTGACAGCGAGAATGCCTTCTATGGGTAGTGCGGTATATTTACGCGCTGCTCCCAGTGCCGGCGGATTGTACCCTGCCGAGGTGTATGTGGTTTCCCGTGGCACGTCGTTATTGCCACCTGGTTTGTATAACTACCAGTGTCGGACTCATTCACTGATGCATTATTGGGAAAGTGATGTTTGGCAAACTCTTCAAGCAGCTTGTTTCTGGCATCCTTCTTTAGAAAACACCCAATTAGCAATTATTGTCACTGCGGTATTTTATCGTTCTGCCTGGCGCTATGAAGATCGGGCTTATCGCCGGATTTTTCTAGATACGGGACATCTATTGGGTAATATCGAATTGGCTGGAGCGATTACTGACTTTCGTCCTCATTTAATCGGCGGCTTTGTGGATGAATCGGTAAACGATCTGCTTTATATAGATCCGCAACAAGAAGGTGCGATCGCTGTCTTACCTCTGGCAGACTTGTTAGATGTCAATCAAAATTTGCCATTGGGATGTACTGCTTTACCTTCCGCCACCGAAACCAATTATCCCCAAATCCCCGATGGTGAATTGCTGACATATTTCCATCGACACACCCAAATTCAATCAGGTATAACTGGCAATCTCAATCTACCAGTTATCAAACAAGAAAAATCTTTAGAGGATAAATATAACTTTCCTTTCTGTTTGAAAATCCCCACCACCACTACACCTATAGACTGGGGACAAAAGCTGTCAGAACTGGAAAATACAATGTATAAGCGACGCTCTACCCGCGCTTATAATGGTGATGATTTAACTTTCGATCAATTGAAAAGTCTACTCGATTTCACTTACCAACCGCAAAATTACATCGACCAAAGTTTAGATATTTCTCCAGACTACTTTGATTTGAATTTAATAGAAACATTTATTGCTGTTTGCGGAGTTAAAGGACTGGAAGCAGGTTGCTACTATTACGCGCCCAAAGCCCAAGAATTACGCCAAATTCGGTTTAAAAATTTCCGGCGAGAGTTACATTTTCTCTGCTTGGGGCAAGAATTAGGGCGGGATGCAGCAGCAGTATTATTCCATACAGCCGATCTGAAAGCTGCGATCGCTCAATATGGCGATCGCGTTTACCGTTATTTACATCTGGATGCGGGTCATTTGGGACAGCGCCTGAATTTAGCCGCAATGCACCTAAATGTAGGCGTTAGCGGTATCGGTGGATTCTTTGATGACCAAGTAAATGAAGTTTTGGGTATTCCCTCTGATGAAGCTGCTCTATATATCACTACATTGGGACACCCAAGATAAAACGTAGATGTGCATAAGCTTACCGCCGGCTACCGCAAATTACCTGAAACACATCTAAATTAGATATAACAAGGGTCTTAAGCCCAAGTCTTAGCAAAACTGACTGATTTTGTGCAGTTTCACAAAAAATTGGGATAAACTCATCTATCAATTATGTTGCAAAAAGTGCCCATAATTTGATAAAAATACTGATGGGGAATATGAACTTTTTTGAAACTCATACTAATTCTAGGTGAGGCTACGCTTTATTTACATAGGGGTAATTCATAAATTGCCCCTACAGCCTGTAGTTTTGGATTGCATCACTTTTATAGGCGCATTTTTATATCACCTTTAAGCAACCTCAAGTGCCTATTCAGATGGAATAAATTATTCCAAGAAAACATAAATATTTTAACAATGTTGTGGAGTAAAAACTTTGGTTAAGGGATTTTCAATAAGTAAGTACATTATCCAATTTTGTGGAGTGTGTAATATGAACGCCTGTAATCGATGGCGCTCATGTTACACAATCCAGAAGAAATAGTTATTTTTTTTGGTTTAGAACTTTTTAATCAAATTATTTTTTAATTTGAACATTGATTTAGCTAATTTAATATCCCATTACTAACATTAGGAAAACCACGATTTTAATTTGCAAGTTTTAGAAACATTTAATTAATATTTAGAGAATGTGTTAAAACTCATCTTGTTTATATCAAAAAAAAGGGAACTACTGCGGTCTTCTCCCATAGGGAGATACTAAAAGCATTAGAGAGCCTGCGAACGTCTGGGGTCTCCTCAAGTAGAGCAAGTGACGTGGCTCAATAGATATCTGGATTTCAGATTTTTAATACGTAAGTTCTGTTAATTTTATTTTGAGATTAAAGCCAATTAAATCTGGTATTTTACAAAATTTTTTCACACAACCACTAATGCTATTTCCTGAAAATGAAAGCCAACAGTTAGAAGTACTTCTGTTCTCTCAAAATCCTAACCCAATGTGGATATATAACCAGAATAATCTGCAATTCTTGGATGTCAATGAAGCTGCTATTATCCACTACGGCTACTCACGAGAAGAATTTTTGCAAATGCGAATAACTGACATTTATCCTCCAGAAAATGTACCTGTCTTCAGAGAATATTTAGGAAAAAATCACACTAACTTGCACTTTTCTGGACAATGGCTACATCAGCGAAAAGACGGACAGACTATTGATGTTGAAGTTGTCACGCATACAATAAACTATGCCAATCATAATGCTCGGTTAGTTAATATCCGAGACATTACAGAACACAAACGAATAGAAAGAAAACTTCAAGAGCAAAATGAGTTTTTGCGGATAATTTTTGAGAGTATACCATTGATGATTGCACTTATTGATACCAATGGTAAACTTCAGTGGGTAAACCAAGAATGGGAAAGTGTTTTAGGCTGGAAATTTAAAGACTTCCAAGCTGGTGATGTTTTGGAAGCATTGTATCCTAATCCTGAATATCGACAGGATGTGATTAATTTTATGCAGTCTGCAAAACACAATTGGGCTGACTTCAGAACTCAGGTTCGGGATGGTGATTTACTAGATACATCTTGGACAAACGTTAAACTTTCAAATGGTCAAATTATCACTATTGGTCAAGATATAACGGAGCGCAAGCGAACTGAACTGGCTCTAAAAGGTCAAGCCGAACGGGAGCAATTGATGCGAACTGTTGCTCAACGAATTCGTCAATCTTTGAATCTCCAAGATATTTTGAATGCAACAGTTCAAGAAGTGCGAGATTTACTTGGGGTTGATCGAGTAGTAGTTTATCAGTTTGACTCAGAAATGATCGGCACAATCATGGCGGAGTCAGTAGAACCTGGATGGAGAGTTTCTTTGGGGGTAGAGATTTATGATACGTGTTTTCAAACAGGCAAAGGAGCGGAGTATTACCAAGTAAACAAACGAGCGATCGCTAATATTTATGAAGCTGGACTAACTGATTGTCATATTCGCTTATTAGAACAATTTGAAGTCAAAGCAAATTTAGTTGTACCCATTTTACTAGAAGTAAGTTCTCAAAACCCTGGCTCTCACCTTTGGGGTTTATTAATTGCTCACCAATGCTCTGGTTTCCGTGAGTGGGAAAAAAATCAATTAGATTTGCTCGATCAAGTGACAGTCCAATTAGCGATCGCAATTCAACAATCCAGCATCCTTGAGCAAGCTCAAACTGAACTTGTTCAAAGACAAAAAGCTCAAGTCAAATTAAAAAATGCCTTAGCTGAAAAAGAAGTTCTCTTAAAGGAAGTTCATCATCGAGTTAAAAATAATTTGCAAATTGTCTCTAGTTTATTACAACTTCAGTCTCAAACACTCAAAGATCCTGAAGCCATCAAAGTTCTTCGAGAAAGTCAAAACCGAATTGAGTCAATATCTTTAATTCATAAAAATTTGTACACTTCTGCTAATATTGGGCAGATTGATGTTGCCGATTATATAAGTAATTTAGCAGCAAGCCTGCTAATTTCCTATCAAATATGGCCTGATAGAATTACTCTAGAAACTGATATAGATTCAGTGAATTTGAATGTCGATCAAGCTATTGCCTGCGGATTGGTTATTAACGAATTAATCTCCAATGCTCTCAAGCACGCTTTTCCGAATCAACAAGTAGGTACAATCAGTATTGCTCTACGCAATATCAATAATAGTATCGAGATGACTATCCAAGATAATGGAATTGGTTTACCAGCTAATTTAGATTGGACAAATACTGATTCTTTGGGTCTGTCATTAGTATATGACTTGGTTACAGAACAGCTAGAAGGCAACATTACCCTAGAACGTAATCATGGAACAGGATTCAAAATCAAATTTAAGCAGTTAACTTTGCATCAGTAAATATCAAATGGGTCAAGCTAGGATTTTAGTTGTTGAAGATGAAGTGATTGTGGCTAGAGCTATTTCTAGCCAACTCAGTCAACTAGGTTATGTTGTTACGGGAACAGCTTCGTCTGGAAAAGTTGCCATTGCTAAGGCATTGGAAACTCAACCAGAGTTAGTCTTAATGGATATTATTCTTAAAGGTGAAATGGATGGTATTGCTACTGCCAGCCATATTCGCGAGCAGTTAGACGTACCTGTAATATTTTTAACTGCTTATGGTGATAATAATACTTTAGAAAGAGCGAAAATTACCCAACCTTTTGGATACATTGTTAAACCATTTACTACAAAAGATTTAAAGATAGCAATTGAAATCGGTCTTTTAAAACACCAGTTAGAGCGTGAACTACGGCAAAATCGAGATCAGTTGGCAACCCTTTTAAACTCAATAAGCGATGCTGTAATCGCTACAAATGAGCAGGGAAATGTGACATTTATGAATCCCGCAGCTGAGGCACTCACTGGCTGGCAGCAAAAAGATGCTTTAGGAAATGAGGCAGCGAATATTTTTCATATTGTCGATGAAACCACAGATACTATATTAGAAAACCCAGTGACAAAAGTACTGCGGGAGCAGCAGGTTGTTTATTTAGAGGAATTTACATCTCTGATTAGAAGAGATGGAAAAAGAGTTCCAATTGGTGATAGTGCTTCACCACTGAAGGGAGGGGCAGATAAAATAAATGGTGTAGTAGTTGTTTTCTGGGATCTTAGCGATCGCCGTCAAACAAAAGTACTAGAGAAAGCATTAGAAAAGGAGCAAGAACTTAACCGTCTCAAGTCCTTATTTATCTCTACCGTATCTCATGAGTTCCGTAATCCTCTGACTGTTATTCAAACGGCAGTAGAGCTTATAGAGATGAAAGGAGCAAATTTGACAGATGTAAAAAGAGGAATTTATTTAAAGCGAATTCAAGGTGCTGTGCAGTCTATGGAAAAACTCATGGAAGAAGTGCTGTTTGTGGGTCGAGCGGAGGCAAAAAAACTTGTATATAACCCTGCTCCACTTAACTTAGAGCAATTCTGTCTAGAGTTAATCAAAGATTTTTCTATTGTTGAAAGTAGCGAGTGTGAAGTTGTTTTTACCTGTCATAGCGATCGCACTGAAGCTGTAATGGATGAAGGACTATTAAATTATATGTTCGGGAATCTCCTCTCAAACGCGATTAAATATTCTCCAAGAGGTGGCAAGATTGAGTTTAACTTAATATGTGATCCAATTGAGAAGGTAGCAATTTTTTATATTCAAGATCAAGGTATGGGCATTCCAGAAGCAGATCAAGCTAGACTTTTTGAATCATTTTACCGAGGCTCAAATGTCCAATCAATTAAGGGTACTGGGTTAGGTTTAGTAATCGTTAAAAGGTGCGTTGATGCTCACAGGGGTCAAATTAGTGTTACAAGTCAAATTGGAGTGGGTACTACATTTACAGTAATTTTGCCCTTAAATTCCGATAGCTCAAGCGAAAGCTAGAGGTAGTTTTATTTTGAGAATCAAATTGATTATGAAATAGCCTTTTAACCTGCTTTTTTCAAGTACTACAAATTACACTCCTGCTCAAAAAAATTTGTTAACGATGAAATGGCGATCGCTTATTTTTCGCTAAAATTTCTTTGCAAAAATAGAAACATCAGTGTTTTTGCGAAGAATATTTCCAGATGTTAGTATTGTTAATCGGGTTTATGTACGGGTATTCAGTATGCTTCCCATAGAGACTGTTCTCAAAGATTCAGAGCAAGTCACTCGGTTGTTTTCTCATCTTGAATTTGATGGAAAAAAGCTTAATCATCAACCGGGTAGTGTATTGGGGAGTACTGCATTGATTGCGGGAACCACTGTTGGGGCTGGAATTCTCGCCTTACCAGCCGTTACTCTGCCGTCTGGTATTATACCATCCACATCTGGACTGATTGCTGTTTGGCTCTACGCTTTAGTTTCAGGGTTATTGGTTGCAGAAGTTACCTTAAACACGATGCGAACAGAAGGGCGTGTAAGCATAGGTTTTTTGGGAGTTGTTGAGAAAATCCTTGGTAAGCTGGGAGCGAAAATGGCTGGCGGTGCATATTTATTTATGCATTATGCTCTCTTGGTGGCATACATTACCCAAGGTGGAGAGATTTTAGGATATGCGGCAGCAAAAATCTGGAGTGTGCAGATATTACCAACGTGGATGGGCACGACGACTTTCACGCTGTTATTTGGTGGCATTATGTATCTTGGGCGAGAAAAGTTTATTGAGAAATTAAACAGTGCCTTTGTCGGAATTGTCATCGTGTCTTTTTTGGGATTATTGTTTTTCGCAGGAAGGCACATTCAGAGTGCCCAACTCTTATTTCAGAACTGGAGTGCCCTTGGTAGTGCTATTTCAGTGATGTCTGTGGCGCTATTTTTCCAAAACGTTGTGCCGTTAGTTGTGACGCAACTCGAAGGGGATGCCGGCAAAATTCGTCAGTCTATCTTAATTGGTTCTGTGATTCCTCTAATTATGTTCTTGGCGTGGAATGCCGTAATTTTAGGAAGCGTCAGTCCTGATATGCGATATGACACATCTGATGGTAGAACTGTTTTTGACCCACTGCAAATTCTCCGAGCAGGCGGTGCGGGAGAATGGTTAGGAGTTTTAGTATCTATTTTTTCAGAGTTTGCGATCGTCACATCATTCATTGGATTTGTATACGGATTGCTGGATTTGTTCGGAGATATTTTTCTTGCACAGAGCAAGCTTTCTAACCGTTTCCCCCTCTATTCACTAGTTCTTTTCCCGCCGATGACTCTCGGAACGCTCAATCCCAGCATCTTTTTTACTGCTCTAGATTACACTGGAACGTTCAGTATCTCAGTTCTGGGTGGAATTATTCCGGCGTTAATGAGTTGGAAGCAACGTCAAGAACAAGAAAACTCAGATAGTACAAATCAACTACTCGTTCCTGGTGGAAAGGTGACACTCATTGTGATGATTGGAGTGGCATTAACCATGATGGGAAGACAAATTTTAGTAATTTACACAGAGTAAAACCATAGTAGAATCCAAGGTACTATTGACCATCTACAACATAAAAAGCGATCGCAACTTAGAAAACTTTATCAGTAGCACAGCGATCGCACTAGCAACCAACCAAATCGCATCTTCAGTTTTAACTGCTCAATACCCACCCAATAGCAAAAAATCATTTTTCGTCACAACAGCCTTTTTGTGAAGCATTGTTACTGGAATACTAACCAGTATAATAACCTGGATATTCTTTACAAAAATTCGCCGCTAATCACTCTTGGCTTTGCGTCCTTTGCGGTTCGATATCCTAAACCATGTCCAATCAACCCACAATCCAAAGTATATACACCGATGGTGCTTGCACCGGGAACCCTGGCCCTGGTGGTTGGGGAGTTGTCGTCTACTTTAGCGATGGCTCAATCCACGAAATGGGCGATGCATCGCCTCATACCACCAATAATAAAATGGAAATGCAAGCTGCGATCGCAGCCCTCCAATTCCTGCAAACATCTCAACAAGCCCAACCAATCACCCTTCATACCGATAGCGAATACCTGATTAACTGCGTTACCAAGTGGGTGAAAGGCTGGAAAAAGAAAGGCTGGAAAAAATCAGATGGTAAACCCGTCCAAAACCAAGAGCTTTTAGAAACTCTTGATGAACTCAATACCCAACAGGTAAAATGGCAACACGTCAGGGGACATTCTGGTAACATAGGTAACGAACGTTGTGATGCGATCGCTCGCACTTATGCTAGTGGCAAAATTCCTTCGCTACAACAATTTACTTCTACAAATTTTTATAAATCTTTACCTTCCACAAATGAACTAAATGTAGCAAAAGTAGCTGATTATGAAAAAAAGTCTCGAATAATTAACCAAAGTCACCAAGAAATCAGTACTTCTGCACTAGAAATAACCGTTATGGAACCATCAACTGGGCCTACTGCGGCCACTATCGATGAAAAACCGGCAGAAATGAGGGTTTCGCAACTCCGCAGCTTGGTCGAAACTCTGCGTATCGCTGACGAAATTTCAGAAAAAGGCTACTTAATCACCAGTTCTGAGTTAGCAGACTTGATGGATGTCCACGCCAGCGCTGTTACCAGTCGGGGAGATCAATGGCGCTGGCGAAACTGGATAGTGTCACGGGTACGCCGTGAAGGAAATCAAATTCTTTGGGAACTGGAACGCGGGGATCAAGTAGGAGGTGAAGAGGAGTAGGAATGGGCAGGGGAGGCAAGGGGGACAAGGGGACAAGGGGAAAAGAGGTGAGAACTTGAAACAAGTCTTTCCCCTTGTCCCCAATTCTCCTTATCCCCAAGTCCTCTTCCCAATTCCCAATTCCCCACTATAGAACCCATTTGACATCTAAGAAGGTGCTGCAAGCCTCTTAATCATTAGCCTGATGAAACAGAGATTGAGTTTGGCAGTGGCACTAACGAGGGTTCGTTCAAAGTTCTTAACCAGAATTTTACAGCGCTCCATCCAAGCATTGGAGCGTTCAATTACCCATCTGGCTATTGCCGGAACAAATCCAGATTTTTCTTGTGCCGCTTTCTCTTGTTTTGAGGGTTTCGTAGAAAGTTGAAACTGAATTTTGGTCATGATCTCTGGGTAAATCTGCTCTAACTCCTGAGTCAAGTATTCTGGGTGATACCCATGATCTAGCAGGATAGTGATCTTGGGAATATCGATAGGTTTTGACTTGAAGTAGTCGATGTTGAGAGTAAACATCTCAATTAATCCGGCATCATCCGAGACATTGGCGCGAGTACAGTGCGTAAAGAAGGGAAACCCAAGGGTGTCAATAGCCAAATGCCTTTTAATACCGTTGGTGGCTTTGTAGAAACAAAAACCTTTCGACTCCACACTGGCATTACAGGTATTTTTCACTGCTTGGGAGTCAATGATGATCAACGTCGTCCAGTGCGGTTTTTTTTTACCTGTTCACGGACTTGTCCATGTAATACACTCATCAGTTCCTCAAATACCCCTGCTGCTCGCCACTGTTTGTAGTGCCAATATACGGTGGAATAAGGCGGGAAGTCTTTAGGTAAGTCTTGCCAATTGCATCCATTTTTTAGTTGATAGAGAATTCCATTGAAGATATCTCGCTTTGGCCAGTTGGTCGGTCGAGTCTGCTTCTTAGTCGGTAATATCTCTTGCAATAAGGGTTCAAAAATTTCCCATTCTGCATCAGTGAGGTTGCTGGAATACGCCATTAGTATTGGATTTTTGATGCTGAGGAGTACCTTAATTCAAAACCTCATAAGATGTCAAATGGGTTCTATATATATTTGCGTCCTCGCCACTCGCGTGGCTTGTGGAACGCAGATAAGAAGATTCGCAGCACAGCTAGGGGATCGGCTAAAGGGGAAAGCCAGAATAACCAGGCGCCTTTAGCACTTTTGCGATCGTAGGAAGGTGCGATCGCAATTAGCATCGCAAAGCGAATCACTACCAAGAATAAATTCAGTCCCAGCAGAAGAAGAAGGGGAGTGGGTAGAGACGCGATTAATTGCATCTCTAACGAGTACGAGAGTGAGGGAGAAATCAATAAAAAACTGAGGACAATTAAAAGGGGTAGACCTTGAACAGATGTGAGTAGCCATAAATCTCCCCACAACTGAGAACGAGAAGTTGCATCTTTAAGGTCTAGACTCCGCCCCCATTCTTTCCACGTCTCTATCGCCCCCTCATACATTCGTACTTTCAGCACCTTTGCGCCATCTAAAAAGCCCACTTTATACCCAAGAGTCGCAATATTTCGTGCCAAGGTGACATCATCACAAAAAGAACTACTCGCACTGCTGTAACCACCCACAGCAGCTAAAACGGAGCGACGACACAAAAAACACTGCCCATTTGCCATCACCCGTTCAGGCTGCTCTGCATTGATCCCAGCAGGGTCAAATCGGTAAAGCAGAGTCATCAACAAAGCTGGTTGTAGCCAGCATTCCCCTGGATATTTGAGAATAAACTGGGGCGAAAGGGAAACTAAGTCATAGCCTTGTGCTTCGGCCGTCTTCACTAAACCCGCAACTAAACCAGGATGTGGTTGAATATCAGCATCCAGCCCCAAAAACCACTGACTACCCTCAGAGCTATATAGAAAACCGTTATGCAACGCCCAAGGCCGCCCCACCCAACCAGAAGGTAAAGGATCATCTGTCATCACGCGAAAGCGCGGATCTTTTTGCTGTGTGGCTTTTACTAAGTCGGGTGTACCATCACTAGAGTTGCTATCGACAACAAGAATTTCCCGAACTTCGTAGCTTTGCTGACTTAAACCAGCTAACAGAGGGCTAATGCGAAGCGCTTCGTTCAGTGTGGGAACTACGACACTAACCTTACCTAAAAGCTCTGGCGTTGGCTGTTGCGGTTTTATTGGTGGCAGCCTTCTTGGCCCCTTTAACAAGCGCGAAAACAGAATCGCCGTCGCTGGTACTTGAATAAGTAGCAATAAAAAGGATATGGCACTTTCTACTATTAAAGCGTTGTCTACTGTTGTCAAAATACTTATCAATTAAAAGTGCGACTATACAAAATAAATGGGCATTGGGAATTGGGAATTGGGAATTGGGAATTGGGAATTGCTAATCCCTGTTACTCTATTCCCTATTCTCCATTCCCCACTCCGCAATTTCTAGGCTATTTTAAAGCAACTTCAACCTTTGCTACTGATACTTCTTTGCTTACTGGTTCAACAGCAACTTGAGCGGGTGTGGTTGAACTCCTTAACCACAGAGCCACGGCGGGAACCACACCAAGCAATAAACCGAGCAATACAGGGATAGAGAACCCAGCAGCCAAACTTAGTCCGGCGGCGAAGGCAAAGTTAGTCAAATAAACGACCAAGGGTAGATTAAGTTGCGATCGCTCTAATTTAATCGATGTGTTTCTCCACAACAAGCCTGCCACACTCATAAACAGGGCGCTAGTGCCAAACCAACCTGCATAGTTCTGGTAAGGTGTGCCAAAGAAAGCTCCTGGTTGTTCCCAATACCAAAAAGGCAGAGAAGTTTGACTCATAGCTGGCTCAAGGGCAAAATCCCAGCAAGTGAAGAGTAAAGCACCAACAGCTATAGCCGCAATATGGCGACCCCAACTGGGCTTTTGAGCCACTTTCAAACCAGTTCTCGCAATTAAATAAGACGACAGTCCAACATAGAACCAAGACAAAGGGATTGTGAAAGGAACTAGCCCTGCAATCTTATAACCCAAGCCACTCAAGTAGCTATAATCTCCAAATGGAAAACCTGTGCTGGTTCCCAGTAGTTCACTTCCCAAAGAGATAAGCATAGCCGGCAGCATAAATGCTAGCCAAGTTCCCAATCCCAGCGTCCGGTAGGCATAAATAGAGACAGCTATTGTCCCCAAAATGATATCAACTACACCGCCGCCTGCCATACTTAACTGTACGGCAGTTTCTCCAACCTGCGATAAGTTGAAAATTATGTCGGCATTAGGTATGACCAGTAGCATCCCTACCAGTCCGAAGGCTTTTGACACGATATGACCAATCAGGCATACGCGCTCAACGATAACAAGTTGTCTCATGATAATTCCTTAACAAGATGTGACACGCGGCTACTCGGCTGCTAACAGTTTACAAATGTTTAACAACATATTTAAATACTTTGTGCCGCAATTCTCTACAAACTTGTTTGGCTTTCTTGGGAAGAGCATAACAGCCGATTGATTGAAGCTATAAGAAATATGATGATAAACCTACTAGTTTAAGCTATATATTCAAAATCTACATAATTCCATCTGCAAAAAATTCTGGTTTCTTGTCCTACTGATACCCGTATGATAAAAAATTCCTTCCATGCAGGGATCTCATTGAGTGAAGAAAACTATTATAAATTAACTAAGCTCTAAAGTGAAGAATGATACATTGATGCCAGAAAATTAGGCCAGGGAATACAAAGTATACCGTAATCTAGAAGTTGTCGATGAATAACTTCTAACTTAATGGCTAACAGACGGCGATTTTTAAAAGGGGTAGCAGCACTTTCTAGCTTATCTTTAGCTGGTTGTGGCTGGAGACTGGCTGAAGTCCGTGCTAATTCTAATACGAATGGTCAACGTGACCAACTTTATGTCTTTACCTGGACACAATATACTGACAACCAATTACTGAGAACTTTTAGCACCCAAACTGGTATGAAAGTGCTAGCGGATGTGTATGATTCCAATGATGTCATGCTGGCCAAGTTGCAAGCTGGAGGTGGTGGCATTTACAGCATCATCAACCCATCTGATTACATGGTGCAGAAGATGGTAAACAAAGGTTTGTTAACAGAGATAAATCACGATCGCTTAATCGGTTTAGAGAATTTATTCCCCCGATTTCAGAATCCTAGCTATGACCCCAATAACCGATATAGCATCCCTTTTAACTGGGGGACAACAGGTTTGCTTTACAATTCCGAAAAAATCAAAGATGCACCACAAGACTGGGATTACCTTTGGCAGAACCAAGAAGAACTTAATCAACGGATGACCTTGCTTAATGATGTTCGAGAAGTTATGGGTGCGACCTTACGGATGCTAGGTTATTCTTACAACTCCAAAAACGAACAAGAAATCAAACAAGCTTATGAAAAGTTGAAGGTGCTAAAACCTGCGATTGCACGTTTTGACACTGACGCTTGGCAAAATCAAATTCTGGCAGGAGATTTGCTATTAGCAATGTGCTATTCAGCAGACGCAGTAAAAATTGCTCAAGAAAACCCTAAACTCAAATATGTGATTCCTCGCAGTGGTTCTTCATTATGGACAGACACTATTGTTATTCCGAAAACAGCCCCTAATTTAGCTGGAGCTTATGCTTGGATCAACATGATTTTGCAACCAGAATTAGCAGCCCAAATCAGTCAACGCTTGAGTATTTCTACGCCTAATAGGGCTGGATTTGAGCAATTGCCAAAAACAATCCAAGACAATGCTAATTTATTTCCCGCAGAATCACTTTTAGCAAACTGTGAACGTGTTACTCCTGTAGGAGACTTTGAAGAGGTTTACGATCGCTATTGGACTCAATTAACTAGCAGTTAAAATAGTTAGGAGTTAGATTTATAAGTAATGAATATTGAAAAAAATGGAATTTCCCAAATAGAAAAATTGCCTCGCCTGCGAGGAAATTGGCTGCAACCTTTGATATTACTTGCACCATCGGGGATTTGGTTATTACTTTTGTTGGTGCTGCCAGCTTTGATAATTTTCGAGTTAAGTTTAGTTGCAGACATTCGACCGGGAGATTTGGTTAATCCCAACGGATTCCAAAACTACATCCGAATATTTGACCCCCTTTACTTACAAGTAATTGTGCGATCGCTATTTTTTGCGTTGGGCACTACAATAATTTGTTTAATTTTAGGCTTCCCCGTTGCCTATTGGATTGCTCAAATAGCGCCGCTACGTTGGCGTAATTTGCTGCTATTAGGCTTTGTTTTGCCTTTGTGGACTTCCTCGTTACTTCGCTCTTATGCTTGGATTACAATTCTTCGTCCTACTGGATTGTTGAACAGTTTACTCAGCACTTTGGGCTTGCCTACTTTGCAATTACTTAACCAGAGTCAAGCTGTATTTATTGGTATGAGTTACAGCTTGTTACCCTATATGGTTTTGATTTTATATGCTTCTCTCGAAAAGCTAGACAAGCGGTTGTTAGAAGCGGCGGCTGATTTAGGTGCAAATCCGATGGAAACTTTTTTCCAGGTAACGGTACCGCAAATTCTGCCTGGAATTACGGCTGCTTCAATGCTTGTATTCATTACAGGCTTGGGGGATTTTGTCGATCCAGAATTACTTGGTGGTGCTTCTAGTATGACGGCAGCGCGGTTAGTTTATAACCAGTTTTTGGGAGCAACCCAAAATTGGGGATTTGGTTCCGCTTTAAGTATGACGTTAATTTTGCTTGTTAGTATTGCGATCGCACTTTTAATTAAGTTTGGCGAACCTGCACCCAAACGCTAAACTTTTGGTCGCTCATTTATAATAAGGGCATCAAACGCCAGCGAGACAACGGTTATGCTCTCACCTGATCTCAAAAATGCGTTACCAACGACTGATGAACTTCCCTGTTCAGACGATACGCCAGTGGATAACGAGGATCAAAATTTTTTGCCAAATATTTTACTCTTCTTACTCAACTCCATTTGGGCAAATCGCCTGGATTGGTACTTCGGAGTAGACATGGGACTGTATCACACCACAGGCGTAAATCCTAGAGTACCTGTAGTGCCGGATGCTTTTTTAAGTGTGGGAGTAGAACGGAAAAAGGGTGGTAAATCACGCAAAAGTTACGCTGTTTGGGAAGAAAATGGGGTAGTTCCGATATTCACATTAGAAATGGTATCCCATACCCCAGGAGGTGAATATGACGAGAAGCTAGATATATATAAAAAACTTGGTGTATTGTACTACGTAATTTATAACCCTGAGTTTTGGCGACGTGACCAACATCAACCTTTTGAAGTGTATAAATTGATAGATGGAAGCTACCAGCTACAAATAGGTGAGCCTTTTTTTATGCCAGAAGTGGGGTTAGGTATTGGGCGACACCAGGCTGTAATTGCCGGCATACAACAGCAGTTTTTATGTTGGTATGATGAGCAAGGAAACCGCTATTTGACAGATGCAGAACAAGCACAACAGGAGCGATCGCGGGCTGAAGAAGAGCGGCAAAGAGCTGAACAATTAGCGCAGTATTTACGTTCTATAGGTATAGATCCAAAGAATCTACCTGGTAATCCGTAATTACGAATTACGAATTTTTAATGATTTACCACCATGAGCAAATCATTTAGATCATCTGCATTACTGTTAATTAACCCCTTAATTGTAGAAAGAAATTCATTTTCTAAATAAGGCTTAGTTAAGTAAGCTTTTGCACCTAATTCTTGAGCAAGTTGGCGATGCTTTTCAGAGCTGCGAGAAGTGAGAATCACCACAGGGATTTTTGCTAATTTGGGGTATTGACGGAAATTGCCCAACAACTCAAAACCATTCATTCGTGGCATCTCTAAATCGGAGACGACAACTTGAATTTCTGGATGTAACTGCAACTTTTCTAGAGCTTCTACACCATTTTGAGCTTGTATTACTTGATAGCCCGATTTTTGTAGAGTGAGAGAGATAGTTTGGCGCAAACTAATTGCGTCATCTACTACTAAAACAACTTTTGGTGATTTATGATCTGGCTTTTGAGAATAACTGGGTTGAGTTTCTATCGTTTTTATGGAAGTAGATGCAGTAAGTAATGGTGTAGATGCAAAAGTGTCTCCCGATATCGCCAAGGCTTTTTTATTTGAGGGAGAAGCTACTGGTAACGCCATGATATCAAGTGTTGTTTGTTGGATCTCGCTAGATTTGACCAGCAATGAAGCATCAATCACTAAGATGAGATTACCATTGGGTAAACTACTACAACCATAAACGTATTTTGGCGGTGCGATCGCATTTCCTAAAGGTCTGATGACCAGTTCTTGTTCACCAATTATTTGGTCAACTTCCAAAGCAAACATTCCCTGATTTCGTCGGAGCAAAAGCACTGGATTTTTCGCTATGCTTGGGTCGTCAGTATTTGATGTGTTGTATGTAACAGCAGTATTCAAGAATGAATCATTATAATTAATCAATTTTGAAAGGTGACGGAGGCTGACCATAGTCTCATCATTGTCTGTGTTCCAATGCAAGACTTTTTGACCTTCAATTTCTTTAATTTGCTGCTCGGAGGGAATCAATATTTTTTGGATACTGTCCGAAAGAAGGGCATAAATAACACCTTTGGCTTGAACTAGCATTAATTTTTCTGTAGTCATAGAAAAAGGAATTTTGAGTATGAATATTGTTCCTTGGTTGGGTAAGGATTGAACTGAAATTGAGCCATTAAGTGCGTTCATCTGAGTCCGCACAATATCTAACCCCATACCGCGCCCAGAGATTTCAGTCACTTTACCGGCAGTAGAAAATCCAGGTGAAAATATCATGTCTAAAAGTTCAGGTTCTGCCAGATTAGAAGCATAGCTTCTAATTTTTTCTTCAGTTTGTATGGGATATAATTCAGCAGCTTTTGTGCGAATTCTGTCTAAATTCAATCCCTGACCATCATCCCGAACTTCGATAATAGTGTGGCTACCCTGGTGATAAGCGCGAATTTCGATTAATCCTTTTTCTGGTTTCCCAAGCTCTCGGCGAAGTTGTGAAGCTTCAATCCCGTGGTCAAAAGCATTCCGTACTAAATGTAATAACGGATCGTAGAGTTTTTCTGCGATCGCTTTATCTACTAGTACCTCAGTACCAGTAAGTTTCAATTCTACAAGTTTGGCATAAACATTCCCCAACTTATTTACCATCTGGGGGAAACGATTTAGAATATTGCCCAAAGGCAACATTCGTGCTTCTACTAAGCTCTCTATAATATTAAGAGTTAAATTCTCTTGTTTGTCACTAATTTGAGCAGCTTGCGTCACGAGCAATTCAAGAGATTCTGTGGTTTCTTGTAGTTGCAGTATTTCTTCTATTGCTTCATGCAATGTTGTATGAAATTCTGTATATACATCCATTTCTAAAGAGTCAAATTTCACCGCAAAATTTTGCGTTTGTTGTGAGGTACTATTTGGTATTTGTAATGGGAGATCGCGTAATTCATTTAAAGTTTTTTGGTGTCTAGTAATTTGCCGTATTAATTGATCAATTATTTCTTTAACTTGTTCATCTTGCAAAGTACGTCTTTTTTGATGAATCAGTAATTCTCCAGCTAAATAATTGAGGTGTTGCAGTCTTTCTGTATCTACTCGAATAAATGAAGGTTGACGAAAGTTTTTAGTTTGAACATACTGTGATTTATCTTCTATTTCTTTGTTGAGCTGTGTAGCTAAATCAGGCATAACTTCAATGGCTGTTTCAGTAACTCCTATAGCTACCTGCTCATTTAGACTTAATGAATCAACTTTTTCTGAATAATCATCATTTAGAGTTGTCACCACTGGCTCTGTCAGGTTTTGGCTAACTTCTCCCCCCCATATTGTCTCTAGAAAATTATCAGTAGTTTGAGAAGATACAGATTTAGATATTTCTTTAAAAACTAACAGCGTTTGCAGTTTGGAAATATCAAGCCAATTTTTTTCTTCGGTAGTAACAGGAGGATAGTTTTTATACTCTTCTGCTAATCTATGAATTCGATTTTGTAATATTTTAATGACTGAGATATAGCCGTCAGATTTATTAACAAAATTCTGAAACTTTGTGACGGCAAATAGGATGATTAAAATTATCCCATGTCTATAAATACAAAGACTTTGGCTATCTTGTTCATCTTGAACAAAATCAAGAAACTTTCTCAGCCAATTTTCAATATAATCAAGTAGATTTTCTCTTCCTAACCTGGGAACAAGTAAATCTAAATTAAGCTCTGCTTCTGGTATTTCTATCTCGTGATTAAACCAACCCAAAATGTAGCGAATTACTTTTATATAAAACTTGGCAGTTGTTGTATTTACAGATTCATTTTTATTATTGTCAGATGTAGTAAGAAACTGGTAAAATTGCTCTTCATTGATAACAAAGATTTCAGCAGATGAATTATTTCGTAATTTTTCAGATAACTCATTATTTGCGACTAGCGTGAGTTTTCGCAAAGCTAGAGAAGTTTCTCCACCAGATGTACGATCACCTTCTAATACCAACTTTTGTGCTTGTTGTAAATCTGCAAGGGCAATTTCAGCGATTTGCTGTACCTGAGTGGGATTTGCTTGCAGTGCTGATAAAATTGTTTGAGAAATTTCTCCCAATCCAGGCAAATTTAGAGATTCTGCTAAACCGAAAAATACCTCAGCTTGGGACTGTAATAATTCAATAAATTCGTTATTATTTGGTGGATTGTTAACAGCTTCAGCAATACTGTTTAGACGTTGCTCTACTCCCACCTCAAAAACTGACTGGACAATATCAAATCCCAATTCCTCAGAAGTGGGAATATGAGCCTCATCACCAAACGCATCACCTAGCTTTTCTTGTAACTGTGAAAACACTGAAGTTGCTCGATTTATTAGTTCTTCATCATTCACAGTGCTGCCTATTAGCTCAGTATTTAATGCTATGCTAAGACACTCATAGGCTTGTAATAAAAGTGTTTGTAGTTCAGCATCAATTACTACATTTGGGTTATATAAAGCCTTAAATACATCTTCCAAAAAATGGGCTATTATCTTAATAACTTCTAGCCCAACATTAGCAGCACCACCTTTAAGTGTATGAGTAGCCCGCATTAAATTATGGACTTTAGCAGTGCTATAACCTTCCGATAAGCTAAATAGTTCTTGTTCAATAATCTGTACTAATTCTGGAGCTTCAGCTAGAAAGTAGATGTATCCTTGTTCGCGAATTTCGTTATCTGTAATCATATTTTTGATTTTAAATTTTAGATTTTTGATTTGTTATGTAAAGTTTTAATTGATGCAATTTGATGTCAGAATTTCAGCATTTCCTGACATCAAATCGCTCACTTTTTCTAGCAGTAATAAACCAACCTCAACAATAAGTTCCATCCAATAAAGACTTTCATCGCTTTCTTCCTCTACCAAGCTGAGTTTAGCAATGACATCCGCAGTTGACTTCCCACAACAAGCTAAATGTTGCTGAACGGATTAGCTGCTCTGCCGTTCAGCTCTATCGAAGGGCTTCTACTAAACGGATTACTCGCAATCCTAGTTGCTTTATTCCCCGCTTAAAATCCTCCTCATTCATAATCCAAAATCTAAAATCTAAAATTTATTTGACTTTAAACTTGCTAGCAGTTGTTAATAGCTCTTGCGCCATCCCTGATAAATCTTGAAACACAGCCGCAATTTCTTGAGATTCAGCAAAAGTTTTATTAGCAATTTCTGCTACATCTTGCATTGATTTTGTGACTGTTACAGATTGGGTCATTTGTTTTTGAGTCGCTGCGGTAATTCGCTCGATTAGCTGACTAATTTCGGCAGTTGCAGAAACGATCGCATTCAAGTTTTGGCGAGTGTCACTGACAAGATTTGTGCCTTCTACTACCTGCTGAATACCAATTTCCATTGCTACTGCAACTTCCCCGGTTTCTGCTTGAATATCCTGGACTAATTTTTCTATTTCGATGGTTGCTGCTGCTGACTGGCGAGATAAAGAACGGACTTCATCGGCTACAACTGCGAAGCCTTTGCCATATTCACCGGCACGGGTAGCTTCAATAGCCGCATTCAGAGCCAGTACGTTTGTCTGTGTGGCAAAATTACCAATCAAATTCACCACTTTAGAGATTTTTTGCGAAGATTCACTGAGGCGTTTAATCTTTTTGCTGGTTTGAGCAACGGTTTCACGAATTCCTTGGATTGCTTGTACAGTCAGATTCATCGCTGTATCGCCAGACTCTACAGTTTCATTGGCTTGTTGCACCGCAACTTGCACTAATTCGGCATTCGCCACCACAGCTTGAGTAGAGTCCACCATCTGTTGAATTTCGCCTAATGCTGCGGTAATTTCCTCAGATTGTTGTTGTGCCAGATTAGTCAGTCCCGTCAGTGAAGCTTCGCTTTTGGTAGAAGTTTGAGCAACTTGTTGAGCAGCCCCTTGTACTTGAAGAACTATTTGCCGCAGCGCTTGCAGGGTATTATTGTAAGCATCAGCGATCGTGCCTAGTTCGTCTTCTGTAATGGGTGCGCGTACTGTTAAGTCACCGTTAAGGGCGGGTCTAAGGGCTGTTAAGAGTTGAATAGATCGTTGTTGTAGTAACTCCTTGGCTGCCTTTTCTCGTGCGGCTGCTTCTGCTAATTTTGCTGACTGTGCTTGTACCTGCTGCAAATATTCGGTATGTTGTAATGCCAGTCCTAATTGGTTCCCAATGCGTGCTAACAACGTGACTTCTGATTCTTCCCAATCACGAGTTCCAGAATTTTGATAAGCTGCCAGCAAACCCCACAATTGCTCCCCAGCAAATACAGGAACAATTACATAAGCTTTGACTTCAAATTGCTCTAAAATTTCAATGTGGCAAGGAGAATGACCTACCTGATAGATGTCATTTACAACAAAGCTTTCATCTTGGCTATATCGACCTCCCTGAGTTTCTTGCAAGTGGGTATCTTCCCAGACAGTTTTGATATCGGGAGCTACCAGTTTTACCCAATTATGGCCTACTGATTCCGCTACAAATTCGCCAGTCCAGTTAGGGTTGAAACGATAGACTGCGACGCGATCGCATCGCAGTAATTGCCTTACTTCTTGAGTGGTTGTTTTAAAGATTTCTTCTACATCTGAAGATTGCCGGATACGGTTACTGATCTTGGTAACAGCTTTCTCTTGTTCCGCTATCTGAGCTAACTTTTCAGATTTCAACCGAACTAATTCTAAATAATCTATCTGTGATTTAGCTAGGCTAAATTGCAAGCTAGTCTGAACCAAAAAATTCACTTCCCAGGTTTGCCATTCACGGGGGCTAGAATTTTGATAAGCTGCCAGCAAACCCCACAATTTATCCCCAAAGAATATAGGAACAATTATGTAAGCCCTGGCTTCAAACTGCTCTAAAATCTCAATATGGCAGGGAGCAAGCCCTACTTCATAGATATCGTTAACGATAAAGTTTTCACCTTTGACATACCTACCTCCCTTAGTATCTTGCAAGTAAGTATCGTCTAAAACGGTTTTAATATCAGGGCCTACCAGTTTTGTCCAACCAGTACCCACAGACTCAGCCACAAATTCACCGCCCCACTCAGGGTTAAAGCGATAGACGGCGACGCGATCGCATCGTAATGATTGACGCACTTCTTGAGTAGTTGTTTTGAAGATGCTATCTACATCTAAAGATTGCCGGATGCGCCCTACTATCTTAGTAAAAGCTTTTTCTTGTTCAACTATTTGAGCTAGTTGTTCAGATTTCTTATGCATTTGTTCGAGATATTCGCCTTGCGAGATAGCCACACCAAATTGCAGTCCAATTTGGGTTACAAAGCTTTCTTCCCAAGGTTGCCAATCACGAGGCCCAGAATTTTGATAAGCTGCCAGCAAGCCCCATAATTTCTCTCCAGAAAATATGGGTGCAATGATGTAAGCCTTCATTTCATACTGCTCTAAAATCTCAATGTGGCATTGAGCATGACCCATTTTATAGATGTCTTTGACGACAAAGCTTTCACCCTTGGCATAACGTCCTCCCTGGGTGTCTTGCAAGTGGCTATCTTCCCAGACCATATAAAAATCAGGGCTGACCATCTTTATCCAGCCATTACCAACTGACTCAGCGACAAACTCGCCACTCCAGTCAGGTTTAAAGCGATAGACACCGACGCGATCGCATTTTAGTAATTGACGTACTTCTTGAGTGGTTGTTTGAAAAATCTTATCGACATTTGATGCCCGCAGAATTTTGTCGATGACTTTAGCTACAGATTTTTTTGCTAGTATTCGCTGTTCTTCTTCTCTTTTGAATTCAAAACTCTGCAATTTGTAGAGCAGTTCTGTTGTAACTTGAGATAGCAGACTAATTTCTATTTCTTGCCACTGCCGCGTTGAATAGCAATTATTTACTGCCAGCAATCCCCATACTTTACCTTCTACTACTATCGGTAAACTCAAACTAGCTTTGATTTGAAATTTATCTAGTAGTTGCTTTTGATAAGGGGTAAGTTGAATCTGATTGATATCATCAATAACTACAGGTTCGATATAGTCTTGGTTAGTATATAAACCAAAAATAATTCCAGGAATATTTTCGCCTAGAGTCGGTGTCCAACCTAATGTTCGAGATTCTGCTAAAACATTACCTGAATCAAGGGAAGTGAACTGATAGATTAAGGCGCGATCGCAGCCAATTTTTTCTCTAATTTGGGCTACAGTAATTTTGAGTAGTGTATCAATGTCTGGAGCTTGGCGCAGATGAGTTGCGATGTCTTGCAACTGTCGCCGCCAAGTTTTAAATTCCTGAGCGATGGCATTTAATAAAGATATTTCATTACTAGCAATATTTGCTATATTAGCGTTCCCATTCAAATTTTCTACTTCAGATATAAGATGCTCATTTTCATGGCTGTTGCTATACAAAAATGTCATTTGATTAACCTCAAAGTTTGTTATGGATAATAAGTGGATAGTTGGCAGGTAAGAATGGACTATTATTTGCTTATTAAAAATTAGAAATTGTCCAAAACTTATCCCCGATCATCTATTTTAAATTTTTAATTGTGAATCTTCCAGATGGGAGATTGGATGATCGTGATCGCATCCAAATTAAAAATTATATCTTCGGAATTATTAATAAAGTATCCCTGTAAAAAAGGTGATATTTTAGGATAGAATAGTTCGGAACTTGGGGGTTTCATTTGTTGAATATCCAGCCATTCAATATCTATAAGCTGTTTCACCAATAGTCCTAAATACTTACCATTGTTTTCCAGAACAATCGCCATCATTATTGAAATTAAATTTGCTCCTTGTGAAATTGGAGGATAACCTAACATTGCCTCTAAATCTACTAACCAAAGCATCTCACCACGCCAGTTATAAATACCCAAAATGCTACTCGACATCTGTGGAACACCACATATTTCAGGTAATGATACTTGCAAAACTTCTGTGATGTGTTGTAAAGAAATGACAGCTGTATCTTTCACTCCCAAATTAAAACTTAAAAACTTTTCCTTGGTTTCCAAAGTTATTTATCCTTTGTTCTTGATTGTTTATATCTAGCCACTATTTGCCTTTGTTATTCGATCTTGTAGAGCTTATATATTAGAAATAGTGACCTTTAATGTTCGTTGATTTATTGCCTTTTTACTAATTAATGAATTAATCGCTTTAAAATTACCACTAGTTCTTCTCTATCAATCGGTTTTGATAGATAACCATCAGCGCCCAACATATTACCCCAAATTTTATCTACATCACTATTTTTGGTAGAGCAAAAAACCACAGGTATTTTGCTAGTGTCGGGGTTATTTTTCAGTTCTCGGCAAATTTCAAAGCCACTTTTTCCTGGTAAAATTACATCGAGAAATATGAGGTCTGGCTTGTTTTTATCTATTTTGTCTTGAGCTTCTTCGCTACTGGTGGCGCTAATTACAGAATAACCTGCTTGTTGCAAGTAACGGCTGATTATTTCCATATCTGTTAAGCCATCTTCAACAACTAAAACAGTATTCATGATAATTACCCTTTAAAAAATTTTAAGAATGTAGACAAATTAGATATACAAATCCTAAATGATTCATGAACAAAGACATGCAGGAATTACGCACAAAAGATTCCCCAATTCCCTTAAAAAAGGGAGCTAGTGGGAGTGCGCCAACGAGGTTTTAGGTTTTAAATGTGTAATTCCTGACATAGAAAGGACTAGAGACTAGCCCTTTCTATGTCATAATCAATATTTCACAACTCAAATAGGACTGCTATAAATACAAAAAGTTGTATTTGTCTAATTTTGATTCAATCTTTATCTATTAACCTCAGAAAAAGTACGTAGCGGACAGAATTTAATATATATATTTGTGAATATTAAAAAATTTTATCAAGAAAGAATAAAAGCATTATTCGTCATAATTAAAGCGTAATTTTATAGGAATATAATCAAACAAATATTTAAATATTTACAAAAAAATAATTAAGTAGCTTTCATATTGCTACCTAATTATTCCTTCTGAATTCTGGCTTCTTTTTATGTTTATGGACGCGAGAAAGTCTATAGGTTGTAAAAATTTGGTTCTGGGTATTACTGAGTTATAGTCCAATACTGAGAAATGAAATTTTTAAGCCAATCAGACTAACTGATGATTAATTATCAATAAAAATTATTCATTCTCTCTAATTACAAACCTATCTAGAACTTATATTCTATTTTTGAAAAACTTAGTGCAACCTAAAAAGGCTCTTTTCGCATTGCTTATTGCTTATTGCCTATTACTAGTTAAAGCAAGTAACTATGGCTACGCCAGGCTGCGCGAACAGAAATCAAAGCGGATTCCTATACATTGGCTTTACTCTTCTCAATGGGAACACTCAATGTAGGTAAATACTTACGTATTATACTCATTACCTTGTCAGGCGCTACGGGTTTAGTAATAAAATCTGTAGAACCGACTACTTTGGCACGAACTCTATCTAAAAGACCATCACTGCCTGTTAATATAATCACTGGTGTATTAGCAAAGGCTGATATTCGCCGCAACTGAGTGCAGATTTCATAACCACTGGCAACTGGCATAATCAAATCCAAGAAAATTAGGTCTGGTTTATCTTGAATTAGGGTTGGGAGTGCTTGTACAGCATCTTGAATTTTAATAAACCTTAGTCCATTGGAAGTAATAATATCCTCTAGCATTTTACAGACTTGAGGGCTATCATCTACGCAGGCCACTAATGGAGCATTCGGTTTCTTTGGTTGTGTAGTGTGAGGCTTATTGTTTGTCTCAGTCACTACTAACGGCATATCAGGTACTTCTACCAATTCGATGATTCCTTTAAGGATATAAGGAAGCAACGAACGGGTGAGTGGTAGTACACTCTGCTTCATTTTCACAGCTAAATCTAAGAGAGTGAATTTGCCATTGATTAAATTCAAAAAGTTTTTGTAGACAGATAGACTTACCATCTGCTGGAGTTGTTCTGGTCGCCGCAAAACCGGTGCCAAATTAGGAGAAAAATTTGCTAAACCTGCGGCTGACCAAGTTTTCCATGAATCTTGCATGTGCTTTACAGACATTTCTGCACTCGTAAAGCTCATCGGTGTTTCGAGGATAACTTCTTGGCTACGATTGCAAGTTATAGAAGCGAAATTTCCTTGCAATGCTAAGTCAAATAATAATTCTGCTATGGTGCTTTCGGCAATAGACTGAATCTGTTCCCTCTGAATTCTCTGTTTTTTATAAAAGATTTCTAAAAGGCGGTAATCCCAGTAATCTATTGATATGTCTTGTGAACGCAACAGCAATTTATCAACATCAATCTGAGGACAGTTTTGAGCCATGTGTCTACGCCAGCGCCGGAAGGGATGAGTACCCCCTGTTGCCCAAACGATACGTCCCAGGCGATAATAAAAAGTCCATTGGCCACCCTTTGAACTTTTAATGTTTAATTTTCCATTATATTGCAGTTGAGTACAAGTTTTAAATTCATTAACTAAATTATTTGAAAGAATAAGTTCCGAGTGGGTCATATTTTATTCCTTGTATTAAAAAGCCAGTTATTGAAAAACCCACACTAGTTGTATAGTGGTCAGAAGACACATCAAAATT
Organism: Nostoc sp. ATCC 53789; assembly: GCF_009873495.1. Lineage (GTDB taxonomy): Bacteria > Cyanobacteriota > Cyanobacteriia > Cyanobacteriales > Nostocaceae > Nostoc > Nostoc muscorum_A. The sequence goes on along the minus strand of NZ_CP046703.1, from coordinate 2,492,082 downwards.
GATATATAGCAGTCAAAATCAAGTTTATTAAAATCAAGACAATGATGAGAAAATACCAAAAATCCTGTTAATCTATAAATCCGATTTCATACAGTTTGTTATCGGTAGACTTTACGAATCAAGTAGCTTGCTATAGTCCAGATCATTAGGATGCATTCAGTATTAACTGATTATTTTAATAATTTTCATACGGAATTCTATCCGTATAAGTTCTGAATTTTTGTTTAAAATGATTAGTAATATTGAGGAATTTTTAAATTTATTTATTAAAATTGGCTATGAATGTTAAAAATATTTATTTAATTTTACATTTATTAATACAACTTAATTGAAGCGAGCTTTTTTAGGGAATATTATCTTTAAAAAAAGGTGTGCTGCTCAGATAAGTAGCAGCCACCTGTAGAGTATTTATTTAGGAAAATGTCTTTAAGATTGGTTGTGGTTTTGATAGCTCATAACAGCTGCCCTAAGATTACTTTGGTGTTCTGAAAGAAGCCGATCGCCATCCTCTTTTTCCAAACCAGTCCAGTGCATTAATAATGCTAGTTTAACCCACTTGCCACTACGTTCTAATAAAAAACCAGCAGCTTCCCGACTTAAGCCTGTGAGGTCTTGCAATATTCGTAAAGCGCGATCGCGTAACTTTTGATTTGTTACTGCTACATCCACCATACGATTACCATAAACCTTACCTAGTTTAACCATTACTCCTGTGGAAAGGATATTTAAAGCTAACTTCGTGACTGTACCAGCTTTCAGGCGAGTTGAACCGGCGATGATTTCTGGCCCTGTCAATAGGCGAATGTCAATATCGGCATCAATGCTAACTTGTTCAGCCGGAACACAGGCGATAAAAATAGTACTGGCTCCTCGTTGACGAGCCGCATGAATGGCACCGTGGACATAAGGTGTTGTCCCACCAGCAGTAATACCGACAACTACATCTAGCTGGGTAATGTGTCGCCCAGCGATCGCAGCTTCACCATCTTCGATGCTATCTTCTAAATCCTCCGAACTGCGTACCAGCGCACCCGCACCACCAGCAATAATCCCCTGTACCAACTCTGGGGGCGTACAAAAAGTAGGTGGACACTCAGCAGCATCTAGCACCCCTAACCTGCCACTTGTGCCCGCGCCAATGTAAAATAAGCGTCCTCCGTGACGCAAACGCTCTGCGGTGCTATCAATCGCTTCAGCCAACTGAACTTTCGCCGCTGCAACCGCTGCAATTGCTTTTTGATCTTCGCTATTAAACAGTTCTACCAATTCCAGAGAACTGAGCTGGTCTAAGTTAAGACTGTTAGGATTTACCAGCTCGGTTAAAAGATGCCCACGTTCTTGCAAGTTTGTCATTTATCCTTATGTCCTTTGTCCGTTGTCCGTTGTCATTAGTCAGTTAGCGACCAATGACCAATGACCAATGACCCTTCGGGTTCACCAGTTGCTCATGGGGGAAACCCCCAAGACCGCACTGGCTCACCAATGACTAATGACTAATGACTAATTAAAGCAATCCTTCCAATTTGCGACGCATCTTCTCTAGTTCAGAATCAGATAATTCTGGTTCTTCTAGTGGCTGTTGATTGAGAGGGAAGGTGTCTTCAACAGTATCCTCCTTCTGGGCGTTTGCTTGCCAGTCAGTTTGTTCTACGTTCAGTTCTGGGGGAGTGACAACTAAATTGCTGTTTTCTGGGATGATTTCCCATTCATACCCAGCACTTTCGCAAAATTCCTTGATTTCCTCAGCATCGATTGGCTCTGGTGTCGGTGCGGGGAAATCCTGAGCTTCCAGCATTAGGGCAAAGCGCGTGGCATCGTCTTCTGACTCGAACATCAGAATTTTATTGCGATCGCCCTCCCGAATCGTGTGAATCCCCTCATTTTCCGTTCGAGCGTTAAAAATCAACACAAAAACACGCATTGGTGTAATCATCTGTCTTTTTTAAAGTCTATTCATATTAAAGTTCTAGGTTGTACCTGTGCGAAAGTCAAAGGAACAATTTTCAGTTTATTAAGATCAGATTTTCCTGAAAACGCCAATATTATTAAGCATAAGTATTGGATCAAGCAAATACCGTAACTTAACTAATGGGGTCTTTGCTTTACTTGGCGTATCCTGGAAATGGCATACTGAATCAATGTGTCAGTTAATGCTTGTGTGTGCCAGCGACATCCGGCAATTAATACAGTGAAAGCGAATGACTAAATCTCCCCATCAAGATATTCACTCCCCCTCCCCTATCCGCAAGCGTCTGTGGTTGCTGGTGTTGAGTCGGGGTAGCATTGCCTTGAGTGGACTTTTACTGTTAGGAGTTATCATCGGTATTTGGCGGTTGTGGACTTTTGTCCAAACAGAGTTAACGCCATTGGCACAACAAAGTCTGACTACTACACTCAACCGTCCGGTAAAACTGGGAAAAGTCACACAATTTTCGTTAACGGGAGTGCAGTTTGGCGCTTCAGCTATCCCAGCCACACCTACAGATCCAGATCGGGCGACAGTCGAATCTGTGGAGGTGGGTTTTAACCCGTTACAACTAATCTTTAACCGCCATCTAAAGCTAGATGTAACCTTAGTCAACCCAGATATTTACATTCAGCAGGATGAGCAAGGGCGCTGGGTTTCCACTAGCATAGCGTCGTCAGGTGGAGGCGGTGCAATTAAAACTGATTTGGACTACTTGCGGTTTCGCAATGCCAAGCTGTCCTTGATGCCGCAGGAGAGAGAAAGGGAGGTAGGGGAGGCAGGGGAAGCAAGGGAGGAAATATCTTCCGCGTCTACCACCTCTCCCGTAACATTTTCTCAACTTAACGGTTCTGCCCAACTTTTAGCAAACAACCAGTTAATCCGGTTTGAAGTGGGGGGACAAGCAGACAGTGGTGGCAATATTTCCATTCAGGGAGAGACACGTTCCAAGGTGCTAGCGGGCAACTTTCAAGTGAAAGCACAAGATTTGCTGGCTGCGGATATTACTCGGTTGATTAAGTTACCAGTGAACTTACAGGCGGGTCGAGCCAATGGCGACTTATTAATTCGGTTGACACCAGGGCAACAGACTTTATTGTATGGCAATGCGGCTGTGCAAGGGGTAACACTTCAAATACCCAAAGTCCCGCAACTGTTGAGTAATAGCCAAGGAAACCTCCGTTTTCAGGGAACGGAGTTGCAGTTAAACAATATTACTACCAACTACGGCAAAATTCCTGTAGTGGCTACGGGAATCATCGACACTCAAGCTGGTTTTAAGTTGGCAGGGCGTGTAAATGCGGTGAGTTTGGCTAATGCCCAGGAGACTCTGAAGGTAAAACTACCTGTACCGATCGCTGGACAAGTACAAGCAGATTTGCAGATTACCGGATCGACTAAAGAGCCAATTCTCTCAGGCTCAGTTGCGACGATTCAAACTGCCCGCATTGATAAAGTTGATTTCAATAGCATCAGTAGTAAATTTGAGCTTGTTACTAGTTCTAGTTCCTCTTTAATTACCCTAAAAGATATTCAAGGTAAAGCCAAAATTGGTGGTGATATCACAGGCGCTGGCACAATTCAACTTGGTAAAACGCCGCGACTGGATTTAAATTTCGCTGCCAAGAATGTTCCAGGGGATGCGATCGCAAAAGTTTATGAAACAACACCTGCGTTCCAAATCGGCAATGTCTCAGCTACAGCCCAATTAACTGGCGCTCCTACCAATGTCCAAACTTTGGTACAGTTTCAAGCCCCTAACGGAACTTATCCTGGAACTGGTGAAGTTGCGATCGCTCCAAATCGTAACGTCTCTTTCCGTAATGTGGCTCTTAATGTAAGTGGTGGAACAGTTCGGGCAACGGGTAGTTATCTTAATGAGCGTTGGCAAGCTGTGGCTGTTGCCTCTAGGGTAAAATTAGAACCATTTGTAGACAAAAGTCAACTACAAAATGTCTCTTTGGCGGAGGCACAATTCAATGGTCGTCTCATCCTCTCAGGCAACACAGCACCATTTAAAATTGCCACGATTCGCACTGATGGCGCAGGAGTTCAAATTGGTGGCGGCACAGTTGCAGTTTCTAATGTCCAATTGCAAGACCAAAGCTTCTCTGCTCAACTTGTAGCTAATGGTGTGCGGTTAGGGCAAATATTGAAACAGTCTCCTCCAGCTTTAAATAATCCTTTGGCGGGTACGTTCCAAATCGCAGGTAACAGAGATAATTTCAGCCTGAAAACCCTCCGTGGCAATGGTGAAGGTAGCCTTGCTATTGGCGATGGTACGGTTACAGCTAAAAATATCCAAGTGGCTAATGGTGTCTATCAGGCGCAAGTTCAGGCTAAAAATGTTCCTGTGCAGAAATTGGCAAAAGTACCAAAGCAGTTTCAAGGGGCGTTAACTGGTCAGTTCGATGTAGCGGGTTCTGTTGATTCTTTTAAACCGCAAACTATTCAAGCCAGTGGTCAAGCACGGATAAATGTTGCGGGTGGAACTATTACGGCCTCTAATATCCAACTTGCTAATGGTGGCTATCAGGCGCAAGTTCAGGCTAAGAATGTTCCTGTGCAGCAATTGGCAAAAGTACCACCGCAATTTAAAGGGACGTTAACTGGTCAAGTAAACGTAGCGGGTTCTGTTGAATCTTTCCAACCTAAAGCTATCCAAGCTATGGGTCAGGCGCGGGTAAATGTTGCGGGTGGGACGATTACAGCCTCTAATATCCAAGTGGCTAATGGTGTATACCAGGCACAAGTTCAGGCAAATAATGTACCTTTGCAGCAGTTGGCAGCAGTACCACCACAGCTACGAGGGACATTAACTGGTCAAGCAAACGTGGCGGGTTCTGTTGAATCCTTCCAACCGCAAACTATCCAAGCTAGTGGTCAAGGACGGCTGGATGTTGCAGGTGGAACGATCGCAGCTTCTAATATCCAATTGGCTAATGGTCGCTATCAAGCTGTAGTTGATGCTACTGGTGTGGAGTTAAATCGGTTCAATCAGCAATTGCGGGGCCAATTTGGCGGTCAGTTACAATTAGCTGGCAATGTAGGCTCGTCCAAATTAGCTGATGTGCGTGCTGCTGGACAGGTGCAATTATCCCAAGGGCTTCCTGGTCTTGAGCAACCCCTCACGGCTGCGATCGCTTGGAGTGGTGAAAGGCTGACCATTGAGCGAGCAACTGCTCCCGGTTTAAGTGTGAGTGGTAACATACTAGCCAATGCTAAAAAGGCAGGTATACCGGAAATTACTGCCTTAAATCTCAACGTCCAAGCGCAGAATTACAACTTAAAACAGTTACCGATTAATCTTCCTAATCAGGTTGCTGTAGCGGGTAGAGTCGATTTTAATGGACAAGTCACTGGTAAGTTGCCTTTGCCAAATGTGGTAGGACAAATTAATTTACGAGACTTAGTTGTTCAAGATATTGCTTTTGAGCCGTTGTTAACTGGAAACATTGATTCAGTACGGGGACGCGGTTTGAGTTTAAACTTGGCGGGTAATCGCGATCGCTTATCTTTCAATTTAGATGCCAATAATCGCCCGAAATCCTTCTTAGTAAAATGGCAGGAAGCATCAGCTACAGGTAATGTTCAAGGGAATGATTGGGCGCTAAAAGTTGCAAATTTCCCCTTACAAATATTGAATTTGACTCCGCCACCAATTACTCGATTGGGCGCTGGTAAGATAGCTGGGTTGTTAACTGGGGATTTGCTGTTTAATCAGCAGACATTGGCAACAACGGGGAATTTAGCGATCGCTAATCCGCAAATTGGCCGGCTTCGCGGCGATCGAATAGCTGCTCAATTCCGCTATAGTGATGGCAAAGGCACACTTACCAACAGCGAATTTGTCAAAGGTAAAAGTAGCTACGCCCTTGTCGGTACGTTTGCCCAAAGCTCTAAAGGGCCTCAACTACAAGGTAAACTGAACGTCAGCCAAGGAGAGATCCAAGATGTTTTGGCTTTAACACAGATATTTGATTTACAAAATTTGCCAGGTGGTTCAGCGGCAATCTACGGCACAGCAGAGGATCTAGCCACTACCCCCCAAGGAGTACCAAATCAACCTTTATTAACCCAAATCCAACGGTTTTCTGAAATTGAAACTTTGGTAGCAGAACAGCAAGAACAGCGACTTAACTCCACTCCAATACCAGATTTGGCAGACTTAAAGGGGACTTTCAACGGGGAAGTGGCTTTAAATACAGCTACAGCCAATGGATTATCAGTGGATTTTAATTTGAATGGACAAAACTTTGCTTGGGGTAAAAAGGAAGAACGAAATCGTTATTATACTGCTGACAAAGTGATTGCCGAAGGCAACTTTGAAAACGGTGTTTTGAGTTTGCGACCTTTACGAATCGAATCTCAAAACAGGTTGATTGCCTTTACGGGTAACGTTGGCGGTGATGAACAATCTGGCCAGTTGCGGGTGAATAATTTTCCGGTGCAACTACTGAATAATGTTGTCAAACTGCCAGTTGGAATTACAGGGAATCTTAACGGTACAGCAGCTTTAGCAGGTAGCATTGCTAATCCCCAAGCTAGAGGGGAATTGCAAATCACAGACGGATTATTGAATCAGAAAGCAATAGAATCAGCAAGGGCAAGTTTCAGCTATGCCAACGGACGCTTAAACTTTGGTAGTACTGTAGCAGTTGCAGGGCCAAAACCTGTTGATATTACTGGCAGTATCCCTTATAAATTGCCTTTTGCAACCGTTGCACCAGACAGTGAGCAAATCAGTTTGGATGTGAAATTAGAAAACGAGGGATTGGGACTGTTAAATGCATTGACGAATCAAGTGGTTTTTGAAAAAGGTGAAGGAGAAGTAGACCTTAAGGTACGCGGAACATTGCAAAAACCCCAAGTAGATGGAATTGCTACTGTTAATAATGCTACTTTTTCAGCTCAGGCATTACCAGGTAAGCTGAGACGTGTCACAGGTAAAGTACTGTTTAATTTTGACAGCATCTTAGTAGAAAACCTTCAGGGTAGATTTAGCCGTGGGAAGGTGGAGGTTGCTGGAGAAATTCCCATTTTCAACAATCAGAACGTGAGTATCACCAATCCCCTAACTGTTAATCTCGATCAGTTAGCCTTAAATCTCAAGGGACTTTACCAAGGAGGCGCTAGCGGCAATTTGCAGATTACTGGTTCTGCCCTTAACCCAGCGATTGGCGGTAAAGTAAGTTTATTTGACGGTCAGGTATTGCTGGCAGAATCTACCGATGCGACTTCATCTGCAAATAGTAGTCTCGGTGTATCACCCACAAAAGAGAATAAACAGAGTAAAGCTGAAATTGAAAATGGCAAGGGAAATGCGTTGGCTCAAGGCTTGCCGTCAGGTATCGCTAGATTTAATAATCTAGATTTAGAACTCGGTAAAAATGTCCAAATTACCCGTCCCCCTATTCTCAACTTCCGCGCCACTGGTAATCTCATCGTTAACGGCTCGATCAATCAGCCCGTACCCAATGGTACTATCCAGTTAGAACAAGGAGGGGTGAATTTATTTACTACCCAATTTAATCTTGCTCGTGGCTATAAACACACTGCAACTTTTAGTCCCTCTGAACCCCGCGACCCCAACTTAGATATTCGCCTATTTGCCAAAGTACTGGACGTAACTCAAAGTAATGACTTCGGTAAAGTAAATTCCACAGGTTTATCAGCCTTAGAGAGTGTTCGAGTCGAAGCTACTATCAACGGTCTAGCCAGCAAACTCAATGAAAATCTAGAATTAACAAGCAGTCCGTCACGTAGTCAAACCGAAATTGTTGCTCTTTTAGGAGGTGGATTTGTAGACACCCAAGGGCGTGGTGACAGTACTTTGGGACTGATTAACATTGCAGGGTCGGCTGTGTTCAATAATTTTCAGTCTGCTTTTAACCAGATTGGGAGTACCTTTGGTTTAAGTGAACTGCGGATATTCCCTACTGTTATTTCTGAGAATCCCGAAGCTGGAAGGAGCAGTTCAACTTTGGAATTAGCGGCCGAGGCTGGGGTCGATATTTCTACTAAAATATCTGTTTCCAGTATTAAGATTTTGACAACAAATGACCCCTTTCAATGGGGTGTTAATTACCGGATAAACGATGAATTTCGTGTGCGTGCTTCCACTAATTTAACTGATGATAGTCGTGCAGTAGTGGAGTATCAAACGCGGTTTTAAATTATGTGTTTTATTGTGCAGACTTATTTACATTCTAATTAAGCTGCATAAAAGCTTAAAATTACGCAACAAGCAATTCCCTCAAGCACTGGTAACTAAGAATGCAAATTTTTGTATCAGTTTTCAATATTTCTGAAATTAAATAAATATTCAGATTGTGATATTATCTCCACCCTCTTGATTGATAACTAATCGCAAAATTGATAACCCTAAAATTATCAAAAATAGGACTAAACCAATTGTGCAAGCATAGCTGATTTCTAAGTTACTAAAAGCTTGCTCATATAGGTAATAAACGATCGTTTTTGAGCTACTGAGTGGGCCCCCTTGGGTCATAATGTATACTTCTTCAAAAACTTTGGTTGCAGAAATAGCTGAAATCACCGCTACTAATGCTAAATATGGCTTCATCAAAGGTATGGTAATATCCCAATGTTTGCTAATACCATCGGAACCATCGATCGCAGCAGCTTCGTATACATCAGCAGGAATTGATTGCAACCCCGCTAAATAAATCACCATGTAGTAGCCTAGTCCCTTCCACACGGTGACAGCCATGACACTGGCAAGAGAAATTGGTATAATGCCAAAAATTTTCGCTGGGCTAGTTAGCCAAGGAATACCTTCTGGAAAAAGCCCCAAAGCTTTCAAAAACTGATTCAGTAATCCGTTTTCTGCATACAGCCATTTCCAAGCTATTCCTGCAACCACCATTGAAATTACTACTGGGGTGTAGTAGGCTGCTCTAAACCAATTCATCCCCCGCAGTTTCTGATTTACCAAAATTGCCAGCACTAGGGGAGCAATTACTAAAATTGGGACTACGCCCACAAGATATAAAAAAGTGTTTTCTAAGGTTTTCCAAAAAACTGCATCCTTCCAAAGTTTAAGAAAGTTGGCTAAACCTATCCATTGTGGCGGCTGGGCGATATCTTCATAGCTAGTAAAGCTGAGGTAAAACGCTTGCAGCGCAGGCAAAAAGACTGTTAACCCCAAAAGAACCAAGGCGGGTAGTAAAAATAAATAGGGGGTAAGTCGCTGTTTGATGAATATCCAATTTTTAGGTGTTAATTGATTCATATAAGGTCTAATAGTTGTTTTCGCTTTGTCAGCAAGAATTTGGGGATGTGAGTAGATTTAAGCTTCAATATTCTAAAGGCATATATTTGCTTGCGTCGCCAATTAATAACTCAGAGAGCAACTACGATGGAAACCCAGCACAACCCGCCAATTGAACATCAAAATGTCCCCATAAACCACCGTGGGCTACATGAATTTTTGTATAGTTCCGATGACGAACACACTGCCATTGAGGTGAGTATAACCCCTGAACTAGCAAACAATGGTACTGAAATCATTGGCCTTGAGACTTGGAGTGCATCTGCTCAGAACGCTAAAATTGCTGGTGTTTACTCAGTATTAGATGCAGAACGCTGCACGCAGTACATTGGCTATTCTCGAAATGTGTTGCTTTCCCTAAATAGTCATGTCACCCAAAATGGTCAGGAAAAGTGTGCTTTTGTGCGCGTGCAAGCATTCAAGTTCCCCAAGCGTCAAGATATGGAAGATTTGCGAGATGCGTGGATAGCAGAACTCGAAACCACACCACCTGGTAATGCGTCCGAAAGCGAAATGTGGGCTAGTACAGTAGGCGAAGCTACAAAGGCAGTAATGTCGCAGGCGGAACGTCAAGCCTACGAAGAGAAAAAGCTAAAGCTGCGGAAAGCAATGGCTGACACAACCCTCTCTAAAGAGTCAGAAACAATAGATGCGAGTATAGCCGAACGTCAGCGTCAGCTTGAAGCTGCTGTGACAAATGATGACTGGAGTGTAATTATCGACGCACAGACCCAAGAAACCAAATCTTAGGATGAGTGTTCAGCTTGCTCGTTATTTCCCTACTAAATAGCTCATTCCTTTACAGAATGGGCTATCTAAGTGTTTAGATGAATATTTTTGCTGACGCAGCTTTAGGGATCTATCTGAAGATAGTTTTTTGCTTACCATCACTTTTTTCTATCATTTTGAGAAAAAACAATATTTACTCCTATCGTTTAACCAGCGTAGATTAAAAGTCATCAGGATAAACACAGACGGAAATAACGCCAAGAGGTGCAACATGAATCTATTCAAAAAAGTATCGTCTAAGAATGTTGATGCCAAAGTAGTTCAAAAACCTCAAGTTGTAGAGATACAACCAGCAGTCCAAAACACTTCCACTCAAGAACTGACTCGCGGACAACGCCTTGCTGATAAATTTGCAGCGCAAGTGGGTTCTTGGGGATTTCTCATTGGGCAAAGCACTGTTTTGGCCGGATGGGTTGGTATCAACTTAATGCCTGGGGTTCCCCACTGGGATGAATCACCTTTTATGATGCTTAATTTAGTGTTTTCATTTGCCTCAGCCTACACAGCACCCATCGTCTTGATGAGTCAAAATCGCCAGTCTGATACTGATCGGAAAAACTCCGAAATTGACCATCAGGTGAATTTAAGGGCTGGACAAAATATTGAACTTCTCCATGAAAAATTGGATGACTTACATACTCAGCAACTAAACGAACTAACCCAAATTGTCAAAGAACAGCAGCGAGTTCTTCATGAGCTTAAAGTAAGTCTGGTAAATGAATCTAAAGAGGTTAAAGAGATTAAAGAGTTTAAACTGAGTGTATTGCCAGGAATATATGTCCAAAATGGCGCTCAATTACCCAAGCAAGTTATTGTTAATAAAGCTTTCAATTTTGATCAACCAATTGGTGACAATAACAAAGTTATTGATAAGTTAATCCGTCGATAAATATTTCAGATAAAGAAGGCATTTCCCAAGGGTACATTTGACTGGCTTGCATCAGAAAAGTAATTGGCTCATAACGATACAGCAGAAATTGCACAAACTTGTAAACCCACAGGTGTCTGAATAATCACAGATTCCACACCAAATACTTGGGCGATCGCACTTGGTGTCAAAACTTCTTCAGGTTTGCCAACTTCCCAAAGATGACCTTGTTTTAATAAAGCAATGCGAGAACTATATCGTGCTGCTAGGTTTAGTTCGTGTAGAACGGTAACGATAGTTAATTCTTGCTGTTGATTCAGATTTTTCAGTAGTTCTAATAGTTGTAATTGATAGTTGATATCTAAGAAAGTTGTCGGTTCATCTAATAATAAAACTTTTGGTTCTTGCGCTAGTGCTAAAGCTAAAAAAGCGCGTTGTCTTTCACCACCCGAAAGTTCTTCAACTAAGCGATCGCTCAATTTTTCTAGTTGCGTCTTTTTAATTGCAGCTTCTACTTTAACCCAATCTTGGGCGTTTAATTCCCATTGCCACCAAGATTGATGTGGCGTGCGTCCTAAACTTACTAATTGTCGCACTGTTAAGCCTACGGGAACGGTTTGTTGTTGCGGTAATAATGCGAGTTTTTGTGCAACTAAATTTGGGGGTTGAGAATGAATTGCTTTGCCATCAAGTAGAACTGTTCCATGCTGTGGGGAGAGAATACGACTCAGCAATTTTAATAAAGTAGATTTACCTGAGCCATTAGCACCAACTAAACTCAACCATTCTCCTGTTTGCAGAGTGAGGTTAATGTCTTGAACAATTGGGACTGTGGTGTAACCGCCTGTTAGGTTTTGCAGTTCGAGTGGCATTTCAGCAATTTAACAATAAGAAACTTAATTTTAGAAGGTTTCCCCGATATCTGCATTAGAATTTACAAGTTTTGCGATCGCTCCAAATCTTGTATTTAAGTATAATAATGTATCACTAGGAACATCTACGTCAATGCTCCTAGATTACATCTTTTTGCTGAAGTGGAATTCTACTTATTGCCGCACAATAAGCCAAACCGAATTAACCCACGCTCATAACCGCGACGCATTAATCCCAGTGATAATGCCCCTTGGATGGTAGTCCAACCAGCATTTAGTAAACCCCAAAGCGCTTGGGGAGTGAATGCAGAATCAATTACCACATTCCAGAAAGGGGCGACAGCAGTTGACCAATCAGCAGTGCGAATATTATGTAATGGTAACTGGTGTGCGATCGCTTCATACTCTGGCAAAGAAATCACATAAGGCAAACAATACACCCGATAAATATCCTGCAAATGCTTTTCCTCATCTGCCGTTAGTGGAGACTCATCAGTTGGTCGATGACACCAAGTCACCATAATTAACTTGCCGCCAGGCTTCAATACTCGATAACACTCCTGGAGAAACTTGGTTTTATCTGGCATGTGTTCGCCACTTTCTAGCGACCAAACCAAGTCAAAAGAATTGTCAGCAAAGGGCATTGCTTGAGCATTTGCGACTTGGAATTGTGTTCTCAGACTCAGATTAGCTTCTGAGGCGCGTTCCGTTGCTCTCGCTGCTTGTACAGGACTCAATGTAATCCCTGTAGCCTTAGCATTAAACTTCTGCGAAAGGTATAAAGAACTACCACCGATGCCGCAACCTACATCTAGGATATTTTCTGCTGCTTCTACCTTTGCCCAATTGAGCAATTCTTCGATTAAATCAATTTGAGCCTGACGACGGTCTTTTTTCTGGGTACCATCAGCGCCGTAATAGCCGTGGTGCATGTGTTCGCCCCATATCTGTTCCCACAGACCAGATGAAGCATCGTAAAATTGCTGAATTTGTTGATAAAGTGTTGCACTCATGAAAAAGTAGTATTGAGACGAAGTAGAATTCAAAAAAACATACTGGTAGACTACCATGTATAGTTTTTAATTAAATAAGGGTATTTTTGTTCTAAGAAAGCTAAACCGGAATTAATCCTCTTTAGAAAAATTTCTCAGTTTTACCTGAACAAACTGTTCTTGCTCAAAATTATACCAACTATCCAAAAAAGATACGATATCCAAAAGGCGTAAACCCAGGTTAAATCTAACGTTCTTAACTACGAATTACGTTAGCGTAGCAGGGCGTTCGCTTTTAGCATCTCGCAGAGAAGCCCATTAGGAATTACGAATTAATTATGACTGTTGCTCGGACAATTTGTTTGGGATTTTTGGCTGTCATTGCTGTCGGTACTATCCTGTTGATGATGCCTTTTTCGACTAGCAATGGTACATGGAATAACCTGATTGTGGCACTATTTACCTCGACATCCGCAGTTTGTGTCACAGGTTTATCAGTCGTTGATCCTGGTACTTATTTTTCCTTTTGGGGTCAATTGTTTATTGCACTATTAGCTCAGATTGGTGGGTTGGGCTACATGACAACTACCACATTTCTGATTTTGCTCATTGGCCGTAGGTTTGATATGCGGCAAAAAATAGCAATTCAACAAGCTTTAGATCGACCAGGGATGAGTGGTAGTGCCCAAGTTATCCGTTCAATTATTGCTACAACTTTAATTTTTGAGATTACAGGTATCTTCTTACTTCTACCAGCTTTTGTTCCTGAATATGGATGGAGTAAAGGACTTTGGTTAGCAATTTTTCATAGTATTAACGCTTGGAATAATGCTGGATTTAGTTTATTTAAAGATAACTTAATTGGGTATCAATCATCTTTCTTAGTAGTCTTTACTATCACAATGTTAATTATCTTTGGAGGAATTGGCTATCAGGTAATTTTGGAAATGTACCTTTGGTTGCGCGATTGCCTTTTCAAAAAAAATCATAAACAAATATTTTCTCTAGATTTTAAAGTTGCAACTAGTACAACTATTATATTGTTAGTAATAGGAGTAATTGCATTCTTTTGTATAGAGATCAGAAATCCAGAAACATTTGGTTCTCTAAATTTTCGTGACCAGATATTACTAGCTTGGTTTCAATCAGTTACTCCTAGAACTGCTGGCTTTAACACTATAGATATTGGCAAAATGACCAATGCCGGTCTATTTATTACGATTGCACTCATGTTTATTGGTGCAAGTCCAGGTGGTACGGGAGGAGGTATGAAAACAACAACTCTCAGAGTCTTGACCAGTTGCACCAAAACGATTCTTCAGGGTAAAGAAGAAGTTTTATTATACGATCGCAAGATAGCAATATCTTTAATTTTGAAAGCCGTGGGTGTGTTGGTAGCTTCAGTAGCAACCGTGATTTTAGCTACTGTCTTAATAAGCCTTACAGATCCAACGTTGGATTTTATTCAAATTTTGTTTGAAGTGGTATCAGCCTTCGCCACCGTGGGGCTTTCAACAGGTATTACAGGAAGTATCTCTATAACAGCAAAGCTCATCCTCATTATGACTATGTACATTGGACGAGTAGGTGTTTTACTACTGATGTCCGCGATACTTGGAGATCCACGCCCTAGTAGAATTCACTATCCTGAAGAAAATCTCCTTGTGGGATAGTTAGCGAGTGCGGGGATAATAATTCTTGACAACTCACTAATGACTAATGACTAAACTGATAAAATATACATTGGAAGGCAAAAAATAAGATTTTTAATTCAAGTATCATAACCGTTTTTTGCCCTAAATACAGGGAGCCATTATAAGGATAAAAAGGGTGAATCTTTCATCATTAAGTTTTTTTCGCAGTTTACGTAAAGATAACCAACAATTTGCTGTAGTTGGATTAGGTCGTTTTGGTAGATCCGTCTGTTCTACACTGCACAACTTCGGTTATCAAGTACTGGCAACAGATATTGATGAAAAACGAGTTTCCGAAGCATTAACTGAGGGAATAGTTGGTCATGCTTTGCAATTAGATTCTACAGAACCAGCCGCACTAAAAGAAGCTGGGATTTTTGAATTTGATACTGTAATTGTAGCGATTGGCAACTACGTTCAAGAAAGCATTATAACCACCCTAAATGTGAAAGAGGCTGGCGTACCCCATGTAGTTGCCAAAGCTTCTAGTGAAGTTCATCGTAAACTGCTGCGGCGAGTAGGAGCAGATCATGTTGTTTTTCCTGAGTATGAAGCAGGTTGCGCTCTAGCGCGTACACTTACTAAACCAGCAATCTTAGATCGATTTGATCTAGACCCAGATAACAGTATTGTAGAGTTGATTGTGCCTGATGAATTTCACGGCAGAACAATCACCGAGCTTCAACTTCGTAACCGCTACGGGTTAAATTTGCTAGCGGTGAGCCAGGATGGTAAATTTCAAATTAATCCTGACCCTACCAAACGTTTAGAACGTGGTTCAGCAATGGTAGTTATTGGCTGCAATAAAGATATCAATCGTTTGCCGATTTAAAAAATTTAGAAGTCATTCAATTTTAGATTTTAGATTTTTCCTTCAATCCAAGTTGCACTGTAAGCACATCAAAATTGCTACTTAAAATCGAAAATTGGCAGAGTTAGAAGTTATTAACTTATTTCTAACTCTGATTTTTTTATTGTCCGGAACTCGTTGAAGTAGATTGTTGTTCAACTGAGACAGGGTTTTCTAGTTGATTTGGCGTTTGTGGCTCAGGTGTTTGTATTACATTACTTGTGTTGTCTGGAGTTTGAGAAGGAGTAGCTGTTTGACTGGCTTGAGGCTGTTGTGGCTGAATTTTCTGGGCAATTTGTTGCATTAGTTGTTCTATTTTCTGAGCTTGCTCAATGTTACCTTGCTCACGATACTCAGTATGGGCACGTTTCAAGACTCCATTAGCTTTCTTGATGTCGCCTTGATTATATAAAGTGACTCCCAAATTATAGTAAGCTGAGGCGTTTTTAGGATTTAGGCGAATAGCTTGCCGATAAACAGAAATAGCTTCAGAAGCTTGGCCTTGGATTGCTAGCAAACTTGCCATGTTGTTATAAGCTGTGGCATTTTGAGGATCTAGCTGCAAGGCTTGACGATAAGTTGCGATCGCTTGCTCTGTTTGACCTTGTTGTTGCAAGGCGATCGCTAAGTTAAAATAAGCGTTGGTATTGCTGCTATCTAAATTAATTGCTTGCTGGTATGTTGCGATCGCTTCCGGTAGCTGTCCTTGTTCATACAGCACTAATCCCAGATTATACAGCGCTGCTACCTTTGTGGGATCTATCACAAGGCTTTGACGATAAGCCGTAATCGCAGCATCTTTTTGTCCCTGACGATGCAGCACTAGCCCTAAGTTGTAATAAGCTTCACTAAAATTAGGATTAATCCTAATCGCCTCTGTATATTCTTGTAAAGCTACATCTAGGCGATTTTGCTCCATGAATATATTACCCAGATAATTTAGCGCAGCCCCAAGGTTAGGATCTCGCTGCAATGCCTGACGAAAGGCATATTCTGCACCTTGTAAGTCTTTGCGATTATAGCGCGTGACTCCCTGCTGGAAAAAGCTAGCTGCTTCAAGATCCTGAGAAATTGCGGTTTCTGCTAGCAGCTTGCTTCCTGGAAAATTAGTAATTGTCGGTGCAGCTAAGACCAAAAACGCAGAGAAAGCAAACAGAAGTCTGAACAGGGGCTTTTTCTGAACAGAGTTTTGGTGAAATAAGAAGTGTAACCAGGGCTGAGTTTGACTTTTTCTAGACAGGAGTGACATAGATGTACTTATGCTCATATCTTTATAAGTCAGAATACCCACCACAGCATGAAAAATTGCAAATCAAAAAATTAAGAATTTCTCACTTTGGGAGCATCCGACTTTTGTAAAAACACCCTTCTCCTTGTTCAGTTGCTCTGCATACCGTAATTAGTGCGATATTCTATAGGTTTTATAATCTGTTAATAAACAAATTTAAATCAACTGCTCTTTTACTTTCACGCCATCTCTCTTGATTATATAAGCTGGAACACCGACAACAACACAATTACTGGGAACATCTTTGACTACAACTGCATTTGCTCCTACTATCACATTATCATTTATAGTGACGTTGCCAATCACTTTTGCACCTGAACTTATGATTACATTGTTGCCAATTGTCGGAAAATTATTTTTACTGCTGTATCCTATTGTTACCTGTTGATTAATCCAGCAATTATCACCAATGCTTCTTGCATTTACTATAGTACTAAAGCCATGTTGAATAAATAGTCCAGAACCAATATTATCGCAATATAAAAATAGACTTGGACATTCTTTATAAAAGAATTTTATAATATGCATCAGTACCAATCCTAGAAAGTTACCTTTTTTAATTCTGTAATAGTAAAGACTTCTGAATTCGGGATATTTATAAAGCAAATATAGCAAGTTAACCCAGTCAGAAGTATCAACTAGCTCAACTATCTTTGACCATCGTCTTACATCCACAAGAATCACTTCTTTCTTTGTAGTGACGATAAACAATATGAGCATCGGAGCATTCATTATCTGGATGATAGTTTTGACCAATTTTATTATGAAGTCACGCATAAAATTACTCCTATAGGAATCCGGTTTGATTACTTAACGTATTTGCGTAGGTAGGTAGGGAATCTGACTTTTCACGGCATCTGGAAAACCTCTCTCTAAATCTCTCTCCTATTAGGAGAGAGACTTTGAATTTCCCCCTTCCCGCATCGGGAAGGGGTTAGGGGGTTAGGTTTTTCGTGGACTTTTCCACATAACGTGCAAAGTCAGGTAGGGAATAGGTAACAGGGAACAGGGAACATTGCCCTCATGCTTGACTCAGAACTCTTATGGCTTCCGGCAAAATTAGCATAGCATCACCAAAGGAATAGAAACGATACCCAAAAGTGATCGCTTCCAAGTATATATTCAATAGCCGTTGTCTGCCAATTAGCGCACTTACCAACATCAGCAAACTAGAACGTGGTAGGTGAAAATTGGTAATCAAACCATCCACCACCCGCCATTGGTAGCCGGGATAAATAAACAAGTCTGTTTTACCGCAAAATGATTGTAAATTCCCAGATTTAGCTGCCCCTTCCAAAGCCCTTACTGCCGTTGTTCCCACAGCAATAATTCGACCGCCAGCAGCTTTGGTGGCGCGAATTTGCTCTACCGTGGCGGCGGGAACTTCAATCCATTCTTCATGCATCTGGTGGGTAGTTACGTCTTCCACTTCCACAGGGCGAAAAGTGCCGACACCAACGTGTAGCGTCACAAAAGCTTGATTGATATTGCGATCGCGCAGCTTTTGTAATAATTCTGGGGTAAAGTGTAATCCTGCCGTCGGTGCTGCGATCGCTCCTGGCTGTTCGGCATAAACTGTCTGATACTGCTCATCAGCAGCTGAAGAGGTAGTAATGTAGGGTGGTAGCGGTACTTCACCAAATACCTCTAACAGTTGCACCAAAGGCTTTCCCTCTGGCACATCAAATTGCAACAAACGTCCCCCGGTTGCTGCGTCTGTTTCTAAAACTGTAGCGGTGAGTTGTTGACTGGTTACTGGGGAAGAATCAAGGGAGTAGGGAGAAGAGTTTTCCCCTCTGCCCCCAGCACCGTGCCCCTCTGCCTCTTTTGAATCCCCAATCCCCTGCTTTGCTTCAAAAATAATCTTTGTTCCCTGTTTGAAGCTTTTTCCTGGCTTAACTAAAGCTAACCAACAGTTATACTGCCGTTCTTCCAACAGCAACACCTGGATTTTAGCACCAGTGGTTTTATGACCATAAAGCCGAGCTGGAATAACCCTTGTATTGTTCATGACCAACAAATCACCAGAGCGTAGCAGTGCAGGCAAATCATGGAAAATATGGTGAGATGCTTCTGTTTCAGCGCCTGTAGTGGGAGAATTAACTACCAGTAACCGGGAACTATCTCTAGGAACTGCTGGGTTTTGGGCAATGAGTTCTGGAGGTAGTGTGTAGTCATAGCCTGCTACCGAGCAATCTAATTCAAAATTTTTTTCTTTGGGGCTAGATGTATCTTTCAACTTGGCTTGTACTAGTTTTTGCTTTATTTAGTATTTATACTCTCTGACAAAAAGCTGTTTTTAGCTTTCCCTTCTAAAGGAACTTTAAGGCATCTTTGCCCAATTTTGTCGCGAGGCTATAAGATTGTTACTATTAAGTAACACGGAAAAATTAACATAAAAATTGGGTAAACCTCCCCATCTAAAAACGGGGGCTTTTACCCTACCGGGAACAGGCACTGATTGACGAATATAGATATGTAGGATTGGCTTTGATCCCAAGCACCAACAAACATGGAATACTTGTACTATCTGGCAAATGCCAGTCTAACCCTGAGGGTCGTTCAACACCTGCACGCTAGACCCCAGACACCAGTTTCGTTCGTCACCGTAATTCATCAAATTGATGGCTGGGTGGTTAGGATCAAACTCAGAGGTCAAGTCTCGCCCCAAGAAGATGGCGACTTTCGGGCTTTTCTAAATGAATTAGGAATTAGCTATGAGCCACCAATGAGGGTGCAAATGGCACTTTGGAGTTTAGAAGCGGGACAATGCCCTGTGGACGTGATGCGTCGCTATCAGGTAGCGATCGTTTCTCATGGTAGTCCAGAGAGAGACGAAATCGAAGCTTTCCGGCAACAGTTTGTCAGGGGCTTAGGCTACTGTCCAGAAACTTTGGCGTAATAACGTTTGGTTGTAACGCCAGTAGATAATTATTGGTAATTAAGATATTTTATCCATTACCAATTAACCATTATCAATTGAAGAGTCGAAAGCTGCCAGAATGTATTCTTGCAGCTTAAACTTATATTCATCTGTTGATAAAGTAGCAAGAGCTTCCTGAGTTGCTATAACCGCAGTCTGATTTTTTGATATCCTTTGACAGTAGACAATAGCAACATCAAATCGGCAAGAATAATCCGCCTTTTCAGGGTACTGGGCTAAAAATATTCCAGCTGTCCGTGAGATTTTTGCTTGCTTTTGTGGGGTGATGGCGCTTCTTCCTCCTGCATCCCAACTCCCGGAACTGCGGGTTTTAACTTCAACAAATGCCAATAATGAGTGCTGAGTAAGGAGTTTTTCCCCAGTTTGTCCATCATATTGAGCAATAATATCAATTTCTCCATAACGGCTAGAAAAGCGACGATGTAGAATTATCCAACTAGTAGATTGCAACCATTGGGCAACTAGGTCTTCTCCTAAATGACCAATATCTGGATAATGAGATGGAGGAAGGTTAGCCATTGACGAAAAATATGATAAATTCTATGAATTCTAGGTTAAGCGATTGCACAGCAGGTTCTCAACTCGACTCATCCCGAACACAATTCGGGTTGAAGCGTCAGACTGACTATCACTTTTGGACAAATATACTCAGCTTATTCTTGTGGGGAATGATTAGCATCACCGCAACGCTCGGTTTTGCTCCAACAGCTTTGGCACTTGAATATAATAAAGAAATTTTGGTCGAGGCTGATTTTTCAGGACGTGATTTAACAGATTCCAGCTTTACCAAAGCTAATCTTCGCCAGAGTAACTTCAGCCATGCTAATTTGAACGGTGTCAGTTTCTTTGCAGCAAATTTGGAGTCTGCAAATTTAGAGGCAGCTGACTTGAGAAATTCCACTTTAGACTCGGCTCGTTTAGTTAGGGCAAATTTGACAAATGCACTGTTAGAGGGTGCTTTTGCTGCTAACGCCAGATTTGATGGCGCAATCATTGATGGGGCAGATTTTACCGATACGCTGCTGCGTTCGGATGAGCAAAAAAAATTGTGCAAACTTGCTAAAGGGACTAATCCAACCACAGGACGAGATACGCGTGACACGTTGTTTTGTCCTTAGTATTTTCTACTGGAATTGGGAATTGGGAATCCCTTCGGCTTCTCTTCGAGACGCTACGCGAACGCTCAGGGCAAGTGGGAATGGGGAATGGGGCATGGGACATTCCCTACTTAACTTACCAACCAAGGGCCCCAATCTTTTGACAAACAATTTTCATTCCTTTGCCTGGTGAAGAATTGGCGACAAAAGGTATTTCTCCTTTCTCCTTATCCTCTTGAAGTAGCTGTCCCTCTGAACTGTAAATGGCAATGTGATTCCGAAAAAGCCGTGATTCGGAACATGATGCATCGAATGTAGTCTCGAAGATGCCATCTCCGTACATACCGTAAAGTTTGTACGTTGTACCCTTAATAGTTTTTGTATCTAAAGCTACGCTGTTTCCTAATTTATCATGCCCCACAGTAATATATCTTTGTGCATCTTGGGCGATGGCTGTGCCAACGCCTTCGGCGATCGCTGCGCCAACGCCTTCGGTGAACGCACTACCATTGCTCAAGAAAATAGCGATCGCTCCCACCATACCGCCGATTTTAAAATACATACGGTTTCAAAATATAAGATTTGATATATTTTTAGCCGCAATCAAAGTTGTTTTGGCATGGTAGAAGCACTGAAAAGTTAAATCGCTGACAACTTTCACGAAGTTGGCGATCTGAATACCGCGAATTTTCACAAATCCAGGACTTATGCAAATAATAGCCAAAACCCTATAGGAGCAATTCATGAATTGTCCCTATAGTTTTTAGTTTGGCGCAAGAAATAGGATTGCTATAGCTCGTAAGCTTAACTCCCGATCTATCGAACGCTTTTAAACCACTCAGTAATCCCCTGAGCGATCGCATCAGCCATTTTCTTCTGTTCTTTTGGGTTCACTACCTGCTCAAATTCATCGGGATTGCTCATAAAACCCAATTCCAGTAACACCGATGGCGCAGCTGCTGGGCGTGTCAGCGCTAGGTTGTCCCAAAACACACCATAAGAAGGTTTGCCGAGTTTTTTAACAACATAGGTCTGTAAAAATATTGCCAGGCTGTGGGCTTGGGGTTGATACCAAAAAGCGGCGAATCCCTTGGTTTTTTCAGCATCGCCATCATCGGGTAAGGAGTTGTGATGTATGGAAATAGCGATCGCAGGTTCTTCTTTACTAATAATTGCCTGACGCTCTGCTAGAGAAACCTCCTTATCGTCCTCCCGCGTCATCACTACCGTTGCTCCTCGCTTCACCAAATCGTCCCGCAGCAACTTAGATACCACCAAATTCACATCTTTTTCTAAATATCCAGTTGGGCCACTGGCACCAGATTCTTTACCGCCATGCCCTGGATCGAGTACAATCTTGAGATTAGCTAAAAGCTTGCGTCTTGTGTTCCCAATATTAGGCGGATGACGCAAAGCCAAAACCAGGGTTGTACCGTCGTATCTCAGCTTATATCCCCACTGTTGAGCTTTTTTGAGGTTAAAGGTGTATTTTACTTGTTCTGGAGCCTCCTGTTGCCAATCTAGCCGAGAAATTAGAGGGTCATCATCCAGGCGAATAATGTCCGTTTGGGCAGTAGTATTGTAGAGAGTGAGAGCGAGAGCTTTCTCACTTTGTTGCACGCTCACAGGTACGGGAACTTGTAAGGGGAAAAATATCTCTGTCGCACCAGGGAGTTGACGGTATCCGACACTGCGAATTATTGTTTGTGGCGGAATTGCACCAGGTAGAATGCGAGTTTCCTGACTATTAATCCAAGCGCCATAGTCTAGGCGCAACCATTCACCTTCCTTACCTGTTACTGTTGCGCGTGTGCCTTTAGGCAGTGGTGTGAGTCGAGAATAATCGGTGCTTGGGCCAGTGCGAGCAACGCCTGACTCTACTGTAACCTCAGAAACCGGCAACTCTGCTCTTGAGAGGATTTGAATTTTACCAGTCCCTGGTTGAGTTATCGTCTTGCCATTGAGTGTTAGTTGAAACTGAGGTTTTCCCAGATCGGCGGCTGTAGCCACTGTGGTGCAACCTTTATAATTGCCTACGCTAGACTGGGCATAAGGCTGATTTTGCCCTGTCAGAGCTGCCAAATTACTTGGTAGTTGTGCCTGTTGAGGTTGAGGTAAAAGGGTAATCGTCTGATTAGCCAGGGTTACAGAGACATTGGCGTTAGGGGGTGCGATCCCTTCGGGAAGCTTCGCTAACGCGCTAAAACAAATTAGTTCTCCTGGTAGTCTGGCAATATCAGCTGCGGGAGTCAAGGAATCTTTAGCAAAGGCTACCCCCTGTGGTAGTTCAGGGCTAGTGCTAACCCTTATCACCTTAATCTTAAGTTCTTGATTCTGGCGACTCACAGTAAAAAGATTCTCTCCCAACTGCAAGGGGAAACTAGGGGAAAAATGACCAGCTTTGCTGCGGTTAATTGGCTTACTATTGATCAAAACCTCACCATCCGGTGGTGCAGTCCCCAGAAAAAAGATTTTTTGGGAACTCGTCTGGTAGTTTGTCTTGGGAAAAACGACTATAAGAGATGGCTCTGCCAATGCTACGGAGGATGTGAGAATACAGCCTAATATTACTAATCCTAAAAGGTTTTTCACAGCAAATCATAGAAGATTACACCACAATAACTGTGGCACAATGACGGGATGTATTTTTAGAAGTTGTTAGAAATTCAAACTACTATGACTAAGTTTATCTTCGTAACTGGAGGCGTAGTTTCCAGTATTGGTAAGGGCATTGTAGCAGCAAGTCTAGGGCGTTTGCTCAAGTCGCGCGGATATTCGGTGTCGATTCTCAAACTCGACCCTTATATCAATATCGATCCTGGCACAATGAGTCCTTTTCAGCATGGGGAAGTATTCGTTACCCAGGATGGTGCGGAGACAGATTTAGACTTGGGGCATTACGAACGCTTCACCGATACCTCAATGTCGCGCTTGAACTGTGTGACTACTGGCTCGATTTACCAGGCAGTCATTAATAAAGAGCGACGTGGAGACTACAATGGCGGCACTGTACAGGTTATTCCTCATATTACCAATGAAATAAAAGAGCGGATTCTGCGAGTTGCTAAAAGTACAAATCCGTCCGTAGTAATTACAGAAATTGGCGGGACGGTGGGAGATATTGAATCACTGCCGTTTTTGGAAGCGATTCGCCAGTTCCGCAAAGAGGTGGGGCGGCAACATGTACTGTATATGCACGTAACGTTGGTACCGTGGATTGCTTCTGCGGGTGAGATGAAAACTAAGCCAACACAGCATTCAGTTAAAGAACTCAGATCCATTGGTATTCAACCAGATATTTTAGTTTGTCGGAGCGATCGCCCCTTACCCAAGGGATTAAAGCAAAAATTATCGGGATTTTGCGATGTGCCCGAAGAATGCGTCATTACTTCTCAAGATGCCAAAAGTATCTATGAAGTACCCCTAAATCTGGAAAGGGAAGGAATGGCAGAACAAGTACTGAGTTTGCTACAAATGGAGCAACGCCAACCAGATTTGACGCAGTGGCAAACATTGGTACAACGGTTACATACTCCCAAGCACGAGCTAGAAATTGCCATTGTCGGCAAATATGTGCAGTTAAGTGATGCCTATTTATCTGTAGTGGAAGCACTAAACCATGCTGCAATTTCCACTTATGGCAAACTGCGCCTGCGTTGGGTAAATTCAGAAGATTTGGAAAATGAATCAGTCGAAACTCATCTTGGGGGTGTCGATGGCGTAGTTGTACCAGGAGGTTTTGGGGTTCGGGGAGTGGATGGCAAAATTGCCGCTATTAAATACGCCCGCGATCGCCAAATTCCCTTTTTGGGTTTATGCCTGGGAATGCAATGCTCTGTAATTGAATGGGCTAGGCACATAGGGGGATTAACAGATGCTAATAGTGCCGAATTTGACGCTCATACAACTAATCCGGTAATTAATTTATTGCCAGGACAGCAGGAAGTTGTGGATTTAGGGGGTACAATGCGCTTGGGGCTATATCCTTGTCGTGTTCTTCCTGATACATTGGCTTTCAAGCTTTATCAAGAAGATGTAATTTATGAACGACATCGACATCGCTATGAGTTCAACAATGCTTACCGCGATCTCTTATTAAAGTCCGGCTATGTGATTAGTGGGACTTCTCCTGATGGACAGTTAGTTGAAATTGTGGAATTACCCAAGCACCCATTCTTTCTGGCTTGCCAATTTCATCCAGAATTTCAATCGCGTCCTAGTAGCCCTCATCCTTTATTTAAAGGGTTTATTCAAGCAGCGATCGCTCTTTCTCTGTCAACTTCAACTACACCAACGCCATTGGAGGTTTCTTAACAATTCATCATTCAAACAAATTAATTTGATTTTGAATTGGTACACAGCAACATAAACTTAAGGCTTCAGTAGACTTGGACATACAGGGTGCATCATTCGTAAATTTCGGACTTGAGGAGATGTTGTGGCGTACTGGGTGAAAATCCTTTACGAGAGGAGAGAATATGTAGTGAATTTTGAACGTGTCCATGCTTTTTGTTATGAAGTGAATGGCAGGGTTACTTTTTGGCTACCCGATAGTGCCATTCCAATAGTCATTAATCCACAAAGTAACCTAGAAGATTATCAAAAGATTCTCGATTATTTAGAATGCGTGACAAGTTTAGAATTAGATCATGCCCACTGGGTGAAAATCCTTTACGAAAAAAACGAATATGTAATTAATCTCAACTGCATCAGTTCCTTTTGTCATGAACCGAATGGTAGGATAACCTTCTGGTTGCCAGATGGCACTATCCCCATCATCATTAATCCTGTGAGTAATCCTGAATCATATCAAAAAGTTGTGCAATACGTTCACAAAGCAACAGGCTATTCTTTATCTTAAAATTTTTAGATAGTAAAGCAAGGTTAATTAAAAAATTTTAGATTGACTCCAGCAATCAAGTCCGGGGCTTATTATTTAATTTTAGATTTTGGACTTTCCTGTGGAACACTACGCGAACACTGTGAAGTTGGATCGACTGAGCGATCGCAAAACGTCTCAGTCGAACGATTTTAGGAACTCAACAATTACGAATTCTGTTTTGACAAATCCATCAAATTTGCCAGCTTGTAAACTACCCGCGCTCCAACATTACCATCCCACTCGGCATCACCGACTTCACAAATATCAAAGCCAATAATTTTTCTACCACTCTTGACTAATTCCCGGAACAGAAAAAATGTTTGCTCTAATTCCAGCCCACCCGGAACAGGAGTACCTGTACTTGGGCAAAGTTTTGGATCTAGACCATCGACATCAAAGCTAATGTAAACAAACTCAGGTAAATGACTGATAATTTCTCGGCATAAATCAAGCCAAGTTGTTCCAGAGTAAAGCTTTTGTTTAATAGCTGGGTCGTAATATGCAATAATGCGACGATCAGATTGGTCTATCATCTGCACTTCATCATGACTAATATCACGCAAACCTACTTGCACTAGCTTGGAAATTTGCGGTATTTTCATCGCATTAAACATAATCGACGCATGGGAAAATTCAAATCCCTCATAAGCATCGCGTAAATCTGCGTGGGCATCAATGTGCAAAATGCCATAGTTGGCGTAGTTAGCTGCTAATGCTTGGAAATAACCTAACGGCGAACTGTGATCTCCACCAATAACTGCGACTCCCTTACCCTTGTTAATTGCTTCTTGGCAATTTTCAAACAGCCATTGATTTACCTGTTCCCCAGCCTGATTAATTTCTGTGAGGACAGATGTTAAATCTGGTGTATCTGAGAGTTCTTTACCTTGGGCTAATCGCTCAATAATTTTTGCTGCCAAGGCGCGGTAGTATGTATTCTTCTCTAAAATATCTTGGGGAATTTCTACCATGAAAATTCCCTGCTTCCAACCATTAGGGTTATCAAAATCGAATAAATCTAGTTGAGTCGAAGCATCAAGAATGCGCTGGGGGCCATTAGCTGTGCCTGCGCCATAAGAAACAGTGACTTCCCACGGCACACCAAAGACAATCAGGTTTGCAGACTCATAATCGCAGGGCAAACCTAAGAGGTTGCCATTTATTTCACCTACGCCGCTAGGATTGTAGTCTTGTAGTTGATTACTCATCGATTATCTTCTGGATTTACGTGGATAGACAGCACGCCGCCTAGTGCAATACTGCGTAGGTTAAGGTGCATAGTCGAGATCCCCCTTAATCCCCCTTAAAAAGGGGGAAAATAAGACATTCTTAGCCCCTCTTTTTAAGCAGGGCTGGGGGGATCGACTCAAAACCTACGCAGTATTGCCGCCTAGTAGACATCTGCATTCTAATAAAAATTTTTCATAGACGGTTAACTACAATGCCTCTATTACTTGGTCGAAATTGCGGCAATACATCTGTTGGCTGTAGTCATGCCACTCTTTATCTGACGAGTGGGGCGATCGCTTTAATGTTGCTTCTTGGACGTATGCCATCAATGGGCGACGAAGACACTCGTATTTCTCGAAGGCTTTGGCTATAGCTTGTAGGTTATCCCAGTTATTCTCCTCAGCAATTTTAGCGATGAGTGTTGTAACTATTAGCGCATCTTCCAATCCTTGATTAGCTCCTTGAGCCATGAAGGGAGGCATTCCATGTGCAGCATCGCCAACTAAGACGACTCGCCCTACACTCCAGGCTGGTGAAATTTTGGCAGGATTAGCTTCAGGATTGAGGTCAGTTGGGTTAGAAACTTGTACAGAATCCAAAATGCTAGCGCGGTGAACGTAGTATGGACGCTGCTGCATTTTGGCAGGAGGAGATAGACGCACTAATTGCTTGAGCGCATCAGGAAACCCTGCTTTTTCTAACTCCTGCAAAGCTAAGTCAATTAAAGAACTTTCAGATTTTCCTTGCAACGAGTCTAAAGGCAAAGCAAGATGTATTATGTACCCAAGTACACCAGTTGGTCTGCGAAATAAGATTATCCTGATGTTATTTATACAAACAGAATTTCCAGTTATTTCATCATTAGTGATTGTTACAAGTGGTGAGTCTTGAAAGAAATCTTCTTCTAGTTTTGTCAATAATTCTTTTGGTACTTCAGCTATTTCCATACAAAATATAGCTGCAAACCCAGAGTATTCAGGGCTGGCAAAATCATGATGTTGAGTATCTGTGTAAAGCAGCTTACGAACTGTAGAATTAATCCCATCTGCTGCAACAATTAGTTTAGCTCTAATGGATTTTGTTGCTAATTCTTGGGGGACAATCTCTGAGTTTTGGGGTTGCGGATCGTTATCTTTCTGCCCATCTATCCAATAGGCATAAGGGTTGGTTTCTATTGCTGTATCACCTACACAATCTATGCGGACACAACCTTTTTCCGGCTCATTCACAACATTAATACAACGGTGATTAGCTTTAACTAGGTCTGGTGGAAGTAGCTGTCTGAGGGTTGTCTGCAAATTGTACCAAGAAATTGATACTCGACCATCGCCATAATCTTTAAACCAGTCATCAAAACTAAGCGATGTTGACCGAATTATCTCACCCTGCAAATTTTTGTAAATCCATTGGGGTGAAGCCTTTGGAGGTTGTTGCTTTTGAGTAGGTTCGACAGTTTCCTGGTCATTAGACTGTTTGGGACTCAATAAACCCAGTCCAGTTTTTTTGACTTCTTCGTAAGCGTTAGGATCTAAATGTCTGAGAGCTTGTAATCCATTGGGGAGAAGATCCAATGTTTGTCCAACTTGACGAAAGGCGCGAGTTTGATCGATGACAAGGACATTTTCAATTCCACGTTTACGTAAGCCAATGGCAGTTGCTAACCCAATCGGCCCAGCGCCAATCACTACAACATCGTAGATTTCTTGAGAGGTAGAAGAGGAGATAACAGATGCAGGTAAGGTATCATCTTTGGTTGATGTGTTTGTATGTGTATGAGGACTTGATTGAGTTTCTGGCATATTTATATATTGGATGGAAGCTGGGCAATGTGGAAAGCTATAGCCATCAAGTTACATAGGGTTACACAATAATCTTAAAGTTAAATACAAAAAGCAAATATACCAGGCGATTAGAAATCGCGGCTATACAAACAAAGTCCACCTCCGTGGACTAATCAAAATCAAGGGTTCCTTAACCCATGTTCGCATAGCGTTCCGTTCGCGCAGCGTTCTGTAGGGAAGGAAAGGTGAGTTTTGTATTTCGATTCCGCTCAACACAAGTCTGTGTAGACGCGGTTTCTAACTGCCCTTTTAACTTGCGATGTCTACGACGAGTACGCTAACGCACATTGCGCTGATGCAATCCTTGATACAGGGTACATTATTAATTAGCTTAATTTCTCTGCTGCGCGTCCAAGCAGCAACTCGTCGTCAGGCATCGCCTCTGTAAAACCCGAAATGACTAACGAAGAACTGCTGCAAATTATTGAACAAGCTGTCAGAGACAATGTGACAAAATTAGACCTTTCTGACAAACGCTTAACAACGCTGCCACCGGAAATTGGCCAACTCACAAACCTGCAAACCCTCTACCTCTACGGAAATCAACTGAGCAGTCTGCCACCGGAAATCGGCCAACTCACCAACCTGCAATCCCTCGACCTCAGCTACAATCAACTGAGCAGTCTGCCACCGGAAATTGGCCAACTCACCAACCTGCAATCCCTTGAACTCCGCAACGATCGACTGAGCAGTCTGCCACCGGAAATTGGCCAACTCACCAACCTGCAAACCCTCGACCTCAGCTACAATCGACTGAGCAGTCTGCCACCGGAAATTGGCCAACTCACCAACCTGCAATCCCTCGACCTCAACAGTAATCGTTTAGAATCACCTCCACCAGAAATTATCACGAAAGGGTTTAAAGCAATTCTTGACTTTTGCAGACAACAACTAGAACAAAAAACCGATCGCCTCTACGAAGCTAAATTAATCATTGTGGGAGAAGGTGGTGCAGGTAAAACTACACTAGCCAAAAAAATTCAAGACAATAAATATACGTTACAACAAGATGAAAATACCACCGAAGGCATAGATGTTATTCAATGTAAGTTCTTGCTTGACAATAACAGAGAATTTCAGGTCAACATTTGGGACTTTGGTGGTCAAGAAATTTACCATGCTACCCACCAATTTTTCCTCACAAAACGCTCCCTTTATGCCTTGGTTGCTGATACTCGCAAAGAAGACACAGATTTTTATTACTGGTTAAATGCGGTTGAATTACTGAGCGGTAATAGTCCTTTGTTAATTGTCAAAAATGAAAAGCAGGAGCGCAAACGAGAAATAAACGAGCGTGAGTTACGGCGCGAATTCACTAATTTTAAGGAAACACTTACTACAAACTTAGCCACTGATCGCGGTCTGTCAGAAATCTTAAATAAAATTAAGCATTATATTACTAACTTACCTCATGTTGGAATAGAACTCCCCAAAACCTGGGTTAAAGTGCGGGAAGCTTTAGAAGGTGACTCCCGCGAATATATTAGCTTGGAAGAATATATGAATATTTGTCAGAAACATGGTTTTACTAAACAGGAGAATAAACTCCAACTCAGTGGCTATCTGCATGATTTAGGTGTATGCCTTCACTTCCAAGATGATGACTTGTTAATAAAAACCGTTATTCTCAAACCTACTTGGGGTACAGATGCCGTTTACAAAGTGTTAGATAATTCCCAAGTGATTGAAAAACTTGGTCAATTTGATCGCAATGATTTAGCAAACATTTGGCATGAAGATAAATATGCCGATATGCGACCAGAACTATTGCGGCTAATGATGAAATTTAAACTGTCCTATGAAATCCCTAGTCGTCCTGGCACTTATATTGCGCCTCAATTACTCTCTGTTAACCAACCTGATTTCAATTGGGATGAATCCAATAACCTAATCCTGCGCTATAAATATGACTTCATGCCAAAAGGTATTCTCACCCGCTTTATAGTCGAAATGCACTCTGATATTGAACAACAAACCCTAGTTTGGAAAACAGGCGTTGTTCTTGCTAAATACGAAAGCCGTGCTGAAGTAATTGAATACTACAATCAACGAGAAATTCAAGTCCGCGTCGCAGGCAAGCGTAAGAAAGAACTACTAGTAGTTATTAACAATGAATTAGAAAAAATCCATAAGTCTTACGAACGTCTGCAATATCAAACACTTGTTCCTTGTAACTGTAAAAGCTGTAATGATAGTCAAAGTCCTCATTTTTATAACCGAGATGTGTTGTACAAATTCAGGGACAATAATCGCTACCAAATCCAGTGCCAGGATAGCGGTGATATGGTAGATGTCCGCAGATTGATTGACGATGTTTTACCGACTCAACCAAACTTGGAAATACCTATGTCTGAACCCGTAATCAGAAATCAAGTTTTCATTAGCTATAGTCATCAAGATCAGGAGTGGCTGACTAAACTCCAGAAGCACCTTAAACCAATGATTCGCAACCAAAAGCTGCTCGTGTGGGACGATACTAAAATTCAACCTGGTGCTAAGTGGCGCGAAGAAATTAAAAATGCTTTAGCAGTAGCAAAAGTGGCAGTATTGTTGGTTAGCCCAGATTTTTTAGCATCAGACTTTATTGCGGATAATGAGTTACCCCCATTGTTGGATGCGGCTGAAGCCGAAGGACTCACAATTATTTGGATACCTTTGAGTTCTAGCGGCTATGACGAAACAGAAATTGAAAAGTATCAGTCAGCGCACCCTCCCAATCAACCTTTAGACAGACTGGACTCAGGACAACAGAATGAAGCTTGGGTGGCTATCTGTAAAAAGATTAAAGCAGCAGTTCTTGGGTAGAAAAAAGACTCAGATTTTCTTGTGGTAATGCAATACGTTTGGGTTAGTACTAGCCTTGGCGACTAGAAGTCGCGGCTATACAGACAAAACCCACCTCCGTGGGTTAAGAGTATTTTTTAATTGGAAGTCCCTAAAGTTTTGTTCTTTTGCCAAAAGTGGTATATTGGCACTTGATCCGACCGAGTACAAACTATGTATAAGCCCGCAGACCAGAGAAGTCGAGGTGTTGTACTCACTACTATAGGACAGGAAGGGAGAGTGGGCTTATGAACAAAAATATTGGGCAAAATGGTGTTTTTCCCCTGTTTAAAGGTGTACCTCTACGTCGCATTCTCGTAGCGTTGTTTGTGCTGCAAATCTTGCTAGCTGTGGGATTGACTGCATACTTATCAATCCGTAATGGGCAAATGGCAGTCAATGAGGTAGCTAGCGAATTGCGTTATGAAGTCGCTAATCGAGTAGAGCAAAATTTACAGGCTTATCTCTCAACCCCGCGTCAAGTACTGCGCGGTAATCAAAATGTCATTGACATCGGGTTGCTGAAGATGGAAAATCTGGCAACTTGGGAGTCATACTTAATCAAGCAGTTAGAGATTTTTCCTGATGCGATCGCTTTAACGGCAAGCAATGAACAGCAAGAACATTTAGCGGTGGAAAAGCTCAACGATCGCCAATATTTACTCAGAAAAGCTGATAAGTCAACTGGTTACGACCTCTACACCTACAAAATTGACTCTCAAAATCAACGTACTCAGCTACCAGAAGTAATCAAAAACTATGATGCGCGATCGCGTCCTAACTATCAAGCAGCAGTTACCGCTAAAAAATTCAGCTTTAGTCAGATTTTTACATCCATCACCGAACCAACGCTGCTGATTAGTGCTTCTCAACCTATATATAACTCCCAAGGAGAGTTACTCGGTGTCAACAGCACTCTAACTCATGTATCACAAATTGGGGATTTGCTACAAAATATTAAAGTTGGCAAGTCTGGGCAAGTTTTTATTATCGAGCGATCGGGGCTATTAGTGGCAAGTTCCACAACGGAAGAACCATTCCGCCTCCAAAATGGTAAACCGATTAGGTTGGCAGCTTCCCAAAGCGGGAATGCTTTTACTCAAGCAAGCGCTAAGTATTTAGAAACTAAATTTAGTAACTTTGACCAAATTAAGAGTTTACAGCAACTAGATTTCTCTTTTGACGGCAAACGGCAATTTTTAGAAATTAGACCGTTGCAAGGCGAACCAAATGCCAACTGGTTAATTGTAGTAGCTGTCCCAGAAGCAGATTTTATGGGGCAAATTGATCGCAACACTCAAACTACAATTTTTCTCTGTCTGGGAGCATTGGGATTAGCTACTTTACTGGGAATTATCACCGCCCGTTGGATAACTCAGCCAATTTTGTACTTCAGCACGGCGACAAAAGATTTAGCCGATTTCACCAAAGGAGAAGACTCGGTGGTGATTGTACAAGGCATTAAAGAAGTAGAAATACTGGGTGAATCTTTCAATGAGATGATGCAGCATTTACGTAAAACCTTTACTGCACAGATTACTAAAAATGAAGAGTTAGAATTGCAAGTTAAACAGCGAACTCAAGAATTACAGCAAGAGATTCAAAAAAGTATTAACAGTCAGCAAAAGCTAGAACATCATAATCGGGCATTGGCAGAACTGGCAAATCATAGAGCAATTTCAGAAGGAAATCTGGAAACAGCATTCAAAGTTATTACCGAGAAAGCCGCGAATGCTTTAGAAGTAGAACGAGTAAGTGTGTGGTTATTCAATAGTGATGACGACGACAGGCTGCGTCAACGCACTAAACTACAATGTATAAGTCTCTATGAACGTAGCAATCAAAAACATTCGGCAGGTTTAGAACGCGATCGCGCAGATTATCCCATCTACTTTAAATCCCTGACATCTGCCCGCATCATCGCTGTCACCGATACTCGCACCGATCTACGGATACAAGAATTATGGGATGAATTGCTAGAAACAAAGAATATTGTATCCCTAATTAATACCTCCATTTGGGTTGGGGGCGAAGTGGTGGGAACAGTATTGTATGAACAGATTGATATTCCTCGGACATGGGAAGTGAGTGAGCAAAACTTCGTTAGCTCAATAGCTGAATTTGTTGCTCTGACTTTAGAAGTCTGCGATCGCAAAAGTGCAGAATCCGCTCTGCGTGAGGCTAAAGAAGCAGCTGAAGTTGCTAATCGTGCCAAAAAAACCTTTTTGGTAAATATGAGCCACGAATTGAGGACTCCTTTAAGCTCCATTCTTGAAATTGCAGAAGCACTCCAAAATGAAGTGTACGGTACTGTAACCGAAGAACAGCGCCAGTTTCTAAATACCCTTGAATCGAGCGGTAAGAACTTACTAGAATTAATTAACCAAATTCTTGAGCTTACCGACATCGAATCCAGCAAGATAGAACTGCAACTAGCGGCTACTTCGATTCCAGAATTATGTGACTCTAGTCTCAGTTTCGTCAAAAATTTAGCGTTACAGAAAAATATCCAACTGAGTGTACAAATCCCTGAAGAACTCGAACCTATCCAAGTTGATGAGCGCCGCATCCGCCAGGTATTTATCAACCTGTTGAGCAACGCTATCAAGTTTACTCACGACGGAGGCAAAGTTTGGATTGAAGTTCAGCCAAATTCCACAAACGAGTATATCTTTTTTAGCGTGGTAGATACGGGTATTGGTATGCTTTCCGATGATCTTTTCCGATTATTTCAACCTTTTATCCAAGTTGAAAATGCCTCTACCCGTCGTTCCGCAGGTACTGGTTTAGGATTAGTGATGGTGCAAAAAATCGTCGAGTTGCATGGTGGTACTGTCCACGCTGAAAGTCAGTTAGGCAAAGGTAGTCGATTTACAGTCAAACTACCGTGGAAAAAGGTTGGAGAGTAGGGGGTGGAGAGTTAAAATTAACCATTTGCTCGCTTCCATACTTTGTACGAGAATGGATTTATTCTGCGATCGCTCCATTCAGTCCATTAAGATATGCAGTTTTAGCATTTTCACTAGCTAATTCTTTTGGAGTCGCCCTTAAGCGTGTTGCTCTGCTTTTACGGATGCGATCGCTTTTACGGACAGCACCCGCCATTTCATATTCACGGCTATCTTTGCCGTATTTAAAAGCAACTCCAATCAGCATTTTCTCAGTTATGTCACTTAAGGCTTTGTCCAATTCTTCCATCTCAGTTCTAGAAGAGTCAATCACGGCTAAAGCAGTATTATAAGCATCTATTTTGCTACGGTACTGCTCAATTAGTTGTGTCATATTTTGCAAGTTGCGAGCATCCCCAAAATCCATACTAGGATCAATTGCTTTAAGTCCAGCCACTCTTAATTCAGCTTTTTCTAAAACGCGGTATGTACGCTTTTGAGCAGGCATAAATGTATCCTTTTTACTGCTTTAGAGCTAGTTTGCCTTACCAAAGCTGTGTTTTAGTTCAGTAAAATCCTCACAGGTTGGTGTCTAATATTGATATAAATATCAGTAATTCTCACAAAAATTATGGTTTTGTTGATGAAACGCATGGGTTTGTTGATGAACAGAACAATTTTGTTGATGAAACGCATGAGTTTGTTGATGAACAGAACAATTTTGTTGATGAAACGCATAGGTTTGTTGATGAACAGAACGATTTTGTTGATGAAACGCATGGGTTTGTTGATGAACAGAATGATTATGTTGATGATTAGGGACTTCCAAATAAAAAAATGTTTTAAAACTGATGAAAAAACTCTCTCTATTTCTCCTCTCTCTGTGTTCTCTGTGTCTCTGTGGTTCGTTTATTTGGATAATTTATTTCTTGGAAGTCCCTTAGATATATGAATCTTTGTAGAGACGTTGCATTGCAACGTCTCTACACAAATTTCGGTTAAGCCCAAAAAATAAAAATGTGTAGCGACTGTCTTAAAAGTCAAGCGATCGCGTAACCCAACATCAATAAGGTGGTAATGTTGGGTTGCGTTTCACTCCACCCAACCTACGTAAATATATCTTTTAAAAAACTCTAGGTTTCAACATAAATTCACCAATGCTAAGTAAGTTGGCACAATAAAACCAAACTATGTAAAGAGAAATGCAGCATTGCTAAGGTTGTAAGCTTCATTTCTTACTGAAGGGCTAGTATCAATTACGACTACTAAATCCACTGAGTCTCTTGCTGTAGCACTGTCGATTTTGCAAGGGCGCACAGTGGAAATAATTTGTTGTATTTGACTCATATCTTTGATATACACTGTGATTAGGTGATGCTGATTCCTGTTATTTTGTCACAGACTAAGAACAAATTTTGCCTCTGATTTTTTTAGAATTAGCCCTTTCAATGTGTAAAAAATAGCAGATTCCGTAAGGTTGCAGGTGTGGCTATGCTATTGGAGTGAGAAATACTTTGCAGCACGAAAATCAAAATAGTCTTTACTAAGACAACTTGGGATTTAAGTGAGATGCAGACACAAGAGAAAATAAAGGCAGTTTAAACGTAAGCTAAAAATAAAATACTTGGGTGCTATGTCGATTCCAGGAATTTCTGAAGCAATAATCCGTCATAACTCTAACGCTTCATCCTATAGTCGTGGTGAAGAATATTACCGCAGGGGCGCGATCGCTGAACTAAAAAAACGCGGTAATCTAATTCAAGCAGAGGTAGAAGGCGGCGAAATTACACCATATCAAGTCAGTATTCGTTTTGATGCAGGTGGAATTACCTCAGCTTGTTGTACCTGTCCTTATGATTATGATGGTTGGTGCAAACATATTGTTGCCACCTTATTAAGCTGTTCGCGTCAATCAGAGATCATTGAAGAACGTCCAACGCTAGAACAATTATTAAATCGCCTCGATCTTCTTCAAACTCAGCGATTATTACAAGAACTGGTGGAAAATAGACCAGAAATAATTGATGATATTGATGAATTTGTAAGTTTGATAGACTTACCAAAACCAAAAACAAAACAGCCTTCTACCCGCCAAAGCAAAATTGACACGTCACCTTTTCGCTCTCATGTCAAGCGGATTTTGCGGGATGGATTGAAAGAATTAGAGTATGGTTCAGAAGAAGACCCATTTACAGATGATTTGCTGGCTGTAATTGAGAAAGCGCGGGAGTTGGCAGAAAATGGAGATGGCAATAATGCGATCGCAATTCTCGAAACTATTACCGAAACTTATGCCCAAGAATGGGACGAGTTGCTAGATTATGGTGGAGACAGTTATTCCATCGCAGAACCTCTTGATAGCGCGTGGACAGAAGCAATTTTGTGTGCAGAAATGTCTACAGGAGAAATAGTAGATTTGCAGTTGATGTTGGAATCATGGCAAGACGAAATCAGTGCAGACTTTAGTATGAGTTTAGAAGCATTGCGTCAAGGTTGGGATTATGAACCACTGCAACAAATTATGCAAGGATATGATACCGCAGAACTTTGGGAAAATGAACGACCAAGCTTTGCTGATGATTTAGCATTGATTCGCTTGCAAATTCTTGAACGTCAAAATCGTTATACAGAGTATTTAAATCTAGCTTTAGTAGAAGAAATGACTCTGCAATACCTAACGCAATTAGCAGCTTTGGGAAGAGTAGAAGAAGCCATGTCTGCGGCTAAAATCCTGATGGAAAGAGCAGAAGAGGGTTTTGCTCTGGCAAAAATATTGCGGGAAGATGGGTATTTAGTTGAAGCATTGGAAATATGCCAAGCAGGTATCAATTTAACAGGTAACTGTTTATATGAATTTGCTACTTGGACAAGTGATTTAGCCCAAGGATTAGAAGATAATGCTACTGCCTTAACTGCCAGCATCATTGCTTTTAAAATCAGACCATCGTTTCGAGACTATGGTAAGATTCAAGACTATGCAGGAGAAACTTGGTTGACGATCAAACAAGATTTACTGCAAACACTACGAGATCAGCCAAATTGGGGAATAAAAGAAGCTCAAGTCGATATTTTCCTCCATGAAGGATTAATTGATGATGCAATTAGAACAGTAGAAAGAGATATTTATTATGCTTCAGAATTGGTTCATCGAGTCATGGATGCAGCAGTTTCCCATCGTCCAGATTGGGTAATTGATAACGCTCGCAGACGGGCAGAACCAATTATGGAACAAGGAAAAGCTGACCGTTATGACGCTGCGGTTAATTGGCTCAAAAAAGCAAAATCTGCGTATCTTCAACTAGGACAAAAAACTGAATGGTCTGCTTATCGCTCACAACTAGAAGCTGCTCATGGACGTAAACGTAAATTAATGGAATTATTTAAACAACTGAATCAATAGTAGTCTGTCAAGCTAACTTTGACGGGTGAGACACTTCTTAAAATCTCTTTTTTCTCTGACTCTGTGCCCTCTGCGCCTCTGTGGTTCGTTCCTTTACTCTTCAAACTTCACTTAGCAGACCAATAGTATGATTAATTTAGCAACTGATACCACAAAATTGCAAACACAACTTGCGGATAAATACTTCAAATTACATCCTTCCATACAAAAAATCATCCAATTATTTTCGTTGGTTTATGCACCGATAGACAAAAATTCATTCGTAAGTTGTCTTAGTAAAATTGACGCTTTAGATGAAAACAATAAACCTTGGGTTACTAAAACCCTCAGTTTCCAAATTGATAAATTGTTAAAAGCAGGCTTGTTAATACAGGAAAGCAGGCAAGGTGCTGAATGTCATCCGTTACTTACAGAAATTGCTACTCGTCATGCTGTACAAACCGGACAGTTTGAAATCCTCGTCACAGTAGTAGAGGAAAAGCTACCCATACATACTCACTGGAACAGGGATTATCGGATTTTCTCCAGTCTGCGCCAGTGTATCAGAGAAATCCGCATTGGTATTTATCGCCAAGACCTTAGTTTTATTAATCAGCAAATTGAAGCTTATCAGAAGTACAGTGATAGCGAAGAAAAAATAGTAATAGAAAATATCTTTGAGCAGATATACAATAATCCATTTGATGCAGATTGGTTTAACACCCTACCACAAGGATTATATGAAAGTGGTATATCCAGTATCCTCTTCAATTCAGCCTTAAAATTATCTGCTTCGGAAGATGCGTTGATGCTGCTAGAAGAAGAATGTTCTACACCTGGAAAACATTGCTCAGATTATCTACATCTGATTTTGACAGAACAACTGTTGTTACAGGGTTGTACCCAAGAAGCACAAGAAAGTCTAGAGCGAATATCAAATGAATATCAAAATAACGCTGCGATCTTTCGGGGTTGGTTAAGTTTTCTGCGGGGTGATAATGAACAAGCCATCAAATATTATAAAGATGCCCTGAAAGCCATCAAAAAGGCTACAGGCAAACGCCAAATATATTTCAATACAATTGGGGGCTTATTTTTCATCCTCGTACTTTTAAAAGATGGTTCAGCGCAAAGCCTCAAAGAAGCAGAAGAGTATAGCAGTTTGATGTCCCGTCAATCAGATCATTGGCTCAGGTTCACTTATGGCAGACTGAAAATGGTACTGCAAGTCCACCAAGGTGATATTACTCAAAAACAATTTGTAGTCAGTGGTCATATTTCTTCCGTGGAAGAAGAAAATAGCTTACAAACCTTGTTTTGCTCGCTATGCCTTTACTGGATGGATGCTGAGAGTGCTAAAAAACGCTTACCTAATTTACTAGAACCATTGTATCGGCGATCGCTCACATCCGGTTATCACTGGTTGGCAATGGAAACCGCAGAACTCCTATCCCGACTCAAACCTAGTAGTAACTATAAACAACTTGCAGAGGCACTGCGAGAAGATAGCAATATCCAAACCATCGTAGACTTAATTCGACCCCAAGAAGCTTGGGAAATGTGCCTCAATGCCCTGGCAAATCTCCAAAAAGAACCACAAACACCAGGAAAACCAGAATCGGAACTGCGTTTAGCATGGTTCATAACTTTCTATCCTAGTAGATGTGTCTTACAACCAAAAGAACAAAAAGTTAATGCCAAAGGGGAATGGAGTAAAGGTCGCCCCATTGCCCTCAAGCGTCTAAGTAGTGCCTTATCTGAGTTTGATTACATCACACCCCAAGATATGCGGGTATGTAGTTGTATTGAGGCATATAGTGATGGCTATTACGGCAAAGTTGATTATACCTTCGGTGAAAAAGCCATCTCTGCTTTAATTGGACACCCGTTGGTTTTTTGGGAAGATACACCTACCATCCGTGTAGAAATTGTCAAGGGAGAACCGGAACTACTGGTTAAAAAAGGGAAACAAGATCGTCTCACCTTGGAATTTTCTCCCAAATTACCAGAATCACAGAATATTCTGCATATCAAAGAAACTCCAACCCGCATCAAAGTCATTGAAATTACTGCCGAACACAGACGCATTGCAGAGATTATTGGTATAGATAATAAATTAAATGTGCCTGCGATCGCAGAGAAACAAGTTTTAGCAGCCATTAATGCCGTCTCTGGCATCGTCACTGTACATTCTGACATTGGTGGCGGTTCAGAAGGTGCAGAAGAAGTACCCGCCCAGACTCTACCCCATATTCATCTTTTACCTGCCAATGCCGGCTTGAAAATCAGCCTTTTGTCGCGCCCCTTTGCCCAAGGTGGTCCCTACTACCGTCCTGGAACAGGTGGTGAAACTGTAATTGCCGAGATTGACGGTAAACGTCTCCAAACCAGACGAAATTTGTCTGAAGAAAAGCAACTTGCCAAAGATGCTATAGCCGCCTGCGCCACCTTGACTCGAACTGAAGAACAAGATGGTGAATGGATTATAGACGAACCCGAAGACTGTTTAGAACTGCTGCTAGAACTGCAAGCACAGGGAAATAACGTAGTCATAGAATGGCCACAAGGAGAAAAACTGCGTGTTAGCCACAATGCAGACTTGAAAGACTTTAATTTATCAATTCAACGTCAGCAAGATTGGTTTGCAGCCACTGGGGAGTTGAAATTGAATAACGACTTAGTGCTGGATATGCAGCAACTACTAGAACTATTAGAGAAAACCCCCAGCCGATTTATCCCCCTTGGTGATGGTCAATTTTTGGCTTTAACTCAAGCTTTTCGAAAACGCCTCGACGAATTACGGATGTTTTCAGAAAAACATAGTAAAGGTATTCGTTTTCACCCATTAGCAACATTAGGGTTAGAAGATTTTGTCGATGAGGTAGGTAAGGTAAAAGCAGATAAACACTGGAAAACACATATCCAGCGTCTCCATGAGGTGCAAAACCTCCAGCCGGAACTGCCATCTACCCTTCAAGCAGAACTACGTGACTACCAGATGGAAGGTTTTTGTTGGCTGGCGCGGCTAGCACATTGGGGTGTGGGTGCTTGTTTAGCAGACCAAATGGGACTCGGTAAGACCTTGCAAGCATTGGCGGTCATTCTCAGAAATGCCCATGAAGGGCCAACCCTAATTATTGCCCCCACTTCTGTATGTATGAATTGGGTGAGTGAAGCGCAGAAGTTTGCCCCAACTCTCAATATTATTCAATTTTCTGGTGCTAACCGCCAAAAATTATTGGATGGTTTACAACCTTTAGATATGTTGGTATGCAGCTATGGTTTATTACAGCAGGAAGAAGTAGCGCAAATGCTTGCTCAGATACAGTGGCAAACTATTGTCCTAGATGAAGCCCAGGCAATTAAAAATATGACCACTAAACGTTCTCAAGCAGCCATGAACCTAAAATCTAATTTTAAGTTGCTGACTACTGGGACTCCCATTGAAAATCACCTGGGTGAGTTGTGGAATTTGTTCCGCTTTATTAATCCTGGGTTATTGGGTTCTTTTGAAAGCTTCAATCAACGCTTTGCTACCCCCATTGAAAAATATCAAGATAAACTTGCACGTAATAAACTCAAAAAACTGATTCAACCATTTCTGTTGCGGCGGACAAAAAATCAAGTATTAGAAGAGTTACCATCTCGTACCGAAATTCTCCTTCATGTAGAGTTAAGTCGAGAGGAAAAGGCATTCTATGAAGCATTGCGCCGTCAGGCAATATCTAAACTGACCGAAAGTGATGCAGAAGCAGGAAAGAAACATTTGCAGGTTTTAGCTGAGATTATGAAACTGCGTCGCGCTTGCTGTAATCCTAGTTTAGTGATGCCTGGTACTGAATTACCCAGTTCCAAATTGCAACTTTTTGGTGAGGTGCTAGGTGAACTCCTGGAAAATCGTCATAAAGCGTTAGTGTTTAGTCAGTTTGTTGACCATTTGCACATCATCCGCGATTACCTCGAACAGCAAGGTATTAATTATCAATATCTAGATGGCAGTACTTCAGTGGCAGAGCGCAAAAAACGGGTCGATGCGTTCCAAGCTGGTTCAGGGGATGTCTTTCTGATTAGTCTCAAAGCAGGGGGGACAGGACTTAATCTAACTGCGGCTGATTATGTGATTCATACAGATCCTTGGTGGAATCCCGCAGTGGAAGACCAAGCCTCAGACCGCGCCCATCGCATCGGGCAACAACGCCCGGTGACAATTTATCGCTTGGTAGCAAAGGATACTATCGAAGAAAAAATTGTGCAATTGCATCACCAGAAACGAGATTTGGCAGATAGCCTGCTGGAAGGTACTGAGATGAGTGGCAAGATATCAACGGAAGCTTTGTTACAGTTAATTAGTGAAAGTTAGCTGCAATTGGTTTCAATTCCAAAAAACCTAGATATCAGACGCAATGAATAGAGATGGTAATACTGAACTATGCAAGATATGTAACGCTGAGTTAAATCTGGGTTTTTTAACTTAGCTGCGGAATTTAGAACAAAAGCAGTGTGTTAATAAGTAAATAGGATACACATAGCCAAGGCAGGATATGATACTTGAAACTGCGGCGATCGCAATCGGTTCTGTAATAGCCACCAAAGCTTTAGAAAAAACAACCGAAAAGGTAACAGAAACCTTATTGGATAAGGCTGGCAAGTTTCTCGTCACCCTCAAAAAACAGTCTCCCCATACTGTAGCAGCGATCGAGAAAGCACCAGAACAAGCGATCGATTATGGTAAGGCTCTGCTAGAGGTGGAATCTGCGGCTAAAGCTAATCCGGAAGTGGCAGAAGCAATAAAAGAATTGGCAGAAGCAGCTAAAACTGAACCAAATCCTCAATTTATTCAATCTATACAAGAATTTGCCGATACGCTGAAGTCGCAGCCGCAACAGCCAAATAGTATTAACTATAAAAATTTGGCAAATGAGATAAAGAATGTTTTCCAAGGCAATACATTTAACGCCCCAGTCACCTTTAACTGACTGAAGCCGTCTGACGGGGAACGGACAAAGTTAACTCCCACAAAATCTATCCCTTATCGCGGTTCTGTTCATTTTGTCGGGCGAGAAACGCAACTGACAATGCTGCATGAAGACTTGCAGCACAAAGACTATGTAGCAATAGCGGGAATGGGAGGCGTAGGCAAAACTGAATTAGCCACCCAATACGCTAGACGATATCAACAAGATTATGGCGGGATTACCTGGTTTAACGACAGAGAAACCAATCTCGCCGCCGAAGTTTTAGAGTTTTTTCGGTTGCAGTTTGATTTGGAGATTCCCCAAGAATTAGGAGAAAGATTTTTAAGCCTTGAAGAACAAGTCGCCTGGTGTTGGTCTAGATATCCTAACTCTGAGTTGCCGATTTTAATCGTCTTCGATGACGTAACTGATTTAGACAACCTCCGCCAAGTCGTTCCCAAGGATAACCGCTTCCAAGTTTTAATTACTACTCGACTGCGGCATTTAGACCCGAATTTTATTCAAGAGATTTCCTTAGATGTTCTCTCACCCCAAAAAGAACCAGGCAAAGCCTTAGAACTGTTAAAACGGCTGTTGGGGGAAAAAGATAAGCGAGTTGAAAACCAACCACAAGCCGCAACAAATATATGTGAATGTCTGGAATATTTGCCTTTGGGGATAGAGTTAGTAGGAGCTTATTTGGTACGCGACCCGGACATATCTTTAGATATGATGTTTGGGCGATTGCAAGAACGTAAATTAGCAGAAGAAGCTTTACAAGACCGGAAAACCATTCACCCAACTCAATTGGGGGTCAAAGCCGCCTTTGCTTTAACTTGGGAAGAACTCGACCCACTGGCGCAACAATTAGGAAGATTTTTGAGTTTATTTTCTCCTGCACTGATTCTTTGGGATTTGGTTATTTGGGTGGCAACAGTTGGAGGGGAGGGAGAAAATCAGGAAGAAAGACAGCTAACTTGGTCAGAAGATGAATTAAACCAAGCTAAAAAGCAACTTTACGGGCGTAACTTGCTGCAACTGGTAGAAGAAAGAGAAGGATGTTATAAAATTCATGCCTTAGTGCGGTGGTTTTTGCAAGAGGAGTTAGCAAACTCTGGCGAAACCAAATCGGTTTTAGAAACAATCTTTGCCACCGCCATGATAACCCTTGCCCAAAGCCTTCCCAATTCACCCACTTCTAAGCAGATTGAAAGCATCAGAGATATCGTTCCCCATCTCGAAGACCTGAGTAAACG
This sequence comes from Nostoc sp. ATCC 53789, assembly GCF_009873495.1. GTDB lineage: Bacteria > Cyanobacteriota > Cyanobacteriia > Cyanobacteriales > Nostocaceae > Nostoc > Nostoc muscorum_A. The sequence continues at coordinate 2,448,174 of NZ_CP046703.1, read as the reverse complement.
CATAATTGCAGAGATAAAAGAAGCAAAAGAGGTACAGATAATTTCTTTAGCTTCAGTCCCCAATGATGAACTAATTTGGATATTTGTGGGGATAGGAAGATTTTACAATGGACAAGGATTATATCAATTAGCAGAACCTTGGAGTAGAGAATGCGTAAATGTTTTCCAATCCTTGTTTGCTGGCGACCATCTGGATGTGGCTACTAGCTTGAACAATTTAGCTGGTCTTTACAATAGCCAAGGACGCTACAGCGAAGCCAAACCTCTGTACATTGAAGCTTTGGCAATGAGAAAACGCCTGTTTGCTGGCGACCATTCGGATGTGGCTACTAGCTTGAACAATTTAGCTGGTCTTTACAATAGCCAAGGGCGCTACAGCGAAGCCGAACCTTTGTACGTAGAAGCTTTGGCAATGAGAAAGCGCCTGTTTGCTTGCGACCATCCGGATATGGCTACTATCTTGAACAATTTAGCTTTCCTCTACTATAGCCAAGGGCGCTATAGCGACACCGAACCTTTGTACGTAGAAGCTTTGGCAATGAGAAAGCGCCTGTTTGCTGGCGACCATCCGGATGTGGCTGCTAGCTTGAACAATTTAGCTTTGCTCTACTATAGCCAAGGGCGCTACAGCAAAGCCGAACCTTTGTACGTAGAAGTTTTGGCAATGAGAAAGCGCCTGTTTGCTGGCGACCATCCGGATGTGGCTGCTAGCTTGAACAATTTAGCTGGTCTTTACAATAGCCAAGGGTGCTACAGCGAAGCCGAACCTTTGTACGTAGAAGCTTTGGCAATGAGAAAGCGCCTGTTTGCTGGCGACCATCCGGATATGGCTACTACCTTGAACAATTTAGCTTTCCTCTACTATAGCCAAGGGCGCTATAGCGAAGCCGAACCTTTGTACGTAGAAGCTTTGGCAATGAGAAAGCGCCTGTTTGCTGGCGACCATCCGGATATGGCTGCTAGCTTGAACAATTTAGCTTTGCTCTACTATAGCCAAGGACGCTACAGCGAAGCCGAACCTCTGTACGTAGAAGCTTTGGCAATGACAAAGCGCCTGTTTGCTGGCGACCATCCGGATGTGGCTGCTAGCTTGAACAATTTAGCTGCTCTCTACAATAGCCAAGGGCGCTACAGCGAAGCCGAATCTCTGTACGTAGAAGCTTTGGCAATGAGAAAGCGCCTGTTTGCTGGCGACCATCCGGATGTAGCTGCTAGCTTGAACAATTTAGCTTTGCTCTACAATAGCCAAGAACGCTACAGCGAAGCCGAACCTTTGTACGTAGAAACTTTGGCAATGAGAAAGCGCCTGTTTGCTGGCGACCATCCGGATATGGCTACTACCTTGAACAATTTAGCTTTTCTCTACTATAGCCAAGGACGCTACAGCGAAGCCGAACCTTTGTACGTAGAAGCTTTGGCAATGACAAAGCGCCTGTTTGCTGGCGACCATCCAGATGTGGCTGCTAGCTTGAACAATTTAGCTGCTCTCTACAAAAGGCAAGGACGCTACAGCGAAGCCGAACCTTTGTACGTAGAAGCTTTGGCAATGACAAAGCGCCTGTTTGCTGGCGACCATCCGGATATGGCTGCTAGCCTGAACAATTTAGCTTTCCTCTACTATAGCCAAGAACGCTATAGCAAAGCTGAACCTCTGTACGTAGAAGCTTTGGCAATGTGCCAACGAGTGTTAGGAGTTAATCATCCCACTACAACAACAATTCGAGAAAATCTAGCAATCCTGCAACGCCAGTCTACTCCCCGTGCTATCTGGTTACGTCGATTAGGTCAGTTTGTGCAAATTTTGTTAGCGATATTAATTTTACCTTTTTATCTGTTGTGGCGATTGGCTAAAAAATTAATTCGTAATTAAAAGAGCGAGTCCAGGCGATAGAGTTTGCAATCTAGTAGTTTTGAGCGATTCTTTTGTTTCATCAACTAAGATGCGTAAACGTAGCCCGTCGTAGGCGATCGCCTTTTACAATTGGAGTGTTAATTGTATTTACATCTATAAACTTTCCTCCCCAACTCCAACAAAAGATTGAAAAATGGGCAAGTAGTCAGGGAATTTCGACTGAGCAATTTGTTTTGCAAGCTATTGCAGAAAAAATTAATACGCTGAGTCAACAAGTCACTGAAGAACATACTCAACAAAACTCTGAGATAGCGAATGTACCGCCCCTTAACCAACCAAACATTTATCGAAAACAAGGGATTTTAGTTGTAGAGGCAGAATTACCAGAAAACTTTGATGTTAATGCCTTTATAGATGAGTTGAGAGAAGAACGCATTCAGGATCAAATAGCTTGATGAAGTCCCTGATTAGATACGTAGATGCTTCTTTGGCTTGTCTGTCGTTAAACATCGCTATTTTTTCATCAACCAAGGTGCGATCGTTATTTCTAAGCTTTAATTACCAGATAATCTCGACAGAATACTGTGCAATTTTCTGGTCTATGGTTACAATTGGCAAATTCTCTACTTGACTTTGGGCAATCAGAATCCGGTCAAACGGATCTCGGTGGATGTTTGGCAAATTGGCAACCTGTAGAGTGTGTGTCATTTGAATGTCTAGACTCTCGAAGCGGTTTAGTGCTAGTCGGTTTGGAATATATTCTTCTACAGGTTCAGGTAAAGTTAGCTTACCCGATTTAGTCTTGATGACAATCTCCCAAACACTTGCCACGCTCAGAAATAAAATATTACCTGAATCAGCAATTATACTGCGACTAGTGGAAGATAACTGAGGGTCATCTGTTACCCACCAAATAAATACATGAGTATCCAGTAAAGCTCTCATCGCTAAACTAGATTAGAACTGTCAAAATCATTTAGGATATCTTCTGGTAAAGGCTCGTCAAAATCTGGTGCAATGATAACTTTACCTTTATCCAATCCTGGAATTCGAGGTGAGGCTGTATCTGTGAGAGCTACTAGGCGTGCAACTGGAATACCTTTCTGTGCAATCACCACTTCTTCACCAAGTAATACCTGACTCAGCAATTCAGAAAACTTGGCAGTTACTTCAGAAACATTAACGGTGATACTCATTTGCCTAACTAATTGTTAATTCCTAATATTTCTTAGGATAACACTGGCTATAATTATTTTTACTTCGAGCAATATTAAAACATTGGAGTTGTGCGAATTCTCTATGCAGGGCAAGATATAGAAAGGATTTGAGAGCAGGAATAATATTGATTAGCGATCGCTTGTATGATTGCGTTAGTGGAGCGATTGGTATATTTCAACGAACGTAACTGCGATCGCTGGGAAACGAAATTAGATAATCACACTATCTCAAAGAATAGCAACGTTATAGCTTGGTTAATATTTTGTCTGTTTATTTTACCCGATATAGAGCAGAAATAATTGACGAGCCAAGTATATACGCAATACAATTATTGTAGTAGAACCTAACGATAGAGTTAATTAAAATAATTTGCCCAGAGAATAAAGACAAGCAATATTAAAGATAATTTGGACAAAAAAATGAACGCCAAAATTATTGCTTTGTTGGGAATTACCACAGCTTTTGCAAGCTTAGGAAGCCAGGTGTACGCCCAGTCACCAGCATCAAGCTTAAATTCAGGACAATATAGATTAACTGGTGATTCTCTAGTCGGAATTGATAATAGAACAGCCCAAGATGACTTTGGAAAGTTTTTTGAGCAAACTAATCCATCAACAATCTCTAATAATAATAGAACAGACAAAACTCCAGTCAAAATCCGCTTTAACGAGACATTATCACAGCCAGACACTTCTGTTTTCTTAACACCCGCTCAGTCTGGCAATGACAATGATGGATTGCAAGTACAGTTAGATTTAGGGAGAGAATAATCAGGTATAAAGTTGAGCTTGCCGCGCTAGTAGGTTGGGTGGAGGCTTTGCGTAACCCAACATTCTGATATATTAGGACTTACGCACGAGTTACGGAATAACGTAGACACGAAGTGCCGCAGGCTACCACAGAGGCACAGAGGGCACAGAGAAATCAGAGTTTGAGAGATAATTTGCGTAAGTCCTATATTATGTTGGGTTGCGCTCCGCTTCACCCAACCTTGTATCTTAGAAATAGTAGTAGACCGTCCCAACCTTGGTCATAATAGACCGCTTCGTAGCATGGGTCACTACAACAATCTCTTTGACAGAACTCGAACAGTCGCCGGGGTCAAAGCTTTAAACGCTGATATTTAAAGTATACAGTCCGTATCGGGCAAGGATGAGTTAAATCAAGGGGATGAATTCAAAACAGGGTACAGAAATTAGTTGAGAGTGAAATATGGAAAATATTTCTCAATGGGTAGGCATTGATGTGAGTAAAGCAACTCTCGATGTTTATATCCGTCCAATGGGTAAAGCATTGAAAGTTGCTAATACAGAAGTAGAAATATCTCATCTAGTAGAACAACTCAAATCATTTGATTTAAATCTGATTGTGTTAGAAGCAACAGGAGGATTAGAAACAGAACTTATTATCCAATTGCAGGCAGCACTTTTACCAGTAGCATTAATTAATCCACGCCTTGGAAGAGATTTTGCGAAAGCCACAGGTCGGTTGGCAAAAACTGATGCTATTGATGCACAAATTTTGGCACACTTTGGGGAAGCAATGAAACCCCAGGTGTTAGCAATTGAATCTGAAACAGCGCGTCAACTGGGCGAATTAATTAGTCGCAGAAGACAGTTAGTCGAGATGCAGACTGCTGAGAAAAATCGTCGGGCGCGTGCCCGTGGTAAAGCATTAGCAGATATTGAGGCTCATATTGAATATCTTGAAGAGCGTCTCAAACAGCTCAATCAACAAATTCAGGAATTGACGCAAAATAATCAACAATGGATTGATAAAGTCAATTTACTCAAAACTACTCCTGGTATTGGTCAAGTTATTTCTACTACCCTCGTTTCTGACTTACCAGAACTCGGTCAATTAACTGCCAAACAAATCTCTCGTTTAGTTGGTGTTGCACCGATCAATCATGATAGTGGTCAACACAAAGGTAAGCGGATGATTAATGGTGGTCGTGCCCATGTTCGAGCGACTCTTTATATGGGTGCTGTGGTTGCTATGCGTCATAATCCCGTTATCAAAGCCTTTTATCAGCGCCTTGTCGAACGTGGTAAATCCAAAAAATTGGCCCTAACTGCTTGCGTTCATAAGATGTTAGTCATTTTAAATGCAATGGTTCGAGATAATTTGCCTTGGTGTCTAACTGACAACTTTAAACCAATTGTCAATGTTTAATCACAAGTCAACCTTTTTATACTTTGCTTGATGCCCAGAGCCAGCAATGTACGGCATCCGCATTGATGCTCCCCTATAACTGGGGTAAATTTTTCATGCTGTTTTTGCCTACACGAGAAATCCAGCAACCGAGGAAGATTCGGCGGCGAAGCGGAGTGTCTGGTGCGGGCTTTGACTATCTAGACTACAAGCCATAAGTCTTCTAGCCCGTACCAGACACCGCCGAATCTAGCGCAGCGTTCCTCTGTTGCGTCAATGCTCCAACCCACGTTTTTTTGTTAACGATCGCTTGACTTTTAAGACAGTCGCTACGTTTAATGCACTGGGTTGCGAGATCCCCGGCTTTTTTAAGAAGTGGGGGATCTGAACACCTTAATGACATTAACCACTAGTGGTCTATCGCATTAATTTTGCTAGGTTTGTAGTGAGCGATTTATCGCTCAAATCAAGGACTAAAGTCCTTACTACGAACTTTTATAACCCATCAGAATTAATGACATAGACCACTAGCTTGATTAGGGAAATAATTGAGGGTTTGAAACCCACAGAGGTGGGTTTTGCCTGTATAGTTGCGATTCTTAACTACCCTTTTAACTAAATCCGCTTTCCTGAGTCGGTAATTCTGCAATCATTTTGCAGTAAAATTAATCGTCTAGATACAGGAGGGCTTTGAGATGACTCGTGTCATCATTGTGCGCCACGGTCAAAGTGGTTATAACACCGAGCGGCGTATTCAGGGACGCACTGATGCGTCAACATTAACCGAGAAAGGTCGTAACGATGCCAGTAAAGCTGGCAAAGCCCTCAGCAATATTTCATTTAATGCTATTTACAGCAGTCCTCTGCAACGAGCAAAACACACAGCAGATATTATTCATAGTGAGTTAGCTACTCGTTCCGAACAATCTGCTGTAATTCAAGTTTCTGATTTACTACTAGAAATCGACCTTCCTTTATGGGAAGCACTGCTAACTGCTGAAGTTAAGCAAAAATTTGCCGAAGACTACCGCACTTGGCATCAACGCCCAGACGAACTGCGGATGCTGCTTAATGATGCAGAAGGAACAAGAGAACATTTTCCTGTTCTTGCTTTATACGAACAAGCGCGGCAGTTTTGGCAAGAAACTTTGTCTCAGCATCAAGGCGAAACTATTCTCATAGTGGGACATAACGGCATTAATCGCGCCCTAATCAGCACAGCCTTGGGAATCCCTGCAAGTCGCTACCATTCCATACAGCAATCTAACTGTGGCATCAGCGTACTTAATTTTGCTGGGGGATTGGGCGAACCAGTCCAGCTAGAATCTTTAAATCAGACGCAACATACAGGAGAAACTTTACCCTCATTGCGACCAGATCATCAAGGAGTCAGGTTGTTGCTAGTGCGTCACGGCGAAACCGACTGGAATCGCCAAACCCGGTTTCAAGGACAAATTGATGTCCCCCTCAATGACAACGGTAGACAACAGTCGCAAAAAGCAGGCGAATTTCTCCAAGAGGTAGCGATTGATTTTGCAGTAAGTAGCACAATGCTGCGCCCGAAAGAAACAGCCGAGATTATCTTAAAACAGCATCCTAATGTAAAGTTAGACTTGCAAGATGGTTTAAGAGAAATCAGCCACGGACTCTGGGAAGGAAAATTAGAAACAGAAATAGAACAAGAGTTTCCCGGAGAGTTGCAGCGCTGGCGCTTAGTACCCGCCCAAGTGCAAATGCCTGAAGGGGAAAATTTGCAAGAGGTTTGGGAACGCAGCGTTGCAGCTTGGCAATCAATTGTGGAAGCAGCATTAACTAATCAATTCAAAACTGTATTAGTAGTAGCTCATGACGCTACAAATAAAACTCTACTTTGTCACATTCTGGGTTTATCGCTAGAAAATTTCTGGAATTTCCGCCAGGGTAATGGCGCAGTCAGCGTTATCGACTACCCTTCTGGAATCGATGGTTTACCAGTATTGCAAGCGATGAACATCACTACTCACTTTGGTGGAGGCGTACTAGATAAAACGGCAGCAGGAGCATTGTAAAGAAGTTAGGAGTTAGGAGCGAGGAATTAGAAATAAAGTTAGGAGTTAAAAATTATGAGTGATGAATAAAGTTAAAAATGATGAGCAAGGAACAAATAACTGATAACTCCTAACTCATAACTTATAACTTCTAATTCCTAACTTTATTCTTAACTCTTAACTAAAAAGTTTTATGACTGAACTGCTGCAAAAAGTACGGGTGATTGACCCAGTTTCTGAAATCGACGAACTCTTTGATGTGCTGATTGCTGATGGTTATATCAAAGAAGTGGCTTCGCACATTGCTGATATTCATCCCAATACTCAAATTAGAGATTGTCAGGGATTAGTTCTCGGGCCTGGGTTAGTGGATTTGTATAGCCACTCCGGTGAACCAGGATTTGAAGAACGGGAAACCCTATTATCTTTTTTACACGCTGCTACTGCTGGCGGCTTTACCAGAGTTAGCATCTTACCCGATACATCCCCAGCTATTGATAACCCTGCACTTGTGTCCCAGTTGCAGCAGAAGAGGGCAGAGGGGCAGAGGGGCAGAGGGGTAGAGGAAAATTTGTCTCCCTTGCTCCCCTGCTCCCCTGCTCCCCTGCTTAATATCTGGGGTGCTATCACCCTGGATGTTGCTGGAAACCAAATGACAGAATTAGCAGATTTAGCGTCTGCTGGAGTTGTTGGTTTTAGCGATGGTAAGCCCTTTGAAAATTTGGCGCTGGTGCGGCGAGTGTTAGAGTATCTCCAGCCGTTGGGCAAACCAGTCGCATTTTGGCCGAGCGATCGCCAGTTAACTGCAAATGGTGTAATGAGAGAAGGGCCAGATGCCCTCCGTTTCGGTTTACCCCCAATACCCGCCAGCGCAGAAACTACTGCGATCGCAGCAATGCTTGAATTGGTTGCAGCGATCGGTACACCAGTCCATATCATGCGCGTCTCCACATCTCGCAGCGTGGAATTAATCGCCTCAGCCAAGGCTGCTGGTTTACCCATCACCGCCAGCACCACCTGGATGCACCTTTTACTCGATACAAAAGCAGTTAAGAGTTATCACACTAGCTTGCATTTAGACCCGCCTTTAGGAAATCCGCATGATGTCGCGGCGTTACGTGCAGGGGTACGTGCGGGTGTGATCGATGCGATCGCTATCGATCACACACCCTACAGCTACGAAGAAAAAGTCCAAGCCTTTGCCGAAGCCCCTCCAGGAGCAATTGGTTTAGAATTAGCATTACCTTTGTTGTGGCAATATCTCGTTGAAACTGAGGAATTTACAGCTTTAGAATTATGGCGGGCATTAAGTACCAGTCCAGCAAAATGTTTGGGGCAAGAAGTCAGTGCAATTCTACCTCATCAACCAGCTGAACTTACTTTATTTGACCCCCAGCAAATCTGGAAAGTTGAACGAAAAAGTCTTTATACACTTTCACAAAATACACCTTGGTTAGGACAAGAGTTGAAGGGTCATGTTGTGCAAACCTGGTGTTAATAAATGCAAATTGTTGTGCATTTGTAAAACCAATAATCTGAATTTAATTATCTATCAGCCTTTTCGGTACTGTACTTCCTGGTTAAATTCATCTTGATTAGACTCAATATTTGGAAAAAATGTTGAGCGGACAAATCCCAGATTATGCAATAAAGCAATAGAACGGTGATTCTGGACATTAACGTAAGCGCAAAAATCAATATTTTTGTAGGTTTCAACTAAATAACTAATCATCCAATTCACTGCTTCGCGTGCATAACCTTTTCCCCAGAAATTAGGGAAAAATACATATCCAATGATTGCACCATTATCTACAGTAATTGTTGCTTGAACATATCCAACGTAGCATTTTTCGATAAAAGACCAGACAGCCCAATTCAACCAAATCTCCGTACCATCTGGTGATTGACGACGTGCCAATATCATGTAGCGATCGCGAAGCGATTCAACACTTTGTGGCGGTATATCTTCGATAAAGTTGTATATACTCTCACTCTGTAATCCATCAAAAAGCAGTTCGGCATGATGCGGTTTTAGTGGTTCTAAACAGAGTCGTTGAGAGTATATTTTCATCTTGTGAGCTAACCCAGAACTAACAAGCTAAATTATCATTTTTTAAACTTAAGATAGATTTGCATTACTGCCTGAATTGCTAAATTAAGAATTGATGTAAAGTAGAAGAGGTTGATCGAAAATTGAAGTCTGTAGCTGTAAAGAAAAAAATTAGTCTAACTGCGATCGCTATCTTAGCAGCAGGAGTTGTAATCGGATGTTCTAAACCTGAACAACCACAGGCGGCAGAACCAAATCTAGCCCCCGTTCCAACTACACCTCTACAAACAAATCAGCAAAATTCAGAGAGTGTTCCAACTCCTCCCACCCTTGTAACTGCGACAAGCGATCCAGTTCAACAGCTTTTATCCACCAGAAAATGTCAAGGCTGTAACCTTCGAGGTGCGAACCTAGATAAAGCCGACCTCAACGGAGTCGATCTAAGTAATGCCATCCTAATTGACGCTGACTTAGATGAAACTAATCTGAGTAATGCTAACCTGAGTGGCGCTGATTTAACTGATGCAGACTTAGGAAAGGCAAATTTGACGGGAGCGAACCTCAGCAAAGCTAATTTTACGAAAGCTGATCTAGAAGATGCAAATTTGACCAATGCTAATGTTACCAATGCAATTTTTACAGGAGCAGACTTAGAGCGGGTAATTGGGTTGCGTCGCTAAGATAGTGCGTTGGCGCACGCCGTAGTAGGCATCGCTACTAATTACGCACTACACCCAATTGTGACGGCTAACACCTTTCTCTTTGATTGTTAAACTTCTCTACCGCCTGTGTGTGAAGAAGTCACCGTCAATAAATAGCCATCCGGCCCAGTTAAGTTAAATGAACTGTGGATTCTGCCTGTTTCGATTTCAGAAACAGTCAGTCCCCACTTCTTAAAAGTATCTCTGGTGGCGACAACATCATCTACAATCAGATCAAAAGGTGCATTTATTCCAGGTGCGATCGCGTCTGAACTTGTTCTCAAAACTAAGTGCGTTCCTCCCCTTAATTCCAAAACAGCTAATTGTTCTGATTGGGTAATCAACCGCAGTCCTATCTTGACGAAAAAATCGCTAGCCTCCGGTACATTACTCACATATAATCTTACATGCCCAATCGCCACAGGTGGGCGGGCATCCGTTTGTTTTGCAATAGTTTCTGGTAGTGACATAGTTTTTATTCAAAAATATTTACTTACGTTCAACTCTGTTGATTTCAACAGGTTTGTTATCTTCTAAATCAGCTTGCACAAATTCAGCACTCTTGGGCAAATTTATCTCAACGTTTGATAGAGGATCAATTTCTATTTTAGCATTTTGAAATTGTCCATCTAAGATATGCCCTCCAGTTGTGCGATTTGCAGCGATGAAATGAAAGTGATAGCCATTAACATTTACTCCTTGCATATATTCAGGTGTCCGAAAACCGACTAAAGTGCCATTGATATTCCTTAATTCAAAAATTGATTGTTCTTTTAGTGCTTCAGCTAAAGAACGATAAGGTGGAGTTTGTTTAGGAGGAATTCTAAATTTTAGATAAGGAAAATTACCTTGGATACGAATTGCATAAGGATAATTTTTAGTTGGTAAGCGCTGATCTAAAGATTGCTGCAATTGTTTATAATTCATCCGCCCTTCTAGATTAATTAATGTTTCTGGTTGAAAAAAGGTGACTGTAGCAAAAGGGCTTGTCATTGAATCAGGAATAACAGAAGCAACTCCATCAGCTTTTATCTGGTAAAATTTGCCATCTAATCCAACCATTTCTCCATCCAGAGCATTTACTGTCCCCAAACCAAAATTACCGTGTTTTCTCAACTGCTGAAAATTAGTATCACCGTCAAAAATTCCTACTGCAAGAGCGCTAATTGTTGATGCTTGAAACAGGGTATTTGATGGTGTATGTTGCTGAGTTCTAGCAGGTAAAATAGCAACTAATAATGTAGTAATGGTTAAAATAGTTATCCAGAAATAACGCTTAAGTTTCATTAGATCAAAGATATAAAAGTTTTGAATTTTGAATTTACCCATATTACCTAGCAAAATCTAGAGACAGTTGGAGAGCAGCTAGTCATACAGCCAGGTAAGAGGTGGAGGTTGACAGGGACTAGCTTACAACACAGCAATAGATGTAAGCATTGATGCAACAAATCTTTTTGCCAGGTGCTTGATTATTCTGGCTGTCTGTGATAATTTCCTTCTTACGTTACCAAAATACTGTAAATCTACTGGTTTGCCGTAGTTAACAAAATTCCGTTAATTAATCTAGTTACAGGGATAGGGTAAATTTGTATGAGTTTAGAACTAAAACTATCAGGCAAAACCGCGATTGTTACAGGAGGAAGTGCAGGAATAGGGTTAGCTACTGCCAAAGCCCTTTATAGTGAAGGTGTGAATGTTGCGATGTCTGCGACGGGCTACGCCTACGCAGCCCGCAATCAAGAAAGACTAGAAAATGCAGTAGCTGCCATCCAGTCCCTACCCACGCCAGGGGCGAAAGTTATTGCCATTAGTGCTGATTTAACAAAAGCAGAGGATGTTGAGAAAGTTGTTTCAACCACCTTGTCCCAGTTTGGTCAGATTGATATCTTGATTAATAACGCTGGTTCAGCCCGTGCTGGATCTTTCCTTGAATCCACTGATGATTTATTCTTGGATGCTTGGAACTTAAAATTATTGGGCTACATCCGCTTAGTTAGAGCCGTCGTCCCCCATCAAAAAAGTCGCGGTGATGGACGGATTGTCAATATCGTTGGCGGTGCAGGACGTACACCTCGCCCTAACTTCCTAGCTGGTGGTACAAGCAATGCGGCTCTACTCAATTTTACAAAGGGTATTTCTAAAGAGTTAGCCGAGTACAAGATTCGCATTAATGCCATATCGCCCGGTGCTACAGCTACTGAGCGTGCTGAGACTTTAGCTCGACAAAACGCCCAAGCGCAAGGCATTACCGTCGAGCAAGTTAAGGCACAAAACATCCAAAGTATTCCTTTAAAAAGAATCGCCCAACCAGAAGAAATTGCCGCGTTAGCGTTATTTTTGGTGTCGGATCTAGCTGCATCGATTACAGGAACAGAGATTATCGTTGATGGCGGCTCTACTCCTGGTGTTTAGCAGATGAAAGGAATTAGAAATCAGCAGATTTTTCCTTCAACCCAAATTGAATGACTGCTGACGACCTAAGAGGATGTTTGAAAAGTCCTCTTGTCGGTATCAAAAATTTTAGATCCCCCTAAATCCGCGCCACTTGCTCTACTTGGGGAGACCCCAAGACCGCAGTGGCTCCCCTTCAAAAGGGGGACTTTGATTCCGGTTCCCCCCTTTTTTAAGGGGGGTTAGGGGGGATCTAAAGTGCCTAAAGTTACAGCTAAACACTTTTCAAACAACCTCTTAGTAAAAACATTAGCCCTTTCAAGATGACTTGTAAAAGCTGTTTTTTCTCTCTGCGCCCTCCGCGTCTCTGCGGTTAAAAAATCTTTTCTTTAACCACAGAGGCACAGAGAACACAGAGTTAAGAAGTTAAAGAGGAGTTTCTTGTAGGCAAATTTTCACCCAACTTGAAAAGGCTAGTCCCAAACATAAATTTATTGGAGATAAAAATCATGGGTTCTCAATACTTTGATATCAAACCAGTTGCAGGACGTATCGGTGCTGAAATTATTGGCGTTAATCTGAGTTCTAACCTCAGCGACGATATCATCAGTGATATTCGTAAGACTCTAGTCAAACACAAAGTGATCTTTTTCCGGGATCAGCAACAACTTGATGCTGATGGACAGGTAGCCTTCGCTCGTCGTTTCGGTGAACTTACTACAGCCCACCCCACTGTACCGTCGCTGCCAGAAAACCCCGAAGTCTTAGACCTGAATTATGGCCGCACTACTTCCCGCGCCAATAACTGGCATACCGATGTAACATTTGTAGACCGTCCTCCTCTCGGCTCTATCTTACGAGCGCTTGATATTCCCCCAACTGGTGGCGATACAATCTGGGCAAACTCCGTGACTGCATACCAAGATTTACCTACTCATTTGCGTAATCTGGCAGACGAACTTTGGGCAGTACACAGCAACGCCTACGACTATGCAACTGGATTCGACCTACCTGAAGATGTCAAAGCTCACAGAGCTGTCTTTACCTCGACTGTATACGAGACTCTGCATCCAGTTGTACGCATCCATCCAGAATCTGGAGAGCGGGGACTATTCATCGGCGGATTTGTGCGCCAGTTCCGTGGCTTATCAACAACTGAATCAGATGATATTCTGCGACTGTTACAAGCATACGTAACACGTCCTGAGAACACAGTGCGGTGGCGTTGGCAAGTTGGTGACGTAGCCTTTTGGGATAACCGGGCTACTCAACATTATGCGATCGCAGATTACGGCGATCAGCCCCGCCACGTTCAACGCGTGACAATTGTTGGCGATCTCCCCGTTGGTATCGATGGTAAGCAAAGTGAGGCCATTAAAGGAGATGCCTCTGAGTACAACCGACGTGAGGCGGTGGCTGCGTAATACTTGATACTTGGGCATTGGGCATGGGGCATTGGGAATAGGGGATGAGTCTTTGATACTCGTGAACGAGTCTTTGATACTCGCGCATGAGTCTTTGATACTCGTGGATGAGTCTTTAATACTCGTGGATGAGTCTTTGATACTCGTGGATGAGTCTTTAATACTCGCGGATGAGTCTTTAATACTCGCCAACGAGTCTTTGAACTCCGTTAATGAGTCTTTCAACTCCACTCTCCCTGCTGCCTGTTCCCCACTCCCCTTTGCTGGTTTAACCTTCCATTGACTTTGGATGGAGACTCAAAATAGCGCTTTGTCAAGCTAGTTTTGAGGGTTTGTAATAAGGACTTTAGTCCTTATTTCTAAGTACTAAAGTCCTTACTACGAACTTGCTTATCTATCAATTTAAACATGACAGATTAGTAGATGCCACTGAAATATCTTTCCAAGATTTCCTAATTTATTTACCAGATTTTTTCAAAGTATAAGTACGACTTTGCAAATACAAACATGAGTACAAAAAAACAACTTAAACTCGGAGCCTTTTTACCCGGTAGTGGTCATCACGTCGCAGCATGGCGACATCCCAATACCCCGGCTGATGGAGGTCTAAACTTCCAACATTACAAGCAGCTGGCACAAACGGCTGAACGGGGAAAATTTGATATGCTTTTCCTCGCAGATGGTTTAGCCGTCTGGGATCGAGGGCAAGGGGCTGAGGCTTTTAGCCGTTCGGGACAATTCAGCGTCCACTTTGAACCTTTAACCTTATTGTCGGCTCTGTCTGCGGTGACAGAAAATATCGGATTGGTGGCAACATCATCAACGACTTATGATGAACCTTTTCATCTCGCCCGCAAGTTTGCGTCACTAGATTATCTTAGTGGTGGTCGTGCCGGATGGAATCTTGTAACCTCTGCTGCTGAAGCCGCAGCGCAGAATTTCAGCCAAGAAAACCACCTAGAACACTCGCTGCGCTATGAACGGGCGAAGGAATTTGTGGATGTTGTCATCAAACTTTGGGACAGTTGGGAAGACGATGCTTTTCTCCACGATAAGGAGTCAGGTATTTACTTTGATGCAGAAAAGTTGTTGATGCAGAAAAGTTGCATATTCCCCACCACAAGGGCAAATATTTCTCGGTGCGCGGGCCGCTCAATGTGGCGCGTCCACCACAAGGATATCCAGTAATCGTACAAGCTGGATCTTCCGAGGCTGGACAGGATTTAGCTGCCCAAACAGCAGAGGCGATTTTCACTGCACAACAGACATTAGCAGAAGCTCAAGCCTTCTACACCAGCGTCAAGGGGAGATTGGCTAAATACGGACGTTCCCCTGACCATCTCAAAATTATGCCAGGGGTATTTCCGGTAATTGGTAAGACTGAGCAAGAAGCTAAGGATAAATATGAGCAACTTCAGGAGTTGATCCATCCCTTGGTCGGATTAGGGCTGCTTTCTGGGCTAGTGGGTGGCCATGATTTGTCCAAATATCCCCTAGATGGGCCGCTACCGGATCTGCCAGATACCAATGGTGGTAAAAGCCGCTTACAGCTGATTACCGATCTTGCCCGCAGAGAGAATTTAACAATCCGACAACTGTATTTGTGGATTGCAGGAGCGCGGGGACATCGAACGATTCTCGGAACACCAGAACACATTGCCGATCAGTTAGAAGATTGGTTCGTCAATGGTGGGGCTGATGGATTCAACATCATGCCGCCCTGGCTACCTGGGGGTTTAGAGGAATTCGTAGACTTAGTAATTCCCGAACTGCAACGCCGAGGAATATTTCGTACTGAGTATGAAGGCAGTACCCTGCGCGAAAATCTCGGTTTACCCCGTCCAGTAAACCAGTTCACCGCAAATACGCCTGCTCCTGAACCTGTGAGTGTCGGTTCCTTTGCATAGTTGTTAAGGGGAAAAGGGGAATGGTAAGGGGCTTGCAAGAAAATAAAATACCAGTCATTCTAGAAGAATAGGAGGCGCGGATCTGCCCGCGTTTGCTCTGAATTTCTAGAATTGGAATCACAGGGTTCATGCTTACCGACACCATAAAATCTACCTTCAAAGATGCAGCCAAGAAACTAACTGGCAGCTGTAAAAGAGACTTCATGGCAAAAGTTACTGAAGATTACTTCGATAGTTCAGCACGCATTGCAGAAACAGTTTTAGGATGGAATCGCTCCTGTGTACAACTTGGCTTGCATGAACGGCGGACAGGGATAGTCTGTGTGGATAACTATCATGCAAGGGGACGACATAATAGTGTTGAGATTCTGCCCAATTTAGAAGCAGATATTTGTTCTTTGGTAGATGCTCAAGCCCAAGCAGATCCAAAATTTCAATCGACCTTTCTATATGCTCGTATCAGTGCCAGAGCGGTACGAGAAGCATTAATCAGTGAAATAGGTTATGACCACAGTCAATTGCCGTCTCGTCAAACTCTGGGGAAGATTCTTAATAGCTTGGGGTATCGCCTAAAAAAACACAAAAAACAAAGCCCTTGAAAAAGATTCCGCAAACAGATGCCATTTTCGACAATGTGTTTCAGGAAAATCAGGCATCGGATGAGAATCCCAAATCGTTGCGAGTCTCTATCGATACTAAAGCCAAGGTGAAGATTGGCAATCTTTCCAGAGGTGGTAAAGCTCGAACACTGGAAGCAAAAGCTGCGGATGACCACGATACACAGTGGGAGGCAGTCTTAGTTCCTTTTGGCATTCTCAACACACACAGTGAAAAGCTTACGATTTACTTAGGTCAGTCGGCTGAAACCAGTGATTTTATTGTCGATTGTTTAACTGCTTGGTGGTATGAGAATCAACACGATTACCAAGATTATGATGAATGGGTGATTGACCTTGATGGTGGTGCAGCAACTCGCAGTAACCGCACACAGTTTATCAAACGTATGGTTGAACTGTCTCAAGCAATTAATTTAAGAATCCGACTGATTTACTATCCTCCGTACCATAGCAAGTACAATCCCATAGAGAGGTGTTGGGCAGCCCTAGAGAACTATTGGAATGGCGCAATTCTGGATTCGATTGAAGTTGCCATCAAGTGGGCTTCCAATATGACTTGGAAAGGGATTGCACCCATTGTTCACCGTGTTGAAGCAACCTATGAAAAAGGAATCAAGGTTCTCTCACAAGAGTTAGAACACTACCAAACCTTCTGGCAACCTTCCGAAACTCTACCTAAATGGGATATCACAATTTTCCCCGTTTAATTGGTATCTTATTTTCTTGCAAATCCCTAAAGGGGAAAGAAAAAACCTCTAACCCTTACCCTTTAACCTTTTCCCCAAACCAAATTCCAGTTTAAAATTCTGAAACGAGCAGTATTGCCTAATATCTTTCACTCCCCACTCCTCTTTAGCCTTGATAAAACGATTCTCCCCAAACGTGTAACCAATTTCAATCGAAATACAAACGCACCTTCGCCAGTGCTAGATAGCTTTATTGGTAAGCTGAGATTGTAGCGATCTCCGATAACAGGCATTAATTGCGATCGCTAACCTCCAAGATCAGCAGACAGAAAAGCAAACAGGGCGACAATGCAAAAACTTCTTTTTAACGATACAGATAGATTTAGAGCGCAGGCCCTATTCCTTGGTAAGGATATTAACTTACAGACATTGGAGAATTACGTTTCCTTGGCGACTATGCCATTAATGGTTTCAGTCGGTGAACACGGCTGTGCGGTACTGCTAGACTATGGCGCAGTTGTCCTGTTTAACCTTGAGCCTGTAGAAAAGGTAGCTTTTTTGACCAAACTATCCTCTCAAGTTAGTGGCTCCTTTGCCGAACCGGAGACAGAAGAGGTGGAAATTCATCTCAACATTGTAGAGAGTGAGAGAGTTAAGGAAGGAAAAATTTCACTGCATGAATTTAGTGTAGAACGCTTGCAGATAGTGGCTGATATCCTCGCTAAAAGTGTTGTGCTGTCTCATTATGAAACTAGCCTAGCGACTGTATTCGACCAAATTGAACCGTTTGCAGCTAGTCTCCAGCGTGAACACAGGGAAAGACGGCAGAGTCGGGAATTACTGCGTCAACTTGGGACTGCACTGTTAGTTCAACATAAGATTGTAGGTCGAGTTGAGATCATCGATAAGCCAGAGTTGCTCTGGGAATCTCCCCAGCTAGAAAACTTATATCTGCGCTTGGAGGATGAATACGAAATTCGTGAGCGTCACACTGCTTTAGAACGCAAACTAGAACTAATTACCCAAACTGCACAAACAGTCTTGGAGTTCATGCAGCATAGCAGTAGCCAACGAGTAGAGTGGTATGTGGTGATTTTGATTGTGGTGGAAATTCTGCTGTCACTGTACGACATCATTTTCAAAGGCTAAGGCTAAATTAGAGTTATTTGCAAATCAAAAATGCTGACTGCGAATGGTTTTTGGGGATTCAGATTCAATAGTCCCTAAAATATCAAAAATTGGTTTTTGTGTAAGGTAAATTAACTTTTAGTGAAATTTATGTACTCGTAAACAAAAAATTTAAATTTTTCCTACTCGCAACATGACATATAGCCATTCTTTGGGTAAGCAACAAATGCCCTTAAATACTAAGTCTGTTTGAAGAGATAGGATCTATGAGAAAAGTAGATTTTAGGAGTAAACCTCTGTCTTTACAATTTATTACCGTTCCCCCCGAAACTTCTCAACCCGCCACAGGGTTAATTGTTACTTTGCATGGTTGGGGAGCTAATGCTGAGGATGTTGCATCTTTGCTACCCTTGCTCAATTTACCTGATTACCAGTTTATATTACCCAATGCACCTTATCCTTATCCCTATTCCCCTATAGGGAGGGCATGGTATGACCTGCGGGTGGAAAATATGTATGAAGGCTTGGTAGAAAGTCGGAAACTGCTAATAGATTTTTTGCAATCTTTAGAAAGTACCACTGGCATACCTTTGTCACGCACTATTTTAAGTGGATTTTCTCAAGGCGGAGCAATGACTTTAGATGTCGGCTCAAAATTGCCACTAGCAGGCTTAGTTGTGATGAGCGGGTATTTACATCCTGATGCACTAACGGCAGATCAAAGAGATATTCCGCCGACTTTAATCAGCCACGGGAAATATGATGAAGTTGTTCCACTGCAAGCTGCTTTAAAGGCACGAGACACTTTAAAATCTCTAGGATTGGCGGCAGAATACCATGAATTTGACATGGGGCATGAAATAAATCCACAAACGTTAAAGGTGCTGCGGAATTTCGTTGTAAATACAATTAGCTAGTCAGAATTACGAATTTTTTATAAATTCTGGTATAAATGCTGAAAATTTTCACGAAATCCATGCCTTCTAATGAGTAATATATATAGGGTGGCTGCGTTCAGCGCAACTTAACCCATGCTGAAGGCGAGTGCTGCATAAGGGAGGGGCGAGCATTATGACAACTCTAAGCATTTCCAGGAAAGAAATTGCTGCCATAACTGCGGCAGAAGTAGAAGAACTGGCTACACGTCTGGATCTGGATAATTACAGTAATGCTTTTGATGGTTTAAATGATTGGCATCTATTACGAGCGATCGCATTTCAGCGTCCAGAGTTAGTTGAACCCTATATCTACCTCTTAGACTTGGAACCTTACGATGAAGCGTAGTTGAAAGTTAGGAGAGACGCGATTAATCGCGCCTGTACAGGAGTTAGGAGTTGGCAATTAATATTCGTAACTACTTGCTCCTAAATTACTACTTACTCCTAACTTTTTACCATGACTAATCCAAAATTGAACAGGGTTATAATAGGTGTAGGTGGCGGTATCGCCGCCTACAAAATTTGTGAATTGGTTTCAACGCTATTTAAAACTGGGGTCGAAGTCCGAGTTATCCTTACCCGTTCGGCGCAAGAATTTATCACGCCTCTGACAATGGCCACCCTATCTCGTCATCCCGCCTACACAGATGATGATTTTTGGCAACCAACTCATTCTCGTCCCTTGCATATTGAGTTGGGTGAGTGGGCAGATGTCATGGTAATTGCCCCCTTGACAGCTAATACATTAGCAAAGCTAGCCTACGGGATGGCTGATAATTTACTCACAAATACCGTGCTGGCTTCTACTTGTCCCGTGCTGTTAGCACCCGCAATGAATACGGATATGTGGGAACAGCTATCGGTGCAACGGAATTGGCAACAGCTATTGATCGATAGCCGATATCATGGAATGAATACAGCATCGGGTTTATTAGCGTGCGATCGCATCGGTGCTGGTAGATTAGCAGAACCTCCAGAAATTTTGGCTCACATCCAATCGCTGTTACACACTCAAGGTAAACGAGATTTAGCGGGTAAGCGAGTGTTAATTAGTGCTGGGGGAACGCGGGAGTTTCTTGACCCAGTAAGGTTTATTGGCAATCCTTCCACAGGTAAAATGGGATTAGCTTTAGCACAAGCCGCACTTCACCGAGGCGCAAACGTCACCCTAGTACATGGCCCAGCTAATTGGGATGTACCATTAGGAGTGCAAGCAATTCCTGTTATTAGTGCCGAGCAAATGCAGCAGGCCATGCTGGAATATTTACCCAACGCTGATGTAATCGTCATGTCAGCAGCCGTGGCGGATGTGAAGCCACGAGATTATAGTACAGAAAAATTGCCCAAGCGATCGCTCCCCCAAGCCTTACCCCTCGAACCAGTACCGGATATAGTCGCCCAATTAGCAAAACATAAACAGCCGCATCAGATATTAATTGGTTTTGCTGCACAGACTGGAGATATTGTCAAGCCAGCATTAGAAAAATTACAGAGTAAAAAACTCGATGCTATTGTTGCCAATCCCATCGATCAACCTGATAGTGGTTTTGGGAGTGATAATAATCAAGCGATATTTTTAGATAATCAAGGACGGCAAGTAGCGATCGCACCTTGTTCTAAATTAGAAATGGCCCATCAATTATTTGATTTTGTCATCACTTGATTAGGTATTGGGTAGGGACATGGCATTGCCGTAACCGTACAAGGAAACTACTACTTTGAATTGGGTATAACCCGTATGGTCTATAGCTTCAAGTCACTTTTTTAGATTTTACAATATAAGTAAGACATAAAAATAACGCTTCAATTATATGAAAATACTCTCATCAGAGCTAGTCCATTTGGGATTTGGCAAATATGTGCGTTCTGACCAAGTGACGGCAGTTATACCAATAGAAGAGGAGCGAGGCCCAGGGCGACGAACCTTTGTTCACGTTCAAGGGCAAAACGATCCAATTATCGCCTCTCGCGCTGAAGATACCATCGTGCGTGATTTAGTACAAGAACCACGCGAAGTTACCCAAGCACGTCAGCAGCAGGAAATTCTTCAAGATTTATTGGTTAATTTAGCTAATGTTAATTCGACTGTGCGCCGAATTAACCGTGATGAAGGCAGTTTGGATCTTGATTTGTTAGAGCGACGAATTAAGCAAGTCCTGGAAAATTAATTGCAGAAATCAGCAAACTAAATAACGGAGAAAGATATTGCTGAATACCATTACAGACCAAGTTTCAGTATCAGATACACAAACAAAATCGCCAAGGTTGTGGATACCTGAACGGGTACTGTTTACACCTGCTGCCCTAGATGAAGAATGGGGGCAGCAGATTCTTAAACGTGTGCAGTCACTCAACTTACCAATAGAAGAACTATCACAGAACCGCCTGAAGGGACTGCGTGGTGAGTCTGAGCGGGATACTTACAACATTGCCAAGCGTACCTTAGCGGTGGTTACTGCACCACCCAGTTCTTTTAAGCTGAGTCCCATCCCACCTTCTGCGGATTGGCAGTTTCACCTTGCCGAAGGTTGTCCGGCTCACTGTCAATACTGCTACTTGGCTGGTAGCTTGTCGGGGCCACCTGTTATCCGCGTTTTTGCCAACTTACCGCAGATATTAGAGAATTTAGCTAACTACGAGCAACAGGGGAAAACCACAAGTTTTGAAGTTAGCTGTTACACAGATCCATTGGGTATTGAGCATTTAACTGGAAGTCTTGCTGAATGTATCCGTTACTTCGGCGCTCGTCCCAATGCACATCTACGTTGGGTATCGAAGTTTGATGCTGTGGATGGATTACTCGATTTACCACACAATGGGAATACTCGCTGTCGGATGAGTGTTAATGCAGCACCGATTTCTGGCAAATTTGAAGGTGGTACGGCATCCGTAGTATCCAGACTGAATGCTTTGCGACGGTTGGCGCTACCACAAGAGCGTGGCGGTGGCGGTTATCCAATAGGCTTGGTTATTGCGCCAATTATGCCGATAGACGATTGGCAGATGCACTATAGTCGTTTGTTTGAGCAGATAAACGAGGCACTGGATTTTGACTGTAACCTTACCTTTGAGCTAATCTCCCATCGGTTTACACCAGGGTCAAAAGAAGTGTTACAAACTTGGTATCCGCAATCCAAATTAGAGATGGATGAGGCGAAACGCAGTGCCAAGCGTAATAAGTTTGGTGGGACGAAGTATGTTTATGAGAAAGACACAATGAAGGCATTGCGTTGCTTTTTTGAGAGTGAGATTAGTAGGCGCTTTCCAAATGCTGAAGTTCTTTATTGGACTTAGAATACTACTTCGCTCATATAGAGTTTAGGCAAATTAATTATTGGGCAATAGAGCGATTGATATATGATGCGATCGCTCTCTTTTCCGGTTGATCAGGTGCATTAGGCTAAAGCTGTAACACATCCTACAAAAGAATTGCTTTTTAAAACCTAGTGGTCTGTCCCATTAGTTCTGATAGGTGAATCAAATTTGCTAGGTTTGTAGTAAGCACTTTAGTGCTTAAAAATCTAGGACTAAAGTCCTGACTACGAACTTTTTTACCCCTCGCCTGGGTTGAGCTACGCCTACGCAAAACCGCATAATTTTGGCAGACGACAGGCGGCGTTATACATTAATAAGTGTATCTGCAATACCGGACTTGTTCTGGCTTAGTCTCAATAGCAAAGGTTTGGAGATGTTTACTTTATCAGAAACTTCTATCCTAGCGGCAATCCTACTGGTAGCTTTAGGCATTTTGGGCTGGGGCTTTTATCGCGCCAGACCTTTTGGTAAACTGGGAATCTTAGCCTGGTTACAGTCGGTGGTGTTGATGACTCCCTGGCTCCTGTTTTTTGGATTGTTTGCCGCAGGGATTTACATCAATATAGCGGGTATATTGTTCTTAGTGGTGACATCCGCCGGATTGTACGTCTATTTGGGCAGACAGTTACGCGCAGCTGGGCAAGATGCCATCCTCAAACAACGCGCCACAGAAAGACTCGCTGCTGCTTCCTCACTTGAAGCAAATTCCCCACAACCAACAGTAGCAGAACTGAAACCAGAGATTCCGCCGATACCAGAAGAGGACTTGAATGCAATTAAAGGTATCTTTGGCATCGATACGTTTTTTGCCACAGAAACCATTGCCTATCAAGATGGAGCTATTTTCAAAGGCAATTTGCGGGGAGAACCAGAAGAAACTCACAACCGTCTAACTGCAAGTTTGCAGCAACGCCTTGGTGAGCAATATCGCCTGTTTTTAGTGGAAAACACAGACGGCAAACCAGTGGTAATTGTTTTACCCAGTCGCAATGATCCCAAGCCGATGTTGCGATCGCAAAAAGCTTTTGCAGGTATTTTGTTAATAGCAACCATTGCCACAAATCTAGAAGCTGCGGGATTACTGCTGAATTTTGATTTCTTTGGCAATCCAGGGCGATTTCAAGAAGCTTTGCCTATAGGTGCTGGGATATTTGCGATTTTAGTGGCTCACGAAATTGGTCATTGGTTACTTGCTAAACGCCACCAAATCCGTCTTAGCTGGCCTTTCTTTCTACCCGCAGTGCAAATTGGTTCCTTTGGGGCAATTACCCGCTTTGAATCTTTGTTACCCAACCGCAAAGTATTATTTGATATTGCCTTGGCAGGGCCAGCCGCAGGTGGTATTGTTTCCTTGTTAATGCTGGTGACAGGCTTATTGCTTTCTCACCCAGGTAGTTTATTTCAATTGCCCAATCAGTTTTTCCAAGGGTCGATTTTGGTAGGAAGTTTGGCGCGAGTTGTCTTGGGTTCGGCGTTGCAGTCATCTTTGGTAAGTGTTCATCCCCTAGTGATAATTGGTTGGTTGGGGTTAATTATCACCGCTTTGAACTTAATGCCCGCAGGACAACTAGATGGTGGGCGCATTGTTCAGGCGATTTATGGACGCAAAACCGCAGGACGCGCAACGATCGCAACTTTAATTTTACTGGCACTAGTATCTCTCGGTAATACTCTTGCCATGTACTGGGCGATCGTGATTTTCTTCTTGCAACGAGATCAAGAACGCCCCAGTTTGAATGAAATCACTGAACCCGATGATGCTAGAGCCGCTTTGGGGCTTTTGGCTCTATTCTTAATGATTACTACACTCTTACCTCTAACTCCCGGCTTGGCTGGGCGTTTGGGAATAGGATAGTGCTGAGTTAGGAATACAGACGCGATTAATCGCGTCTGTACAGGATTCTTTCACCAA
The DNA here is from genome assembly GCF_009873495.1 of Nostoc sp. ATCC 53789. Lineage (GTDB taxonomy): Bacteria > Cyanobacteriota > Cyanobacteriia > Cyanobacteriales > Nostocaceae > Nostoc > Nostoc muscorum_A. The sequence continues at coordinate 2,423,854 of NZ_CP046703.1, read as the reverse complement.
GTCCATAGAATGCTGACGCTTAACCAACCAATGAGTTGTAGTTGGAGATTTTTCGATCGCCTTGCAGACTTTATTGAAAAACCTGCCAATCTTTTAAAAGACTAGCAGGCATGGCTTATCATCAATCGGAGCGGCGGGATTCGAACCCACGACCTCCACTACCCCAAAGTGGCGCGCTACCAAGCTGCGCTACGCCCCGGTCAGAATTACTATCATATAACAAAACTCTCGGATAATCAAGAGGATCATTCAAAAAACTTTAAGCATCCCAGCCGCTTGCAGTAAACTTGGAACCGCAGAAGCGCTCCATTTACCCTCTACACACCGCCCTGTATTCAAAATGAAGCACAGACTGTAATCATGAGGATAGCCTTCTACCTCCATCCATAATAAATCGCTTTCGGCTTCACAAGCAATTTTTTCCTCTTCCATTAATTCCGTTGCGAGTTGCTTCATGGTGTCAGCTAACTGTGCTAGTAGACGGCAAAAATCATTCAACTCGGCTTCGGTTAACTCAATTGCCCAATCATCTGTACCGACTAAACCTTTAAATTCAGGTGCATGGGGATTCCAGCCAATACGCCAACCAAATCCGGTTTTTACAACGCGTTCCATATTTTAGTTAAAACTGAGGAGTTATAAGTTAGGAGCTATGAATTTACAACTTATAACTCCTAAATTTCCCACTATCTAAGTAGTTCAGCACCTCCTCGTTGGGGTGGCTGTGGGGTAGTTGATCTACTAGGATTAGGTCTGGTAGTGGGTTTAGGGGATAGGGTATTTTGGGAAGTAGGATTAAATATGTTGACTAAGACTTGCACTAAGGCATCTCGCTGACTACGGGTGAGACGGGTTATGGCTTTGCGATCGCCTTCCATAGGGTTTTCCCGTAGTGAATCATAGCCTGGATAGGTAGTATCATACATAATTTCATTCGCCCCCAGGTAATCAGCTAAGGTCAGCTTCCAATCTAAGCGATAAACTGGGGCCCGCCCTTTAGTATAAATGTGATATCTAATCAGGCGATTTGCCAAGGTGCTGTTTTCGGCAACTTTCCCATTTTCTTTGCTGATATACTTGTTTTCTCGTGGTAAATCTGGTAGTTGCTGGTACACCAACTGCCAAACATCACTAGGTGTTATTCTCTGAGCATAAGCAGGTTGGATACTAAACAAACTTGTGTATATTGATTTTCCCGCCCCTGAACTCAAAGCAATTACACCCACTACCATTAAGGCAGTGAGTGTTTGCCAGGGCTTGATTCGGGGTTGAATGAACGATTGATTTTTGCTCATCCTGCCTTCTCTAAAGCCTTTTTTTATAGTTCGCCAATAATCTCTGGCTGAGTCAATTCATCGGACATTTCGATAATTGCTCTTAGCACTGGCTTCATCATCGCATCTTCGTTATTTTCAAAATCTTCATAACGCCGACGTTTAGCACGATTGGCCACCTGAACCGTAATGCGGTAACGATTTGAGGCTGCACTAATCAGTTCCTCAGCTCGGTGCATAATCTGAGACTGAGTTGTCTCGAACTTAGAACGCTTTAGCATAATCAGTGGTTCTTGGGGTCATTCCCCAGTGTAGCAGTACTGATAAATCTGTTGTCTTGTATTTAATCGCCAGCAACCTTTCTGTTGATAGAGGCTAAGAGCCTTCTAGTCATTTTATAAGTTACTTATAATACTATCTGACTAAAGTCACACATCCTTATGGCTGACCTTGTGGAAACTGCTATCAATGCGGGAAACTTCAATACCCTGGTGAAAGCTGCTCAAGCTGCAAATCTCATAGAAACTCTAAAGAGTCCTGGTTCTTTAACACTATTTGCACCAACTGACGAAGCTTTTGCCAAGCTGCCAGAAGGAACATTAGATTCCTTACTAAAAGACATTCCCAAGCTCCAGAAAATTGTGGCATATCATGTCGCTAGTGGGGATGTTCGGTCTGATGACTTGGTACAGATTAATGAGGCACAGACGCTTGAAGGGTCAATTGTAGCCATTGAATCTGCTGATGGCAAAATTAAAGTGAATAACGCCAATGTTATCAAAACAGACATTTTGACAGACAATGGCGTGATCCACATTATTGATGAGGTTTTGATGCCTGCAATGGTTGCCGGAAAATAAGGGCATTGGGCATGGGGCATTGGGCATTAGTTATTCTTTCTCCCCCTGCCTCCCCTGCTCCCCCTGCTCCCTTATCCTCCTATTCCCTACTCCCCACTCCCAGAATGCAGCCACTGCGTGCGGGAAGAGTTAATGATAATTGCTGAGTTTCTTCTTCACCATTCCACTCAACTTCAGCAGTACCATATAACAGCTTGTTGGGTTGAGTATGCAAACTAGCCACATCTACATTTGCAGTTGCCGAACTTGTGCCAGCGTTTATAGCAATTATCAATTCTTCTGTGCCTAAAGTTCGTGCAAAGATATAAAGTTGTCCTTGAGCATAGAGGACTCGGTAATCACCTGTACGCAAGGCTGGGTATGTTTGGCGGATGGCAATCAATTGATGATGAGTATTGAAGATTTCTTGATTCCAGTTAGCTTCTAAAGGAAAGCCACGCCGTGAGTCGGGATCTATGCCACCGGGTAAACCGACTTCATCGCCATAGTAAATACTGGGGGCACCGGGAAAGGTGAGTAACAGTAGAGTCGATAATTCTACACTCGCTATATCACCGCCTGCAATGGTCATCAATCGGGCTGTATCGTGACTTGCTAACAAATTGAGTTGAGTTAGCTGAATTTCCCAAGGATAAAGTTGCAGTACTTCTTGGATTTTGGTGGCGTACTCGGCAGCAAATAAGGGTGGGTAGGGTTGATAGTCGCGGCTTTGGACTTGTTCTAAGACTACGCGATCGCCAGCTGCAAAGGCAATTGTCGGCCCAGCAAAGAGATAATTCATCACGCCGTCAAATTGCGTTCCATCCAACCACTGGCGGGAATCTCCCCACACTTCGCCCACAATATAGGCTTCGGGATTAATGGCTTTAGTGCGATCGCGGAATTCCTGCCAAAAACCAGGAGTTTTTATTTCAAATGGTACATCCAATCGCCAACCATCAATGCCGAATTTAATCCAATATTCGGCAATTTCCATAATGTATTCTCGTACTTCTGGATTGTCGTGGTTAAATTCTGGTAAAGCACGATTTCCCGCCCAACCCACGTAGTTTGCAGGGAATTCACCGTTATAAGGTGAAAGGGGCCAGCCTTCTATTTTGAACCAATTTACCCAAGGTGAATGGGGGCCATTTTCTAAAACGTCGTGGAAAAAGAAAAAGCCACGGCTGGAATGGTTAAATACCCCATCTAGAACGACTTTGATATTCCGTTTATGGGCTGCATCAAGCAATTCTTTAAAAGCCTCGTTGCCCCCTAACATTGGGTCAACTTGATAATAATCGTGGGTATGATAGCGGTGATTACTGGCGGATTGAAAGATAGGTGTGAAATAAATCGCGTTAATCCCCAAATTCTGGATGTAGTCTAAATCCTCCATGATGCCCCATAAATCCCCGCCTTTATAGCCCTGGAGGGTTGGCATAGAGTCCCAATCTTCCCAACGGGCTTCTTGCAATAACCGTTTACGCGGCTGTTTGCTTCTGGCAAAGCGATCTGGGAAAATTTGGTAGAAAACAGCGTGCTTTACCCAATCTGGTGTTTTAATTTGCATGAATAACTTTTTGTACGTTCAGAAGCGATCGTTGCAAATATTAGCTTCTTTATGGCTCTTACTTATGATAGAGAATCTGTAATTTGTCAGTATTCATTAACAATTTATACCAATTGAGCAATTTTAGCTACAGGACTCATCTTTGATTTTTGCGAAGCTAGGTACAATTCAAAGAGCCTTTTTGCTTATTGCCTATCGCGCTTCGCGCACAGAAATCAAAAGAAGTTAGTATACAACTTTTTAGTATTTAAAATTTCTTAAATTTATCTTTTTTATTTATTACTTAATTATTCTTAATTTTATTTTTTTAACTTTGTCCGTAATGATTTAGGCAGATAGTGGATTAGTTTAATAGCTCCATAAAAATTACCTCTTAGCTCAGTCTTGGGTAATTCTGAGATGCGTCTGCTCAAAAATGTCTTACAAGTACAGAAAATCACTCACTATTAGGAGACATAATTCAGGAATATGAGTTATGAATTAGCAATTGTCTTAGGAATTAATTACCGCCTCCTAAGCTTATTTGATGTTATCTATAAAAAATAGATAACTATAGTCGCATCAAATAATCAAGGCGAAAAAACTGCATAGTCTGCATTAATGCCAGAGCGACTTATGCTAATAAACTACTTTGCTTTCACTCAATAAATTGAATTTGAGGTAAAAATGAGACACGAAAAACTTTCTCCCGGACTACTGTTGGCATTTCAAGACTATCAAAATGAGGGAGATAAAGCTTTAGTTACACACAAGCGATCGCTTGGCATCATTGCCCACAAAAGCCCAGTCAAGCCAACAAAGAGCGTCGTTTTTATCTATTGCGATCCTGATGCAGACTTGAGTTATTTATCACAATATAACATTGAAGTCAATCAAAACTCTGGGAGTGTGCGGACGGCTTTTTTACCGATAGAAAGTTTAGATGTATTGTCTGAAGAAGACGTTATCCAACGCATCAAGCCATCACGCAAACTTCATTTGAGGATGGACACTGCAATGGAAGCAGTCAAACTCCCGGAGTTCCAGAACAAAACCGGACTGACTGGTAAAGGAGTAATCATCGGCATTATAGACAGTGGCATTGATCCGAAACACCCCGCTTTTGCTGGACGAATTTTACACATTTGGGATCAAACACTGCCAGGGCCAGGAGTAACCGAAGGCGGCTATGGGGCGGAATTTACGGGAGCGCAACTGACAATTTCTCAGGATACTGGCGGTCATGGTACTCATGTTGCCGGAATTGCCGCCGGTGCCGATGCTAGCTATGGCGGTGTAGCACCAGAAGCGGAATTAGTTGTTGTCAGGTCAGATTTACAGGATGCCCATATTGCTGATGGTGTGCGTTACATTTTCCGAATTGCTAGAGAGTTAGGACGCGCAGCCGTGGTGAATCTCAGCTTGGGTGGACACGCTGATGCCCATGATGGTAGTGATTCCTTATCCAAAGTTATTGACGCGGAAACTGGCCCTGGAAGAATAGTTTGCTGTGCTGCGGGTAACGAAGGAAACGATAACATTCATGGACAAGCGATAATACCCAGTGGACGCACTCGTGGTATGCGCTTTAATGTTCCTTTGAATCAAATAGGCATAGTTTGGTTAAATGCTTGGTATTCCAAAGACAGCGAATTAGAAGTGTCTGTGCGGAGTCCTAACGGTTTTGTCACCCCATTCCAAAAAATAATTACTGACGGTAATGCCGCACAAGATTACCAGTTACCAGATGCAAGGGTACAATTAGCCACACCAGCGCCAGATAAAGCCAATGGCGACCATAATTTCTTTGTACAAATTCGGGGTATTGGCTCCTCGCCAGTTATGGGAGGTGTTTGGCAACTGCGAGTTCGCAACAGTTCTGCAACTGACACACGTTTAGATGTATGGACATTAGATGATACTTCATCAGTGTTTTTTACAGGTAAAAGTGTGAAAGATGCGCTAAAAATTGGTTCGCCAGGAGCCGCCAGCAGTGCAATTACAGTTGCCGCCTATACTACTAAAACCAAGTACACAGATATTGATAACGAAGTGCGAGAAATGGGGTTAGAATTGCACACTATTTCGGAATTCAGTAGTGAAGGTCCTCTACGAAATGATGGACACAAGCCGGATGTAGCAGCACCAGGAGCAATGATTATTTCCACACTCTCTGCTGATGCAAATTTTGACCGCTCATCGATGATTAATTCCAAGTTTGTGGTGCAGGCTGGTACGAGTATGGCAACACCATTTGTTAGTGGGTTAGTAGCATTACTATTGCAGCGAGATCCCAATCTCGATCCTGCTGCTGTGAAAGACTTGCTACGTAAAAATAGTGCAATTCCTGGAAAACCCGCAGGGACATTTGATGAGAAATGGGGTTATGGAGTGATTAACGCTTTAAATCTGTAATTAGCCTCAGAGATGCGATATATTTAACACCTTTAACACAATAAATATATCGCGTCTCTTGAAGATTATACGGCTACTAAATTAAACAGTGCTAATTTTAAAATTGCTGACTTAACAGAGGCAATTTAAATCCGAATAACTGCTTTAGATGCTGATTTTTAAGGAGCAACTTTGAGTGGTACTTTCATAGAGAAAGGGAATATTAATATACAAGCATAATCTGCGTTTAGGCTCTCAATAAATCTCAAAGCCAGAGAGAACAGCAATTAATCTGTAATTGGACATAGGAAATCGCCCATTAAATCTATACAGAGATAGGCAATAAAAACTCGCAAGTTTGATACCTTAGCTATACGATAGGTTAAGAATTGCCTGCTTTTTACCCACTTACTGCTCATGGATTTTCAAAAGTTAGATGCTGCCCTTGCTACAGCGCTCAATGATGTTCAAAACCCAGAGGAAGCGAATTTAGAAGTTTTTATCCATACTGAACCAATTTTAGACTCTGCTGCAACTGCTGTTTTAGAAAATTTAGGCATCAGTGGTGTTACTAGTGGAAGAGATATATTTACGGCAACACTGTCACTAAATGCAATTTCCCACTTGTCCGAGGAACCTTGGGTAAAATATTTGAAGCGATCGCAGCAATTGCGTCTGGTTAATAGGAGAATAAATACAGGCAAGTTGGGTGTTTAATGACCATTTTCTAACCCTATACTACGCAGATAATTTTTTGCATTTACTGTGAATTAGGTTGTTTTTTTCTGGAAAGTTACACTTCACCTCAATTTCCAGATTACTTACAGCAGAGCCTTCAGTAATTTCAGTAGTAATAATTTTTTGAAGAACAGCCAAGAAATCTGTCATCATAACTTGGCATGAATCATTAATTACATGATTCTTAACCTTTGATTGACTGAAAGATAGATCCTAAAGATGCGTCTAATTCGATACAATTTATAGGCAGAGAGAGCCGAGGAGAACAAGGTGGTCTTATTAAAAGGCTTTGAGATCGAGATATATACTGGCACACCTCAAGGTGAAATCGTCGGTCTCTCCGACAAAATTATTGCAGCCTTGGATGGATTTATGCGGGAGCCAGATAGCCGCAATGTAGAATACATAACCCAACCATCCCATAATTACGAAAATTTATTGTGTGCCTTGCTGCGTCCTCGGCGGGAGTTGCGAAACTACCTCAATCACTTGGGCGATTACACCTTGATACCGGGAAGTACTTTATCGTTAGGTGGCGGCGATCGCTTTCTGCGTTCCGATCCAGCAAATCCCTATCATGACTACATTGAGAACACCTACGGAACAAAAGTAGTCACCGCCAGCGTACACATTAACATAGGCATCAGCGATCCAGAAGTATTAATGCGGGCGTGTCGAGTGATCCGTATGGAAGCACCTTTATTTCTTGCCCTCAGCGCCTCATCTCCCTTCCTAGATGGCAAAACTACTGGCTATCACTCCACTCGCTGGGGCCTATTTCCGCAAACGCCTAGCCATGTACCATTATTTGCCAGCCACGCCGATCATATCCAGTGGGTGGAAGATCAACTCGTTGCCGGAACCATGCAAAATGTTCGGCATTTGTGGACATCGGTGCGACCAAATGGCGATCGCCGCCCTTATGATCTAAATCGCCTAGAACTACGAATTTGCGATTTAATCACAGATCCCATTGCCTTACTAGCCATTACTGCCTTATTAGAAGCGCGTTTATTGCAAGTAATCGAAAATCCCAACATCGATCCTTTAACTCAAAGTATTTTCTCTGACGAAGAACTCGTCACCCTGACTGCTGAAAACGAAGCTGCGGCGGCGGCTGGTAGTCTCGATGCTCATTTGAGGCATTGGCAGGATGGTAGAAGCATCCTAGCCAGAGATTGGATTACCCAAATGTACCAAGATGTTTGGGCGATCGCTAAACAACGAGGCTTTAGCTGTTTTCTTTCCCCATTGCACAAAATTCTCCGCGAAGGCAATGAAGCTCAACAGTGGTTGCAGTTACACACAGTCGGTTTTGACAGCCAGCGCGTCATCACTCAGGCTATTCTCGCCACCCAAGAACGCGAAATTGAACTCGAAGACAAATTGTGTTCGTCCCTACTAGCTTAATTGAAGAGGCAGAGGAGCAGGGGGCAAGGGAGCAGGGGGACAGGGAAGATAAGGGGAGAATTATTCAAGTTTCTCCCTTGTCTCCCCCCTCTTCCTCGTCTCCTATGTCTCTTCTGGATGCCCCATACCCAATGGTAGATATCTTGGGAGATACTACCAGCCCTAAAATACACAAGTGTTTAATCTTTCTACATAAAACTTAATATTTGCCAATTTTAGCCAAATATCCTCTCAGGGATTGCTCTGGGAGGCTTTGTGCTATTGTTTTAAAAATCTAATCGATGGATGATGCTTGATTATTATTAACAAAACCTATGAATAGCCTCTACCCTTTGGTAGATTTAACATTGACAATAAATTGTTTTATACAATACGTAGATTATACGGACAATGCCCCAGGTCGTTTTAGTTAACCCACAAATTCCTCCTAATACAGGTAATATTGCTCGTACTTGTGCAGCAACAGGTACAGAGTTGCATTTGGTAGGGCCATTGGGGTTTGAAATTAGCGATCGCTACCTCAAAAGAGCCGGCTTAGATTACTGGCCTTATGTCAAACTCCATTATCACGAAACCCTAGAAGCCTTTAAAAACGTACATCAAGAGCGTGGAGGCAGATGGTTAGGTTATACCGTTGGTGGGAATTTTAGTTACGTCAGCTTTCAATATCAACCCGATGATTGGCTACTATTTGGTAGTGAAACTACGGGCTTACCACCAACAATTTTGTCAGATTGCGATGCTACTCTGTATATTCCCATGAGCCAACCAGGGGTTCGCAGCTTGAACTTGTCAGTCAGTGTGGCAATTGGCTTATTTGAAACCCGTCGTCAGTTAGGCTATCTACAATAGTTGTTTACCTTCACAAGCTAAGTATATTTACTTGTTGTCTCTACAAATATCTATCTAAACTGGAGAATTTTGGCAGCAAGATTTTTTTGTTTACGGCAAAATATGTAAAAGAATATACCAAATCCTGGGTTTATTCGCCAATTGTAGTGGAAGATACTTACAAAGAGAGGAAGGTTATTATAAGAAATTTATATATAAAACTTGAGATAATGCCAAATTTGAATGATAGATTTTGATGAATTTGAAGCATCCTAAATTGGGAACAAAAGCGCTAAAATCCAGTCATGTCATGTATTTGAGCTGTTTTTGCTCGTTGAACTCCCAAAAGCAGCCTAAAATTAGACGATAGTTAATACGGTTGTTTTTTAGGGAATAATCAACGTAAAGTCTCGTGTTGAGAAGACTGATGGGCTAGAAATATCTTGAAGATATCTACAGCAGGGGGCATCACTTTTCCAGAAGTCGCAAGCAATTTATTTTTCGGCAGCGACTATAGACTAGGCAAATCATTTGTTTAGTCCCCGTGATTGACGCAAGACAAGCGCGGATAATGGTAAAGAGTTATAAACGTCCTAAGTGGTGTTAGGAGTGGTTCGGACAAGTAAACACAGCAAACTTTAAGTTTTGCTAATACATGTAAACTTGTCTAAATCAGAGAAGCAGGTTAATCTTGCGTAAGCATCTCTGGTGAATGTGATCTTGATCTATCATTTGTTGTGATCTAAATCATTGACTAGTATCCAACTGAAAAATCGAGGTCAGTTAAGCGCTAGTGATCATAGGAGGTCGTCTTTGAAACGAGCATTAAAAAAGAGAGTAAAAGCTGTGTTGAACAATAACCCCAACAGCGATGATGCCCCGGTAGAACTGCAAAATGTGATGAATCCAAAAGTTAACCGCCGGGTGCGGACAAAAGCCGCCATGATTGGCTTGGCAATCTCTATGGGAGCAACCAGCCTTTTGGTGACTCGACAAAGCGATCAAGCCCAAGCAGCGGTGCCAGTAGGCAGCCAAAAGGCTTCCTCTTCGATTCCTGCTGCTCCTGACACTGAAGTGAAATTTGCCTCCACAAAGCTGGAGTCCCAAGCAGTCTCATCAGCGAGCGTGCCGGAAAATCCTGTGATCGTGGAACCAACGGCAGTCTCACAAGTGCCTGGGCTTGAAGCTAAATGGCAAGTCGCGGCAAATGGAATATCTTTGCAAATTCCTGCATCAGAAACATTTTCTCAAGCAACAGCTGGTTATAAAAATTCCACTAACCTGAAGCCACAAGTGGCACAGGGTTTGAACAACACATTAGCTGAGACTAGTTTCCCAACAGTCAATAATTTGTCTGACTATAGTGCTGATGGTGTTGGCAGTACAAATGTTTTATTGAATGCCCAGCCACAAACAGTAGCAACATCTGGTGCAGTCAACGGTGAGATAAATGCACAACTTAAGGCACAACAAGAGTTTGCACTGAATCGCTTACAAGAAAAATCTAATCGGTTAAGAAAAAGTCTCGCACAGTTACAGTCTGGGGAAACTGAAAACTTATCACCAGCTGATATTGGTTTGGCACAACCGACGACTGGAGTTGAAAAAACTGCATTAGTCCAGCCGAATACTTCTGACGATGCAAGCAAAGCGAACTTGATATCGAAGTTAAAACAGAAGAATCAGACAAGTGCAATTGCACCAGTACCAGCTACACCAACACTTATTGCGTCCTCGGCTCGAACCGCCTACGAAGTTAAGCCTGGAGATACACTAGCAGCGATCGCCAGCAAATACAATACTTCAGTATCAGAACTAGTTAAGGTAAATAACCTCAACAATCCCAATGAACTGAAAATTAGTCAAAAACTAATTATTCCTGCTAGTCAAGTTGAGGTAACAGTAGCGAATCAACCTACTGTAGTCAGCCAACCTGCTGTAGCGAGTCAACCTACTTTTGTGGAGTCCAGCAAAACTCCAAAAGTAGCTACCTCTCCTATGAACATTGGTAGTGCCAACTCCTATCTACCAACTCCTTCACAATCACCATCTATTGCCGACAACAGCAGCGTTGCCGTCCCTACACCGGTAATTGCGAACAATCAGGTTCAGGCAAATAGTGCCACTGACTTAGAAGTACGCCCTACCACTCCTGCTAGGTCTTATGGTGTTGGTGGTGAAGATCCAGTGCCAACAGCTTTTGCTGAAATACAACAGCCTAAAACATCGGCAAATAGGGTAGCACGGGGAAATAATAATGACCGTTTGCGCGGCTTGCAAGCGGAAATTCAGAGATTACAGCAGAAATACCGCGCTCAACAGTCTGGTAATTTAGTTGTGCCAGCAGCTAGCGATACTACTAACGCTGCAATGCTCACTCCTATTTCTACTCCCAATAATTTCATCGTACCTAATTCTGCTGTTCGACCAAATAGTGTCGCGATACCAATTCCAGTTCCTACACCTATTAGAGCTACCTATAGCGCTCAACCAATCAAGCCCCAATTCCGTACTAGTGTACGTCCTACCGAACCAGTAAACCCAGAATTCTTGCCCAATCTCGGTTCTGCTAGTCAGTGGACTCCCGCTCGCACTAAATCTCCTACAAGAGTTGCAACTCCTCCTGGAAGAGTAAATGCCTCTGACTCCTTAGGAAAGATGCGGGGAACCACAGTTACTCCACAGATACTACCGCCTTTGGCAGCAGTGGATCAATATCTGCCCAGGCCCATTGACGAACTGACACCTCCTCCATCTTCCTCAACCGTAGCTTACACATGGCCGGCAAAAGGTACCCTTACCTCTGGTTATGGCTGGCGCTGGGGTAGAATGCACAAAGGAATTGACGTTGCTAACTCCACTGGCACGCCAGTTGTCGCCTCAGCTGAGGGGACGATAGAAAAAGCAGGCTGGAACAATGGTGGCTACGGCAACCTTGTCGAAGTTCGCCATCCTGATGGCAGCACGACTCGCTATGCTCATAACAGCAAGATTCTAGTGCAACCTGGTCAGCAGGTACATCAAGGAGAAACAATTGCTTTAATGGGTAGCACTGGTCACAGTACTGGCCCACACACCCACTTTGAAATCCATCCATCAGGTAAGGGTGCTGTTAACCCAATCGCCATGTTACCGGATCGCATATAATTTCTTGGCTATCTGTAACTAAATCCTTGCCTTGTTTTGTTGAGGGAGTTTACCTCCCTCTTTTGCTTTTTATAAACTCAACAGGGATGAAAGCTGTAAGAAAATTGCAAAAATCTTAGTATTGAGCAAATTTGTATGCTATACTAGTTTATGATTTGAAGATATATGGCTCAGTAGCTCAGTTGGTTAGAGCGCGGGACTCATAAGCCTGAGGTCGTTGGTTCAATTCCAACCTGAGCCACTTTAAAAGTTATAAATAGTGAGTATTGATCTATAGGCATTTCTAATACTCAGAACTCAAAACTCAGCACTATTTAATGTGGCGAATTACTTCGGCAACTGACCAAGCTTGAGCGATCGCACCTCTAGGTGTATGAGGTGCATCGCCATCAAATATCTCAGAAATAGAGCCAAGACAAGCGCCAGATAAGAAATTATCTAGCAGAGGTTGCCAATCAAAAGGCAGCGATTGTTGTGGATAAAAACGTTGCCAAGCCCGAATATATGGTCCAATTAGCCAACCCCAAACAGTGCCTTGGTGATAGGCGCGATCGCGTTGCTCTTGATTACCCTCATATCTCCCTTTATATTCGGGATCTCCTGGATCGAGACTGCGAAGACCATAAGGAGTCAGCAAGCTGATAGTTGCCAAATCTAGTATCTGACTCCCTTGTTGGGCAGAAAATCCACAGTGGTGCAGTGACAGCGCCAAAACCGCATTGGGACGAATTTGAAAATTCCGGCGATCGTCTGGCTCGATAGTATCGTATAAATAACCCAACTGAGGATTCCAGAACTTTTGCAGCGAGGTTTTAACCTTTTCTGCTTGCAGAGCATAACGCTGTGCTTGTTTAGTGAGACGCACTGGATCGCCAAGTTCAAGCGAACTTAAGCGTTCTGCCCACCGACTTAGCCAACATAAAGCTGAATACCACAGCGCATTGATTTCCACCGGCTTACCGTGACGTGGAGTAACAGGATTTGCTCCAATTACGACATCCATCCATGTGAGAGCTACACCACGAGCATCCCAACTAATTAGCCCATCAATAGCATCAACCTGGATATTGTAGTGTGTACCACCAACAAAGGCTTTGTGGATTTGTTGGACTACAGAGAATTGCTCTGCCAAAAATTCCCAGTCTTGGGTAGCTTCTAAATAAAGCCCTAAAGTTTCAACCCACCACAGCGCCGCATCAATACTGTTATAAAGTGGTTCGCCATCGGCATCAGGAAATACATTAGGCATTAAACCGTGACGATAGTAATGCCTAAAAGTCCGTAATACTCCTTTTGCCAGATCAAAGCGCTGTGGAACTAGTGCCAATCCAGGTAAGGCAATTAATATGTCGCGCCCTCGCTCATTAAACCAGTGATAACCAGCAATGATTGTGGGACAAGCTATTGAGGCTCGATAGACGATAAACTGATCGCTTGCTTTAAGTAGTTGTTGCCAGATTGGGGATTGGGCATGGGGCATTGGGCATGGGGCATTGGGTATGGGCAAGAGGACTTGGGGACAAGGAGAATTAGGCACAAGGGGAAAGACTTGTTTCAAGTTCTCACCTCTTGTCCCCTTGTCCCCTTGTCCCCTTGTCTCCCCTGCTCCCCCTGCTCCCCCTGCCCCCTGCTCTCCTGCCCCCTGCTCCCCTACTCCCCTACCCCCCTCACTCCATCCAAAAATCTGAGAGAGCCGGTCTTGCTCTATCTCCACGGCTTCTGCAAAGGTTTCGGAAGTGAGAACACCTGCCATCAAGTTTGGAAAACCTACTCTTGCTTCTAGTGTTACCACATCTCCTGGTTGCAGTCTGACTATCAAGTAACCAGGGCTGTAGAGGTCTTCTTTGTCACTTAATCCCCGTTTTGTCTCCTCAGACAATCCATAATTCCAATACCAAACTGCATCTGGTTGATATTTTCCTTTTGTCCAACGCAAGTGCCAAGGTATACCGAAATTACCCAATTTTTTTGCTTGCAGGCAGATTTGCTGTTGCCCAAGCAATTCTGAGAACTGTAATCCTGAACTAGCAATTTGTGGGTGGTGAAAATCACGTTCTGCGATCAGCAGTCGCAGCCGTAAAATTGCTGTATCGCTTCCGTCATAGCGATATTGGATCAAGATTCGATCGCAAAATTGGGCATTGGGAAGAGGTAGAGGGGCACTTTGCTGGAGGCAAGGAGGAGAATGAGAAATTACCTCTTTCCTGTCTGTTCCAAAGTTTTCAGCCTCTACCAACCCATAAGGCATCACCAATTGTCTGCTTAATTGCCAGTTATCTCGACCCCAAATCCATTTTGGAACTGGGTTAATATCAAAACAACGCAACAGTTCGTAGCCTGTCCGTTCAATCTGACCGTTACCCCAAACATTTGTCCCCAGTGCTACAACGTTCCCCGATACTTCTAAGCTAGCGTCTAAGTGTGAAAACAGCAGAGTCCGCCCAGAAGGTGGGTTTGTAGCGGTAAACAGCCAACCGTGATAGGTGCGTGTGCGGACATCAGAAATCGTACCACTGGCAAAACTTCCTAAGCCATTGGTAAGTAACCATTCTCTTGTATCTAAATCTGGCATTGGCTACTCAAAATCGTTATGAGTATGATATAGTCGTAACAGATCGTAATTAAACTGTGAGAGCGTGGATGGGCGAGTTTTACTTGACCCGTATTCCAACGCTAATAAACCGATAAAGGAGAATTAGGTTAATGTCCCTTACTTACGGAACCGAAGGAAGCCTCCGCGTTGGCCAACAAGCTCCCGATTTCACAGCAACAGCTGTGGTAGATCAGGAATTTAAGACAATCAAACTTTCCGATTATCGCGGTAAGTATGTCGTCCTGTTTTTCTACCCACTAGACTTTACCTTTGTTTGTCCTACTGAAATCACAGCATTTAGCGATCGCTACGAAGAATTCAAGAAAATCAATACCGAAGTCCTTGGGGCTTCCGTTGACAGTGAATTCTCCCACCTCGCTTGGATTCAAACAGATCGTAAGTCTGGTGGTGTCGGCGACCTGAATTATCCTCTAGTCTCAGACATCAAGAAAGAGATTAGCGCCGCTTACAACGTTCTTGACCCAGCAGCCGGCATTGCCTTGCGTGGTCTGTTCATCATCGATAAAGATGGTATCATACAGCACGCTACCATCAACAACCTAGCTTTTGGTCGCAGCGTTGATGAAACCCTGCGGACATTACAAGCAATTCAGTATGTTCAATCTCACCCCGATGAAGTTTGCCCAGCTGGTTGGCAACCTGGTGACAAGACAATGAATCCTGACCCAGTGAAGTCTAAAGTTTACTTCTCTGCTGTCTAAATTCCGTTAGCAAACTCTAATCCAAGTTGTTGGAGTTGAGAGCAAAATCAATGAAAACCACAGATAAACAGAGATACACATGAAACAGTGTCAACCTCTGTATCTATCTGTGGTTTTTTCATAAAATAGTATTTAAATAATTAGGGTTAAAAATATGTTGACTTCAACTGATTTTAGTGGCTTATTAAATGAGCGATTCTTCCGCAACTTTTTACCAGTTCCAGCTAGAAATCAACTCAGGTTTGGAGTAGGAACGCCTGATTTTCAACTACCAGATATTACCAACGGAACTTTAGTAAAATTGTCTGATTATAAAGGCAAGCAACCAGTGTTACTCGCCTTTACTCGCATCTTTACTGAAAAACAATATTGCCCTTTTTGTTTTCCTCATATCAAAGCCTTGAATGAGAACTATGAGCAATTTAAAAATCGCGGTATAGAAGTTTTAATGATTACTAGTACCGATGAACGGCAGAGTCAAATTGTTGTGAAAGATTTAGGCTTAAAAATGCCGTTATTGAGCGATCCTAGCTGTCGAATTTTTCGTACCTATCAAGTAGGGCAAGCACTAGGAGCGCCTTTACCAGCCCAGTTTGTATTAGATAAAGAAGGGAAACTCAGCTACTGGCATTTATTTTCTTTTCTGGATCACAATGCTAGTGTTGAGACTCTGTTAGAACAATTTAATTGAGTATAAGGTGTAAAATTGGCAATACCCACTCTACTGATAAAACTGTGAGGTTTTATGGTGCTGACCCTTTATCATTCATCTATTTCTCCTAACTCTCGCCGCGTCTGGATTACTCTGCTGGAAAAAGGACTTGAGTTTGAATTAGTAGAAATAAAGCTGGATGGGGAGCAGTTTAAACCAGAGTTTTTGGCAATTAATCCATTCCATCACATACCAGCTTTGGTAGATGACGGCTTTAATGTAGTGGAATCTTTAGCAATTCTGGACTATTTAGAGACAAAATATCCCACACCTGCGATGTTGCCTAAAGATGCCAAGGATTTAGCGATCGCACGGATGGTACAACTGGTAACTGTGAATGAGCTTTTGCCAGCAACCACCACATTTTTACCTCAGATATTAGGCTTACCTGGAGAAAATCCCGAAAAAATCGAGCAGGCGAAGCAGAAAATTTCAACAGTACTCAAATTATTCGAGAATTTACTTGACGATCGCCCTTACTTTGGTAGTCAAAACCTAACTATGGCTGAGGTTGTGGCTGGAACTGTAGTAATATGGCTGCCGGAAGTAGGGATTTCTTTAAATGACTATCCAAAACTGAATGCTTGGCACGATCGCTTAATTGTACGTCCATCGTGGCAAGCTACCGAGTCTACACCAGAGGCAATGGAAGCGTTTAAGTCTGTCATTGTCGCGAGAAATACGCGGCATCAGACTTAATCAATGTAGAAACGATAAATTTTACCGTTTCTACAATCGGAAATTTTCACAGCTTGACTTGCTGCAAATGACTGCGGGGATTATAAGTACGTATAGCCCGGATTTTTTCATAATATTCTCGTTCTTGTTGGCTGAGGTCTTTTGGTGGTGCGATCGCCACCTTCACCAACTGATCGCCACGTCCACCCTTGGCGAGGGGCCAACCTTTGCCACGTAAACGCAGTGATTGTCCAGAACGTACCCCGGCTGGTAGCTTGACATTAACTGAACCGTCGGGAGTGGGTACATCAATAGACGCTCCCAGAGTAGCTTCATCTGGTGTGATTGCCACTTCGCACACCAAGTTATCGCCTTCCATTTGGAAGAACGAGTGCGGCTGAAGTTCGACTTTTAAGTATAAATCCCCTCGTTGTTGAGTCATCGGGTTGATTTGACCTTTACCCCGCACGCGCAGACGAGTACCAGGTTTAGCCCCAGATGGAATACGAACATCTATTGTCTCGTTACCTAAACTGAAGCGCTTTTGCACACCATTAAATGCTTCAGCAAAAGTTAGGGTGATTATAGCTTCACTATCCTGGGAAGTACCCGCACCTGCATCTTGAAACCCAAAATCGTTAAAGCCACCAAAACCACTTGTAGCACCTGTAGGAGGGCGGTAAGAGTAACTTTGTCGCCCGCCTCCACCACGAGGGGCAGCACCGCCAAAGCGTCCTAGCAACTCATTAATGAACTCATCAAAATTGCCGTATTGACTGAAGTCAAAGCCACCCATATCGGCACCAACGCCACCGCCGGGGAAACCTTCGCCAGCTTGCTTCCAATATTGACCGAATTGGTCATATTTTTTGCGTTTATCTACATCTGAAACAACCTCGTAGGCTTCGCTAACTTCTTTAAAGCGTGCCTCTGCCTGTTTGTTATTTGGGTTGACATCGGGGTGATATTTGCGGGCTAGTTTACGAAAGGCTTGTTTAATCTCATCTTGAGTGGCAGTCTTATTAACTCCCAAAATTGCGTAATAGTCCTTGAAGTCGGTTGCAGCCATCTACTAGCCTCCTATAGAAATTACTGTTATGTTTTTTTTAAGAACACAGATATTTGATTGCTAGGTAGAGTGCCAAGCAAAAGAATCTGATTTTAAATTAACAAAGAATATAGAAAATCAAGTGTGGTTCTTGCTCAACGTGCGATCGCAATTTCCGTACTCCGATTTTTCTGATAAGCGGATCAGCCCGTCTAGCCCCTCTTCCAGGCTTGGGGGGGCATCCCGGAGTTGACGGTGCATCCGCAAAATAATTTCTTCAGGAACCTGGCGCGATCGCCTTTTATTACGTGCCAAACACAGCCAGACTGGTGTATCCACCCAAATTCCCATAATTTGGGTAAAGCCCAATTCACGGGCTAAAGCAATGACTTCACGGCGATGACGGCGCTGGGCATTGGTAGCGTCGAAAATGGCTGTATTTGCTGTAGAAATAGCTTGTCGAAATTGCCTTTCTACTTCCTGCCAAATCAGTAGCCACGGCCCCTGAAGGGCTTGAGAACCGAACAATTGCCCCCTGATGCCATCCGTAGAAATCAGCGGCATCTGGGGGCATTCTGTCATTAATTGTTTTGCAAAAGTTGACTTACCGCTACCTGGAAGACCAATCAGCAAAAACAGTTTAGTCATTTGTCCGTTGTCCTTTGTTACTTGTAACTATTAACCAATGACTAATGACTAATGACTAATGACCAATGACTAAATGATTGTTCCATCAGCAATTACAGCATTTTTCAGCACGACGACGATACCACTGCGGATGTAAAAACCTTGGTTTTCGCGTTCAGCTTCTTGCACATTATCTTTATTGATAATTTTGACATCATGACCGATGCGGGCATTTTTATCAATGATGGCACCGCGAATGATCGTGTCTGTACCGATGCCTACGGGAATGTCATTATCTATCAAGCTACATTGCCGTTCTACAGAAGCTTGGTAAAAATCTGCACCCATGAGTAAAGATTCTTCGATGACGCAGCCAGATTCAATCCGCGATCGCACTCCTAAAACTGAATGTTGAATGCGGCAATTTTTCAAAATACAACCTTCGCCAATAATTGATTCTGTGATATGGCAATCTAAAAGTTTAGTCGGAGGTAAGTAACGAGGGCGGGTATAAATTGGTGCTTTTTCATCGTAGAAACTAAAAGGTGGCTGGGGCTGCTGAGTCAGGGCTAAATTTGCTTGATAAAAGGCTTCGATTGTTCCAATATCTTCCCAGTAATCATCAAAAAGGTAAGCTTGAACGTTGTAATCTTTAGAGGCATCAGGAATAATTTCTTTACCGAAATCAGTTCTTTCTATACCTTCTCTCAACAACTTGAACAAAACCTCTTTTTTAAAGACATAAATCCCCATTGAGGCGATGTAAGGCTGTTTCAGGGCTTGTTCTTTTGTTAATCCCAGTACACTTGTATCAACTTGCATTTGGGTTAACGCTTCGCCTTTAGGTTTTTCGCTAAAGTCAATTACCCTACCAGAATCGTCAATTTTCATCAAGCCAAAATCTGAGGCGCGGCGCTCATCTATGGGGATGACTGAGAGAGTAATATCAGCCCCCGTGTCCCTATGGCGTTGGATAAACTGGCGATAATCCATCCGGTAGAGGTGATCGCCTGACAGGATTAGATATTCTTCTACATCCCATTCTTCCATCAACCATAGATACTGACGCACAGCATCGGCTGTACCTTGGAACCAGTTGGGATTTTCTGGTGTTTGTTGTGCAGCTAGCACTTCCACAAAACCTTCGTTGAAACCAGTAAAGTTATAGGTACGGGCGATGTGACGATTCAGGGAAGCTGAGTTGAATTGTGTCAGGACGTAGATTTTGAATATTTCGGAATTTATGCAGTTACTAACAGGGATATCGATTAAGCGGTACTTCCCCGCTACTGGTACTGCTGGTTTAGCGCGGAGTTTGGTTAATGGGTAAAGCCGAGTACCCGCGCCACCGCCAAGGATGATTGATAATACTTTTTTCACAAAATTTCTCCCGACTGCCTTTCAACTCTCATCTTCAGTTTAGGACTGTCTGCCACCACAGGTAAGGGGGATCATGTGATTCTTAGGGAGGAATTTTATAGAATGCTGTTGGTTATGGATAGTACGGCTAATAAGTAAAAAACTAGAACATTTGTATTTATTTAGATAGGTGAACAATATAGGAAGTTTTGGCTACGTTTGCCTTGTATGAAATTTGACTATCGCTTTTGCATTTTATATCGATATAGAAATCATATTTAATTTTTGAAAAAACTTAGTACCACTTGAAAAGCCTTGTTGCCTGTTGGCTGCCATCGCTTTTGCACTGCGCGAACAAAAATCAAAGCTGACTGCTATAGTTATCTATTTATTTTTTTTGATAAAGTATGTTGCGAGATAAAATTATCAGGTGAATCACTATTTTGGGCAATATTGAGACGTAGAAACTGCACCCAGACTTCATCGCTAAGTAACTTTAAAGCAATTTTAGGATTGTTAATTGCGATCGCACCGATAACTTTACGCCATCCTTGCTGCAATGACTCAAGAAAAGCCTCTTCAATAGAAACTTGACTCAACAACGAAAGGGCGGTTTCAAAACTTTCTGAATCAGCTTGTATATTCTTCGTTCTTAACCCTTGAAGTGCCACATTTAACCACATAGGCAGAATTTCCAGCCAATTGCTTTGCTGTATGTTTTTGAGTGCAATGTCTTCCATACCTAGCGCACCCCATACATATAAAGACTCCACAGCCAGTTTAGAATCGCGGTTGTTTAGAGCATTTTGCCATAATTTTTGAGCTTGATTTTGGAAGCGATTAGCGAAAAATTCATAAGCTTCTTGGACTTGATGCAAAATTGTGACTTTATAAACTGATTCACCCCGTGGTAGGTAATCACCACGATAAGATAGCCAGTTATGAGATCCACATAGATGGATTTCTTGATCAACTATTACTTCTTTTATATGGGAGTCTCCCAGCCATAAAACCTGTACAGATGATAAACCATCAGGTGTTTTTATTGCTCGCAGTTTTTTCTCTACTTCTGGCGAAATTGGTTTCTCTTCATCTTCTTGTCGCCGCGCAATTCCATGTCCAATTAAAATCCAAACTCCACGATTAGCTAATTTTTGTAACAAAGTTAGAAATTTTTCATCGACAACTGCCTGATTCACCCAAGGAGAATAAATAATAACCTGACTTTTAGCAGAATTCAAAACTTCTGAGAAAGCTTGGCTAATTTGTCCGTCGCGTAACTGTACAACTTCACCTACCACTGGAGATTTATCTACTTTTTTATCAGCTTTTTTCGCAGGTTTTAAGGTTTTTTGGCGAATATTTTCAAGCCTAGCTTCTATTTCAGTATTTTTATGTTGGAGAATGGCTTCACGTTCAAAATTGATGGTTTCGTCTGACAATTTACATAATGCTTGTAAGGATATTTTACCTTGAGCGTGTAGAGCTTCTAACCAATTTGATGCTGACTCTAAAACTTGTTTTCCATTTCTTATTTGGATGGTTAATTTATCTTCAAGAGCATCGAAGATAACGAAAAGCGATATCTTTCTCCAAAATTTTTGAGTTGGATTTAATACCTTATAAGAAGTAACGATTTTTCCCTCTTCTGGGACATGAAGCGCTAAATCGGAAGCCTGAATAAATTTTTGGATTTCCTCAAGTTGTAAAGAAGAGATATCAGTAATTATATGATCAATAGTTATAAAATCTGCTAAGTCTGGCAACTTTATCACTGTCTCGCTTAGTGATTCAGTTTGAAAGGTTATTTTGTCGCTTAAAGGATCTGTAATAGCATTAAGCTGTACAGGATATGGAGGCTGTGGTACAGACCCTTTTTCATAAAATGAGCGACCTTCAGAAGTAACTGTAATTGGTGATGTTGGTGATAGAGTTTGTAATGAGCGAAGAGTTGCAGTGGTAGTTTTGATAAATACAGAATCCAGTCCAAGTACAGAGGCTAATTCATCCTCTGTTGGCGGAGGTTGAAATTCAATCGCAGCGCGGATAATAAATTCTTCGAGTACGTTAAACTGGCGGGGTTCTTTGATATTTACTTCTATAGTAGTTTGACGCAAACTATAACGAAATTGACGCGCTGCCAAAACCGATAAACTAGGACTTTGCGCTTCTATTTCGTCTACAAAATTTTTGAGATTGTCATCAATAGGTTTAGCAGAAGAGGCGAGAAACATTAAGGAAATAAGATTGGATAATTGAATTTGTACAAATACTTGTAACCCATGAGGCAAAGTATCTTTATGGTTTCAATAAGCTTTGGCGACGACTAGTCTACCAAGCAAATCCAGCACCAGTGACAAATATTAGCACATTATAAATTTCCCCAGGAATGACCATTGTGGGAGTATTCAGCAGCGTAGGTGTAGAAGCGATCGCGATCGCCAGAGTCCCATTTTAAATTCCTACTTCTATTGTAATTGCCGTAACGCTTTTTTCTCCCAATCGGGTTAAAGTTGCGATCGCAAAATCTTAGAGGTTATTTATAAAGTAAAAATAAGATTATTGTACGGTGTGTTAGGCACATATTTCTAGATGATTTGTCACAAAAATTTTCATCAAAGTGCTAACGCACCGCTATGTAACAAGGTGCATAATAGTAAAGCCGTAACCCACCTTACTTAAGATTTACTTTATAAATAGTCTCTAATAGGCTGTTTTAAAAGTGTTTGGACGTGCTTTTAAGTACTTCTAGATCCCCCCTAGCCCCCCTTAAAAAAGGGGGGAACCGGAATCAAAGTCCCCCTTTTTAAGGGGGATTTAGGGGGATCTTAACTTTTGATACCGATAAAGGGACTTTTAAAACATCCTCTAAGCAGGCTTTATGAAATAGGAGTAGTTATATCTTCCTCCAAGGATGCTGGCAATTCAGAAGAACTAGCGCCAGTTTCTGGTGTTGAAAGCTCATCACTTACCATTCCATCCCATGAATAGTTGCAGATTTTGGTGTGAAGCAATTTACCAAATGTCAGGTTAATGGCAAGGGCAAAAGAATCGATAAAAATTAGATTTACAAAGCGATCAATCATTAGACCCCCTTGAGCTAAATTAAGCATCAAGTGATATTTGCTTTCTTACTACACAAGCCATAATCTCTTTTCCAGAAATGTCTGGTATCTTAATAATTCCTAGTTGAAGGGGAAAGGTGAAAAAGGATTGTGGGTAAGGGAAGCAGGAAAGAAAATATTATTTATCGCTTTAATTTTGAGAAGAAGTAACGCCCAGAAAAGGCTTCATCTCATCAGTATAATTGCCAAAAATAATGCAGGCGACTGGATAATTTCTACTTACACGGGCTAGTTTGTCTAATAGATAGCCTCAATCTTTTCAATCAAACTCTTGAGATCGGTAATTTAATTTGTACTAATACTTATAACCCATGAGGCAAAATATCTTTATGCTTTCAGTAAGCCTTGGCGACGACTAGCCCACCAAGCAAATGCAGCACCAGTCACAAACATTAGTAGACCATAAATTGCCCCAGGAATAGCCATTGTAGGATTATTCAGCAGCGTAGGTGTAGAAGCGATCGCGATCGCCAGTGTCCCATTTTGAATCCCTACTTCTACTGTAATTGCCGTAACGCTTTTTTCTCCTAATCGGGTTAAAGTTGCGATCGCAAAACCTAAAGCCATTGCAACCACATTCAACACTAAAGTTGCCCCGCCCACATCTATTAGATAAGAAATAAAACTATTCCGTTCTCGCAACAGCACTCCAGTAATTACCACCGCCAGGAAAAATAAAGACAGCCACTTCACAGGTTTATCTGCTTTGTCTGCTAATCCGGGTACATAACGCTTGGCTATCATCCCAATTGCTACAGGTAAAAGTGTAATCACCGCAATCTGCAAAACAGTACTTAAAAAAGGC